>NZ_JAUSBX010000115.1 GCF_030651835.1 Methylicorpusculum sp. | reverse complement strand
TGCCTCATAGGACATGCCGGCGATAATGCCAACCCCAAAACCCAGGCGGACATAGGTTTTAATCACATCGGAATCGGCCGCGGCCAAGGTAACATCGAGCGCTATGTCCGCATCTCCAAACGCTTTTTCAATATTGCTGCGCCCGGTAAAGCCCTGGCTGTAAGTCAAAATCGGATAGGTGGCCAGGCGTTCCAGAGTGATGGTTTCATTGGCCAAGGGGTGGCCGATCGGCACAATGACGGTATGATGCCAGTGATAGCAAGGCTGAATGATCAGTTTTTCATTGTCACCCAGCTTTTCCGTACAGATCACGATGTCGGCTTTATGCTGATGCAGTAAATTAATCAGATTATTCGGCGACGATTGTTCGATATAGATTTTAATGCCGGGATAGTGCGCTCTGAATGTAGCGATAGGCCCCGGCAAAAAATATTTTGCCTGGGTATGGGTGGTGGCGATGTGCAAAAAGCCGTTGCGATTGTCGATAAAATCATCGGCCAAGGCCCGGATGTTTTTCATCGCCTGATTGACCAGATTGACTTCCTCCAGGACCCGCAGGCCCAATGGCGTGGGACCATGCAGTCTTTTGCCATGGCGTTCGAACAAGGGTGCCCCTAATTCCTCTTCCAGCAAAATCAGCTGACGGCTGACGGCCGATTGCACGACATGCATTTTCTCGGCAGTTTTGGTGACGTTATAGTCTGTTTCCTGCAATAACCGCAAAATTTCGAGTTGGCTGATATTCATGTCTGATTAGGTCAGTTAAACCAATGCGCGTGCTTGATTTTTAGTGCGACCCGGTCGCCTTTTTGCAAAGCCAATTCCTTGAACTGCTCGTTCGGCATTTCGGCGTAGATCGTCGCTGGCGAGCCGTTGACACCCGGCCGGTTCAGTTCCAGCCGGATAGTGCCGCCCAGATGTTGCCAATCGTGCAAATAAACCGGCGCATCGGCAGGATCAGCGGCTTTTTCAACTGCAATATGATGCGGGCGGACGTGGACGATGATGCCTTGAGGATCATCCAGCGCAATACCTGCCGTTTGCAGCCAGGCATTGTCATCCTGTTTGAGATGAAAAACATTGGTCTGACCGATGAAGCGGGACACAAAATCACTGCCGGGATGATCATAGATCTCGCTGGGCGTGCCTTTTTGTTCAATCTTACCGTGATTGAGCACGACAATCTGGCTGGCCACTTCCATCGCTTCTTCCTGATCATGGGTCACGAAAATACTGGTGACGTTCAACTCATGATGCAAATGCCGCAGCCATAAGCGCAAATCCTTACGGACGCTCGCATCCAGGGCGCCAAACGGTTCATCCAGCAATAAGACCGACGGCTCTACCGCCAACGCCCGTGCCAAAGCAATACGCTGGCGTTGACCACCGGACAATTGATCGGGAAACCGGTCATGCAGCCAGTCGAGCTGGACCAGATTTAACAAGGCATGGACTTTTTCCCGGATCTGCGTTTCCGAAGGCCGCTCTTTACGCGGTTTGACCCGTAAACCGAAGGCGATATTATCAAACACGGTCATGTGTCTGAACAAGGCATAATGTTGAAACACAAAGCCGATTTGCCGGTTTTTAACCGGTTTGCGCGTCACATCGTCGCCTTTTAGAAA
>NZ_JAUSBX010000054.1 GCF_030651835.1 Methylicorpusculum sp. | reverse complement strand
GCGCTACCCCGAGGTTAAATTCCCACAGATAATCGAAGATGCTACGCACACGGTAGAGTGGATTAAAATGAACATAGGCCAATACGGCGGCGATTCCTCACGTATATTTCTAATGGGTCACTCAGCCGGCGCCCAACTTGCCGCCCTATTAACTTTAAATGAACAGTATCTCTTAGCCGACACCTGGAGCAGTCTGCGTGGTTTTGTCGGGTTGGCTGGACCTTATGACTTTCTGCCTTTTACCGATGAGTACCAGCGAGTCGTATTCGGTCCGGAAGAAAATTATCCGGCATCGCAACCGGTCAACTTTGTCGACGGTAATGAACCTCCCTTGCTTTTACTTTATGGCAACGATGATGACACTGTGAGGGTGTTCAATATCGAAAGCCTGACGGACAAAGTCAAGCGGGCGGGCGGGTGTGTCGAAACGCATTATTATGATGGATTGGATCATGCGGGCCTGATCGGAGCACTGGCTTTGCCGTTCCAAAACAGCTCATCGGTACTCAGCGATATTGCCGGCTTTATAGATCGATATACCCATGATCAACACAGTTGTTGACGGCCAGTTGACATTTACCTTGAGCGGGTAACAGGTTGCTAATCAACGAAAAGGTGTGATCATGACTGTCTACAATGGCGAGCATTCTGGTGTTCCTAGCCTATCCGGACAACCTTACAGAATTTCTGTTCGACAGCGATCGTTAAAAGCCAAAACAATTCCTGATTATTAAAGATGCTTCAGCTCTAACACTTTTCCCCTAGCCGACCTCGTCATTTCGGCAGGGATTGCCGAAATCCAGGTTACATGTATAGCTCGAAGCTTACCATCCATGGCACTGGATGTCCGTTTCCCGACGGGCATGACAGGCGCTTTTGAATTAAGCTGAAACATTTTGCTAATCAGGAAACAATTTGGCCCAATTGCTCAGAAGTAACCGGGCACACCCGACGCGATTTGACGTTCGCGTGCATCGGGCGTTTAGCCGCATCACCTCTCGATGGCAAGGGTCCTTGCCGCACGCAGCTCCTATTTTTTGGCTTCGATAACCCGCTTGCTAGCCCAATACAAGACCGAAAATTCTTACGGTTCATCGCCAAATCGAGATGGTCGGGGTCTAGGGCCTGCTCCGAAATTGGTCGGGTGAGCCTGTGATTATATCAATTTGCTTGCCGAGTACCGGACAGTCAATTGGGTCAAAGGTTGCCTTGTCTATTGAAATTGGATAGCGACCCCGACGGTCGGGTTTAGGCCGAACTTGCTTTGTCAATATTACGGGAGAAAAACCGATCTACCCGACCTGAATTAAGAGGTTTAGCGGTCGTTTGCGTGTGGTACTGCAGCCATTCAAAATCGGACTTTGGAATTATCTCGATCTGTTTATGAAGAATGAAATGCAGATGCCTTTTTTTAAATCTTGTGTTGAAGCTGTATTCTTGACAATAGAGCAGGAAAAGCCTTAATTTAGCCCGGCCTTAATAATAGCGTGTAAGCCGATGCAAATTCGGCGTTTCGTTCCGGGCCAGCTGCATGGATAAACGCGTGATCTCATGAAGGGGAATAACTAATGGGCGTAGCATTCTTCATAGCTTCAGAGCGTGAAGTCGAAGGCCTTGAAACGAATGTCAACGGTAAAGCGTTTGGGCAAACCAGCGATAAAGCTCTATCCAGGGTCTGCAAGGCTGCTGGCATTAATTCCCTGTACGACTACGTTAGCCAAGATCCTGAAGAGCTTCGAGAATTGCTCGAGGATGCTGACGTTGAGGTACTGGAGACGCTTCCTGAAGAACAGTGGTTCGCGCCTGCCGAAGGCCTCGCCTGGACGGAAACACTTTCTGCGTATCTTCGAGCCAATCCGGAAGCTATCAAGAATGGGGCCGCACTACAGGAAGACCTGGAAGAGTTCGTTTCCGTCTTCAAAGAACTTCAACGCCACGAGGTCCGATGGCACTTTGCGGTAGACTTTTAGCGAATGCGGCGCCTAATGAGATCCTTAATCTCCTTTTTTATAGTCATCTGCTTGATTTAGCCAATTGCTGTCAAGTTTTTCCTGCGCCCAAACAAGAGCATGGATATCTAATTGTATCGCGATAAAAAACTGTTATAGCTCGGTTGTACTGAGCGAATTCCCGTTATACTTTTGCTTTATTTAACTAAACCTCATCAATAAATAAGCAAGCAAATACGCGTCTCCTGATTGGGCATCACAGAACTTACAGCCGCCAAACTGAAGGATTCAGAACCGGCACGCTCTTCGCTATCAAGCGGACATGGAAAGAATCGACATTATGCAATCACAAAATTTTGAGTTTCTAAATACCAGCTGGCCGGAACTGTCTGCATTGGCAGGCTTCGCGGAACATTATGTCCTGGATGATCCGCAAAGTGCATTAACCAAGCTGCGAAATTTTGCCGAGCGAACTGTCGATGTCGTTTATCAACAGCTGGGTTTACCCAAGCCACCGATGACGAATTTCATGGAAATGCTCAGTAATGATGCCTTCGAAGCGGTCACCCCCAAAGTCGTCATCGACAAACTGCATGCCTTGCGCATTCACGGCAATAAAGCCGCCCACGGCGACAAAGTCACTGAACAAAGCGCCCAGTGGCTATTAAAAGAGACCTTCGACATTGCCCGTTGGTTGTACATCACCTACGCCAATGGCGATCAAAACAGCTTTGCCGATTACCAACCGCCTAAGCCTGCTCAATCCGAAAAAGCCGACTATAAAAAAGAACGCAAGGCCCTTTTAGAGCAGTACGCCAAACAGGAAGCCCGCATGCAAGCCATGCTGGCGGAGTTGGAAGCGGAGCGCCAAAAAGCCGCGCAACTGCAGCGAACTGCTGAAGAACTGGAACAGCTTAAACAACAAGCTACCAGCAAAGGCCAAAAAGCGGCGCTGGATTTACATTTCAACGAAGCCGCTACCCGCAAATACCTGATCGACCTGCAACTGGCCCAAGTGGGCTGGCAACTGGAGGACAGTGAGCAAGTATCGCTGGAAGAAAAAGTGCTGCATCAACCCACCGCCAGTGGCGAAGGTTATGCCGACTATGTGTTATGGGATGACAACGGCAAACCGTTGGCGGTCATCGAAGCCAAAAAGACGGCGGTTGATGCCGAAACCGGACGCCATCAAGCCAAACACTACGCCGACGGCCTGGAAAAAATGCACGGCCAGCGTCCGCTCATCTTTTACACCAATGGTCACGACATCTGGCTATGGGACGATCATCCCGCCCAAAATTACCCGCCGCGCCGTTTGTACGGGTTTTATTCCAAATCCAGTCTTCAGTATCAATTACGTCAGCGTACTGAGCGCAAACCGTTCAACACGGTCTCGCCCAAACCGGAGATATTGACTGACCGTTTATATCAACACGAAGCCTTAAAGCGCATTACCGAACGCTTCGAAACCAAACAACGCAAAGCCTTGGCGGTACAAGCCACCGGCACCGGCAAAACCCGGCTATCGATTGCGCTGGCCGATGTTTGCATGAAAGCCGGTTGGGTGAAGCGCGTATTGTTTGTCTGCGACCGCCGCGAGCTGCGTAAACAGGCCAAAAATGCCTTCAGCGCCTTTCTGCCAGCGCCGATTACGGTCCTGACCAGTAAAAGCGTGCAGGACAGCCACAACCGCATTTTCGTCGCCACCTATCCGGCGATGATGAACGTGTTCGATGCCTTTGATCCCGGCTTTTTTGACTTGATCATCGCCGACGAATCGCACCGCAGCATTTACAACATCTACGGCGACATGTTTCGCTATTTCGATGCCTTGCAAGTCGGTTTGACCGCGACCCCGGTCGAAATGATCAGTCGCTCGACGTGCCAATTGTTCGCTTGCGACTTCAAACAACCCACCAGCAATTACACCTTGGAAACGGCGGTTGAAGAAGGTTATCTGGTGCCCTATCAGGTCGTCAAACACACCACGCAATTTTTGCGTGACGGCATCAAAGGTCATGCCTTAAACGCTGAAGCCATTGCCGCACTGGAAGATCAAGGCATCGATCCCAACGCTCTGGATTTTGACGCTGAACAAATCGACAGCGCCATTTTCAACAAAGATACCAACCGCAAGATTCTGCAAAACCTGATGGAACACGGCATTCGTCAGGCCGATGGGCAAACCCTGGGCAAAACCATCATCTTTGCCCGCAATCACCAGCATGCCAAACTGTTGGAAAAACTCTTCGACGAGCTATACCCGCAATACGCCGGCAAGTTCTGCCAGGTCATCGACACCTACGATCCGCGCGCTGAAGAATTGATCGACGACTTCAAGGGCGAAGGCAGCAACGATCAATTGACCATCGCCATCTCGGTCGACATGCTCGATACCGGCATCGATGTGCCGGAGATCGTCAATCTGGTCTTTGCCCGGCCGGTCAAATCACCCGTCAAATTCTGGCAAATGCTCGGACGCGGCACGCGCTTGCGCCTGAATCTGTTTGGCCCCGGCAAGCACAAAACCCACTTTCAGATTTTCGATCATTGGGGCGTGGTCGAATACCACGGCCTAAAGCCACGCGAGGTCGAAATCAGCCAAAGCAAGTCATTGATGCAACGCCTGTTTGAAGCCCAACTGAGTTTGGCTCAAACCGCTTTGCACCACGCCGAACCGGATTTTTTCGACGGGGTCGCGCACGCTTTGCATAAAGCCATCAACAGCCTGAACGACAAAACCATTGCCGTCCGCGATAAATGGAAAGTCAAACAGCAGATGAGCCAACTGGACGTGCTGCGCCAGTTCAGCCCCAACACCGTCACGCAGCTGGAAACCGACATCGCCCCGCTGATGCAATGGCTGGATGTGCGCGGCCACAGCGATGCCTACCAATGGGATTTGCTGCTCTGCCAAATTCAGCAACACAAACTGCAAAACAGCCAGTCCTTTAACGACCTAACCGGCGAAGCGATTAGCCAGCTCTGGCAACTGCAAATGAACTTAAATCAGGTCAAGGCCAAAGCCGCCACCATCAAACAATGCCGCGAACTGAACTGGTGGCAAGCCGCCTCACTCGACGAATTGGAACAGGCGCGCACCGAACTGCGCAGCATCATGCAGCACCGCGACAAAGGCACAGGCCCAAAGGTCGACAAACCCATCATCGACATTCCGGATGGCGACGAAGTCCGTGAAAAGCAAAGCACCTACCTCAATGCAGTCGATATGGCCAGCTACCGGCTTAAAGTTGAGCTCGCCTTAAAAGAACTGTTCGAACAAGACACCGTCCTCAAAAAAATCCGCGCCGGCGAAGCGGTGACGGAAGCCGAATTGGCCAGCCTCAATGCCTTGATTCACACCCATCATCCGGATGTCGATTTACAGGTGTTAAAAAGTTTTTACGACACCGCCGCCCCGCTGGAGCAAATCCTGCGTTCCATTGTCGGCATGGACGCGGACAAGGTCAATCAGCGCTTTGCCGCTTTCATCCAACACTACCCCAGCCTCAATGCCCGGCAAGTGCAATTTTTAGGTTTGCTCAAACGCCAAATCGCCCAAAGCGGCGCGATAGAAATCGACCATCTTTACCAAATGCCGTTTGCCGCGATCGGTGAACTGGATGCCTTATTTACTAACGAACAGCAAATCGACGAATTGCTGTCGATCATAGAAAGCTTTGGCAAACAACCCGTCAAAGCTAACCCATCACCAACACCTGGAACCAACGCATGATCACCGGCGACCTGAAAAACAAAATCGACAAACTTTGGCTGGAATTCTGGCAAGGCGGCATCGCCAACCCCTTGACCGTCATCGAGCAAATCACCTTTCTGATGTTTGCCCGTCTGCTGGATATTAACGAAAGTCGGGATGAAAAACGCGCAGCCCGTACCGATTTCCAGTTCACCCCGCGTTTTAAAGACCACGAACAACACCTGCGCTGGAGCCAGTTCAGCCATATCGAAGATGCCGAGCGCCTGATGAATCTGGTGCGAGACGAAGTGTTCAAGCATTTTCGCGAACACACCAGCGACAGCCGCTTTGGCGATTACATGAAAGATGCGCGCATGGTCATCGACAAACCCAGTCTGCTGGTCAAAGCCATCGAAATGATCGACGCGCTGCCGCTGGATGCCGGCGACACCAAAGGCGATTTGTACGAATACTTGCTCAGTAAACTCTCCACCGCCGGCATTAACGGTCAGTTTCGCACCCCGCGCCATGTCATCAAATTGATGGTCTGGCTGCTCGATCCGCAACCGGGTGAAGTGGTGGCCGATCCTGCGTGCGGTACCGCCGGATTTTTGGTGGCGGTAATGGAATACCTGCTGGAAATCTACAGCAGCCAACAGGGTGTGATGCAGGAAGACGTTATTGATGAACAAGGTAAAACCGTCAGCCAAACCATCTACACCGGCGACTTATTAACCCAGGAACAATGGCAAACCATCAAAACCCGCATGTTTCATGGCTTTGATTTTGACAGCACCATGTTGCGCATAGCCGCGATGAACCTGTATATGCATGGTGTAGACAATCCGGATATCCATTATCAGGACACCCTGGCCCAAAGTTTTGCCCAGCACTTTCCGGAGCTGGAGCACAATGCCTTTGACGTGATCTTTGCCAATCCGCCCTTCAAAGGCAGTTTGGATCAAGACACCATCAACCCGCTCATTTTACGACTGGTCAAAACCAAAAAAACCGAATTGCTGTTTATCGCCCTGATTTTGCACATGCTGAAACCCGGCGGCCGCAGTGCCACTGTTGTGCCGCAAGGCGTATTGTTCGGCTCCTCCAATGCCCATCAAGCGGTGCGGCAGTTACTGATCGAACACAACCAGCTGGAAGCCGTCATCAACCTGCCCAGCGGCGTGTTCAAGCCTTATGCCGGGGTGGCCACCGCAATTTTGATCTTCGCCAAAGGCGGCGCGACCGATCATGTCTGGTTTTACGACGTGCAAGACGACGGCTTTTCACTGGACGACAAACGCGACCCGCTGTATCAGGACGAGCAAGGCAATCCGCTCAGTTTTGCCGGGGACTTGCCCAAGGTGCTGGCCGCCTGGAAAACCCGCCAAAAGCCAAGCAACCAAACCATCTCCCCTCTTTCTCAAAGGGGGGAATCAGGCAACTCCGAGGATGCCCCCCAAACCCTTCATCCCGGCATACCCTCTGGGGCACGAGTGGAGTGCCGGGAACCAGAAGCCATGGATGGCGAAGGCCTTTCACATCCCTGTGACCTGGATTCCGGCACACCACTCGTGCCCCAGAACGACGACCGCACCCAAGCCTGCTTCTGGGTCAGTAAAGCCGAGCTCGCCGCCAATAAATACGATTTGTCGGTCAATCGCTACAAGGAAACCGTACATCAGGAAGAAGCATATGAAGACCCGAAAGTGATATTGCAGCAGTGGATGGGTTTGGTGAATGAGATTCAGGGGGAGTTGAAGGAGTTGGAGGGGATGTTGTGATTAAGTGTTGGCAACTACCTAATACATGGAATTGGCTGACAATTTCTGATATTGCCGATCAAAGTAAAAACTCCATTGTCGATGGACCATTTGGCTCTAACTTAAAAACTAGTGATTATATTGAAGATGGTATTCCGGTACTACAAGGAAAAAACATAACGAATAATGAGTTTAAATGGTTTGACGTAAGATTTATTTCAGAAAAAAAAGCAGAAGAACTTTATAGGAGTAGCGTAAAAGTTGGAGATATTTTAATTATAAAAATTGGCTCTATTGGATATGCAGCAGAACTAACAGATCTAAAGGGTTATCCATATGCAATAATTCCTGCAAATGTAGCCAAACTTAAAATTAATTCGAAATTAGTCACTAAAGAATATATTTTACACTGGTTGGCAACTAAACATGTTGCGAGGCACTTTTATAACATAGCAAGTAAAACTGCCCAGCCTGCTTTAAGTCTAGGGAAAATAAAAGAATTACCAATACCAGTTCCACCATTACCCGAACAAAAACGCATCGCCGCAATACTCGACAAAGCCGACAGCCTGCGCCGAAAAAACCAGCAAGCCATCCAACTCGCCGACAAATTTCTCCGCGCGGTATTTTTGGACATGTTCGGCGATCCGGTGACGAATCCGAAGGGGTGGGATGTCAAAGAATTAAAAGATGGGATTATTTCAATAAAGTCAGGATGGAGTGCAAATGGTGAGAGTATCCCATGTAATTCTGAACAGCTTGGTGTCTTAAAAATTAGTGCAGTCACTTCCGGTGTTTTTAAAGCTTCCGAAAATAAGTACGTTCCATCTGAAACTATCCCAAAAAATAAAGCTTTAATTTTTCCAAAAAAAGGTGATTTGTTGTTTAGCCGGGCTAACACGAGAGAACTTGTAGCAGCAACTTGTATCGTTCCAGAAAGTAATCACAATGTATTTCTTCCTGATAAGCTTTGGAAGGTAGAAACGAACAAAGTAAAACTAATGCCTGAGTTTTTGCACTATTCGATCCAACAACCTAGATTTAGGGAGTTGTTAACATCGCAAGCAACAGGAACCAGTGGATCAATGTTGAATATCTCAAAGGCTAAGTTTGAAGAAAGTGAGCTAATTTTTCCGGATATTGGCAGTCAAAAGAAGTTCGCCGAAATTTATTGGAAAATTCAAAATGTTTTTTCAAAATTGAACCAGTCAGGTGTTTGTTCATTTGATAGCTTCAATTCACTCAGCCAAAAAGCCTTCACCGCCGAGCTCTAATGCCTAGCCAACCTGCCAAGCCCATTGATTCGCGCCGTCATACCGGCAAGGATTGCCGGTATCCAGGTCACAGGGATGTGAAAGCTCTATGCCATCCATGGCTTCTGGATTCCGGCAATCCCTGCCGGAACGACGAATCTCTCAACTGCTCGCAAAATCAGCCAAATAGTGTAGGTTGGGTTAGCTCGATAGAGCGTAACCCAACAATCGGAGGCCAACGCGTTGGGTTACGGCTAGCGCCTTTTATGCCCTTTAGGGTAAACCCAACCTACGAAACGATCCCTCCCAGTGAACCGAGGTTAAAGCCATGCCGACCTGCTGGATAATCGCCGGACCGAATGGTGCTGGTAAAACCACTTTCGCCTTGGAATATTTGCCAAAAATTGTACATTGCAGTCGTTACATCAACGCCGACTTAATCGCCGCCGGCTTGTCACCGCTGGCTCCCGAACGCGAGTTAGTCGCCGCCAGCAGAATTTTTCTGCAAGAAATCGAGAATAGTGTGATGAAAAGCCAAGACTTTGCGTTTGAAACCACGCTGGCCGGCAGGAGTTATCTAAAACTGGTGCAGCGTTTGCTGCAATTAAACTGGCATGTGGAGCTGATTTATTTGGCTCTGCCTTCTGTGGAAATGTCGAAAGCGCGGGTTGCCGAGCGCGTGGCGCACGGGGGGCACGATATTCCTGTCGAAGCAATCGAGCGCCGTTTTTCGCGTAGTTTGTGCAATTTACTGCACGAATTCAGTTTCGCTGTAGACAATTGCGCCTGCTTCATGAATATCAATACCGAGCCGACCTTGATTTTTGAACAACAAGGTACGCAGCGCGATATTATTCACGATGACTTTTACAACCATTTATTACGAGAGGCAAACTCATGAGCCCAGACAAAAAACGGCCTTCCGAAAAAAGCCTGATAATGCAAGCAGCGTTAAAACAAGCGGTTACGGCTGCTTTGGATAAAAAATACCGTCTTGGGCAATACGCGGTGTTATGGGAAAACAATCGCTTACTTTATATAGGCAGCGACGCGCCTGAAATATCTCGGAAATAAAATCTGTTTGGCCGACCGTCAACTTGCTAGAAACCGTCGATCAGGTTCGCAGCGCCTTTCACGCGGCTCATCCATGACACCAGAAAACGGACAAAAGCCGCGATTATTAGTCATCGCCGGCCCCAATGGCGCAGGCAAAACCACCGTGACGGAACGAGGACTTGCCCACGAATGGTTTACGGGTTATGCATACATCAACCCGGACTTTATTGCCCGTGATGAATTTGGCGTGAGCGCTCAACTAACTCGACAGCCTGCAACGCCGGATAGCCACCCAGCGAAACAGTCGCCAAAGGTCGGTCTGTTATCCGGTAGCTTTTAAACGCATTCGATTTGCTGTATCAATCCACCCGTCAGCCATTTACTGGAAGGCTTATCAGTTGTCCATTTCGATAATCGGCCATTGCCTGCTCGACCTCCTCGCGCGTGTTCATCACAAAGGGTCCGTACTGAACGATCGGTTCTCGTAACGGACGGCCTGTCAGCAGCAAAAATGCCACGGCTTGATCACCTGTCTGGATTTCGATGTGATCACCGGACGAGAGTACGCCGGCATTTTGAGATGCCAGATTACGCCTGTTTGTCACTGGGCCTATCGCCAATTGACCCTCATAAGGGTAAACAAAGGCGTTATGCTCTGGATTAACTGGAAGGTCAAAGTGGCTGCCCACCGGAAGTCGGACATCCAGAAACAAGACTTCGGTGCTTATCCCCTGAATCGGTCCGGCGATGGTTTGGCCATCAATTGTTGCAATGCCTGCAATAATTTTAACTTGACCGCCGTCCGGCAAATTTATCAGTGGAATTTCGTCGGGCTGGACATCCTGATAACTGGCCGGCTTCATTTTTTCCTTTGCCGGCAGATTGACCCAAAGCTGAAAGCCGCGCATGCGGCCACTTTCCTGCTGGGGCATTTCAGAATGAATAATGCCGCGTCCGGCTGTCATCCATTGGGCTCCGCCGCTTTTCAAATCGCCCTGGTTGCCGAGATGGTCCTGATGCAGCATATGTCCGTCCAGCATATAGGTGAGCGTCTCGAAGCCGCGATGCGGATGATCCGGAAAACCGGCTATGTAATCATCGGCATCCGTTGACGAAAACTCATCTAACATCAGAAAAGGGTCGACTCTGATTGTTTGGGTTTGTCCAATGCTTCGACGTAGTTTGACACCGCCGCCATCGGAAGTCGCGATGGATGGAATGATTTGTTGAAGTGTACGTGTGCTCATGTCTTATTCCTCGTTTAACAGACGGCAACAGGATGATCGGTTACAGTTAACCGATGATTATTTTTCCTGGTTATAAAGATGCTTCAGCAACAACGTCTTTCCGGCAATCCCTGCCGAGATGACGATTTTTGCTCAGCTGATTGATCTTTCGATTCAAATGACTAACTCTGCAAGCCGTTGATGGGCTTTGGCCAGAGCTTGATCCTTGGTTTCTTCACCCATGTTAAGTCCCTCTGCATAAATGAACTCGACATCGGTGATTCCCAGAAAATTGAGAAAATCACGCACATACGTGGTTTGACTATCCAGAGCCGTGCCCGCATACATTCCCCCTCTGGTCGCAAAAATGAAGGCTTTTTTATCTGCAAGCAAGCCTTCAGGGCCGTTTTCGGTATAACGAAAGGTCAACCCGGCGCGGGCGATCTGGTCAAAGTAAGCTTTCAGCGTCGAGGGAATGCCAAAGTTGTACATGGGTAAGCCTATGACAATAAAGTCAGATTCCTTAATCTCGTTGATCAATGCGTTCGATTCATTGACCAAAATCTGCTGTTCCGGTGTTCGGGTGTCAGGTGATGCGAAAAAAGCTGAAACCCGTTGGGCATCCAAATGAGGTAAGGGTTCAGTCGCCAGATCACGAACCTTGACCTGCGCATCGGGATTTATAGCACGCCATGCGGCGACAAAGTCATTGGCCAGTTGGCTAGAGTGGCCACCCGACGAAAATAGGCTGGAATTGATTTGTAAGAGTGTCGTCATGGTTATTTCCTCCATCAGTGAATGTGGAGTTATTTAACGCTTTATAAAAACGATAAAAAAGCATAATAATTAGGCCATATTCATCACTTCATTAGATAGATTGAAATGAGCCCACATATCACCCTGGAACAATGGCGATCTTTGATTGAAGTCGTGGACGCCGGTGGTTATGCACAGGCAGCTGAAAAACTGTGTAAAAGCCAGTCGGCCGTCAGCTATGCCGTGCAAAAAATAGAATCCTTACTGGATATCAAAGCTTTTGAAGTTCAAGGGCGTAAGGCTATTTTGACCCCAACGGGGCATATGCTCTACCGGCGCGCACTGGCGCTGGTCAACGAAGCCAAGGATCTAGAGCGGGCCGTGCACAAGCTTTCGGCGGGGTGGGAAGCGGTTATCACCATCGCCGCTGAAATATTGTTTCCTTCTGAGCGGCTATTGACCTGTCTTGATCGCTTTGGCCAGGAAAGTCCGGGTACGCGAATTGAATTGATTGAGTCGGTATTGGGGGGTACCTCCGATGCGCTGCTTAGCGGCAATGTGGATCTGGCTATTTCGCCTCAACTTCCCCCCGGATTTTTGGGAAATGTGTTGATGCGAATTCGCTTACTGGCCGTGGCCCATAGCGGTCACCCGCTTCATCATTACGATCGAGAGTTGAGTTATAGTGACTTGCGGGCTCATCGCCATGTGGTGATCCGGGACTCAGGCAGCAAGCGAGACCAACGCGCAGTTTCGGTCGAGGTTGATCAGCGCTGGATAGTGAGTCAGGTGGCTACATCGATTCAGGCCGTCGCTATGGGCTATGGTTTTGCCTGGCTGCCTGAAGAGTCTATTCGAGAGGAACTAAGCGCTGGAATTCTAAAGCCGCTGCCGTTGAAAACAGGTCATACAAGGGAAGTCCCGCTCTACCTGATTTTGGCCAATCCTGATTTTGCCGGTCCCGGCGTCAGCCGGTTGGCAGAAATATTAACGGAGTCAGTCATTCAGTGAGCGCTATCATTCGATTCGACCATGCGAGCGTCGCGGTCCGCGAAAAAACAATACTGACTGATATCAGCTTGACACTCTTATCCGGTGACAAGGCCGTGTTATGCGGTAAATCAGGTTCCGGAAAAAGTAGCATACTGAAAACAGTCCTGGGGCTCCTGCCTATTACCTTGGGCACGGTTTACGTTAATGAGATACCGCTAACGCCAACCTCTGTTCAGTTTATTCGGCAATGCGCCGCTTATATTGGTCAAGAACCGATGCTGGGCGCTGACAGCGTTCGAGCAGCAATGCTGTTACCCTTTCAATTTAAAGCGCATCGCGGGCATAAACCCACAGAAACGCAACTGACTGAGGTGTTGCAACGTCTACACTTGCCGAAAAGTATATTAAACCAGTCCTGTAATCGTATTTCCGGTGGTGAAAAGCAACGGATTGCCTTGGCTCGTGGGCTGTTATTAGGCAAGCGATTGTATCTGCTGGATGAGGTAACCAGTGCCCTGGATAACGAAAGTAAACACGCCGTTTTCGATGTTTTCTCTGACTCGCAGCTCACGGTACTTTCAGTCGCGCACGACCCGGATTGGGTAGAGCGGTGTAGTCTTGTTATTCAAATTGAGAGCGGTCAAGTGGCTGAGGTAAAGCAATATGGAAACACTTGATATAAAGCTACCGCAGATGGCGCTGCTCTATGGTCTCTGTGCCTTGCCCTGGTTACTGCTGTGGTTCATAGGGCTGCGCTTGAGTCGGGATATCGGCATCAGTATTCTGCGAATGACCATCCAATTAGCGCTGGTTGGGATCTATCTAAAAACACTCTTCAATCTGAATCATCCTTGGCTGAATGGTCTATGGATTCTGGTGATGCTGATAGTGGCCGATTTAAGCATACTCAAGCGAGCAGGGCTGAAAGCCCGTTATTTTGCGCTGGCCACCTTTACGGCTATTGCCTCCAGTATCCTCTTTACCACGGCCTACCTGGTCATTTTAGTCATACAGCCGCCCCATTTTTACGATGCCCGCTATATCGTACCTTTAGCCGGAATGATCCTCGGTAATTGCCTGCAAGGTAACGTTATCGCTTTGGAACGCTTTTATTCTGCACTGCGCAGTAACGTAAATGAATACGAGACATTCCTGATGCTCGGAGCGACCCGCTGGGAAGCGGTCCGGCCATATTACCGGGAGGCCATCAAAGCAGCGATCAATCCCACCATCGCGAGCATGTCGACAATGGGGCTGGTGTCTCTACCTGGCATGATGACAGGACAAATACTGGGCGGAAGCGAACCTTGGCTGGCGGTAAAATACCAGCTGGCCATCATGATTTGCATTTTCACCAGTAGCGTTTTGGCCAGCATTATCAATTTAAAGCTCAGTTTAACCATTGCCTTTAACGCGTTTGATGTGTTGAGGGAGGAAGTGATTAGAAAGCCTTGATGGTAACTACTCGCCCGCTTAATTGAGGGTGTAGGTACTTGATTTCAAAGGACGCGTAACTAAGTCCAATAGCTGTCAGCAACAACCCTGGTGCAGCTTAGAAATAAGCACAAAATAACCTCTACAAGCATGACTGTGTTCGGCGACAATTATCCTGTCTGATAGGACGCCGTGAATACGTCCGTTTAGGCTTGACGGCGTTCCTCAAAAGGCTTTTCCCTGCCCAAAGTGACGCTGAAAATTTCAAACTGGGAATTGCTGACCTAACCCCTTCCAGTCTTTGAAGAAGTTGTTTCATGCTCGTTCCTTAGCAAGGTGTTTCAGCTCTAGCTCTTTTCCCTAGCCGATCGCGTCATTTCTGCATTAGGGCTTCACAAAATCCAGACTTCATAACGCGCTCTTTAGCTTATGCCAGATTATTTTCATTGATCATCTTCAAGAAATAGAAGAGATGGCGGTAATTCAGCTAAGCCATTATTAATTAATAAAAACGAACGTTTATATATATTACATATATTTGTTTAATTAAGGCCGGATTGCTAGGATTAGATTCAACCACCATTAATTTCGGAGACCGTCGTGGTCACAACTTTTTGCTTTCCAATCGGTTTCAGCACTCAAAACGCTGTTTACCATAAACCACTCTTTGATGGAGAACAGCTATGACTGCATGGATCGCATATTTAGCAGTTTCCGTAGCGGCTCTGCTGTTTTTTTCCGGTGCTCCGTCGTGATTCGTTATTCGCTCAATTACCTCAATGGCGATTCGGGGCAGCGAAATGTTCAGGGTCACCGACATGGGTTTAGATGATGGCTTATCACTGCATATCGCAGCTGATGCACATTGATCCCCTTGATAACCGCTGCTTCCGCTAAATCAGCAATTCTCAATTTGAAGAGAAAAAAGGGCTGGGGGAAGCTTTTTGAGGATGTCGGCAGCAGGGATGCTGCTGTCAAGCCCCCATGGAAGGGTTTACGGCGTTCCTCAAAAGGCTTTTCCCAGCCCAAAATGACGCCGAAAAGATCAAACTGAGAATTGCTTCCGCTATATCCAGTTGA
>NZ_JAUSBX010000052.1 GCF_030651835.1 Methylicorpusculum sp. | reverse complement strand
GTGTGAGCCGACCAAAACGACCACGGGCCGATCTTTGGGCATGGCCGCTACGTTTTTAGCCATCCATGCGTTGCGTTCATGAGGCGTATCAATACCGGTATCGATCGCACTCACCTCCAGGCATGGATGACGGGATTTAAGTCTGGCCAAGTGTTTAAACAAGCGTCGATAATGGCGGTGATCGATAATACTGGATATGACAATATCTCTAATTGGGCCTTTATAAGTCATTACCTTGTCGATGGCTCCCTGCTGTCTGTCGTCAATTTCGAGCGCAAGAATCGGACACTGACTGTCATTGACAGACGCTTCGATCAGCCGCTTGATCAGTAAAACTGATTCAGCATGTTGATGAGTTTCTCCGATAAACGTGATGGTGCCTGGCTTGATGTGTTCCTGGATTTCATCGTGCTCATAGGCGGTGGAAAGTAAGGGAAACAATAGCATGATATGAAACCATATCATGCTGTTTGTGCGAGATAATTTTTCCATGGTTTACCCTTTTTGATGGGGCGGTGAACGAGAAAAAGGAATTAAAAAAGCATAGAATATTAACGTACAAAGTGATGCGCTTTTGTGGTGCGATTCAAATAAAAATGGAAATAACTAAAAAAAGGGGTTGTGACGATCAATTTGTCGTCATATAAAATAGGGTGCTAATCAACAAAAGGCTCTAAAGTTTCATAGGCTTTATAAGCGACCGCAAATGTGAGGCACGTGGACAAACTAATGAAACCATTTGGCATATAGCCTGAGTTTTCGTTACTCTATGAATCTCTAAGTCGGTCTATATTTAAGATGAATTCTTTATTTTTGGTACGAAAATGTCAGCCAGTTTAAATCTCCAAAAAATTACACCGTCAGAACGGGCTATTTTTGAAAAGTTGAAAACAAGCTAAAAGTCTTGTTGGATAAGCTTTTCAGCAGATTTCTATGAAGCTTTAGAGCCTTTTGTTGATTAGCACCCCAAATTAGGCACGCTGTTTGTCCTACTGGCCCAGCAACAAGCCAATACCGAAGTCAGGTTTACTCAGATTCCGTTGGAAGAAGCTCAGGAAAATCTACGGTATTTCTATCGTTTTTTCCGAGTGTAGATATTGGCGGCATTAGCTAAATCTATTTGGCTGGCTTTTTGTTTTACGATTCCCCTGTTTAATTTAAGAACCACAGAATTACTCTAATTCTTAGGAAACACCTTTATTTGCTTGTGCTTGATCTGGACTGTCAGTCCGTATCGATCACCCAATCCTGTGAGCCGGTTGGACAGCAGCGCGGGTCATCTGGCGTTGGCATTGTTGAGGTCAATCTGATTGATCCTTTTTCAAAAACCACGTCGCGCGGATTACCGCCAAAGACGTTATCAATGCTTCGGTGATAGGCCATAACGCCACCTTCATTACGGAATAAAGCTACAACCAGATAGTCACTATTGCCACCGCTGGGATAAAGTATCCAGGCTAATGCATCATCCAAGCCATCACCAGTGAAATCACCATAGAAGGTTTCCACCGGAGAATAAACTTGCTCACCGTAATGCTCGCGCGCCCATGCCAGAATCGTATCATCGGGGGCAACTGCTGATTGGTCTTGCAAGTCCTCCTCGGTTGCTGGAGAACATGCCAACACTGACGTCAATGCCAAAAACAATATGTAGAAGTAATTAAGCCTGAAGAAACTATTCATTGTTGACATGCTGACGAAAAATCTCCATCCACTTCATCAGCTCACCTTCCATTTTTTTGTTGTATGGAAAAGCAATTCTCCATTGTGGGTGCTCAATATCCCGCATCATTACGAATAAACCAGACTCGGCCTTATTCCTCAGATGAATGCCATAATTAGTACCGGCAGCCCCGTTTATTATTTGTCCACCGGTTTGAACGTTATATTTCCACTCGCGTATGTCCTCAAACGGATAGGATTTTTGAACCTTCTTGTTTTTCAGGTAAATGGTTTTAGTGGCAGTATCTAATGCTAATCCGGTACCGTCATATGTCGTTTTAAACTGACAGCCTTCTTTTTCCTTTAACCAAGGATCGTTCCCCGGCTGTTTATCTCGCCATAGTTTCCAGATTCCCCAGCCAATCATTAACAAACCAATCCAGAACGTCCACGGTATGAGACTTACTATGATACCTGCGGCGATGAACCACCATCCTTTTACTAGACTCATACTCCTGACCTCATTTCAGGTTAAAAACGGTTGCCAAACGTTTACTTCATCAGCTATGTGCGAAATATTTTTTGACTTCAAAATGCAGTTTTGGCTTTCAAATAACGAATGATTCCATGCGCCGCATAGGCTATAGCGCAGATCATTGCGGCAATAATCGACAGAGATACGCCAAACACAAAGCTCAGCACAACAAAAGCAATAAAACCTGCGAGTAACCCCAGAATTGGCATGGCCAGCAAACAAAAAATCACCGTTAAAAACAGTGATTCTGATGTGCGAACACGCCCATCAGCGAGTTTGATAGCACTCACTGTTAGCATTGGAATGCCTATCAAGCTGAATGCACTTATTGAAACTGGCTCACCGGATTGCTTAGCGCTGACTAATGTGTCATCCAGATACTGAGAAAGCCGTACCTTCCTGAGATGCTCATCTCCAATATCAATGTACTCACGTTTCACATACAGAAAATTAGAGTTGTCTCCCTCGATATTTCCACTACCTATTTCCTTTACGATTCCTGTATAAATCGGCATTGTCCCTCCCCCCAAGTTTTATGGCCAAGAACTATCAAAACACAACTAATCAGGCTATCAAATAACGGACTTTCTGCTTTCCAAACAACAACTTTGTTGAAGGATAGGAATTTCAAAGCCACCTTCCAACCAATCCCTGGGGAACGGTACTCCAAGTTGATCTGTTTGGCAAGGCTTTTGACTGCTTCCTAGGTATCTGAGGATGTAGACTCAACTATTGTGGGATTTTTGGGCGTGAATGATGCCTTTCAGACTGTTATCTGAAACCTGCAGACGACAGAACCTCTGCCCGTCAGAATGACCTACTGGCATTGGCGCCGTGAGGCTACCAGCTCACCGTTTGATCGAACTCAAACTCCGGCACGGGTTCCACTTGTTCCGATTAATTGAGATCGGTTGAATCAAAATCCTCGTCAAACTAGTCCGGTGGTCCACGGGCAAGCGCGATTTGGGGCGGTGTGACCGGTTCACCGATATGATTCAGAATGCGCTGAATCGGATCCGCCTCGGTGAGAAACGCATCGATCTTTAATTCGTCACCGCATTGGGGACAAACCAGCGGAAAGACTTCATAGATCCTTGCAATCAGCATCGCCCAAAGAGATGCGGCATAGAAAGGCGTCTTGGATCCAACCTCCGACAGGTCTTCATCGGCAACCGACGCTTGATCGGCTGAGACGGACTCATCACCCAAGGCCAACCTTGCATAGGTTTTCACGGCTTGGCGTAATGTGGCGTTCGGAGCCAGAACGCCATGATAGCGATGGCGATTTCTGCGTGGTGGTGGTATCAAAAACAGCGAGATTATCCAAAAACTCCAGGGGTGTAACATAAAGCATAGTTTGCCCATCGGGCCTGGGTTTTGGGAGACGGAAAACCAGCCGACTATCCTTCTCGATCCACTGCAGTCGCTCGCTGGTAAAGATAGGCCGCGCCCTAGCGGCAATGCTGTTGACTTAAGCATCAGCGATCCTTTTAGACTTATCCTGCTGCCATTTATTGATGGGTTTGCGTGATACACGAGGATAGGATTCCCGAGGCTTCTTCGGATGGTAATACTGAACGCGCGCGATTTCCTCCAGCAGCTCGCGAAATACGTTACGTGCGATCTCTGGATAAGCTGCAGTAAATACCACGACCTCGCTCGCTAGAGTCCGCACGGCATTTTTAAATTGGGGCGTCGATAAGCGATCGGGATTCGGGTCGGTGAGCAGCGCAATCAAGGATCGACTGATCACGCACATGACCAGGACAGCCAACAGCTCTTGTCTTATGCCGTTTTCACTGTGACTGTGGAACGTTTCGATGTCGAGGTGCAATTTTTCATCGCGATACTGTTCTTCGATACCCCATCATAAAAACACCTATAAACGAATTCTTGACAAACGAGGAAATTCTACCAATAATTCAGACAGATACACTCATGTCTCTGGTCCAATGGAGCCAAGCACATGGTCAAAAACTCAAGCCAAATGAATGCGAATCTGGATTCCAGTCTCTGGCAGAGCCTACCCCTTCCTCAAAAAAAACTTCTGATCAACTTGGTAGCCGAACTGGTTCAGCGCCAATTGACAAAACCAACCCAATCGAAAGGGGGCTGTCATGAATGCAGTCTTACCCAATCGCGCCATTAATCAACTGGATTACAGCGGAAAGATCAAGGCTCAACACCTCAATCGAAAAGCCATCATTTACATCCGGCAATCGACATTACAACAAGTCCAACGGCACCAAGAATCGACCCGACTGCAATACGGACTGGCAGATAAAGCCGTTTTATTAGGTTGGCCACGGAGCGACATTGAAATCATTGATGAAGACCTGGGATGCTCCGGTAGCACAATGGCGGGTAGGCAAGGCTTTCAGCGACTGGTTACAGAAGTGGGCCTCGACCATGTGGGCCTGGTTTTGGGGCTGGAGATGTCTCGACTATCCCGTTCATCACGCGATTGGTATCAATTGCTGGAAGTCTGCGCCATTTTCAGTACACTTATCGGTGATATGGACGGTATTTATGATCCTAGCCTTTACAATGACCGACTGTTATTAGGACTCAAAGGAACCATGTCTGAAGCGGAATTACACATACTTAAACAGCGCATGCTGGAGGGTAAACGAGCCAAAGCGCGTCGTGGCGAATTAGGCATGCCCGTCGCAATGGGTTTCGTTCGGCAACTATCTGGCCTCATCGTTAAAGACCCGGACGAACAAGCTCAAAGTGTCATTGCGCGCGTTTTCGACTTGTTCGAAAGAAAAAGAACGATTAATGGCGTTTTGCTTGAGCTGGTATCACAACAAATCCAAATGCCGCACCGCGTGAGCGGTGGTCTCAATAAAGGCGATCTGGTTTGGCGTCGCCCTAATCGGGTAACGCTCAGTAATCTGTTGCACAACCCTATCTATGCCGGCGCTTATGCGTACGGACGTCGCCCGACCGATCCGCGTAAAAAAATTCCCGGTCGCCCGGCAACGGGGCGAACAGTCGCGGGGATCAATGACTGGGAGGTTTTGATCAAAGCCCATCATCCTGCCTATATCAGTTGGTCGCAATATGAACGTAATGTTCGGCAATTGCAAGCCAATACGGCTCAAGCCTTCGGCGTGGTACGTAAAGGCGCGGCGCTGTTATCGGGCTTGCTGATTTGTGGCCGTTGCGGATTGCGCATGGCGCCGCATTACAGCAAACAGGCGGGCCAATATCGTTACTGCTGTGATCGAATGAGGCTTGATTATGGAGAAGCGGCTTGCCAATCCCTCGCCGGATTAACCTTGGATGACTACGTCACTGCACAGATTTTCAAAGCCTTACAACCGGCTGCGTTAGAAATCAGTCTGGCGGCAGCCGAAGATCAAGCCGCAGAACGTCAAAAACAACAAAAGTTTTGGTTACAGCGTTTAGAGCGAGCTCATATCGACACCGCGCGTGCCGCTCGCCAATACCATGCGGTTGAGCCTGAAAATCGCCTGGTAGCGAGAACACTTGAGCGACAATGGGAAGAAACCCTGAATGCCGAGTTAGAACTTAAGGCGCACTATGAGCAATTTCTGCAAAAACAGCCCGCCGTCTTGTCCGAGGAAGAGCGGGTTGCCATTCGGCATTTGGCACAGGATATTCCAACTTTGTGGCAAGCGGAAACCACAACGGCCATGGATCGTCAAACAATCGTTCGTCAACTCATCGAACGCATTTTGGTGACTGTTATTGATAACACAGAAAAAGTGCAAACCGAAATTCACTGGTATGGTGGCCATATAACGCAGGCATGGCTGGATCGGCCTGTCGCCAAATTAGAGCAAATGGCCGACTATCCAGCCATGATGGCGCGGGTAAAAGAACTTCAATCCCAAGGCCGCACGCCCGCCCAAATCGCTGAAAAATTAAACTCAGAAGGCTGGAAACCGCCAAAACGACGACAAACCTTTAACGCCCCCATGGTTCGTTGCTTATTGAATCGGCAAGGCATCCGGATTGGCACCCAAAAACAGCAGCATACCGCAACTATTCCGCTGGGCGCTGATGAGTGGACGTTGAAAGCGTTGGCTAATGAATTGAAGATGCCGGAACCGACGCTTTATGCTTGGATAAAAAAAGGTCAGGTAAGAGCCCGGCAGATTGAAGTGAATGCGCGATCATTTTGGATCATCACTGCAAATCAGCACGAGCTGGAGCAATTACGCAAATTGCGGGCTGTAAAACGTACCTGGGTCAAACCAGCCGCGGAACCGATAGACTAATTTTCTAAAACTATTCTTATGGAGGCAATATGGCTGGTCGATTTCAATTCGCCAGCGCCGGAAATACAGCTGAACCAGTGATTCGGCGGGATACTGAGCGCTATCGGTAAGATTGGTTAATAAGACCGACAGCTTACCATCCGGGCTTTCCAAACGGACCGCGCGCAATTTGATGCTTTTTGGGTCCGGTCGTTTCCGTCGAATCCGCGAGGCCGTATCCAACCAGATGACGGCCTCTGAGCGACCGGATTGGACAAAATTCTCGACCGCTTTAAAGGTCGATTGGGCCGGACAGCGGAACACGAAAGCCGAGTTCGGCGTCGTGTCTCGCAAATAGTAAAGCAAATCATAGCTGGGATAACCGCGGTCGAACAATAAGACCAAAGGCCGATCGGGGAGTTGCGGTAGCAGTTCTTTAACATCCTCGCGTTCATTGCCTTCCGCCAAGGGACTGATCGCTCGAGCGATGGGCAACCGTCGAAAGACATCGAATGCAGTCGAGACCAGGCATTGTGGATAGTGGCCTTTGCCGGGAAAGGTCAAGCCGCTGTCGGGATCAAAGGCTTGGCGAAGTTCAGGCGAGGCCGGCAAGTGATATTTGGAACCGTCAAAAGCCACTGCCGTCATGCCATGCCACGTATATTCCGGCGCGTCCGGCCAAAGCGAATAAGCTAACTGCACGCTATCGGCTAATAGATTGGCAAAGACGGACCACGTTAATCGGCTACGGGCTTTCGTCACTGCGCTCCGATGCACGGCTTCAGCTTCAGGCCAACAACCGCTTCGCCGCGCTTGTTTGAAGAATTCGCCGGAGTGGATATCTACGCCAGCGGATTTATCACCGGCGACCAGTGATAACACCAAGGTAATCAGGTTGGGTAGGGAAAGTTTGCGTGTGCGGGTAAAGTGCTCAGCCGATTGCTTTTGATCATCGGCTAACGTCTGCGGAATTAAACGGCGAAATTGTTCAAGATAAGACGACAGTTGGCATGAAGTTTCAAAGCGATGTTTGTGCCATGTTTGCGGTGCTGGTCATAAATGAGTCTCTTTGTAGTGATTTCATGCGCTTATTATAATAAAAACAATGTGTTATGTCTTTATTTTTCTTAAGTCAACAGCATTGCATGGTAACGCAGCCCAGGGCGTTTCAGCGTCATGTCATCATCGATGCAGTCCATCAATCTCAATCGCGCTTGATGCGCATCCTAAGAACTATAACGTTTTGGAGTCCTGAATATTTTCTATAAGCCATGCAATCTATTGCTCCACCGTCACAAAAGCTATTTTCGCAATCCCCGCATGCTGAACAGTCGCCATCACTTCAGCTACCTTGGCATAAACCACCGCTTGATCAGCGTATAAATGCAACGCGGCTTCCGGGTTTTGTGCTAGTTCATACTTCAAGGTCGTTTCTAACGCACTGAGATCGGCAAGGGGCAATTTGTTGAAGGTAATCATCCCTTGCTTGTCGATACCCAACTGCAACGGCTGCTCTTTTACATCTGCCGTGGTCTCGGCAGTTTTGGGCAGGGTCACATGCACGGATTGCGTCAACAGCGGAGCGGTCACCAATAAAATGATCACCAAAACCAACATCACATCGACCAACGGTGTGACGTTGATTTCGCTCATGCTTTCTTCGTTGTCTGAGTGAGGTTTAAAGGCCATGGCTATTCCTGGTGCTGATTATCGGGCGTGAAGGCGATATGCATGAAGCTGGCGACAAAGTTTTCCAAATCCCCGCGCTGTTGTTTGACCTGGCGCAGGAAAAAGTTATAGGCCAGCACCGCCGGCACGGCGACCGCGATACCGATGGCGGTGGCGACCAGGGCATCACCGATGGGGCCTGCGACGACATCCAGACTGGTCGAACCGCTTTGGGTGATTTCATGCATCGCGTGCATGATGCCCAACACGGTGCCGAACAAGCCGACAAACGGCGCAGTACTGCCGATGCTGGCAAGCAGGGTCAGGCCACTTTCCATGGCACGTTGTTCTTTCTGCATCTGTAGAGTTAAAGTTTGTTCCAATAGCTCTGCCGGAACGCCTCGATATTTAAGGTGTTGACCAAATGACTGTTGGCGTCCGTCCAACCAAGCATAAGCCTTGTTTGCAAGCCTTGCCAGAGAGCCGCGGGATACATGGCCAGGTAGTGTTTTAGCAGCAGCCAGGTCGGGCACATCCCAAAACCGGTTGTAAAAGCGGCGATTGTAATAACTGTCTTTGCTGAATTCCCAGATTTTGAACAGAATCACCGTCCAGGTCAGCACCGAAAAAGCCAGCAAAGTATACAAAGTCCCGTCGATGATCAGTTCGGGTTCGATATGGTAAGGCATGCTCTCTTTCCTTTTAGTGTTTATTTAAGGTAAAAATGATGGGCACGATGACCGTGCTGGCCACTGCGGTATTGCCTCGTTTGGCCGGAATAAACCGCCAGTTCTTCACTGCGGCGATGGCCGACTCATCCAATGCGTCGTGACCACTGCTGCGGTGAACGCTGACGGCTTCACTCAATCCGTCGGCAGTTACCCTAACCCGAAGCAACACTTTGCCCTGCCAGTTTCGTCTGCGGGCAATATCAGGATATTTCGGTTTGGGATTGGTACCGTAATTGGCGTTAAAACTGGCTTCGCTATAAGACTCTGGATTGACCTGCGTTCCGCTTGCAGATTTTGCGGCATCACTACTCGTCTCCGAAGCATCCGCAAACGATTCAGTAAGTGATGGTGCGGGCAGCATTGCATCACTGGCTATCACCGGTTTTGGTAACTTTGCCCGTTTCACCGGCTTATCTTTCTTCACTGGCCTTTTAGCCGGCGGCTTTTTCGGTTCATGCGCTTTGGGCGGCGCCGACGGTGCGGTTGTAGCTTGTTGACCCGGTGCGGAAACCAGGGATACTTCCATCATCAAAGGTTTCGCCTGCGTGATAGGCTCTGCCGGTTGCAGCAGCCGAAGCGCTCCCCACAGATGCAGCGACAGCACTAAAATCAGTAATAAACCAGCGATCGAGCGAGGGTTTTCTTCGCCGGTTAACATGCCGAAAAAGGTTCGTAGTTTGCCCGAGATTGCGATTGCCGCCACCGGAAGGCGGTTTGCCTGCTTGTTCAGGCCGCCTTCGTGGTTATTGAATAAATACATAGGGACTATCGCTTTCCTTTATAGTGTTTGAACAGCATTGTCGATTTTATAAACATCCTCTCTCTAACCCCAATGCCGTTAAGTTAAGGATTAATCGTTCGCCCTGAGCCCTTCGGCTACGCTCAGGAGAGCCTTGTCGAAGGGTGATCGGTTAAGCCGTTCATGGTTCGACAAGCTCACCACGAACGGCTTAACTTAACGGTATTATCTCTAGCCCTCTCGGTTACGCAACAACCGATGCTTGAACAGCTTCGGCAAACAGAGTAGCGATCCGATCAATGTCATCGGCCGTCACGATCAACGGCGGCAAAAAGCGTACCACGCTGCCTTGGCGTCCTCCCAGCTCCACAATGAGCCCCCGCTTCAAACATTCCGTCTGGATGCGGCAAGCCAACTTCCGATTGGGCGGATAGACACCGAGCGCATCCGGCGGGTCAACCGGATTGACTACCTCGACACCGATCATCAGTCCTCGCCCTCTCACATCGCCGATTTGCGGTTTATCTTTTTGAATATTTCGAAGAATAGCCATCAACTGTTCGCCCATTTCATGCGCATGGAGATCCAGCCTATGCTCTTTTACGTACTGAAGTGTTGCTGTACCGGCAGCCATGGCGAGCTGGTTGCCGCGAAAGGTGCCTGCATGAGCGCCGGATTGCCAACGATCCAATTCCTTGCGATACACCACCACACTCAACGGCAATCCGCCACCTATCGCTTTCGAGAGTACCAACACGTCCGGCAGGATGCCGGCATGCTCGAAAGCGTACAGGCGTCCCGTCCGCCCGATACCGGTTTGTACTTCATCGATAATCAACGGAATACCCCGCTCCCGGGTCATTCGGCGGATTTCCCGCAGCCATTCGTCCGGCGCCGGAATAACACCGCCCTCTCCTTGTACAATTTCCAAAATCATTGCGGCCGGCGGCGTAATACCGCTGTTGCTGTCATCCAGGAGCCGTTCGATATAGGCTAAAGATGAGCGCCAGCCGACTTCGCCGCCCAAGCTGAAAGGGCATCGGTAAACATACGGGAAAGGTAGAAAATGCACATCCGGCATCAACCCGGATACGTGCAGTTTAGGACCGATTTCGCCGGTCAACCCTAATGCACCGTGCGTCATGCCATGGTAAGCGCCGTGAAAAGCCAGGATTGATCGCCGCCCGGTAGCCGTCTTCACCAGTTTAACGGCGGCTTCAATCGCATCGGCGCCGGATGGGCCGCAAAATTGAATGCGGGCCTGATCGGCGAACGCTTTAGGCAAACTGGACAATAGCGCCTCGACAAACCGGTCTTTAACCGGCGTCGTCAGATCCAACGTTTGGAAAGGAACGCCATCCGCCAAAGTCAGTCGAATCGCCTCCACGACTACCGGATGATGATGACCTAACGCCAACGCCCCCGCTCCGGCCAAACAGTCCATATAACGACGGCCATTCATATCGTCAACAAACACACCGTCCGCCCGGCGAATGGCGATAGGAAGACGTCGAGGGTAGCTTCGGGCGTTAGACTCGAACCCCGACTGTCGCCCCAGGTAATAGTCATTTCCCTGCGTTTCGATACCAGCCTTTTTTTCCTCGCTGGCCGGCTGTAATAAAGGCCCTCCATCGAAAGCGTAACCCATTTCAGGTTGAATAACTTCTTGCACCATGGCGACATCTCCGCATTATTTTTTCAATTATTGCCCTTTTTAACTTCCAGGCCCCGTATCCACACTATCAACAAGTTCGGACATGTAGATTGGGTTAGGCGATAGCCGTAACGCAACATATGCCGTTGGGTTACGGCTATCGCCTAACCCAACCTACCGGACTCTCTCACTGAAAATGACTTTCTTCCAATAGCAAAGATGGATCAAACCGCTTAACTTACGACATTGACACATCACCTTTGAAGCCCCCTAACTCTCTCGTGCTTACTTTCCACAACCCCAATTTCACTGAGCGTTCCGTCCTCGATTTTCAAACACCGATCGGCCAGATGGAAATAATGGTCATCGTGTGAAATCACCACCACGGTCTTGCCCTTGGCTTTCAGCGCGGGCAATAGTTCCGTGTAGAATATTTTCTTGAATACCGGATCCTGATCGGCGGCCCATTCATCGAACAGATAAAAAGGCCGATCCTCCAGATAAGCAACTAATAGCGCCAACCGCTTGCGCTGCCCCTGCGACAAATCCAATGTCGAAAATTCCCCGTTTTCGATCCGAACCTTATGATCCAACTGCAAACGCTTCAAAAAGCTAAGCGCTTCGGCATCCAGCTCTTTCCCCTGAAAACCAAGTAGGCTATCAAACAGATAGAAATCGGAAAAAACGGCCGAGAATTGCTGACGGTAACCTTCCCGATTGGCGTCGGTGATACACTGCTCTCCCAATCGGATTTCCCCTTGCTCCGGCACATAAAGACCGACCAATAACAGCGCCAGCGTAGTCTTCCCACTACCGTTGCCGCCGGTAAGAAAAACTACCTCGCCGGGCTGCAACGTCAGATCGAGGGGCCCCAAAGTAAAAGGGCGGTCCTCGCCTTCCCGTCTGTAACGGTGAGCCACACCGCTTAGCTTCAGCACAGCCGGGTGAGAAAACGGTAATGGGTCACTTGGCTTTATGGATTCAGGTTCGCGGGAATCCCAACCCAAAGTCTCGATCTTTTTCCATGCGATATTCCCTCTGGCCAGGACTGGCAGTCCCTCCATTAAAGCCGCTAAAGGAGACATCATATACAGAATGGTCAAACAATAGCCGCGCGCAATCTCAGATCCCATCTCCAACCCAATAGACAGTTCGGAAATTTCCAACCCGATAGTCTTCGCCAATCCGGCAGCGGCTTCCGGGACATTCGGCAACAAGAAGAGTACCGCACCGATCAACAGATAAAACAAGCTGGTGCCCCAATTGTCAGCCAGAATGTAAAAACCGGTCCCTTTTAGATAATGCTGTCGATAACCTAAGGCGGCCGCTTCCAGGCATTCGGATAGAAAAGCATTGCGCCGCCGTTCATGCAGTTTCAGCTCCTTCATCCCTTGCGTCAGGCTGCGAAAATGACCGTATAAAGCATCGTCAGATTCCCGCGCCATTCTTAGCCCATGTAGCGCCCGGTTTTCGATCAGCCGAAAACCGCTCACGCCTACGACTATCGCGAATAGAACAAGAACCAACAAAGCGCAGGACAACCAGCCCAAATAGAGCAGACAGCCCGCAACAATCGCAGCATCCACACAGAGCATCGGCAACAACCGGAACGCTTCCGCCATAGTGGCGACATCCTGAGTCAGACAGGCCAGCATTCGCGCTGGCCCAACGGCCTGCATACGCGGAAAAGAGGTTCGTAAAATCTGTCGGCTCAGATTCAGGCGCAGATCAAAAATGACATCCTGGCCAAGTCGCGTCAATAAAAAGGTCGAGCTTATCCGTGCCAGTAATAACAATGTACACAGCCCGGCAAAAATCCAACCCAGTTGGGTCAAAGCATCTTGTTCGCTATCCAAAGCCATGTTAATGACAGCGATTAAGCCAGCGCCGGTCAATCCACCGAGCAAACCAGCGAACACCGACAAAACCAGAAGCCAGCCCGAGTTGCGCAGTAAAAAGCGGATCATATTTTTAGCCACCGTGCGGTACAAGTTCCAGCCGATGAACGCTTGTCCCCGATTCCAGCGGTAAAGCCGTTCCCTCCACCCACGCCTGCTGCTGATCGCCATAATGAGGCGAAAGCGGATGACCGGATTGACCGCCGGGCATATGCAGAATGCCATTGCCTTCACGCCCCGGCGACACCACCAGACGCTCACTGGCTCCGTAACCGGGTTCACCCATGCGTACGCACTGCACACAGCCTGGCACCGCAACCTTTGGCATATCCAACCAGTTTCTCAACAACGGCAACGAATCCGAAAAAGGATGGGCGATAGTTACCTGATTGACCGCACCCCAAGCCAAACTTTTCGGAAAATCGGCTGAATTATGCGCCGACACATTACCCTCAGCCTGAATCAGCAAATTAAGCAAAAACGAATCCCAATCCCGGTAATGGATCTTATCGGGCAGCAATGCCGGCAATTTTGCCTCCAATAACTGCTGTAAAGGCTCATCGATCATAGCCGAGTCGAATCGAAATTCCGGATCGTATTCCCGGCATTTCGTCATGAAAGGCGCAATCACAGCATCAAGCAACAGCTTACGAAACTCCACTAGAACAGCAAATCCCACCGAGTCCCGCTCGGCAAAACCGTCCCAGTTTGTCAGATTCTGTTTAAGCTGAACTTGCACTTTATCGTTATGCTCATGTAGTAGAGATAATGCCAGCCGTTGATAAAAACGGTAAAACTCCACCTTCGTATCCAATTGCAAAGCAAACATATCCCGTTCGGTAAGGTTCTTCGCATCGCTAAGACGCTCGGCGATCCGGTAAGCGCGGTGCCCTTGGTCGAAATAATGTCCGATCACGTAGGGATAACCGTCACCCAGCATCCTCTGATTGGCGTTAACGATGAAACCGGATGGAGGATTCACTAGACGCGGCAGTTCTTCCGGTAAAATATAACCTGCCCAACCTCTTGAGCCGTCTGCCCATGAACGACTAACCGAACCGTCCAGCCCGAAACGTTTAGGGATTTTGCCTGTGTAAGTCCAGCCGATGTTGCCTTGCTTGTCCGCCGTCAACGCGTTCAAGGGCGGGCCGCCAGCCCGGTTAAATACCGTTTGCGCCTCCTGTACATCGTTGACTGCATCTAAATTAAGCAGGTGCAAATCAGTCGCATCGGGATCCAGTGCCGCCCAATGCACCGCCGCCGGTTTGGAGAGCAAAGATTCGGGCAGTACAGGCCCCCACTCGGTAGTCTGCACCTTGAACGTAAAATCCACCTCACCCTTAACGCGTACCGTTTCCTCGCGTTCGCCGAAACGAACCTTACCTTTTGGAGTGCGATAGCTTCCGGGATCGACGAGATCAAGTTCCAACGACACCAGATCCACGAAATCGCCTTCAATATTGGTAAACCCCCAAGCTACTTTACCATTTGAGCCCACGACAATCAGGGGAACACCGGGTAAAGTAAGACCGGTGAGCCGCACATCCCCGTAACGAACTTCGGCCCGATACCAAATATTTGGAACCCGTAGCGATAAATGCATATCGTTAGCCAGAATAGCCCGACCATCCCAAGTCTTTGACGGCCCGACCACCCAGCCGTTCGATCCTTTAGGCGGTGGAACATCCGTCACCAGACCGACGTAATGTTCAGAGCCGCCGTTATTATTCAACAAAGCGGACAGTTCATTTTCAGGGATAGAAGGTAACGGCATTGCAGACGCTTTACCGTTCAGCAGCCGGTCGGTGTAATGATCAATGGGCGGTATAAAAAACCTCATTACCGATTCTGGCAAAGCCGCTTCCATAATGCTGGACCTGCGTTCCGCGTCGCCGGTCCAGCCTAAGTCCTCCTCCATACCCAGCACCACCAGCAAGCTGTCTTCTGGCCGCCAAGCGGAAGGACTATAACCCAACAGCCAAAACTCGGGCGGCAAAACCGTTAAAGAGTCCACAGCCTGATTGACGCCTTCCGCATAAGCTTCCAACACCTGCTTTTGATCTTGCGGAAGACGTTGAACAATAGCGCTCGCCACCTGCTCGAACCCCATTAACCGATGCCGACGGTCGGACTCTTTCAATGCCGGTCCCATCACTTCAGCTAAGCGCCCAGCCATATGCCGACGTAACAAATCCATCTGAAACAAGCGGTCGCGTGCTGTCACAAAACCTAAGGCTCGGAATGCATCTTCACGGGATCCTGCCGATATACTGGGGATGCCTTTTTCGTCGAATGCCACTGTGACTTGGGAAGAAAGATTCGACAAACGATATTCGTCTTTCAGTGAGGATAACGATTCCTGCAGGAAAAGAAATATTCCAAAGCAACTACTGCCGATGAGTAATACGATCGTGAAAACAAACCCTCGCCAAAATCTTTTTTGTTTCATCCACCGCTCCGATTTCTAAACCGCCACTGACGGATGTCCGGCATAAGCCTTTTGAAGATATTTAAAATACACAGACCATAAACGCTCGTCGGGCGTTGGACAAATAATCCCTGTTCCGCTTAATCCTGCGATTACATTCTTGCAATCGTAAGTAGGCGTACGGATATCTGAATCTTCATTTTTTGTAAAATTCATCTCTTCTTGATCGAGCATAGGCAATAGAGAGAAAAACGGATGATCAGATGAGTTTCCGACAAGATCACGCAATCCCGTCAGCCAATCGTTAAAATCGACTCTTTCCAACGGTAAGCCGGCAGCGCATGCCCAATCAATTAATTGATTGCTGGATAGAAGACCAGGATTAGTCAAATGATAGGTGTTACCAATGGCTTGAGGTTGCCCCGATAAAAAGACCAAAGTCCGGCTAACATAATCTACGGGAACAGTATTAAACAACGACTCCTGCATAGGAGCTTTGCCTAATAACAGACATGCGCCGATAACGTTGCTCAGATAGTCTCCGGTATTCCAAACGCCTGAACGACTATCACCAGTAATAATGGAAGGGCGATAAATGGAGACGGGCAACCCACGGGAACCGGCTATTCTAACCATTTTTTCCGCCACCCATTTTGATTGCGCATAACCGCCGACCAGTCCGGTGCCGTCTTCAGGGAAATTGTCTTCCATAACTATCCCCAAATCGAAATTCGAATCGTCTTCGAACACTGACACGGAGGAAATATAATGCACAGGTTTGACCTTTGCCGTGCAAGCCAAACGCAACACTTCCTGGGTGCCTGACACATTGGCAGGCTTTAAGGTTGCATAGGGATAAACAAAATTAACCAATGCACCATTATGGTATATCGCATCGATTTCCCCAGCTAATTTTTGCCATTGACTGGTTTGAATACCGAGACGGGGTTTGGATAAATCGCCGCACACAGGATAAATCCTGGAGACATAATCGCTATCCCACAGACCATAGTTATCAAGGCTTCGTTCTATTTTCTCAAACCCTTGAGCAGGTGTAGCAGCACGGACCAGACAATAAATGTTCATCCGGGTTTGTTGCAGTAATTCCTTCAACAAAAATACGCCCAGAAAACCGGTTGAGCCAGTCAAAAAAACGGACTTTAAGGCAAATTCGGGACGATACTGAGAAGCCGGGCAGACAGACTCATCGAGCGTACTCTCGGCTTTCCAATCAATCGAATCCTCATTCGAGTATTCGTTAACATTATCCGCAACCAATAACCGAGCCTGAGAAGCTATGGTAGATGCCTGAAACAAATCGAGTAAAGGCAGATTACAACTAAACGACTCTCTGATCCTGAATAATAACTGCGTTGCTAAAATGGAGTGTCCCCCCAACGCAAAAAAGTCGTCATGGATGCCGATCCGTTCGATACCTAATACGCCGCTCCAGAGTCCCGCCAGCGTTTGTTCCACTTGATTTCTTGGCGCAATATATCGGGTCGTCGATAAATGACTGCTATCCGGCGCAGGCAATGCTTTCCTATCCAGTTTACCGCTAACTGTCAAAGGCAAGGTTTGCAGAAATATAAAAACGGCAGGCACCATATATTCGGGAAGAACCGCTTTCAAATGCTCTCGAAGCGCCTCGCTGCCAATAGATTCCTCCCGACCCACCACATAGGCCACCAGACGTTTATCTGTCAACTGCCCTTCCTGAGTAATCACAACTGCTTCCTTGACTAGAGGATGTTGCAGCAACCGGGCTTCGATCTCGCCGAGTTCGATCCGAAAACCTCTAATTTTAACTTGGCGGTCAATACGGCCCAGATAATCAATAACCCCATCGGCCCGGTAACTGGCCAGGTCACCCGTCCGATAGAGCCTTTCACCTTCGAGCTCACCGTATAGATCAGGAATGAATCGCTCCGCCGTAAGATCGGGGCGATTTAAATAACCTCTTGCCAACTGTATCCCGCCAAGGCAGAGTTCGCCGGGAACGCCTACCGGCGCAGGATTAAAATAACGGTCGAGGATATAGGTACGAGTATTGGCGATCGGACGTCCGATAGGTACACAGGGGGCGGAATCGTCTTTTTGACATTGCCAGGCCGTAACATCGATCGAGGCTTCAGTTGGGCCGTAAAGGTTGTGCAGCTCGGCATTATGCCGTGAGAAAAACAGTTGCCGAAGCTCTGGCGTCAGCGCCTCGCCGCTGCAGATAACCCGCTTGAGCGTAGGACAACAATTTGCGGCGGTCGCTTCTAGAAAAACGCGCAGCATCGAAGGCACAAAATGGATTGTGGTAACCGAGTGTGTTTCGATGAGAGAAATCAGCCGTTCCGGATCTTTATGGTCATTCGGGCCCGCGACGATTAGCCGTGCACCAGCAATCAACGGCCAGAAAAACTCCCACACCGACACGTCGAAGCTGTACGGGGTTTTCTGCAACACGGCATCGGACGCATTTAATTCGAAACGTTCCTGCATCCATTGCAGGCGGTTTAACAGGCCTTCGTGGGGCACGCCCACCCCCTTGGGCCTGCCGGTAGACCCCGAGGTGTAGATGACATAAGCCAAGTTACGAGCATCCATCCGGTTCATTGGATTTTGCTCTCGCTCAACTGCAATCTTCGACCAGTCGCTGTCCAGATAGATAACCATGGGATACTCGGGCAGGGCTTCTCGCCATTTCGCCTGACTCAACAGCACCGCCGGTTTGGCATTGGCCAGCATGAATTCCAGCCGATCCCTCGGATAGTCCGGGTCCAACGGCAAGTATGCTCCACCTGCCTTCAGAATCCCAAGAATGCCGATAACCATCTCCAAGGAGCGCTCTACACACAGACCCACGATGGTGTCCGAAACAACGCCTAGACTCTGCAAGTGATGAGCTAGTTGATTGCTCCTAGCGTTGAGCTCCAGGTAGGTAAGGCTCCGGTTTTCGAACAGCAGTGCAACAGCCTCAGGCGTTTGTTCCACCTGACTCTCAAACAATTGATAAATGAGTTTGTCTTTGGGGTACTCGATTTGCGTTGCGTTCCAGTCCTCAAGGAGCTGGTAACGCTCCAGATCGGGTAATATTTCGATGGATCGTACTGCTGTTTTCGGAGCCGTTTCCAGCGCAACCACCAGATGAATCAACGCTGTCTCCATATATCTGCAAATACGCTGTGGCTCAATCGGCGATTGCGCCTGCGCGATCAGCCGGAACCCGTCACCAAAATCGTCCACCGATAAGGTAAGTGGATAGTTGGTGCGTTCTTCGCTCACCAACACCTCCATCCCCTCCCATGGCGAGGCAGGTTGGGACGAAGCAGTGGGATGCCCCTGCGAGTCGTAGCGATAGTTCAACAAGGCTGAGAACAGCGGCATCGGCGCCGACACCCCACTGCACCGTTGCGCTAGCGCCAGCGATGCGTGCTCGTGCTGCAGTAATTCGGCTAATAGAGCGTGCGTATCCTTTACCGCCTTTACGACTCCTTCTTCAAGCCGGTTACGGATCGGAAGGGTATTCATGAATAATCCCAACGCACGGTCGATACCTTCTCCACCATACATACGCCCAAACAAAACTGTACCGAACACCACATCATCGCGTCCGGAAGCCCTCCCCAATACTTGAGCCCAAGCCAAGTGGCACAAACTCGCCGCGCTGACTCCCAGAACCCGTGCATGGCGACGAAGACGACCGGCCAACTCCACATCCAGTAGCAAACTCGCTTCCTCGACACCTACCCCATCCCCTTGAACATCGAGCAACCCAAACGGTGCCGTAGGCTCCTCTACGTCACCGAGCATCGCCCGGAAAAACGTTTCGTGTTCCTCTCGGCTCACTCCCAAACGAGCTTGGGCGACGAAACTCCGAAATGGCTGCGACTCAAACTGCCGATGGGTTTCACCGCGCACCTGCGCCTGTATTTCTTCCACCACGACTTCCAGCGCCGTATGATCAAGAGCCAAGTGGTGAACAAGAAGCAGCAGAAGCCAACGCTCATGCGCTATATCGCTGGACATGAAACCACACAGGAGCGGAGCCCGGCGCACGTCCAAGCGAAAACGACGCGGATCAAAGCGGGTACACAATTGTTCAGCGGCATCCCCCGCCCCGGCATCAAGCAAGATTTCTTCGATGGACAGGGGCGCATCCCTCCAGACTACTTGAATCGCCTCCGGTGTCCCTTCCCAAGCTATTGCTGTGCGCAGGATGTCGTGCCGATCAATCACAGCCTGCAAAGCAATCAAGAACCCGTCCAATCGTTCGCGCGTATCAAACGCCAGCAGGGTGGAAGACAGATAGGCATCTCCTGCGGTCGCCATTAAGTGATGAAAAAGAATGCCTTCTTGCAAAGGTGCCAGAGGGTAGATGTCCTGTACATTCTTAGCACCTCCCGGCACCTGCCCGACGATGTTCTCAATCTCGACTTGCGACAGATCCACCAGCGGCAACATTTCCGGTGTAATTGCCTCACAATGGTCTGGAATCCCATTGGGTGGTACTTCAAGAACACACTCTCCTTTCACTACCGCCGCAGCCATCTCTGCTACCGTCGGCGTGCCGAACAGCGTTCTCACCTCCACCAACAACCCCCGTCTACGCAAACGTTCGATCAAGGTCACCGCCAACAGCGAATGTCCACCGAGTTCAAAGAAGTTGTCATAAATGCCAACGCGTTCCACACCTAACACCTCGGCCCAAATCCCGGCCAGGATTTCTTCGGTAGCATTACGCGGCGGCACATACTGATGGATAAATTGAGCCGTAACATCGGGATCGGGCAAAACCTTGCGATCCAGTTTGCCGTTGGGTGACAACGGCAAAGCTGGCAGAAATACAAACGCGGCGGGCACCATATAGTCAGGCAAGGCCGTTTTCAAATGATCGCGCAGTGCCGCAATGGCAAGATTTTCTTCCTTGCTCACTACATAAGCGACCAAGCGTCTGTCACTCGGCGTGTCCCCCCAATCGACTACAACGGCTTCTTTAACTTCAGAATGTTGCAATAGCCGCGCCTCGATCTCACCCAGTTCGATGCGAAAACCCCGAATCTTGACTTGGTGGTCGATTCGACCAAGATATTCTATGGTGCCGTCTTGAAGGTAACGGGCAAGATCTCCGGTTTTATAAATCCTGCCCCCTGGATGCGATGTAAAGGGGTCTGGTATAAAGGATTTTGCAGTCCTTAAAGGGTCGTTTAGATATCCCCTGCCCACACCAAAACCTGCACAGTGGAGCTCGCCGACAACGCCTATCGGTACTGGCTCTAAAAAACTGTCCAGGATATATAGCTGGACGTTTGAGATCGGACGCCCTATTGGCATTTGAGCCACACCGGATCCAGGACTTTCAGTAATGAGATGATATGACACATCATCGGAACACTCAGCAGGCCCGTAAGCGTTCAAAAGGGGGATATAGGGATAGCGCTTTAGCCATCGTTGGCATAGGTCTGGAGGTAAAGCTTCTCCCGTTGGCAACATCCAACGCAGTTTCGATAATAAAACATGCGAATCAATTTCCAACATTTCCTTGATTAGTGAAGGCACACTTTCAAGCACAGTTATGCCTTGACCTTCAACAATTTCTAACAGCCTCTGAGGATCGTGAGAAACCTCGTCTGGCAAAATGTGAATACAGCCTCCGGCAACCAGAGCAGCCAGGAACTGCCAGACGGAAATATCGAAACATTGCGACGCTGTTTGGGCTATGGCATCGGATGTTGTCAAATTCAGTGTAGCAACCTTACTAAGTAAATTGTTGAGCATCCCTTTCTGTTCTACCATTGCACCTTTCGGTATTCCAGTGGAACCGGAAGTGAAAATGACATAGGCAAGCTGATTCGGTAATACCGACACTTTGGGATTATTTTCATTTGACTCTCCAAATAGCAGAGAACCAAATGACACCACTTGGCATAAAGCTGTTTTCTCTTTAAAGCCAAGCATTGCACTACTTTTACCAAAATGATTCTCTTCCACTACCAGTAAGGATATCCGGCCCAAATCGAGTATTTCTTGTAGCCGTTGCACCGGATGGTTCGTATCAAGCGGCAAATAAGCGCCGCCAGCCTTGAAGACACCTAAAATCATCGTCAGCAAGTCGATGCCACGTTCAGCCAATAAAGCAACGGTCATATCGGGCTTAACGCCCAATTTGATTAACGCATGTGCAACCTTGTTGGCGCGCCGGTTTAGCTCTTTATAGCTTAAGGATTCATTCCTAAAAACAACGGCCTGTGCGTTTGGTGTTGTGGCCGCCTGCGCTTCAAAAAGACCGGGGAAGGAAAGGGTTTTGGAAAATTCTGTTTTTGTGTTGTTCCATTCAACCAGCATTCTTTGGCGTTCGCTATCCGATAGCAGCGGTAATTGGGATAGCCTGACATAGTCAGATGCTTGGACTATGCCTTTCAACAAAGCCTCGAAATGGACAGCAAGACGCATTATGGTTTCTTGTTCAAAAAGGTCGGTGCTATATTCCAACGCAGCATCGACCTGCCCGTTACGCTCCGTGATATGTAAGAGCAAATCGAACTTGGAAGTGCCGTAATCCACGTCTAAAGGGCTTATAGTCAGGCCTTCAATAGCCAGGGCTTCCAATGGCACATTGTGAAGCACGAACATGACCTGGAAAAGAGGGCTATAACTGAGGTCACGTACCGGTTGGATAGCCTCGACCAGCTTCTCGAACGGTAGATCTTGATGGCTCTGGGCTTCCAGGGCAGTTTGGTTGATTTTCCGCAACAAATCCTTGACATAAGGGTTTCCTGACAAATCAGACCGTAACACCAAGGTATTAACAAAAAAACCTATTAAACCTTCCGTTTCGAGACGGTTTCGGTTCGCAACCGGTATGCCGACACAAATATCGCTTTGCCCGCCATAGCGGTACAGAAGGATATCTAAAGCGGAAAGCAGGGTTGCAAAAAAAGTCACTCCCCTACGCTGACAAAACAAATGGAGGTTTTGCGTTAAATCACTGGAAATAGAGAATGCATGAGTTTTGCCATTTTCATTTTGAACTGCAGGACGAGGATGATCGATAGGCAGCTTTAATAAGCCCGGTATGCCTCTCAATTGTTCTTGCCAGTAATTTAATTGTTCTTCAAGTCGTTCGCCCTGCAGCCAATTGCGTTGCCAGCAAGCAAAATCGGCATATTGAACCGGTAAATCAGCTAAAGAAGGCGGCATTCCGTTGCGGTAAGCGGTATATAACGTAGTAAATTCGCGGAATAGAATTGCCGCAGACCAGCCGTCGGAAATAATATGGTGCATAGTAATAAGAAATACATACTCTTCTTTTCCAGGCGATTGCCCCAAATGAAGCAAACTTGTACGAAATAGCGGACACTCGCTAAGATTAAATGGTTTTAAGCCCTCCGCTTTGATTCTATTTTGCACCTCCGAATCCCTCAGTCCACCTGGAAATTCGCTGATATCGTCGATAAGAATTGAAATCTTAATTTCCGGAACAATCACTTGCTGCGGCTGTTCAGCTATCGTCACGAACTTGGTTCTTAATATCTCATGCCGACGAATGATTTCATTAACGGCCTTCTCCATAGCAGGAAGGTCAATCTTCCCCGATATTCTTAAGGCTGTTGGAATGTTATAGGCAGCGCTATTGGGTTCCAATTGGCAAAGCAACCATAAGCGTTGCTGGGCAAAAGAAAGAGGCGCGATTGCAGCGTTTTTTTTGGGAATTCCTTCGCTAAGATGCTGGCCTTTTATCCTTGCCTTAAGGTATTTTTCCAGGACAGCTTGTTTGGCTGGGGAAAGGTTTGACTTATGTGAAACCAAAACATTAGACATGATGTTATTCCAAAAATATGATTAACCAGTTATTGGTAAAGCATTAAGGTTAACGCCTCCTAAGCTTCAAAGTCGTGGTTCTTGCCACGAATTTCGACGGTAAAATCCAAAGGAAATGGCTTGTCTTTGGAAACGGTTTCATCGAGAACCGGTTTTCCGGATACGAGGCAGATTTGAAAATTTCCGCAAATCATTGCTAAGACGGTTTTCATAACCAGCATCGCCAAACCACGCCCCGGACAGGAACGTGGTCCGGCTCCAAAACCTAAAAAGGCCTTGTTGTTATGCGAGAAATCCTCTTTACTTTCGCTACACCATCGCCGGTGTTCAAAGGTTGCAGCTTGATGAAAGTTTTCCTCATCCATAGCACAATACGCGATCAGTAGCACCAGTGGAGTTCCGCAGGGTATTTCAATATCATCCAATAGCAAATCCACTTTCGCCTCGACAAGAACAAAGCGAGCTACCGGAGACATTCTCATCGACTCATAAATAACGGCATCAATGCATCTGAGTTTTTTGATATCTTTGATGTTCTCAATAATGTCACACTTGCCCAATATGGCATCGACTTCATCCTGAATTTCTTTTTGAACTTGAGGATTCGCGCCAATGTAGTGGAGCACCCTGAGCAGCGTGTCCGCCGTGGTAGGTTCTGAGGCTAGCAGTATCAGTAGGATATTTTCGATAAGTTTTACATTGCGGATATCCACACCCTTTTCTTCCATGATTTCAATGAGAACCTGAAGCATATTTGCCGCTTTGCCAGTTCCGTTATTGTCGGTCAAAAGATTTCTATTATGTGCGATAAGGCTTTCGATGATGATCAAGACCTCCTTTATCTGCTCGTCGAAATCCTTATCCCTGGTGAAGCTTTCTAGGTGCATTTGCGGTAGCAGAGCATCAATGCGTTTGCTTAAGATGACGAGCAAGTTATGCAAGAGATTTTTGGCAGTCTCCCGCTCATCCTCTGGCTTATCTGCCATGTCGCCGAACACTATCGCCGTAAATACTGAAATTGAGAAGCCAAAAATCTCCGCTTCCAGATCGGTTTTGGAAAGGTTTTCTCCATAGGCTATCCAGCGGTTTTTCAAATCTTCGGTAACCGCCTTGATATTCTCGAAGTATCGGTTTAGGTGGCTGGACTCCATGGATGCCGCTATAATCTCTCTTTGCTGCTTCCAGTCATGGTCGTCAGCGGCTTCGATTCCATCTGATTTTATGGCTTCAAGAATTTTGCTATTTCTGTGATAGGGGCCAAAAAGCTCTTGCCTTTTGCAAAGAACGAAGTTGATCAGTTTAGCGTCTGAGACAACCACCATAGGTTGGTTCGCAAATTGAACCATGAAAATTTTTCCATACTGGTCAGCCAATTGCTCAAATATTTCATGAGCCCGGTCTAAATCGGGTTTCATTGTCACTGGGTCAGGATGGCAGGGAAGCTCAGAAATGTTTTTGGTAATGCTCATAAATGTGGGTAATCCTCTAGTTTAAAAGTTTAAATCGCCTCCGCTGGCTCGCGATTATCGGCGCTGATCAAAATGCCCAAAATTTTTTCCAAGCTCAAGTTTTCCAACGGCTCTGCCAGAAGTTTCTCGATCAATTTCTCCAGTATTAATACCTATTTCGATTTTATGGCGCTTTTTCTGGGCGGCTTGACGCTTTTGTAGCCAGCGGATCACACCAGTCACAAATAGCACCGGGCAAACCAAGCCACTTAAAAATACCAGAATACGCTCCGTCCAGCCGAACGCTTGGCCTGAGCTCCGTAGATACGCAATGCGTACCCTAGCTTACGGCCTTGCCACCAATTCCGACATGGTGAAAGAACATGTCCGCTGGGCATTTGACAGACAGCTTAACCGCAATCGCAACTGACCGCCCCGGCTTTCCTCATCAAGCGTGCCGCCCGTCGCTTCCTGAGCCAAATAACAATGCCGGTGATGCTCAATATAACTATCGCCAAACCCAGCAGGCAAACAAAAATCCGGTAAGGTAATCCGAAAACGTTTGCCATATGCAGGGCATAGAGCCAATTGCTGACGGTGTTGCCGGTGTATTGGCCGCTAGGCAGTAAGACCAGTTTAAGTTCGCCATTGTTAGCGTCAAAAATGACTTGCGTCGTGTAGCGGCGACTATGATCGTCGATTTCCCGGTTGCTGTGCACTTGCCAAGTATAAGTGCCGGTTTCCCGATCCAGCTTTAGCGCAACCGGACGTTCCACAACAAAATCATGCAAACGTGCCTGCTCGGACATCAGAGCCTCACCTCTGGCCTGCGCCTGCCGCCAGCTTAAAAGCGGCTGCTCGATGGGTTTGGCCAAAGGCCGAAGTTCAGTCCAAGGCGCTTTGTAATCGAACACCGCTCGTGTTGTCCAGGTATAAACCGTATCCCACAGATTCATGTACACGCTCGACCAGGCAAAAATAAGTAACATCGCCCACAACCATAAGCCCCCGGCTCGATGTAAATCGAAATTGAGCTTATAGCTGCCTGCCCGCCAGCGGATTTTCCAGGCCGGTTGCCAGCGTTGCCAAAAAGAGCGGTTACTTTGTCGCCCGGATACAGCGCGGGCGGAATCCGGTAGCGGGCTGTCCACGGTAATCCCCGGATTTTGTCGGGCTGCATCCAGACTACGTGGCTTTCGCCGCGCTGGTAGTGTCAGATAAAAACCGACAAAGCAATCCAGTGTCCAGATCAAGGCGCAGATACCGAGTATCCAGATGCCGGTCATGTCCAGCGCCAGAGAATAGTGTAAGTTGTACACAAAACTCATCAGATTGCCCCAGCTTTCACTAATCACACCCCAGGTACGCCGCTCTATTTCAGCGCCGGTAACAGGGTCGAGAATGATATGGTTGTAACCTAATTCGTAAGGTTCGCCCGTTGCAGGATCGGTGCGCGGTGTAACCCAAGCTCCCGTGGCGCCACCGTAGAAACTTTCAAGATTGATTTCTTTAACCTGCAAGCGCGGTTCTCGCATTCCGACCCATTCGGCCAGCGTAGCAGCATCCAGCGCCTTTTCCTGGGTATGAACGGGATACCAGTGTGGATTAATGATTCGCTCAAGTTCCGTGAAAAACGCCAGCAAGCTGCCGGTCAGGCCGACAATAATCAGGAACCCGGCCATTGCCAGACCGGCGTAACGGTGCAGCAACACCCAGAAATAACGTGTCATGGCCTATTCCTTTTTCGTAAGACATTAATTTTGTAATTTTTTTAGCGTTGTCGGTTGATAACACGGGTACGAGAGTACGATTAAAATATTCATCATGTTATATCGTCGCGATTACACAGAACCGTAGGTCACATTGCCGCAGTAGCGGTTATGTGACATTCGGATCCCAAACGTCAGTGAGTTGGTTGGGCTAACAGCTTCGCCTAAAGCGCCTGCTTTTGGTATCGTTAACCCAACAAACCCGTAATACATAAGTGTTGGGTTGCCAAAAAGACGGTAGCCCAACGTCGCTGCATACTAATACTCCAAACGAATTGAGCCAAATACACTCAAAGGTTCGGCAGGAATGTTTCTAGCCCTATCATTTGGCAATAAAAAATACTCAGCATCAGTAACATTGTTGATATTAACTTGCGTGGTGAGCCGCGTAGGGCCAATGTTGAATTTATACGCTGCCATCATATCGACACGCGCATAGGCGCCATCAGAAAAGCTATTTGCGCTATCACCGAAACGCTTGTCCGCAGCGAACACTCCGGCGCCAAAACTGAATCCTTTTAAAAATGCTTGTTGAAAATCGTATTTAAGCCAAAGACTGCCGGAATGGAGTGGAACAAGACCGAGGCGATTGCCTTGATTGCCTGAGTTGTCTTGCAAAATCTTGGTATCAGTCCACGCATAAGTGCCAATCAGGCTCAATTCATCCGTAATTTGCCCCGAAACATCTACTTCAATACCTTGGCTTCGTGCTTTTCCAATCGCAACCCTGAAATTAGGATTAACGGGATCAGATGTGAGAATATTATCTTTAGTCAGATGAAAGAACGCCACTGTCGAAGTCAAACGGCTATCGAACAATTCCGTTTTAAAGCCAGCCTCATATTGCTCGGCAGTTTCAGGATTAAAAGGTGTCCCAGATATTGAAGCCCCTTGATTCCCAGCTCCAATCGATTCGACATAATTTCCGTATACCGAGAGCCACTGCCAAGGTTGATACAAAATACCTACCCTTGGGTTGAATTTGTTTATTTCAATATCGGTAAAATTTGCGTGGGCATCAGCGAGAGATGTGCCAGAAAAACCGCTACCTGAAGTGGTAATATCATAACGACCGCCGCCAAGGATATGTAATTTATCCCATAACGTTATCTGATCTTGAAAATAAATGCCATACCACGAATTCTCTACCACGTTATTGAAACCACGTGGACCATTCCTCAAAGCATCGATATCCAAATCCGAACGAACTGGATTGAAAACATCAACAGTATCAACAAACTGATCTGTTGCAGTTCCGTCTTGCTCCAGAGAATAATAATCGCCTCCAATCAAGATATTATGTTTTATACCGAAGGTGTCTAACTTACCGTTCAAATCCAGATAAACCGTCTGCGAACTGGTTGTCCGTCCGCCAAACCAGCTAAACCTATCGACAGTACGATTCTCATCGTTCGGAAAAAATGTATAAATTTCATTCCAATCTTCATCCAGAAACGTTGCGACTACACCATTACGTACTTGCCATTGATCGCTGAATTTATGGCTCCAGTTAAAATCAATCACATCGCTACCAAAATGATCGGAAAGTCCGGGCTGCCCGAAGTTGCGACTAATCGGTATCTGAGCAACACTGCCACCCATTGCCGGTTGCCCAGGATCAAATACACGATCTTCGTTGAGATAATCATAGGATAAATTGAATTCGGTGCGATCAGAAGGCCTCCAAGTCAGGCTGGGGGCAATAAAAATACGATCATTAAAAACAAAATCCCGGAAGGAGTTTTTATCCAGATAGGAGAAATCTAAGCGATACAATAACGATTTATCATCGGTAATAGCACCGGTAGCATTCGCTTCAGTCCGATAAAAATCATAAGAACCAAAGCGCTGTTCCAGTGAATAATAGGCTTCCTCTTGAGGACGCTTGGTAACCGCATTGATTACTCCACCAGGCTCTATCCGGCCAAACAGAATGCTGGCCGGCCCTTTCAAAACTTCAATCTGTTGTATGTTGGCAAAATCAAGATTTAATAGTGGAACCCTAACGCCATTACGATATCCAATTCGAGTTGTATTAAACCCCCTTATAATAAAATCATCATATCCATCATTAGCTATTTGCTGAACACCACTGACGTTTTTTACTGCATCCTGTATCCGGAATGCTTGTTGATCTTTTAGAACTTCTTGGGTTACTACTTCAATCGACAACGGCGTATCCATAATCGGCGTGTCGGTTTTAGTGGCAATAGAGCTGTTAGTGACGGTGTAGCTTTCGTTATAAGGGTCATTCGGATCTTGAACTGCCTCCCCTGTCACTGTCATCGCCTTCAGCTCGATGGTATCGGGTGTTTTGGAAACCGACGCAGCCTCTTTGGTATTCTTGGCAGGTAGTTTTTTATCATTTAATTCATCGGCGGCCATGCAGGGATCGGACATTAGCAAAGCTAGTGTTAATGAGGCCGGATGTAAAAGGATGCATTTGGTTTTTTTTCTTGTCATTTCCATTCCGTGTAAGGTTGTTTTTGGTATTAGTATTTGCACTTCAGCAACGGTTTTTTATATTTTCTTACCTGCATCGTTCCCACGGTCTCTGTCACTGCCATTAAGTTAAGGAATTTTCCGTTCGCCCTGATCCTTCGGCTGCGCTCAGAACTAAAGGCCTTGTCGAAGGGTGAATGGAAAAATCTCAAGCCCACAGTTAAGCTGTTCATGCTTCGACAAGCTCAGCACGAACGACTTAACTGCAGGCAGTGACGCAGAGCTCGGGAACGATGGATCCATTCAATCTCTCTGCTGTTTGAGGTCCGTCGAAACACCTTCTTCATCATCAATCAATAAGGCCTCCGCTTCTTCTTCCGACAGGCTGTTCAAATGTTCTATCAGAAGCTCTTCGACCAGTAGCGCCAATGCCTCGATAGTGGACGCTTCGAAAAGCCGACGTAGCGGCACCTCAATGCCAAAAGCTCGGCGTAGCCGTGACAACACCTGCACCGCTAACAGCGAATGGCCGCCCAGATCGAAAAAGTTATCCGCGACGCCGACCCTTTCGATACCCAGTACTTCTTTCCAGATACCGACTAGCGCTTCCTCGGCGGGATTGCGCGGTGCGACATAAGCACGGTCGCTTTGCCCTGCCATATCCGGCTCCGGCAATGCTTTGCGGTCGATCTTGCCGTTAGCGCCAAGCGGCATGGCATTCAGCCGGACGAAAGCCGACGGCATCATCGCGTTCGGCAATCTGGCGGCCAGATGCTCGCGCAGTTTTCCGACTGCCAAGGGGGGCGGCCGCGACTGCTCCCGGCCGTCGTCGGCATTTCCTCCATCCATGGAGGTCAGAAGGGTCGCAATCGGTAGGGAATCGATGCGACTGATTAATTCAGCGTCACTGTTTATGTCCTCTTCGCCGCATACGATATAAGCCACTAGGCGTTTACCGCTCACACCGTCCTCCCGGACCGTGACCAGGGCTTGTTCCACGTTAGGAAAGGTCAGGAGCTGCGCCTCAATTTCGCCGGGTTCGATGCGAACGCCACGAATTTTGACCTGATGATCGATCCGGCCCAGAAATTCGATAGCACCGTCCTCGCGATAACGGCCGATATCGCCGGTGCGATACAACCGCGTGCCTGCTTCATCGAAGGGATCCGGAATGAATTTTTCGGCCGTAAAATCCGGACGATTGAGATAGCCGCGCCCAACTTGAATGCCGGCCACGCAGATTTCGCCCGGCACGCCGATGGGTACAGGCTCCAGCCAACGGTCCAGAAGATACAATCGAGTGTTATGGACCGGTCTACCGATTGGTACGAGGGTTTCCGTATCACCCGGTCTAGCGGGTACTTCATAGTAAGACACATCGTCCGAACATTCGGCGGGGCCGTAGGCGTTGAGCACCTTGACATGAGGAAACCGGTCCATCCAGCGCCTACATAATTCCGGCGGGAATGCCTCGCCGCAAGCGATCAACCAGCGTAATTTTGGCAGTTCAAGGACATCGTCAGCTATATCCAACAACGCCTGTATCATGGATGGAACGGCTTCCAAAACGGTAACGCCGCGCTCCGCCAGTTGCGCTAGTAGCTGGTTAGGTTCCTTGACAATCTCATCAGGGAATATTTCTACTCTCGCTCCGCACACCAGCGCGGTCAGGTGTTGCCAAACGGAAATGTCGAAACACTGCCCGGCCGTTTGCGCGATGACGTCACCTCCCGTTAATCCCAAAGTCGGGACTTTGGTAATAAGGTTGTTAAACATGCCCTTGTGTTCGACCATGGCGCCTTTCGGCATACCGGTAGAACCCGATGTGAAGATGACGAAAGCCAGACTTTCCGGGGTATGGCCTCCGGGCGGGTTTTCTACCTCGTTTTCGCAGGATTCCAATTCCTCCAGGAGGAGCACGTCAGGTTGGCATAGCAACTGAACGCTTAACGAAGCGCACGCCCGAGTTGTTGGCGTTTGTTCCACGGAAACTGCGCCATGCGTAACCCCACCTCCTGTATCCATGCTATCTCCAACCATACCAGCCAAAGCCAGTACACGTTCAAAATAGGAAGTGCCGGTCAATATCAATCCGACTCCACTTTCTTTCAGCACCTGTGCAATTCTTCCGTCGGGGTGGCTGGGATCGAGCGGAAGATAGGCGCTACCGGCTTTGAATACACTCAGCAGCATCACCAGATAATCGATGCCGCGATCATTAAAGATAGCAATCAGCGTTTCGTGACCAACACCTTCTGACAATAGCGCATGGGCAACACGGTTGACGCGGTTATTGAGTTCGAAGTAAGTAAGCTCTTGTCCCTGAAAAGCGGTGGCGATAGCATCGGGTGTCAGCACCGCTTGCGCTTCGAAAAGTACCACAATATCGCACGGCTCTGGATACGAATGTTTCGTTTGATTCCAATCCAGTAGAATTTGCTGATGTTCATGACGAGCAAGTATGTTCACTTCCCCTACTCGCTTGTCAGGATGATGGATCATTTCTTCCAGCAGAGTCTGAAAATGTCCAATCATCCGTTTGATATACTGAGAATCAAACTGTGCTGTCTGATAAGTAATCCGTAGGTTTAATTGTTTACCTGGAATAGCGACGAATGTTATCGGATAATTCGTATGAACACGATTCCATACCAAACTCATGTTAATGATGTCATTTTCAGTCAACAAACTGGAATCGATAGGCGCATTCTCAAATGTCAGGAGATGTTGGAATAATTCTCCTTCACTACGGGGAATAGAACTCCAGGATTGAATATCAACAAGTGAAGAATATTCGTATTGACGCATGTCTAAATTTTGTTCTAATAAATCTTGCAACCATTCCAACAAAGGTTGCTCAACATTGATGGCAATACGAAGAGGTAATGCATTAATTAATAGCCCAAGCATTGTCTCGGCACCCGCTAAAGTGCTAGGTCTTCCTGACACTGTTACACCGAAAAGAACTTCCGGGCGTCCCTCATACCGACAGAGCAATAATGCTAACGCACCTTGTACAAATGTATTGGGAGTAAGTCGATACCGTTGCGCCAAAATATTGAGTGCTTCGGTATCAGCAGTAGAGAGCTGTACTGTAATATCGTCTACCGTGCTTTCGATATGAGTCGGGCGATAGCCTTGTTTCTCACTCAACGCCATCGGTTCGGTAAAACCTTGCAAGTAACTACGCCAGTAAGATTCAGTTTTCGCTTTATCTTGACATTCAAGCCAAGCAATATAGTCTCGAAATGGATGTGTTTGTATAACGGGAAGAGGCTTGCCTTGAGATAAAGCCCCATAATATTCTCGGAACTCTAGAAACATAGTTGAAGTACACCATTCGTCTATAAGGATATGATGATAACTTCTAATGCAAAAATAACGTTGGTCTCCACATTTTATAATTCGGATACGAAATGACAACCCACTGCCAAGATCGAAACCCTTTACCTGCTCTGAGCGTAATAGGGTTTCTAAACGAACTTGTTGATCTGCCTCGTTGTAATTACTCCAATCCAGATACTCGAAAGGCAGAATAGCGTCACGATTTACTATTTGTAACGGACGTGTTCCTAAATTCCAATCGAATGAGGTGCGCAAGATAGGGTTATTATCCATCACATTTTGCCAAGCTAGACGAAACGCTTCCAAGTCAATTTTTCCACAGATTTCATAGCGATCCTGCATCACATAAACGCCTGACCCCGGGCTGCTAAGCGTATGAAATAATATTCCTTCCTGCATGGAAGAAAGAGGGTAAGCATCTTCAATATTTACATGACTTTCTAATAAAGATTCCAACTCTATTTGAGAAAGCTTGCTTATTGAGTAAGGAACATAATCTTTACTATCTTGCTCAAGCTGAGTAGCGCTTGATTCTTGTGAGTTTTTTTCAACCACAGTCGCTAGTTCAGAGATTGTTTGATATTTAAAGAGCTGCCGTGGTGTAACAGACCAGCCAGCTTGATGAGTCCGACTTGAAACCTGGATACTAAGAATAGAATCGCCGCCTAAAGCAAAGAAATTATCATGTATGCCGATTCGTTCGATTCCTAACAGGTTTGACCAAACTTGAGCCAACATGTATTCCACTTCATTTTGTGGCGCAACGTACCGGTCGGCAAATTGTGAGCTAAAATCTGGCACAGGTAACGCTTTGCGATCCAGCTTGCCATTAGCTGATAAGGGAAGATGTTCTAGTTTGATTAGCACCGCTGGAATCATGTAATCAGGAAGATGTTCCTTAAGAAAATCCTGTAACACCTCTGTATCAGGAGAGTTTTTCTCTTGATTGCTTACCCAGTATGCTGCCAAATACTTACCGCCAGGGCCATCTTCGCGTACCATTACAATGGCTGTTTTAACGTTAGGGTTTTGTCGCAATACGGATTCTATTTCGCCTAGTTCAATCCGAAAACCACGAACTTTAACTTGATGGTCAACTCGACCCAGATAATTAACAGCACCGTCCCGGCGGTAGCAAGCCAAATCGCCCGAACGATATAAACGCTCTCCTGTATTAGCGAATGGATTCGGTACAAACCGTTCAGCAGTTAAACTGGGCTGGTTTAAATACCCGCGTGCTAATTGAATACCACCTATGTAAAGTTCACCGATAATGCCTATCGGCACTGGGTTAAACTGTTCATCCAAAACATAAATCTGTGTGTTGCCAACGGGTCTACCAATCGGAATTGAATTTTCTAGTTGATCTCGGTCGCAGAGCCATCCCGTAACATTAATAGAGGCTTCGGTAGGACCATACAGATTGTAAAGTTGGGCATTGGAACACTCATGAAAGTGTTTTTGTAAGTCAAAACTCAATGCTTCACCGTTACAAATAATCCGCCGCAAAGATATACATTTGCTAAAATCAGCCGCACCAAGAAAAGCCCCCAGCATAGAAGGTACAAAGTGCAGTGTGGTGACACCGTATTGTTCAATCAGATCTACCAGCCGTTCAGGATCTTTATGATCATCGTGAGCGGCCATCAGCAGACGTGCGCCCGCTATCAAAGGGCAAAAGAACTCTGAGACCGAAACATCAAAGGTGTACGGTGTTTTTTGCATTACCGTATCACTTTCATTGAGACTAAAGTGTTCTTGCATCCAAAGAAGATGGTTTTGAACCCCTTTGTGAGGCACTGCTACGCCTTTAGGTCGTCCTGTAGAACCAGAAGTAAACAGCACATAAGCCAAGTTGCCCTCATTGATTTGAACATCAGGGTTCTGTTCAGAAAAATCAATAAAACTTGATAATTCCGCATCAAGCGTATGAGTTGTTCCCGTAAAATCAGAGAATATATGAGCAAACTCTGCTTGAACCAGAATTAAAGGTGCATCGGAGTCGTCCAGCATTGCTGAAAGGCGTTCATGTGGATAGCCAGGCTCTAGCGGTAAATAAGCACAGCCTGCTTTTAGTATTCCCAGTAACCCAATCACCATTTCTAATGACCGCTGAGCGCAAATCCCAATAGGCGTATCAGGCTTAAATTTTGCCGCTACCAATGCGTGGGCTAGACGGTTACTACGAGCATTCAATTCTCGATAGCTAAGTTGCTGACCTTGATAGATTAAGGCAATTTCATTTGGAGTCTTTTCTACCTGTGTTTCAAATAATTGATGAATACAACTCGCGCCTGAATATTCAGTTTTTGTTGCATTCCAATCAACCGTTAATTTATGTCGTTCATCGGTAGAGAGTAAAGGCAACTCGCTCAATTTTACATTGGCATTGTTTATGATACCTGTAATTAGTCCTTGAAAATGTGTAGACCAAGCTGCAATAGTACTTGGCTCAAATAAATCGCTGCGATACTGGAAAGAAAACTGCAATCCATGCTCACACTCTGCCGCCATCAGTTTAATGTCGAAATTCTCGACCCGCTGTTGTATCGCTAAGGGTCTGATTTGCATATCATCCCAAGCCGAAGTTTTGCCATCCTCTCCCAGAGCAAATTGTGCAAGTTCAGTATCAATACCCGCCTGAGCCTGCTGCAACACAAACAAAGTCTGGTAAATCGGCCAATGATCGGCGACGCGTTCGGGTTGCAGGCGTTCCACCATCAGGGAAAAAGGAAAATACTGGTATTCCAGCGCACTTAACAAGGTCTCGTTGATTTCCGCCAAATAATCCGTAAAGGCTTTGTTGCCGGAAGGGTAACTGCGTAAGGGCAGCGGATTAACGAAATTTCCAACGACCGGGGCAAAACGCGATTGGCTGCGTCCGCTGGTGGGAACGCCGATGATTACATCTTTTTGATGGGTATAGCGATGTAGCAATACCTTATATGCTGTGAGCAGCAAGGCAAACAGCGTCACACCCTGCTGTCCGGCCAGTTTTTTGAGTCGTTCGGTTTCGTCCCGATTCAACCGGAACGCCACCGAAGCGCCGCGATAATCCGAAACCGCTGGTCTCGGATTATCCGTCGGCAGAGAGAGCAGGGGAAGCTCTCCGGTCAATTGCCGATGCCAGTAATTCCAGGCTTTATCACAGGCCGGACTTTCCAGATACTGCCGTTGCCAAGCGACAAAATTGGTATAGCTTGAATTGAGATCGTTTAATAGCGGCTCTCTGCCGGAGGACAACTCGGTATAGATTGTTTTTAGTTCGCTGACGAGAATGAGCACCGACCACAGATCGACGGCGATATGGTGGGCGCAAATTAAAAGGGTATGGCAGGTGTCAGTGGGTAAAGATTGACCGTTACCTTGCTTTCCATGCCCATAACTTGTGATACGGAGTAGCGGCCCTATCGCCAAATCGAAAGATTCTCTGGCCCGTCGGGCCATATCATCCTGAAGTTGAGCTTCCGTCCACGCGGATGCGTCGATGGCTGTAAAGAAATCCGGTAATTCGGACGTTGGCAGTACCTGTTGAATAACCTCATCATTGTCGCCGGCGCGATACAATGTACGCAGCATAGTATGACGGGCCGTCAGATAACGGAAAGCTTGTTTTAGCCGTTCTTGATCGATCGCTCCGGCGATGCGCAATGCCAGATGGAGGTTGTAGACGATACTGTTCGGCTCTAATTGCTGCATCGTCCACATGGAGAATTGGGTCGCAGACAGGTTTGAATTGTAAAGTGGGCTGTGAGCATCCTGCTCAGTAGCGGCTGAAGGATCGGTGTGTACGGTGCACCCTGCTGTAGATTCGGCGGTTTCAGATAGTTTTTCGGCTATTTTTTCCAGCGAATCATCGGATAGAAACAACGACAAAGCCGCATCCATGCCCAGTAGATCATCTGTCGCATGTTTGAGCTCGACCGCTTTGAGAGAGTCGAGCCCCAATGATCGTAAGGGCGAATCAGTAGATAGAGCTGATTCTTCAACTTTTAACAGAAGGGCAATCTTATGGCTAAGAAAACGGGTGATTAATGGCGCACGCTGCGCTTGAGGCACGGCCAATAGCGCCTGCTGCAAGATTTGATATTGCGGAGTCCCTCCATGGACTCCGCCCTGACGGGCCGCTGCGCGTCCCATTTCGCTCCCGGCGAAATGGTCCGGCGATGAAGTAGGGCTGCTCTGTTTCATTGGGGTTATAATCAAATTTTTTTCCTTATTCTGATTTCCCCTCACCCAACCCTCTCCCTCTGGAGAGGGCTTTGCAGTGCTTAAGTCAACAGTATTAGTCTGTTCTCTCACTCCAGAGTATTTAGCACTTGGTTGTTCGCCCGAACGGAACAACACAGGCAATGAATTTTCCAAATACATCTGTTTGCAGGGTTGGCGCCGAATTTTACCGCTGGACGTTTTGGGGACCGTACCGGCTTGCACCAGGACTAATTCGGCGGCAGCCAGTTCGCAGACTTCGGCAAGGACTTTTCGCACTGCGGCGGCAATCGCCTCGTAGTCGCCCGAGCGCATTGCCACACGCGTGATCTCGGCGACCACAATCAGCTGTTCCTCGTCTTCATGGGTTGCCGAAAACGCTACACAACCGTCGGGAATGAGTGCCGGAATTTCCTCGGTCAGTGCTTGTTCGATGTCTTGCGGGTAAAAATTCCGGCCACGGATGATGATCAAATCCTTGATGCGACCGGTGATGTAAAGCTGGCCGTTATCGAGAAACCCCAAATCACCGGTGCGAAGAAAAGGTTGCGTGTTGTTTTCTTTCTTGTGGGAAAGAGAGTCAATAATTGACCGATCCATACCCGTCTTATCGGCCAATCGGGCACGGAAGGTTTGTTCCGATTCTTCCGGGCGGTTCCAGTATCCTTTGGCTATACTGGGGCCTGCCACCCAGATTTCACCGATGCGGCCTTCCTGACAAGGGCTACCTGTTTCGGGGTCGGCAATGCGGATTTCGTGATGGTCAGACGTTGAGCCGCAAGAAATCGAGCGGACTTGGGGCTTTTCTTCGGGGTGCTTGGCGTACCCAACAGAGGGCAGTTTTTCTCCTGACACAAACAGCGTGGCTTCGGCTAAACCATAGCAAGGGAAAAAATTTTCCCGGCGAAAGCCGCAATCGGCAAATTTTTCTGAAAAACCTTCCATGGTGGCGGCACGTACCGGTTCTGAACCATTGAAAGCCAAGCTCCAGGCAGTCAAATCCAAACCTTGCATTTGTTCGGCAGTCACCTTGCGCAGACAAAGGTCGTAGGCAAAATTGGGGCCACCGGAAGTGTTCGCCTGATAATTTGAAATCGCCCTAAGCCAGCGTATGGGCTTTTCCAGAAACGCCATGGGCGGCATTAAAATAGCGGTGGCTCCCAGATAAAGCGGCTGCAGTAGATTTCCGATCAAACCCATATCATGATAAAGGGGTAGCCAGCCGACTACCGTGGTGTGTTCGGTATGTCCGAAACCTTGTTTGATGGCCTCCTGGTTGGCCATCAGGTTGCCGTGACTGACCATCACGCCTTTGGGATCCCCAGTAGACCCAGAGGTGTATTGGAGGAAAGCAAGGTTGTCGGAGCTAAGCGCTGGTTTAACCCAACTTTCGGCAAATGCGACTTCCGGTTTATCCGTGGTAAACCATGCCGGTGTACCCGCTTTAGTCTCGTCGCGTCCTTCTCCCTCTGGAGAGGGTTTTCCACTGCTTAAATTTAAGCCGTTATTGTTGCGCTCAGCCATTCCTTCGAATTCACTATGAAATACATCCTTGTATTTCACCCTTCGGGCCAGCCGTTGGCTGTTCAAATTCGCTCCAGGCGAATTTGTCCGATATTTCGCTGCGAGATCCGCTGTGGTCATGATAACGGCCGGTGTAGCATCGTTAATCACGGCCAAAAGCCGGGATTTCTGCCGACGCGTAGGAGGGCTGGCAGGTACCGCGACAACTCCTGCATACAAACAACCGAAAAAGCCCTCGATGTAATCAAGCCCCGGCGGATACAGCAGCAGAGCCCGTTCGCCGGTCATGCCCATACTTTGAAGCCGGGCGGCGATAGCGCGGGCGCGCCGATCCAGTTCGGCAAACGTTAACTGGCCACTTTCGTTTTCACCGTCCTGCAGAAAAACGTATGCCGTCTGCTCAGGCTTTTCATTCGCCCTGCTGCACGCCAGCTCCACAAAGTTGGGGTAGGTTGTTTGAATATTCGCAGTTAGTCCGGGTTCTTCAATGAAGCGCACAATGACCTCTCTATGAGACGTAGTTCAGATATGAACGGTACCAGGGAAGCACCCGTCCGGCCGATTGTCCGGTGCATTGCCCAAGGGCGATGACCGCATTGTAATAAACGTTTTTAATGGGCATTCCCCGCCTCAGCGCTAACATCCCCTGAATAGCGCTACCGCGCGTATGCCAATCCACATTAAATGACATCGCACAGTCGAGACTGCGGACGTGATGAAGCATCCCCGGCGGCATGTAAAGCATGTCTCCGGGTTCTACAATACATTCTTGAACTTGCGCTTCCCGATAAAGAGGATGGCGCATAAAATCGGGGCTTTCGGCATCGACCTCGCACCAGCGCCATTTATAGCGATAACAGAACGGCAGTTGGTCGTGATGCAATAGGATGAAGCGTTTGCGTCCTCTGACCTGAAAGAACAGATTGTGAGTGAGCAGGCAATCGAAATGTAAGGGCGTTAAACTATGACTCGGCCCAAGGAAGAATTGGGCGAACTTAAACCAATCGGTCCGATACCAGTCCGGAAAATAGTCGGACGGAAATCCGTCGAGATCGTTTGCAGCATCGGGCAGAACACTCAATAACGGTAAGTCGTGCAAATAGGGCGGCCTATCTTTGGCCGATACTTCGTTCCGTTGCAGCCGGGTTTCAAAAAGCTCCACACAATCCAGATAGTCGTTCAATCGTGATGCTATTGTTTTCAGGCCGACAACACCTTCCTCGTTCAAACCTTGCTTGAGTTTGACGGTGCGGCTGCCGGCAATCTTTCGAAGATGATCGGCTGACCAGCGGGAGAGCGCCGGACAATGTTTCAATGCCTTCGGAACCACCACGGGACGATTCTTTGCCACAAAATCGGAAAAGAAACTTATCGAGGATAGGTTCTCTCTGCGTTCCACCACTGGATAGCGGTTTTTTAACAATGTCGCCTTCGAAGGCGGTACCACCGGTAAGTCGGCAGTCGGATTCAATGCCATCAAATTTTCCATGTGGCCTCCTAAAGTGGATTTTTCTCTAATCGCGCCGGAGGCATCGCTCCTACGGATTGCTGAACGGCTGTCACGGTCAGGTTGACCAGGGTTGGCCAATCGATCCAGCGATTTGCTATGACGCGTAGCGGCGGCATGCCGTTCACGGTTAGCGCCGCCACGAAATCCGCAATCGGATCGATCGGACATAGCCACCAGACGTCAGACTGTTTTTGCTTGTTAGCTAGTTGAACGGGACTCGGATTTTCGAGCCGTCCCAAGGGTACGTCGAAAGCATTAAGGTCTAACGACAAACCTGCACCGCATCCTTTGACAAACGCTTCCTTACGAGTCCATCCCCGTAAGAAGGCTTCCGCTTTTTCATCGTCCGGGATTTCGGCCAGTTCCGCCTGCTCCCTCTCAGAAAACACGATCGGCGCCAATTCCCGCCAAGCCAGGCCCTTGTTTAGCGGCTCTATGTCGATTCCTACTTGCGTGCGGTTGGCGAACGCATAGACCGCTGAATTGGCCGCATGAGAGAGATTGAATTCCAGTCCGCTCCCGGCCAGTGAATCGGCTAAATAAGGCTTTCCGTTGGCCCCGTAAGAGAAACAAACTTGTTCAGGAGCCATGCCGAGGTAATGTCCCAACAATTCTCGCAAGATCCCGCGTGCGATAATGTATCGGTTTCTGTCGCGTTCTTGAACGAAGCTTTCCGCTCGTTTGCGTTCATCCGTCGACAATGATCCATAGAAGATTTCAAATTTATTTTGCGTCGAAACCTGTCCTGAGCCTTGCCGAAGGGTCAGCCGAGCCGACCAAACATGAACTTCGCCAATCTCCGGGAGCTTTTGAGTCTCCTCTTCAAACGACTGTAGAAGGTGCGAACAGCTTTGCCCGACCTCTACCCGTCCGGCTGCCTGGATGAGCGTTGCCATTAACAGCTCGCTGCCCCGATGTCGCTAAGCTCCGCGTTTTCCGCCATTGCCTTGCGCAAACTCAAAGGACGCATATCCGTCCAAACGTCTTTAATGTAATCCAGGCATTCCTGTTTCGGGCCGGTTCTGCCGACAGTTTTCCAGCCTTTAGGCACCTCCTTGTACTCCGGCCAGATGGAGTATTGCTCCTCGTGATTAACAACCACATGATAGATCGTCGTATCTTCGTCTTCGTCCCAAGCCATACTCCACCCACTTTCATTAGCATCTAAGACTGGCGCTGAATTGAGTGCGCCAAACTTCGTTGGACAAAATTTCCAAAAAGAGCGGTGATGAGGTGTCGCCGCTTGGAAAAGGTCTATGAACTCGTTAAAGAGCCGGGAGTGATGTTAGGCATTGAAGACGGGGAACTAAATGCGACAAAATGTCGCGCGGTATATTGTCGCAGCCAGAGAATCAAGAACTATGTTAGGCCACACAACACTAAAAAATTTTTATGGCATAAACCACATTTTAATAAAATCCGCTGCATTTTTGTTTGAAAAAATATTTTTTCGAACCGCAATCAGTGCGGTTAATAACTGTTAACGGCGTGTACTTATTCCGGCCTGCGTATTCAGATTTATTTGAACACCCAAAACCTCAGCAATTCTCATTTTAAAACCCTACCCGGAGCAATGTCATTAAGTTAAGAGATAACTCTTTGATTTATTTTGCCCTCTTGTAACTACAATAGAAAATTCTGTTTTTTGATTTTGAGCACGATCTGTTGTAGCTTCTTCCTTTACGTATGGGCTCTATAGTGCAGGCAATGTAATCAATCAGCACTTCGAGTCGGCGCTGCAATTGCTGAACTGAAAGTAAAAGGAGTTCAATCAGTGTGTTTTTCATTTTGGTGAGCGCTTGCGCGAAATTGACCTGGTAGTCGTGCTGTCGATGGGCGGCTGTCTTCTCTACTTGTCGTTGAGAGCTATTGGCGACCACGGCGGTAAGATTGGTCGAGAGCACCTTGGCATAAAAATCCTGTTTAACCGACAAAGCCGATTTGCCGGAAAAGTTCTCAATTTCTACCCACTGTTTAAGACGCTTGTAGTTTTCTTCCGCCCCCCATCTTAGATGGTACAATTCCTTGAATTCGTCGACCGGAAAAGCCTGTTCAGCCATCAAGTTGGTGATCAACACTTCAACTTCGCCATTGTTCAGTTCAACGCGTATTAGGCGGAGCTTGTCCGGCGTCAACTATCTTGGCCGGCTGACGTCAATTACCCTGGCCGGTTTTAGTTAAAAATAAGGGTCATTTTTTTAGGCGCTGTTTTTTCCGATAGCTTTCTCCTTCTATTTCAATTAACCAATTTGCCAAAAATAACCAACTAGGTTAGCATTAACCTATGGAGAAACTAACCCCTCATTGCAAGCTATCAGTGATCAAAACCTTGGTTGAAACGGGCAAAGTGCGAACCACTTACTCGGCAGAACAGGGAGCGGCGCAAATGGGGTTGAGCGTATCCGATATGCTGGCTGTCGTACAGGCACTCACGACAGCGGATTTCTACAAGAGTATGACCACCCATGCCGATCATACGGTCTGGCAGGATGTGTACCGGCCGAGTACAAAGGCAGGTGACGTATACCTGAAATTAACGGTCATCGATGACGTGCTAATTGTATCCTTTAAGGAGCTTTGACCATGAAATGTCCTGTTTGCGGTGCGGCGGAACTGATCCATGATACCCGCGACCAGCCCTATACCTACAAGGGTGTTACTATCACTATCGAAGCGGTTACCGGCGACTTTTGTCCTGTGTGTGATGAAGCTGTTCTGGATATGGCTGAATCGATCCGCATCAACGAATTGATGCTGCAATTCAACAAACAAGTGAATGCTGCCTATGTCGATCCAGGTTTTATCACCAATGTACGCAAGAAGCTTCGCCTGGATCAGCGCGAAGCCGCTGAAATCTTTGGCGGGGGCATCAATGCCTTCTCACGCTATGAGAGTGGCAAGACTAAGCCCCCACTGGCCTTGGTTAAGTTGCTCAAGCTGCTAGACCGTCACCCTGATCTACTCAACGAAGTAAGATCCGTCTGAGGCATATAACAATTCAACGAGATGGGTTTTATGTATCAAACAGTTAAGATAACTTTTTGGCAAAATCACATGAATCTAGACCAACCTTCTTAATAAGCGGCTGTAAACCGCGTTTATTGATATAAGTATTGAGCGCGATGTGACTCGAATAACCCAACACTTCGGCAATCTTCCTAACGGAAAGGCCATACCCAAGCAATTCCATAATACGATCCAGACTATTGTCAGGGAAATCGGGTCAGGTCTTTCAAACAAGCATGTAGGGCTAATTTGAAAGGCGGTTACTCATTCAATTACTGTCTCTCAAAATTATAGACAGCAGTCCGGTTTTGGCCGGTAACGAACATTGAGATCCCAACCAACTATTGCACATAACAAGCTACCTCGCTCATCAACGATCCAACCCTGTTTTGCAAAAACGGCGCGATTAAAAAATAGGAATCGTTCTGATTTCTAACCCCTACGAAGGAATCCTTTACGTCTTCGGAAAGACATCGCTACAAGGCGATTATGGGGAATTGATGGGGTGGGTAATTGTCAATGACCCACAGTCTTACCAAACTGATCTACCCCCCCTATCACCCATTTATTCATATAAAGATATTTTTAAACGGATATCAGTGATGGCATTGTCTTCGCTTGGTTCTTGCCGATAGTATGGCAAGCTATCATCGCCCTTTTTAATGCTGGCCACTTCGGCTATCAAAGACTTGCCGGCATCCATCAACCTTGCCAAGATAGGGTTACGATGCTTTGGCAGGTAGCCGAGTTTACACTGGTTTATGGTCAAGACTTCGATAGCCAGCTCATCATAAGTGTTGGCTGGTTCCCTGCGCAATTTCAGCGCATCATGGACCTGCACTGTTTCTGTTACTTGTTTGATGTCGTGGTAGTGTAGGCCAGCAATGTGGGTTTCTAACAAGAAAATAGTTTTGGCAAACGGTAGCTCAATAGCCTTTTTTTGCAGGCTACGCTGCATTAATTGCTGTGTTAATACAGACAAGGGCAGCAGGTCTTTCATAGGAGCTACTCCTGATTGACTTGGGCTGTAATGCCCACGTAACGAGTGGTCAGTGCCGCCCAGCGCTCACTTTCCTGCTGAATAGCCAAATCCAACACCGCACGCCGCTCATTCAACCAATGCGCGTCTTGCAACTGTTCGGCCCAACAAAAAGGTGGATCGTTGCGTAGCGTCAGTAGGCGTTCAGTTTCTTTAGCGATCATGTGGATAAGCCTATTTTTAGTGGCCTCTGCATCCTCGTTGCCGGTATCTTGTATCGCCGTAGTTTCTATAACGTGTAGCAAAGCCTCTAATAAGTCGGCATCAATAGCTCGATAAGCGTCTTGTACCGATGGCCAATAATGCTCAAAGAGCGCCTGATGCTTTGGACTGACATCGGGGTGTAACAAGCGCGCAAGTCGACGGTAAGCCTTTTTGGCGCGACTTACCACCGCAACATCGACCGGGACTAAACCGTTTAAATAAGTAAAACTGTCTGAAAGAGCCTGCGCTTGTTCGTTAAGTTGCACTTGCCAGAGAAGGAAAGCTTGCTTAATTTGTTCTTCAATGGCATCTAAATGGCTTTGGGTCAGGGTTTCACCCTGATTTAGGGTGCGTGTAGCCAACTCGATACGCTCTTTTAATGCGCGGCATTCGATTTGTAAACCGAGCAAGCGATACTCCAATTCACCCAGGTTTGACTGATAGAGTGCCACTAAATAGGGCTTTTCCTGCTGCAGCATCTGCTCCAGATTTTCCAGGAGCGCAGCAAGCTGTTGCGATAGCAGAACGATTTCTGCTTGCTCACTACCGGTTTGATCCATGACTTTTTTCCAAGCGGCTAGCAAAGGGTCTGTTTTGGACGAGAAAGGAGAATTTTAGTCCACTTAGCTCCGATTTGCGATAGAGGAAGCAACCTAGCTTACATGACCTTTAACATGCTTGGCATTGATACAGCTCTGACCCACACTAAAAGCTCAACGCTAACGATGTATCAATGTCATGAGTTAACCATTAATGCAGATCCGCCGCAGCACCGCAGCATTTCTTGAACTTCTTGCCGCTGCCGCAGGAACAAGGATCGTTTCGCCCGACTTTGACGCCATCTCTCCTTGCTTGTTTAGCAACTGTCCGTTCTAGCATAGCTAGCCGGTAGGGTTGCCAGAATCGATAAATGAAAGCAATACATTCCGGAATGTATTTGGACAATGCGGCGGTTTGCATGCGGGTTTCGACCAATTTTTCCTGCTCAGGCGAAATCTCATCGGAACCCAATAAGAAGAGTGGTAAAAAAGCGTCTTTTCCCTCAGGGTCTTCAATCAGGGGTTGCCAATCTTGCTGACACAAATTAACCCCTTCTATAAAACCATAAGCCCACATCTCACCGTCGAAACATTTCTCTCCCTCGGGCGAAATATAACTATCAAGGACCGGTTCAAAGCTGTCTGGGTCATGTTCTAGCACGGCAATGATGCTATTGAAGTACCGCATGATTAGATTAAAGATATGCTGAGCCTCCTCTTGCGAAGCAAAATTCGGCATATCTTCTTCGTTTGGTCCCCAAATGCGCGAAAACCAAAGATCAAACGGTAATGTCGTAGGACCAATGGCAATCGCCGTCAAATAGCCGTTCAAGTTATCCAGTAACATCGTTTCATTCGAGGTCGTGCTTGTCAGCAAGAATTGCTGGAGTTTATCCTGTTCGGCTTTGGTCAATGGCGATATTAGGTTTAGCTCAGACGTAATCACAAAGCACCAAACCGTTTGTCATTGGTGTTGTAATAACCACCTTTATCCGTTACAAGTTGGAGAATCGCCCAACAATGAGGGCATCCGAAAAGTTCGTCAACCATCCAGGGTTCGATTTCAATAATGTTTTCACAATCGGGGTATTTCATAACAAATCACGAAGTGTAGTGGGCACTGAACCGAGCGCATTGTAGCCTGTATTGTTGATTTCCACCGAGTATTCCCCGTACCTTCGCCTAAACTGCACCGTCATCACCCCTGGGTCTGGGTCAGATTCAGGTAATCGCGCAAGGCCTCCGCTTTCGCTTACTGCAACTCGCCTCAAAAATTTAAAATTTATTTTACTAAAATTGTCTACTTTCAAACTTAGAAGTTAACTATCACCACGGAAAATGAAAGTATTCCATCAGCCTATGCCTAATTTTAGGCAAAAAAATGCGGCTAAAAAGCCGCATTTGAGAGGGTAGATATATGGGTACAATCGCATCGCAATTGGGTTACCACCATTTTAACTACTAATCGGTATATATGGAATGTGGCTTTTAGTCGCGCGTCAGGTTGTCGCACGCCCACAAAATTAACCCGTCGACAACCCCCTCGACTTGTTCCGGCTCTTTGGCATTGAGCGTTGCAAAAAGGTCATCGACAAGTAAAGTCAAAGCTTCCGGTTTATCAATGCTGACAAAACGGTATGCCCTGTCATACTCGCTATTGCATTTTTTCGGTATCCAGATTTGAGGAAACGATTTCACGAGAAAACCTTGTTTATGCAATATTTCTGCTGTTGATGGTACGCCTTTGCTGGTGAGCCAGTTAATTTCTTTTAACGTATGGTGTGAGCCGACCAAAACGACCACGGGCCGATCTTTGGGCATGGCCGCTACGTTTTTAGCCATCCATGCGTTGCGTTCATGAGGCGTATCAATACCGGTATCGATCGCACTCACCTCCAGGCATGGATGACGGGATTTAAG
>NZ_JAUSBX010000100.1 GCF_030651835.1 Methylicorpusculum sp. | reverse complement strand
GCTGGTCAAATTCATATTTCAACCGCTCGACCGGTTGCATCGCGAAGGTGTCCAGGTCCCAATTATTCTGTTTTTTACCGAAATGAACCCGGAAACCCTCGAAATTATTGGTGGTGTTGCGAAACTGGTTGTTGCCGATCAGACGCCGGTCCAGAAGTTCCATGTGCATCCTGCCGGCACGGAGGCTCAACGGCCGGTTATGGCCCAGGGCATGATTGAAATAGAGCTCGCCATAGCCTTGAATCAATTCGAATTCGTTGACATCGGCATCGGATCGTTCGTATTCACCGTTATAACTGCGGGCATCTTCCATCTCGACCGCAAAGCGAAAAGGATCGAGAATGTCATGAACACTCAGATAGGCGCGGGTTCTGAGCAGCCATAGATTATCGGGGGCGTCCCGGTATTTGGTCACGCGCGAACCGGATGAGGTATCCACCCAAGGCCGGTAGTCATTTTCACGGTATTCATAACGGGTTCGAAAATCCAGGCCCACATCCAGCCAGTCCATGTCCCGGAATTGTTCAAACTGGGTTCGGCTCAAGTTGCGTACATAGGCCGGTGGATCGGGATCCGGTTCAACCCGGTAACCCCGGGTTTTGGCGTAATAATCCTCGGCCTGAACGAGTCCAGGCGAAACCAGCAATAACCCAAGCAGGCCAGCCCAGGAGCTAGTGTTGTCAAGATGAGTATTCATATTTTTACCTTTGTTAACTGAATTTTGATAAGCCTTGTTACAGTCACTTCCGGTGAACCGGTCAGTTAACCTCAGTATCACGATTAATCTCCGTTAACGCGGTCGATTAATTAGATTCCTTTTGTCTGTTAACTCTAAATTTTTCACGCTTGTCGATTTGCACGATCCTTCCGTCGTGAACAACGATTTCAAGCGAACCAAAACGAACACCTTCCAATAAAGTGAGTACACGCATGACGACCTCCTGATTTAAGTCGGCGGATAAGTCGTTTTCAATTTTATAAATCATGAGCACGTCCTAAACCTTGTGATAGTGTCTGGTTGTTTAAAGCCAACATTTTCCTGATTATGCTTCAGTAATAGCGTCTTTCCGGCCGGGATTGCCGGAATCCAGAGCACAAGGATGTGTTTGGTGCTCGCCATTCATGGCATCTGGATCTCGGCAATCCCTGCCGAGATGACGATTCTTGACTGAGCTGATTGATCTTTATAATCAGGAACATTTTTGTTGTGTGTATGCTAACGAGCTAGAGAAAGTTATTGAAACGATAAAATTAGATTTATTTATCTCAAATTTAGATATAGGTAGTCATGCTTTGAACTTTGTAGTTTTATGAGATGTAGGTAACATACTCATTCACAATGAAGTCTACAGATCTTGTTTTTGATGGATTGCTGGCGATTTTTTACAAAGAGAGATCAATTTCATGAGTCATAGGGAAAGCACCACAACACCGGATAAATTAACGCGGCCGGAACCTGCCAGGTTTCAGGATGCGGTTTACTTTTGGTTCAAGCTGGGTTTCATAAGCTTTGGTGGTCCAGCCGGTCAAATTTCAATCATGCATCAAGAGCTGGTTGAAAATCGTCACTGGATTTCGGAACGGCGATTCTTACATGCGCTTAACTACTGCATGCTGTTGCCGGGACCTGAGGCGCAGCAACTGGCAATTTATATCGGCTGGTTATTGCATAAGACCTGGGGAGGTATCATTGCCGGGGTGCTGTTTGTCTTGCCGTCCTTGTTTATTCTGATCATGTTGTCCTGGATATATCTTGCTCTGGGCGATTTACCCTGGGTCGCCGGGCTGTTTTACGGCATCAAGCCTGCCGTTACGGCTATTGTCATGCAGGCGGCTTACCGTATCGGTTCGCGGACACTCAAGAATGGGGTGTTATGGGCGATTGCTGCCGCCTCTTTCGTTGCCATTTTTGCGCTGAATGTTCCCTTTCCGACCATTGTGGCGGGCGCTGCTTTGATAGGACTTTTGGGTAGCCGGATCATGCCCGTCAAATTCAAAACCGGGGGGCATGGCAGTTCAGTCAAATCATACGGTCCTGCGGTGATAGATGACGATACGCCACGGCTTGATCATACACATTTTCGCTGGCCGCGACTGTTCGGTCTTGTGATGATAGGTGCTGCGTTGTGGCTAATTCCAATGGCGGCATTGACGATAAATTATGGCTGGAGTCATGCATTGACACAAATGGGCTGGTTTTTTACCAAGGCGGCGTTGTTAACCTTTGGTGGTGCTTATGCCGTTTTGCCTTATGTGTATCAAGGGGCTGTTGAAAACTATCATTGGCTGGTTCCTCAGCAAATGATAGACGGGCTGGCTTTGGGCGAAACCACGCCAGGGCCGCTGATCATGGTGGTCGCCTTCGTCGGATTTGTAGCGGGATGGTCTCAGGCGCTGTTAGGTACCGATCACCTGTTGCTTGCCGGTATGGTGGCGGCAACCGTGGTGACCTATTTCACATTTCTACCCAGCTTTTTATTCATCTTGGCCGGAGGACCCTTGGTTGAGTCTACCCATGGAAATTTGAAATTTACCGCACCGTTAACAGCAATAACGGCTGCGGTAGTCGGAGTGGTTTTAAACCTGGCTCTGTTTTTTGCCTGGCATGTCTTGTGGCCACAGGGCTTTGAGGGTCAATTCGATTTTATGGCTGCGGTCATTTGTGTGATCGCCTTATTGGCATTGTTCCGTTACCAGATCGGCGTCATTCAGATGATTGCCGCTTCCGGTATAACCGGGCTGCTTTTTACACTGATCAAAACGGCTGGTTAAGGCAAGCCTTATTTAAAGCACTGTTTGCTTTAAAAGCCGATGCCGTGCCGGTTGACGGCGTTGATGTACTTTCAACGACTCATGCTAACAGTGCTTTATTCTATGGGTGTGGAGTCAGAAAGACGCAACTGTTGGGGCTTGGTAACAATTGATGAGATGCTCAAACTATTTGCAATCACGTAATAGCCGCGTGCGGCGAGGCGTTCCAGAAAAGCATGGCAAGTACGATGTTATTTTGTCGAAAGAAACCGGTCTACTCGTCCAAAATATTCAAGTATTGGAAAACTTATTTCAACACCTATCTTCATTAGCTCATCGTAATAAAATCACACGGCTTTTATTTTCTGATGCATCCTGTATTTTCCTGTAAACCCTTAGCGTTGCCCACCATGAAAATTTTACACACATCCGACTGGCATTTAGGGCGTAGCCTCTACGGGAGGAAACGTTACGAGGAGTTCGAAGCCTTTCTAACCTGGCTTGTTGATGCTATTGAACATCATCAAGTCGATGTTCTGCTGGTTGCCGGTGATGTTTTTGACACCAATACCCCGAGCAACCGGGCGCAGGAGCTTTATTACCGGTTTTTGTGCCGCGTTGCCTCATTAAAAACATGTCGTCATATTGTGGTGATCGCCGGAAATCATGACTCTCCGGCTTTTCTCAATGCACCGAAAGCCTTGTTGAAGTCGCTGGATGTGCATGTCATTGGTTCTATTACGGACCAACCGGAAGACGAGCTTATTCTTCTCTGTAAACCGGATGGTGTTCCTGAACTGATTGTCTGTGCTGTTCCCTATCTTAGAGATCGTGATATCCGATTAGTGGACGCGGGAGAAAGCATTGCTGACAAGGAACTGAAACTGATAGAAGGCATTCGGCAACATTATGCTGAAGTGACGGCCCTGGCCGAACAGAAACGTCTGGAGGTGGGTATCGAAATTCCGATTATCGGCATGGGCCATTTGTTTGCTGCCGGGGGACAAACTGTCGAAGGTGATGGTGTACGCGAGTTATATGTGGGTTCATTGGCTCATGTTTCGGCTGGAATTTTTCCGGCCTGCCTGGATTATCTGGCCCTGGGTCATCTTCATGTGCCTCAGAGAGTAAACGGTTCCGAGGTGATGCGTTATAGCGGTTCGCCTTTGCCTATGGGGTTTGGTGAAGCAAGACAGGAAAAAAGTATTTGCCTGGCTCAGTTTTCCGGGGTCCATGCTCAGGTTACGCTGATCAACGTGCCCGTTTTTCAGAGACTGGAACAGATTCGCGGCTCTTGGGATAAGCTTTCAACCCGGATACATGAGCTTGCCGCTGCCGGAACCCCAGTCTGGCTGGAAGTGGTGTACGATGGTGAGGAGGTAATAGGAGATTTACGCGAACGCTTGGAATCGGCTGTCTCGGGCTCGGTAATTGAAATTCTGCGCATAAAGAATAACCGGATCATCGATCGGATTCTTAATCAAATGGACGAGGGCGAAAAATTGGATGATCTGACTGTTGATGAAGTTTTTGCGCGCTGCATGATTGCTCACAATGTACCTGACGATCAGCAGACGGCATTGCTTTTAACTTATCAGGAAGCTGTTTCATCGCTTACTGAAGACGACAGTCAAGCTGATTAAGGAGGTCCCCGATGCGTATATTGCAAGTACGGTTTAAAAACTTGAATTCACTTGCCGGCGAATGGGAGATCGATCTTACTCATCCGGCGTTTACCTCCGATGGTATCTTTGCCATTACCGGACCCACAGGGGCAGGAAAGACCACCATTCTGGATGCTATCTGTCTGGCTCTCTATGGGCGAACTCCTCGCCTCAATAAAGTAACGAAAAGCACTAACGAGATTATGTCCCGTCAGACCGGGGAGTGTTTTGCCGAGGTTACTTTTGAAACCCAGGCGGGCCGGTTTCGCTGTCATTGGAGCCAGCGCCGGGCACACAAAAAATCAAGCGGTGAACTGCAGGTTTCAAAACATGAAATTGCCCATGCCGATTCCGGGCAAATATTCGAAACCAAGATGATTGCTGTTGCTGAGCAAATTGTAGCGGCAACCGGTATGGATTTTGACCGTTTTACCCGTTCCATGCTCCTTGCCCAGGGCGGCTTTGCAGCATTTCTCCAGGCAGCTGCTGACGACAGAGCGCCGATTCTGGAACAGATTACCGGCACAGAGATATACAGTCAGATTTCAATCCGGGTTCACGAGATACGATCCGGCGAACGTAAAAAGCTGGACATGTTATCAGCCGAAATGGCCGGGATACACTTGCTGGATGAAGCAGATGAGCAACAACGGATCAAAGATCTGGAGCAGATGAATTTACAGGATGCTCACTTGAGCCGACAGATTACAGAAATAAACAATGCTCTTGTCTGGCTTGCCGGAATAGCCGGGCTTGAGCAGGATTTAATAGACATTACCGGGCAGACGACAGACTGGCAAAGAAGACAGACTGAATTCGCGCCGGAGCTGATCATGCTTCAACGCGCTAATCAGGCATTGGAACTTACGGGTGAACATGCCGGGTTGGTCTCTATTCGCCGCGAACAAGTTACGGATCGGGGGAATCTAGGCGAATGTCTGCACATGCTCCCGGATCAAGAGAAGGCGGTAAAGCAAGCAGAACAAACGATGAGGCAGGCGGCGGTTCATCTCGATATTAAGAAGCATGAGCAAAAGGAAGCTTCGCAAATTATCCGTAAAACCAGGGAACTGGATCTGAAGCTTCTTGAGAAAGACAGTCCGATCAAAACGGTGACTGATGCCATCAACGGGCAGGAAACGTCATTGAATACTCTTCGCGGCCAACAGGATGAGAATTGCGTGAGTTTGATTGATAAGCAAAAAACACGTGAAGCGCTCTTAACACGATTGGCCGAAACCGGAATAGACGAGGGTCTGGTTGAGCATCTTGCCGGAATTCGCGGCAGGGCCGAGGTGCTTAAGACTAATCATATGCAACTGAGTGGCAAGCTTGACGAGGTCACTAGCTTGGTTTCACAAGAGGTCGAGGTCAGCGGAGTTTGGGCGGGGCTGCTGGCCTCATTTGAAAAAAGAAAAGACGATCGGGCTATCAGCGAAATGGCATTGGTTCAGAAACAGCTTGATCTTAATCAATTGCTTGAAAGCCGTGAGCTGATCGATTGGCGTAACGATCTGTCAGGCTTCAAGGATAAAAAATTACTGCTCAATCAGGTTGGCGAAGCGGTTAAGGCCTTTACTGAGGCTACGCGGGCTCTTGACGAACTAAACAGCCGTCATGATCAGCTTGTGACTAAACAGACTGATCTTACCCGAGAGCTTCAGTCTCAAGTCGAAATTCAGGCCGCGTTCGAGCGTGAAATCAGCCTGCTTGAGACCCAGCTCTCCTTGCTGAAGAAAATTCAGGGTTTTGAGGAGGCCAGACATGAACTTCAAGATGATCAGCCTTGCCCCCTGTGCGGTGCCACAGAACATCCGTTTGCGGAGGGTAATATTCCGGTTCCTGATGAAACGATGGCGGCATTAAACCAAGCGAGAGCTGATTTAAAAAAGCTGAGCGGCATTGTGTCCAATACCAGGGTCAAACAAGCTGAAGTGGCCAAAGATCTTGAACAAATCATTGCCCTTACCCTGGAATGCAAGGGCAAAATGGCTTCAACCGATTCGCAAATCAGACTTGGCTGTGCGGACTTGACGATTGATCAGGTTGACCAAAATTTGACGCAGCTCCTCCCGCGCCTCCAGGATGAAAATGAAGCCCAGTTGGCTAATGCAATGGCTATTGTGTCGGCCGCCGATGCGTTAGCAAAAGAGATAAGCGACTTGCGCCAAGCTTTTGAGCAAGACAGAGAATTGGCTGTTTTAGCTGAGCGGGAGACTCAATCTGCTGCGCATAAAATGGATTCCGTTGTCCAGGCACTTAAACAGGCTCGAAAGGATGCCGGCATTCTCGACACACAAGTTCAAAACGCGCTGACCGAATTGCAGAACGAGGTTGCTGTCTATGACGTCACGCCACTTTCTATCGCTGTTTTGGATGAGGTTTTGTTGGTATTAAAAGCCCGTCGTGACCAATGGCTTGCGCGCCAAAATGAAAAGGCCGAACTTGATCGGCAGATTTCCGCCCTGGAAATTCAGATAAGCCACCAGACAGATCTGATCCGAAAATCTGAAGATGATTTAAACAAGCAGCGTAATCAACTGGCTGGTTTACGGCAAGAGCGGGCACTTATCAATCAAGAGCGCGTCGAGTTGTTTGGAACCAAAAATCCTGATGATGAAGAAATGGCTTTATCGAGTGCCATTGAGGCGGCAGAACATGGTCTTGATGTTTCCCGGCAGGTTTTTAATGCGGCGAGCCAGTCGCTCGAAACACTTAAGAGCAGGATTGTCATGCTTGAAAAAACCGTGGAAGCCAGGTCGGGTCAACTAAATGCTGCTGAAATGGCATTTTTGGCTCGTTTGACAGGATTGGGATTTAACGAGGAAGCTGAATTTATGTCAGCGTGTTTATCCGAAGAAGTGCGCACGAAATTAACACAGCAAGCTCAGGCGTTGGCAAATGAACAGGCGCAGTTGGCATCACAAAGCCTTAATAAAACAGCGCTGCTGGAGTCCGAACGGCAAAAACAGCTAACCGATCAGACTCGTGAAACGCTGGATTCGGAGCTTGACCGTCTGGTAATAACGCACAAAGATCTTCAACAGCAAATTGGTGCCAACCGTCAAAAGCTGAAAGACAACGAACTCTTAAAAGAAAGGCAAAAAGAGCGAATGCTGGCTATTGATGGACAAAAAAGAGCCTGTGCTCAATGGGACTCCCTGCATGAACTGATTGGTTCGGGCGATGGAAAAAAATACCGTAACTTTGCACAGGGACTGACTTTTGAAATGATGATTGTTCATGCCAACCGTCAATTGCAAAAGATGACCGATCGCTATCTGCTGATCAGGGACTCTGCCCAACCGCTTGAGCTCAATATCATCGATAACTACCAAGCCGGGGAGGTCAGGTCCACCAAGAATTTGTCAGGCGGTGAAAGTTTTATCGTCAGTCTGTCTCTGGCGCTAGGTCTTTCGCATATGGCCAGTAAAAATGTCCGGGTCGATTCGCTGTTTTTGGATGAAGGATTTGGCACCCTTGATGAAGACGCATTGGAGACAGCACTTGAAACACTGGCCGGGTTGCATCAAGGCGGTAAAATGATAGGGATAATTTCACATGTTTCCGCGTTGAAGGAACGCATCCCAACACAAATTCACATTACGCCTCAATCAGGGGGGCGAAGCTTGATTGATGGCCCTGGCTGTAAAAAATTAGCTTAAAAATTGCGCTTCTTGAACCGGGTCAAGCTTTTATAGTGCTACAGAGAACCAGGATTATTTCCTAATTTGCAGGCGATACTGCAGGCTCGGGTAGGGTCACAATCCCGTCCATAGTCTGCTTGCTGTCAGCACCTGACCCGCCATGTCATGCATGAGCGAGATTGTGAGATGTTATTTAAGGGCAGGAACGTGTTACCAATTAGGTGGAAAAATGCAATCAGATTTAAGCGTTTTCGAAATTGTCATATAATGCCCGGCTTATTAACTAATGTTTTCAGTGTGGGAAGATAATATGAAGAAAAACATCTTTTTGGTCTCTGTGGTTTTTTTATTTTTTTCAGCGCTCGCTAATGCTCATGGGCCTGTTCGTCAAAAAGTAAAAGAAGAAATTAAAATTAACGCGCCTGCTGAAAAAGTGTGGGACATCATCAAAAATTATGACGATATGTCATGGTTGCCGGCAGTCGCCAGCTCGAAAACGGATAAAGGTAACAAGAAAGGATCTGTACGCGTACTGACGCTAAAAGACGGCGGTACTATTACCGAAGAATTAAAAAAATACGACGAAAAGAAAATGTCCTATTCCTACAAGATTTCGGACATGAGTAATGCAAAAACAATCAATCATTCCGGTAAAGACGAAAATGTGCCTGTTTTACCCGTGAGTAACTATGCCGCCGATCTTGAAGTAAAAGCTAAAGGCGATACCAGCGTTGTGATCTGGAAAGCAGGTTATTACCGTGCTTATATGAATAACAATCCTCCTGCTGAAATGAATGAAGAAGCGGCTAACTCATCCGTGAAAGCTGTTTTTACCGCAGGTTTGGAAAATATTAAAAAATTGGCTGAGAAATAAGGTCAAGTTAGATGATGATTAAAGGCATGATCAATGCGACTGGCATTTTATTATTCTCATTAACTTTCTGTGTTGCAGCTGAGCCTTATGCCTTTATAACCAATCAACTGGGTGACAGTGTATCGGTCATTGATACGGCCCAGGCTAAAGTCATTTCCACCATTCCAATCTCGGGTAAACCGGCTGGCGTGGCCGTATCTCATGATGGCCTGCGGGTTTACATCAGCACACCGGAGGCAAAGGGAATTGCCGTTTTGGATGCGGTCAATCATAAACTATTGGCACAGTTTTCTGTCAGTTCCGGTGCGTTAGGTATCGCTGTCGATAAAACCGACCGCCTGGTTTTTGTGGCGGACTGGTTCAATAATACGGTGGCGGTGATTGATGCCGGTACTTTTAAAGTGATTAACACTATACCTGTAGGAAAGTCGCCCTCCGGTATGGTGGTGAGTTCGGATAATAAATGGTTGTTCGTCGCCAATCGTTTGGATAACAGCGTTTCCCAAATTGACATGGAAACCTTGCGTATTCGAAATACGACCAAGGTTGGCGAGCATCCTTTCGGGCTGACCATCGACGCTAAGGACGAGCGACTGTATGTAGCCAATGTCGAAAGTGATGATGTGACGGTGCTGGATGCCAAGCATTTAAAGCGGTTACAGACTGTCAAAGTAAAAACACTCCCTTATGCCGTTACGCTGGCCCTGAATGATTCCCGTCTGTTTGTCACGAATCAGGACGACAGTTCCGTGTCCGTTATCGACACGCAAACAATGCAGGAAATAGCGGTGATCGAGGTCGGCGACAAGCCGGAAGGTATCAGTACTCATCCGAATGACAAATGGGTTTACGTCGCAAACTGGTTTGATAATAACGTTTCCGTGATTGATGCCGGAACCTTGCAAGTGATCGATACGATAGAAGCAGGTGAGGGTAGTCGGGCATTTGGCCGGTTCATAAGTCGCTAAAAAGGAAAAGTGCCGACTCTTTTTTTAAAAAATAGTTGTGGGTTTTTGCATTTATGAGAAGATGCGCGCCCTTGGATAAAACAATTGATTTGAAAGAGGAGAGAATATGGCTGAAACAGTGGATGAATTGACAGTGACCTATGAAGATGGGGGCATTGAAACCGTCAAGGAACTGGATAAGAAAGTCCTGACTAAAGGAGCCTGGGCAACTGTGATGTATCGCTATCAAGACTGGGACAGAGCCAAAGAGGCCTACGGTCCTGATAAATATACAATACGGCGTTATCAAAAAAGAAACGGCGAGTATCAGCAAAAGTCAAAATTCAATATTTCGAGTAAAGAGCAGGCCAAAAGTATTATTGAAGGATTGCAGGAATGGATTGCGGATTAACCTGTTTGTGCCCTGATTTGTAAAAGGCGTTTTATGTTTCAACATGTTGTTTGTGCGTTGTATAAGTTTGTTACGCTGGAAGATTATCAGGCGCTGCGCCTGCCTTTGCTAAAGTGTATGGAAGCCCATCAAATCAGGGGCACATTGATCCTGGCAAAGGAAGGCATTAACGGCACGGTAGCAGGAAGCCGGGATAACATTGATGCGTTACTGGTTTTTTTGAGAAATGATCCTCGTCTGAAAGATCTTGATTTCAAGGAGTCGTTCAGTGAGACCATGCCGTTCAATCGCACCAAGGTTAAACTAAAAAAAGAAATCGTGACCATGGGCATTGAGGGTATTGATCCCAAGCAAGTCGTGGGCACCTATGTGGAGCCTTCAGATTGGAACCGCTTACTTGCTGATCCTGAGCTTATCCTGATCGATACACGCAACGATTATGAATATCAGGTGGGCACTTTTAAAAATGCAATCAATCCCAAGACGACCAACTTCAGAGAATTTCCCGAGTTTGTAAAGCAGCATCTTGATCCAGCGAAACACAAAAAAGTAGCCATGTTTTGCACGGGCGGCATACGCTGTGAAAAATCAACCGCTTACTTGAAAGAGCAAGGTTTTTCGGATGTTTTTCACTTGAAAGGCGGTATTTTAAAATACCTGGAACAAGTGCCCGAACAAGAAACGCTTTGGGACGGTGAATGTTTTGTCTTTGATGACCGGGTGACGGTGAATCATAGTCTTCAAAAAGGCCTGCATGATTTGTGTAATGCGTGCAGGTCACCTATTACCGAAGCTGACAAAGCCGACCACCGATATGAACAAGGCGTCAGTTGTCCGCATTGCTTCGGTAAAGTGACGGAAACGCAAAAATCCCGGTTTAAAGAGCGTGAAAAGCAAATGACTTTGGCTAGGCAAAGAGGCGAGGCTCACATGGGGGCGGATGCCGCAAAATTGCTGGAAGCCAAGCGGCAGCAAAAACTGGATCGTAAGCTTAAGCTGAAAGTTCAAAGCGTATAGATTCGTATCTGCTCATCCCCTTTAAATCAAGCACCTACGCCCATAATTTAAAGCAAGAGAGTCGTTACTAAGATTCAACAGTCAAGGTTAAGTTATGAAGGCGCAGACAGGCGATCAAGCACCGGAGTTATCAATTTCAGAATGGGTTCAGGGTGAGCCTGTGCAACTGAGTCAACTGCTGGGTAAGGTAGTCTTGCTGGAGTTTTTTCAGGTCAACTGCCCAGGCTGTTTTCTTTATGCGCTGCCTCATGCCATATCGTTGCATGAGCGTTTTGCGGATAAGGGGTTGGTGGTTTTAGGCGTTGCTACGGCTTTTGAAGACTTTGATAAAAATACGCTGGAGAATCTAAAGCGACTTATCAATCAGAATGAGCTAACCGGCGTGACGCTGGAACTATTATCGCAGCGAGGCGAATTGGTTAATGGCCGCTGGCCTTATCAGATTCCTTTTCCTGTGGCGATGGACCGCTTGATCAAACGTTCAGAGCCTGTAAACAACGCGGTGATAGAACGCTTTATCACTGAGCGGGTACCGGAATTTTCAGAACAAACGGTTGAGCAGCAGGAAAATATTCGCGCACACGTTAAAAACTATTTTCAATCATTGCAATTTCACGCCGAAACCTTCGATCGCTTTGATTTAAAAGGCACTCCCTCGCAGGTTTTGATTGATCAACAGGGGATTATCCGCGAGATTGCATTTGGAACAAGCCCTGATCTTGAAGATCAAATCGCCGAGCTTTTTCTTGAAGAGGCCGATTAAAATCAGAGCAGGATCGGCTCTATCGAGCTGATCCGTTTTTTTCTGATTGAAGATCTTAGGTTAAAATAAGCCCAATTGAACTTGTGCAACTTCAGACATCATTTCTCGTGACCAGGGTGGATCAAGAACGACTTCAACGTCAACGCTTTCTACGCCGGGCAGGGCGCGTATCGATTTTTCAACATCACCCTGAATGACAGGTCCCATGCCGCAGCCGGGAGCGGTCAGTGTCATCTGGATTTGAACCCTGTTTTTGCCGCTCTCGACGGGCGTGACATAGCAACCATAAACCAAGCCCAAATCAACGATGTTGACCGGGATTTCCGGGTCATACACTGTTTTCATGACTTCCCAGCAGTTTTTTTCGACAGATTCCGGATCGGTCTCCGTGACCACCGTTTCCAAATGATGCGGTTCTTTGCCTAATGCGTCGGCATCAGCGCTGGCAATACGCACCATGTGACCGTAATCGGTGACCACCGTGTAGTTGTTGCCCAGCGATTGATGAAGGGTGACCACTGTGCCTTGGGTCAATGTACTGGGATTACCATCCGGTATCATGACGACATTGACATCGCGAGTTAAAGTTATCGTTTCTCTTGCAGCCATAATTAGAAGGATCCTTTATTGCTTGAATGTTTGTGCGTCGATGATTTGTCCGTTCATGCCGATACTAGCCGGACTGAACAGATAAAGGTAAATATCAGCCAGTGAATTCATATCCGGCAGCAGGCTTTTATCTTCTGCCGGATAAGACTTTTTGCGTACCGGTGAGTTAACAGGCCCAGGAATCAACGTGTTGACCCTGATCTTGCCTTCTGCTTCCAGCTCCTCTGCCAGAATGTGCGCGAGTCCTTCCAGCGCAATTTTCGATACGCCGTAAGCGCTGGAGTAAGCCGGTGCGGTTCTGGCTCGGGAATCGCTGGTAAACACAATGGACGCCGCTTCACTTTTTTGTAAAAGGGGTAATAAAACCCTGCAGAGTAAGAAAGGGGCGTTCAGATTGACATTCAGCGTATGTCCCCAGTCTTTGGTTTTAGTGATCGCAATCGGTTCAAACGCGACAAACTCAACCGCTGAATGCAATAAACCATTCAGATGGCCGTATTTGCTTTCAATACGGTCCGCCAAATCCTGGTAATCGTTTTCATTGGCGCCGGCCAGGTCGAATGGATAAAGTACCGGTTCGGGCGCTTGTTCCGAAACAATCGCATCGTAAACGACTTCCAGTTTTGGAATGCTTTTATCCAGTAAAATAATTTGTGCGCCTTGCTTGGCAAGCGCAAGAGCGGCGCTTCCGCCTAATCCGCCCCCGGCTCCGGTTATCAGAATAATTTGTCCGTTTAATGACATAGTGCTGTTTTTATCCATGCTTTAATCTGTTCAGGGTGTTCGATCAGTGCGTCGGCGCCCCAGGAATGAGGGGTATCTTCGGGTTTCAGGTAGCCGTATAAGGCCGCCAATGTTTTCATGCCGGCATTTTTACCGGCGGCAATATCATGAGGTGCATCGCCGATATAAACGCATTCCTCAGGGGCTACGTCAGCCTGTTTACAGCCGGCGAACATAGGTTCGGGATGCGGTTTGCTGTTACCGGTACTGTCGCCGCTGATGATGCAAGCGGCCCGCTGGTTAAGATCTAATGCGGTCATCAGCGGATCAGTAAAACGTTTTTGTTTGTTGGTAATAACCCCCCATTTAAGACCGCTGGCTTCGATGCTGGCCAGCGTTTCAGTCATGCCGGGAAAAAAAACAGTGTGTTCGGCAATATGGGTCTGATAGTGATCGAGCATCGTGATCAGCAGGGCATCGTGCAGTTCCTGAGTAAAACGGTCTTGTAAACACATTTTGATCATGGCCGATGCGCCGAACGATATCAGCGGGCGCACCGATGCTGCGCTAATTGTTTCGAAACCTGAGCCAGCTAAAGCGAAGTTCAGGCAGGCAATCAAATCCGGGGCAGTATCGACCAGAGTGCCATCTAAATCGAATAAGACGCAGGACAATTTGAAATCATGGCTCATAACGTTATTCAGGTCGTCTGAACGCGGCCAGATAGTTGACATCAATGTCTTTGCCGAGATTGAAACGTTTGTTGAATGGGTTGTACTCAATGCCGCACAAACTGACTAGTTCCAGTCCTGCATAACGGGCCCACTGGCTTAATTCTGAAGGTTTGATGAAAGTTTTAAAGTCATGCGTTCCCTTGGGTACCATTTTTAACACGTGTTCTGCTGCAACAATCGCAAGAAGGTAGGCTTTAGGTTTACGATTCAGTGTGGAGAAAAACACCATGCCGCCCGGTTTAACCAGTTGAGCGCACGCGGAAACAACAGACAAAGGATCCGGCACATGCTCCAGCATTTCCATGCAGGTGACGTGATCAAAGCTTTCCGGCTGTTCCTGGGCTAAGGCTTCGGCGCTGATTTTGCGGTATTCGGCATTGATGCCGGACTCCAGGCTGTGCAAGTCGGCAATGTCGATCAATTCCTGACTCAGGTCAATGCCCAATACTTTTGCCGCATTCTTGGCGAGACCTTCGGTCAAAATTCCGCCGCCGCATCCCACGTCTACGATACGTCTGCCGTCAATATAGGCATGATCACGAATAAACCTCAGCCGGAGAGGATTGATATCGTGCAATGTTTTAAATTCACCTTGCGTGTCCCACCAGCGTTCTGCCAGGGAGCCGAATTTGTGAATCTCATGTAAGTGAACGTTTTCTTTTGCTGTCATAAGTAAGGATCCGTGCTTTAAGGCTATTGTATACTAAAATACTGGGTTATTGGTATCGTTGAAATCCGCAATTATTTAAATCATGCGAACGAATAATCCTGGAAAAATCATTCCTGATTATAAAGATGCTTCAGCAACAACGTCTTTCCGGCAGGGATTGCCGGAATCCAGAGTACAAGGATGTGTTCGGTGCTTGCCATCCATGGCATCTGGATCTCGGCAATCCCTGCCGAGATGACGATTTTTGACAG
>NZ_JAUSBX010000048.1 GCF_030651835.1 Methylicorpusculum sp. | reverse complement strand
CGCGGGTTTTGTCAATCAATGAGCGCGCTGTAAAGGGTGCCGGTTTCGTTGAGGGATGAAAGGGACTGGCCATAAGCTTCCGTGCAGGTTGCAAAAATTAAACATTATACAAGCTATGGTTTTAAATTGAGAATTGCTGACATTAGGCGTTCCGCTGTCAGAGAACAGAATCTTATTGCAACCCAACAGTTCCGCTTCTTTGCCGACATAAAACAGACTCCAGACATTGTCATAGCCATAACGGGCACGCATTTTGAGCTGGCCTTCAGCGACATGTTCGCCTTTGGCATAGTAAGCCTGTTGACTTAGACCTAATTCACGCGCACCTTGATCCAGCAGATTACAAAATACCGGGATACGCGGGGCTGGCAGGCCCTGGATGCTTGCATTCAGTATTTCAATGGGGGTCATTTGCATGCACCTCATGGATCAGATCGACAATAGTTTTAGCCGCGCTGATGCCATCAGCAGCCCAAGCGTCAGCGCCAACCGTTTTGTAAAGTTTCGGATCGAAACGAAAAGGAGCGCCGCCTACAGCTATTTTGATGCCGGATTCCAGTCCCTGCTCGTTCAGTAGCTTACGTACTTTACGGCAACCGTTTTCGCCAGTTGCCGAATGGACCATCATCGCCGATATGGCGATGACTTGAGCCTTATGTGCAATGGCCTCATCGACAAAGCGTTCTGCCGCGACATTGACGCCTAAATCAATGGTTTCGATCATCATCGCTTTAAGACAGCCTGAAACAATTCGTTTGCCCAGGGAATGCAAATCACCTATGGCTGTGCCTATCACTACGCGGCCTACTATCTCTGGCGGCGACTTAAACTGCCTTAGCATTTTTTCGGTAACTTCAGAGGCAATCTGAGCCGTCATAAAGTGTTGCGCCAGATTGGCATCCGGGTCTCTGGTTATGATGGCCATCATTTCATTGATGGCGGGGATGACCACCTTGAAAATGATGTCTTCAGGCGTATAGCCCTCAGCTAAAGCGTTGTCGATGACTTCAAATGCAGCTTCTTTATCGGTGTCGAAAACCGCTTCATTATAGTGATTAATAATGTCGTCAAGCATGATTGATCCTTACTTCGGCTATGCAGGCATAATGCTGTTTCCTTCAGCCTTATATCTCGGCAATTTAAGAAAGGTTGCCGGACAGTCGTTGTGGTGTAAATACTGAAGACAAGTATAGGAAATCTGAATAAATTATTCGTCAAAGTGTGTTTTTAGGGGTTCTTTAGATGTTTTTTGTTTTTCATGAGGCTTCAGCATTACTAAGCAGGACTTTTTAGTGGTGCGTGGATTCAACTGACAAGTTCAGCTTAGGTAAGTGAGACACGATGGGAAGCGCCGTCTATGCTTAGTGTTTACTTCGGTCAAGATTGTCCTTAAATTCATGACTCCTATCGATGGGTAGATCAGATTCCCGTGACAGAGGAAATTTCCAATGTGGGCACAAATCGGTTAATACTAGCCAGTACCTCTGTAGTGTCTATAAATAACCGATTATAAAGCCTTTAACATCATGACTTTGGGAGTGGGCGTGCTCTTGGTGGCGATTGTCGGGATGTTATTTCCAGAGACTTCTCTATTGGTTTTAGCTCGTGCAGGTGGCTTAAATATTAGGGGGCCGGATGAATTTCGATCGGACGCAGCCTCAGATTGTTGATATACAGGTCATCATAGCCGGGAACATAAGATAAATTGATCACTTGAGTTAATGACGCATAATGATCGAATAAAATTTCGCCTTCATTCAATAAGGCTATTTCGCAACCGGCCAGTGTGGCGTTGGCATAGAGTTCAATGCTTTCGTGGCTCAGTAAGGGAAGCAGGCCTATGGCTTGAGCATGCGTAATATTCAAGTGGCGGCCAAAAGCGCCGCAGACACATAAGCGTTCGATGTTTTGCCAGGTCAAACCGGCGCTTGTCAGCAATGTTTCCATCGCGGTTGCAATAGCCGCTTTAGCGCGTTGCAGGGCGTCAACATCACTGGGCATTACGGCTGTTTTGGAATTGTCAGGATCCGCGATAAAACCATCCGGACCTACATTTTGAGAAAACCTACCCGAAGGTTTTAATAGCCCTGTCTCCAGCAAAATGGCAATCATGTCTATCAAACCTGAACCGCAATAGCCTTTGGCGGTTGTTGCGCCGAGGGTGCTGAGCTTGAGCGCGTGGCTGTCACTCATTCGTTCGGCCCGGTAGATTGCGCCCTGTTCTGCGCTCATACCGTTGCGTATACCGACACCCTCAAAAGCCGGCCCACCTGGAACGGAAGTTACCAGAAGCCGATGCCCATCCCAGAGCGCCAGTTCGGTATTGGTCCCTATGTCGACCAATAATCCGGCACCTGCGCTTTCAGTTAAACGTGTGCCGATGATGTCAGCGGTCAAATCAGAGCCGACAAAGCCAGCCAATGCCGGCACAAGTTTGATTTCGGCATTGGGCAGATTCCATTCGGATTGCCAAGTGCCATGGGCAAGAGGTTGGCAATTGATGGGCTGTTGCCAATTGTCAGGATTCAATAGCTGATCCGCTCCGTATCGGCTAAGTAACGCCAGCATGGCTGTATTGCCTGCGATGATGACGCTGCCGATTTCCTTGAGCATAGGCGATACTTCGCCAATATCCCTGGCCAATATATCGCGTAAGGCCTCGATCACTGCATCTCTAGCCAGTTGGGCCAGTTCATGCGAGCGGGTTTCAGTCAGCAATGCGGCATTAAGGCGGTTTAAAACATCTGCACCGAATACCGCTTGTGGATTAAAGCCGGAACGGTTGGCGATGCGCTGGCCGGTTTTGCGGTTCCAAAGCGAAATGCGGATATGTGTCGTACCCAGATCGACCGCCAAGCCGTATATGGATTGCTTGAGTTCCAGCAAATGACCCATGACGGCTATCAAATCTTCGGGTGTAATACTCTTCCAGCCGGAAACGTGGGCTGGATGTTCCAGTACCAATTCAGTATCACCCAATATCCGCATTTGGCAGGCGAGTCTGATCCCTTCCTGGCGTTCAGTGGCGGAAAGTTTTTGATATTCTGCCAAGGTTGCAGGGTTTACCGCACCCGATAAATAGTTGATGACACAAGCGCCACAACTTCCCGTGCCGCCGCAAGCCGCCCTCACCCGTATCGAAGTCGTATCCAAAGCGTCCCGGACGCAAGTACCCACAGCCACTTGCAAACGCTGAGTTTCACTGCCTGAGTGCACAATCAGTGTGGCGAAATTAGAATCAAATGATTTCATAAACTAACCGCAATGAAACTGATATCGGATGAGTGCCGTTTACTCTTTCCGTTTTCTTGAGCGCAGATAAAAAACCACTACGGCAAACAATACGATGATAAAGAGGGTGGTATTGGCTTGTTTGACGGCATCAATTACTGTTTGTCCGTAATGATAGTAAATATAAAAAAAAGTCACGCTGGAGAGGGTGCAGGCGAACAGGTCTGAAAAAAAGAATTTAACGAAACTCATCTGACCTAATCCCGCTGTCAGAAACAAGCCGTTTCTTACCCCGAATGGAATAAATCTTCCGATAATCAATGTCGCAATTCCATATCGTTCGTAATAGGCGTGAATCTTATTGATTCTCTCGTCAGGTACCCAGTTGGAAAAAAATCGGGTATGTGCAATTTTGGGCCCTAGATACCGGCCGATACTGTAACAAATCAAGTCTGAAATAAACGCCCCCATATAAACACCCAGAAATAACTGAGGCAGGTGTTCCGGGCTATTCTTGGCAAGTAGGGCCGATATAAACAGCATGCCATCTTCGGATACCGGAATGTTGAATCCGGCTAGCAGTAAAGCGCCGAAGATGATCCAGTGTGCATATTCGGTGTGGGCCTGAATGAAGGTCAGTAGAGTATCCATAATTAAATTAGCAAGTCAGTTTCAAGATGATTAACAATAAAAAGTTCTTCCGCATTGCCGATTGTTATTGTGTTTTCACCGGCTGAATGACGCAATAGGAAGATGTTGCAGGCGTTAGATTCCGTCATAAATAACTTCCCGGAATCCATATTGTATCGAACCTTACGATTACCCCCTCTTTGCAAAAGAGAGGCTGGGGGAGAGTTTTTAATAAATCCCTCTCGATCCCCCTTTTTCAAAGGGGGAAGTTATTTGTAGCGATATCCTTAGCGTGATAATTGGTTTATTCCCCCTTTGTATCATCAAATTGGTAATTGCTGACATCGCCAGGCTTTCCGAATAGGGTTTAAAATAACGTCCGGCTTTAAGTTCACGTTATATTCTATTTTTTCGGCATCGGAACAAGATGTGCCAACGTTGTATTCGCTAATCAAGTTTTACTGTTTATCCGGATGTGTGGAAAAGAGTTATTTACGCACCCTGTGAAAAAAAAAAGCAAGACAACGGAAAACGATGCAATTAGTTTAGGCCTCGAAACTCTCTCCACTATGACAAAAAGAAGTGATATTTTATGATGTTAGCAATTTTTCATCGATGCAGGGCAAAAAAAGCGGTGAGTGTAAGCATTATGCGGCTTTGATGTGACAGAATAGGCTTGTAAATAATTTCAATAAGCTTTGTTGTAAGTTATAGAATAGACCGCATAAATTGATAAATTCTGCACTTAACGGAATAAGTTTCAGCAATTACCCTGCTTTAGCGCCGACCGTTACAAAATTCCATATAAGATCGAGGAACCTAAATGAATCTTGAAGTTTTCTTGTCGTTGTTCAGTCTGATGCTGATCTCGTTAGTTGTGTATATGATTTCGCAAAAAGCGCGGCTTCCCTATACCGTGTTACTGGTCATTGTCGGCTCGCTATTAGTGCCATTGAGCAAGCTTAAAGCCTTTGCTTTTATCAACAGCTTCGAATTAACTCCGGAATTATTGTTTTTTGTGTTTCTGCCTATTCTGATTTTTGAATCGGCTTACAACATTAAAATCAGCGACATGCTCAATAACATCCGCGCGATCAGTTTGTTGGCGGTTGTCGGCTTGCTGGTTTCAACATTTTTTATCGGGGTCAGCGCCTACTATGTTTTCAAGTGGATAGGATTTGAGGTCCCCATGATTGTGACGCTGTTGTTTGGTGCGATCATTTCCTCAACTGACCCTGTTGCGGTCTTATCTCTGTTTAAAGAGTATGGTGCGCCCAAGCGCCTGACCTTGATGTTTGAGGGGGAGAGTTTATTCAATGACGGTACCTCTTTTGCGATATTTTTGGTCATGCTTGAAATACTGGTTCATGGCTATGCCGGATCGACTTCAATTATCAGCGGGCTGATCAATTTTTCGATGATGTTGTTTGGCGGTATTTTATTCGGACTGGCGATGGGGTTTTTGTTTGCCAAACTCATTGAGTGGGTTAAAGGCCACGAACATTTGGAAATTACGCTGACCCTGCTGGTCGCGCATTTTACCTTTATCCTTACCGAGGTAGTGTCCGAGCACATTATTATTGCCGGATACCCTGTCCGCTTTTCCTCGATCATTGCCACCTTGGTAGCTTCGATGGTCATCGGCAATTTTGGCCGCTTTAAAATGTCGCTGCCTGTTGAAGAATATATGGAAAAGTTTTGGAGTTACTTCGGATTTGTTACCAACTCCCTGGTATTTATTTTGATGGGATTGTTATTCGTAGAGCAGTCTATCGATTTAAATGTGGCTCTGATGCCCATTTTACTTTCCATTCTGGTCGTCATGGTTGGTAGGGCCTTGTCTATTTATCCTTTGTTAGGCTTGTTGAACTGGACCAAGAAAGAAGAGCCGATTCCGTTGTCCTGGATGCATCTTTTATCCTGGGGAAGTCTGCGCGGTTCATTGGCGGTTATTATGGTTTTGCTGATTCCCGATGATGTGACTGTGCCTAACTGGAACTATACGTTTTCAGTCAAAGAATTTATTACTGCCATTACGATAGGCAGTATTTATTTTACGCTACTGGTCAAAGCGACGACGATCGGTAAAGTAATGAATAAACTGGGTATCGACGCGTTGACTGATTATGAAGAAGTGAGCTATTTCAAGAGTAAAGCGCTTATCTATGATGAAGCATTAAATGCCATTGATAAATTGTTCAAAAATCAACAGATCAGTGAGGAACAGCATAAAGGCATGCATTCCATTTACCGCACTTTGCACGAACAAGCCTTAAAAGAGTACAAACAAAAATTTCCGAATGACAGTGAATTGACTGAAAACTTGTTAAGGGTTTATGTGTTGGGTACCGAAAAAGGGGCATTAAAGGAAATTTACGGACGAGGTGAAATCAATGAAAAAATCTACAAGAAAATTTTAAACTTGCTGGATATTCAAATGGAGCGGGTTGAAAAAGGTCGTTTGCAACTTAATGCAATCGATGAAAAATTTCCGGTTGATAAGATTGAAACCTTTATCCTTAGCTTGCGTAAAATGCTGTTTATGTCTTCCTCAGAGCTAAAGCCGCAAGAACTGTATATCTATTACCGCACGCAACTGCATTTGCTGGAAACGGTGGTTTTAAGGTTAGAGGGCTTAAGCAATACCAGTCTGATCGAGGTATTTGACGATAAAGATTCTTTGCAAAGGACCATTGAACTCTACAAAGCATTGGGCAAGAGCACCAAAGAAAGGCTGGATCAGATGATTAGCAGTAACTATGAGTTGCTCACCCATTTTAATGCGATTACCGGTAAGAAAACGCTGGATGCTTTACAGTTGGAAACGTTAGATACTTTGAGCAAGAATGAAATTATCAGCAGCAAGCTCTACATCATGCTGTCCAAAGAGCTAAAGCAACCGCATTAAGTGAGCAAGGGGGCGGGCTAGGATTGAGTCTATCCCTTCCCCAAAGGATACCTTTTTGAAAGGACGGTGCCTCATAGTTTGATAAACTCAGCTCGAACGATCAGACGTATTCAAACAGTTGAGTTCAGGATTATTTCAACCAAGAGTCCTCGGCGAATATCAAATTGCAAGCGTTATTAAATTGATAGCCTCCGGGCGGCAGGTACACGATGAAAAACAGAGTATTACTTTTATTACTTGCGCTTCTGATCACTTTTTCTAATATCGGTTTAGGAAGTCAACTGACTGTTCCCGTCCCCATTAATTATGAGCTGATTCGCAAGCTATTGATAGACCAGCTTTATACAGGAAAGGATAAAACGGCACATCTTTGGAAGGATAACCAGGGGTGCAGTCTATTTGATTTATCTGATCCAAAGATAGAGGGTCAAAATGGATTAGTCAGGATTTTGAATGTCGTACATGCCCGTTTCGGAACGGGATTAGGTGGGCAATGCATGACGCTTTTGGAATGGAACGGCCGACTGGAAACCTTCCAGAAACCGGTTTTGGAAGCAGGTGGAACGATTTTGAAATTTCCGGTTGTCAACGCCAATGCCTATGATCATCAGGGACATGCACTCAAAATCGATAGAATGCAGGACCTTATCAAGCGTTTTGCTGAGCCGAGGTTAGCGGCGGTTAAAATCGATTTAAGAGAATCCCGTCAGCAAATTGAATCCTCATTAGCCGCGCTCACAACGGATCAGAACAAAGCGAACATGCAACGCTTGCTGGAGACGTTGCGGTTCAGTGAAGCTAAAGCTGAAAAATCAGGATTAATGGTCAAAATGGAATTTGAGGCACCTTCTCAAGGACAATTGGCGGCTTCTAAACCGGTAGCGGCTTTTACTGCCGATGAGATGCAATCCTGGCAGGCTGCCTGGCAGAATTGGGAGCTGTTTTTAACCGAGGCAATAGGTCGGGCCACGGGAGACACTCAATCGCAGCAACTTCGGGCTGATCTGCAGGTTATCTTGACGGAAGCGCGGGGCGCATTCCAGCGTGGTTTGCAATCGAATGATGTCAATGGGAAAGATCCGGTGCGCACCTTTTTTTTAACGACATGGGATAAATTGGCGCCGGTTTTACGGCTTATTGCCAATGAAGTGCCGGGTGCTGAGGGTTTGCGTTATCTTACTTTTATTGCGGCTACCGATGTGTTGTATCAAATCGAAACGATCAGTGGACCACTTGGACTGACAGTGTCCTCGGACGGATTAAGGCATTTAGGACGCTTGCTAATCAAGCCTCGGTGAAGTTGAAGATTTCAGCGTGATTTGATTTTGAGCATCATCAACCATCAACTGAAAACGCCCTAAAAAGCTCATGCCCAGCAGGCCGCTGTTGTGCAATTTATCGTCTGCTATAAAACTCACCTCAACGTCTTTTGCTGATGCATTTCCAACGGTGACTGATTTGAGAGTGCCATGCAGGGTTTCAATTCTTCCGTTGGCGGTTTCACTGATTCCGGATTGCAAATTATGGTCGTTAAACCCCAGTTTGGCTTGAAATGAGGCCGGTAACACGATAGACGTTGCGCCCGTATCGACGAGTAGCGACAGCTTGATTTTAGCGCCATTAGGGCCTGATAATTCGGTCTGAACCAGATGGTGAGAGCCATTGCGTGTGGTTTTGACGTTAGCGTCGAAATTCGTATCGGGCGTCTCGGTCGCTACCGGTTTGGAATGATCATAACGTTTGACACTCATAATGATGATTTTTTCGATGTTGCCCTGGCTGTTTGATAGCTGCACAAAGTTATAATCGACGAGGAGCTGTTTCAACTGTTCTTCAATTGAACCGCTTACTTTAATTGGCGCTGCAGGCTGAATGATGTCAGTGTTCTTGATGGTTATATTTTGGTTGCGGCTTAATTTATTAAGCTGATCTTTCAGATTATCAGCCTGTGTTTCGGCTTGTCCGCTCAGCGGTAAGCCGAGCAGGACAAAAAACAATAATAAGGCAAAAATGAAGCGCGTTCTTTTGGGCATAGGTAAAGCATGGTTTTATCGATTAACGGCCTAACGGTTTTGGCGAGTGTAACCGTAAATGAGCTTGAAGAGAATTTTTACTGGCCACATTTTCTTTTTTCCGGCTGAACCATTTAATGCGATCTTGTTTAAATAGCTTGGGATTTATATTCAGCCACTCGATATGATTGTAAATTGGCAAATCATCTAAATGTTCATAATCTATGTCGAAACAGTCATTTTCAGTCATTACACATCTCCGTCATAATGCATTGAATTAATCAGGTGTTAACCTGACTGAAAACTTATCGCAGATCTGCAATGTTTGCGTGATTGAACCTTAATTGTGCTAGGCGCGTCTCAGAATTTTTAATTGGTCTTCATTAGTCCGTCCAGTGTCAGGCTGCAGCTGGGGACGAAACTGGTCATAAAAAAAGCCACCTCGGGTTGGGTCGATTCATTGAGTTGTCTGCTCAGCTGGGCGGCCGCCAGCTCAAATTCAGGGTTGCCTGCTTTCAATTCGGCCTGACATTTAAGGTAGGCAGAAATTTTATCGGCGGCTTTGATGATCTGTGCATGCTCCTCGGGAAGTTTGTCGTGTTGAATCAGTTGCTCAAAATCTCCTCTTAAGCGCTCGGGCAACAAATTCAAAAGTTCCAGTTCCGCTTGTTTTTCAATCTGTTTGTACGCCTGATTGATGGCGGTCGAATGGTATTTGATTGGTGTAGGTAAATCGCCGGTAATGACTTCAGTCACATCGTGATACAACGCGGCAGCGGCAATGGCATTGGCATCAACAGAGCCATCGAAATAACGGTTTTTTATCAAGGCCAGTGTGTGGGCAATAACAGATACTTCCCAACTGTGTTCCATGACATTTTCTTCATGGGCATTACGTTTTAATCCCCAGCGCTTTATCCAGCGGAGCCGTGATAAATAGGCGTAAAAAGTGCAGGTAATGGTTGATTCTTTCATGGTGTTAAAAAGTGTTATCGATTCGTTGAGACAAGATACTTGATAGAATGACTGCATTCTATTGTGTAATAGTCAACATTAACAGAGCGCAAATTTTATGCTTATTCAGTGGTACCCCGGTCATATGCACAAGGCCGGCAAAGAAATCAAAGAGATTCTGCCGCAAGTCGATGTCATTATTGAAATTCTTGATGCGCGTATTCCTTTCAGCAGTCAAAACCCCATGCTTACACACTTGCGGGGTAATAAACCCTGTATCAAGGTGTTCAGCAAAAGTGATTTGGCTGATCCCGATCTAACCCAGCAATGGCAGCAATACCTGGAGCAGGAGCAAGGTGTAAAGACGCTGGCATTGTCCATTCTTCATCCTGAAAAAGCCAGGCAGATTCCGGAGCTTTGCAATAAGTTGATGGCGGCCAAGGCAGAAAGCGGGCGTTTAATCACAGTCATGATTATGGGGATACCGAATGTCGGCAAATCCACGTTGATCAACATGCTGGCCGGTAAAGCGATTGCCAAAACCGGAGACGAGCCGGCCATAACGCGGATGCAGCAGCGTATCAATATTGGTAATAACATTGTTTTATTGGATACGCCCGGCGTGCTGTGGCCTAATGTGGAAAATAAAAACAGCGGGTATCGTTTGGCTTTGACGGGCGCCATTAAAGATACCGCTATCAGTCATGATCAAATTGCCTTCTTTGCGGCGGATTATTTTCTTAAACACTATCCTGACGCATTAAAAGCTCGCTATTCCATCGAGCCGCTACCGTCGACCGATCATGCGTTGCTTAATGAAATCGGCAGGCGCCGCGGTTGTCTGCGCTCAGGCGGGGTGGTTGAGCTGGACAAGGCGGCAAAAATACTGATCAACGAATTGCGTTCCGGTCTGTTGGGCAAATTCACGCTGGAGACGCCCGCTATGATGGAAGCCGAACTGTTCGAATTGGTTGCCATACGAGAGGAAAAAGAGGCCAAGAAAAAAGCCAGAAAAGAAAAATGGAAAGGCGGACAAGGATAACCCTAAAGCCTGGCCGGATGGTAACTACTCGCCCATTTGAATTGAGGGCGTAGGTGCTTGATTTCAAAGAACGTGTAAATACGTCCTTTTAGCTCTCTGCAACATCCCTGTTGCAGAAGCCTTTTCAACCACCTATACCCAATAAAATTGGCGGGGTGAGCAGATAAGCCGGAAAGTCTGTTTGGGTTCAGGAACTGCAGGATAACATCGAACAGCCGGGTTTTCGTCTTGCCCAGTCGGGGCGTTTAACGGCAAAATGTTCTTTACCCGGTTGCTCATCGTAAGGATGACGCATCAAATCCAGCAGCTCATGAATCATCGCGAAATCGCCTTCCTCGGCTTTGTCTATAGCCTGCTGGGCCAGATAATTACGCAGCACATATTTGGGATTTACCGCATTCATATTAATGCGTCTTTGCTCATCTTCCAGATCGTCTTTTTGCAGGCGTTTGCGGTAATTCATGAGCCAACGGGTCAGTCTGGTGCGATAACCCGCTGTCAGTTGTTCAGGAAGATAATAAGCTTCCATTAACGTGTTGATGTCGTTTTCAGGTTCTGAATTTGGGTTTTTGCTGATCAGAGCCAGTTTTCGGTAGAAAATGCTCATGTCTGTTTCAATGGCTTTGAGCAGATCAAATAATTCCAGACAGAGATCATCATCCGTTTGCTGATCATACGCAATCAAGCCAAGTTTCTGCGCGACCATCCTTTGCCAACTGGTTTCGAAGCGATCCCTGTAACTGGACAGTGCTTCCTGTAGCGGTTCGACTTCTTCAATCAACGCGTAAATGGCATTACCGAGCTGGCCCAAATTCCAAAAAGCAATCTGCGGTTGATTGCCGAACCTATAGCGGCGCTCTTCCGAATCGGTGGTATTGGGCGTCCAGTCGGGGTCGTAGTTATCAATCCAGCCATAAGGGCCATAGTCAATGGTTAATCCTAGTATCGACATGTTATCGGTATTCATTACCCCATGAACAAAACCAACACGCTGCCAGTGAACAATAAGATCGGCTGTGCTTAAACAAACTTCTTTAAACCAGGCTATGTAAGTGTCTCTGTCAGGCTCACCCAAGTGAGGGAAGTCAGTTCTAATGGTGTAATCAACCAGTTGCTTTAACAATTCAATTTCGCGGCGGGCAGCAAAAATCTGAAAATGTCCGAAACGCGTAAAAGAGGGGGCTACACGGCAAACTACTGCTCCGGGCTCAGGTTTGGGATTGCCGTTGTAAAACATGTCTCTGACTACCGTGTCCCCGGTTAACAGTAGCGACAAAGCCCGGGTTGTCGGTATGCCGAGATGGTGCATCGCTTCACTGCATAAAAACTCCCGTACAGAAGAGCGCAATACAGCCAGACCGTCCGCATTGCGGGAATAGGGCGTAGGACCTGCGCCTTTAAGTTGCAGTGTCAGGCGTTCGCCACGATGATTGATCACATCGCCCAGGTAAATCGCACGACCGTCGCCTAATTGCCCTGCCCAGTTTCCGAACTGGTGTCCGCCGTAACAAGTTGCATGCGGCTCCATGCCGGGAGTCAAGCGATTGCCCGAAAACACCTGTGTAAAATCCTCGGATAAGGGCAGTTGTTCGGATAAATTTATTAAATCCGCCACCTCTTGGGCATGGGCAACATACTGAGGCTTAGCCGTTTTGACGGGCTGAACTATCGAATAGCATGCATTCAATACTTGTCTTCTGGTGTTGAGGGGTTCAGGGTCAGCGGGGAGTTCTCTTAAAAACCGGTTATCGAAGAGTAACTCGTCTAAATGAACAATTTTTCTAGAGGGGGACATAAGAAGATCAGATTTGTTGAAGTCAAAGCATTAATCTATTTTGTGAATTTGTTTGTCAAGTAATATTTTGTTAAGAAGGCTTGTTTTTTGAATTCAAAAAAGTCTTGTTGCAAACCGATTTGATCTTTAAAACCTGACTTTATGCACATTGTCAATTTTTGTGAAATAACGATGGGATAGAGCCGATCAATGCTGGAAAGAATCGCTAGTTAATTTGTCAAGTTGTTGAAATTAAACGTATTACTATGATTGTCTAAAAATTGGACAATTTAACAAAACTGTAACAATGACGGGAGTCAGGCGTAGTCATTATCATGATATCCACAAAGTTATCCACAGCTTTTGTGGGTAACTGAAATTGTTTAACTGCAGTATGCACTTAGCTGAAATATGTGAAATGAGTCTAAAAAAAGGGGCTAAGTATTTGCTGATTTGAGTCATTAAAACACCGTTTTTTGGCTAAGCAAAAAACTCAGTTAATCCAGCAATTCTCAATTTGAAGGAAAAAGGGTTGGGAGAAGCTTTTCGAGGATGTCGGCAGCAGGGCAGATTTTTATTCCGGACAAAATCTGCATTTCCACCGTTCTTGGCGGTCAGATGCTGCTGTCAAGTCCCCATGGATGGGTTTACGAAGTTCCTCGAAAGGCTTTTCCCAGCCCAAAGTGACGCTGAAAATATCAAACTGGGAATTGCTGAAGTTAATTGGCCTTTAGGGCGGGATTGTTCAGGAAGTGCTAAAAAACACTTCCTGAATAGTCGCAGTCTGAAAAAACAAATTACAGGTGATGATACAAACTCAGGTATTGTTGAGCGCTTTTTTTCCAGGAGTAATCTCTTTCCATGCCATTGACTTGTAATTCACGCCAACTCTTGGGCAGGCTGTAAATAATAAGTGCCCGTTTGATGGCCTCCATTAACGCTCCGGGAGAAGCATCGTTAAATACAAATCCCGTAGCGGTTTTGTTGCGAAGCGTATCCGGCAGGGTGTCATCGACAGTATCGGCTAATCCCCCGGTTTTTCGGACGATAGGGATTGTCCCGTAACGCTGACTGTAGATTTGGTTGAGTCCACAAGGCTCAAATCGAGAAGGCATAAGGAAGATATCTGCCCCTGCTTCGATTTGATGGGAAAGCGATTCGTCATAACCGATGTTGATCGATATTTTTTCCGGAAACAAATCGGCAAAATTATAAAGCCGTTGTTCGTACCTCTTGTTACCGCTTCCCAATAATACAAATTGCAGAGGCAACTCCATCATTTCAGGCAGACAGTCAATAACCAGGTCGATACCTTTTTGTTCAACCAGACGGCTTATAAGTCCAAAAACAGGTATTTTTTTATCAACCGGCAACGACAGCGTGGTTTGCAAGGCTGTTTTGTTCAGTACTTTTTTATGAAGGTCTTTGATGCTGTAAGGTTCGGCTATCAATGAATCAGTCTCAGGATCCCAGTGGTCCGTATCTATGCCGTTAGTGATTCCGCATAAAAAATCGTTTCGATGGCTCAGCAGTCCTTCCAGCCCATAACCAAAATCCGGCGTTTGAATTTCTTCTGCATAAGTGGGGCTTACTGTCGTTATGCGATCTGAGTAAACCAGTCCGCCTTTAAGAAATGACAGCATGCCGTGAAATTCTATACCGTCCGGATTCCACAATTGGCCGGGTAAATTCAGATAAGAATAAGTGGCGCTGGGAAATAGGCCTTGATAGGCCATATTATGGATAGTAAATACGGTTGCCGGACGGCTGTATTCAAGTGCTAATAAGGCCGGTACCAAGCCGCTTTGCCAGTCGTTACAATGGACAATGTCGGGTTTCCAGTTGAGATAGCCCCGGTTCATCGCAATTTCAACGGCAATGCGGCAAAAAAGAGCAAAGCGTTCTGCTATATCGGGCCATGCATTGCCGTATTCATCATGATAAGGATTACCCGGGTGATCGAACAGTTCCGGGCAATCCACCAGCCAGACAATAACAGCACTGCCGGGAAGGCGTGTTTCAAGGATGTTGACATCCGTGTTATTGACCCGAAGTGTGCATCTGAACTGAATGTTTTCCGGTCGGTTTATGGCCTGATAATTGGGCATGATGATGCGAATATCCTGCCCCAATTCTAATAATGATTTCGGTAGACTGCCCGAAACGTCAGCCAGTCCACCGGTTTTGATCAATGGATGTGCTTCGCTTGTGACAAACAATATTTTTTTCATAATCCGGTTTTGTTTTTTAGGGTGTTTTAGGTCATTGAAAATGCCAATATCCTTATCCAATACCATTGCAGGGTATTAAAAACAAGCTGCTAAAGCAAGCCAACTATGATTTTCAAATAAATCAGATAGATTTTTTAAATTACACAAACTTTCGAAGAGTTTTTACCACTAAGCCAGGTTTCAGATTTAGCCCAAACAGCCGTACAATGAATCTGACAGCCAAGGACTTGGATTACTGAACTTCAAAATCCGGCGCCCCGATATTTTCTCTCATGGAGAGGAAATATCGGGAACTCTTAACGCCGTATTTTGATGTGCTTTACCAGATAACGTTACGAATCTGAATGTCCATAACGAATTTATTTTTCGATATTTTTTATGAAACCTACCGCTTTAATATCAATCCGGCCAAAGGGGGTAGGGTCAAGTTGATCGAATAAGGCTGGTTCATCCAGGGAATCGGTTCGGAAAGAGCCAGGCCATTTCCGATGTTGGTTCCGTCATAAAAGGAAGAATCCGAGTTCAAAATTTCATGGTAAGGGCCAGAGCTTGGAACGCCGATACGGTAGTTCTCCCGGACGACAGGGGTAAAGTTAAGAACGACAATCAAATCCTCATGAGCATCTTTCCTACGGTAGCTGATCACTGACTGTTCGACGTCATGGCAATCAATCCATTCGAAACCGTGATGATCGAAATCGTGTTTGAAAAGAGCCGGATGACTGCGGTAAAGGTGATTTAGATCTTTGACCAATGTTTTTATGCCCTGATGATGCGGGTATTGCAATACATACCAGTCCAGACATTGGTTGAAGTTCCATTCCGAGCCTTGGCCGAATTCACAGCCCATGAACAAAAGTTTTTTACCGGGATAGGTAAACATCAACGTATACAGCAGTCTTAAATTGGCGAAACGTTGCCATTCATCGCCAGGCATTTTGTTGATCAGCGAGCCTTTACCGTGAACAACCTCATCATGCGAGAAAGGTAACGTGAAGTTCTCTGTGAATGCATACAGCATTCCAAAGGTCAGCTGGTCATGATGAAAACGTCTATGGACAGGATCTTCTTGAAAGTAGGCCAGCGTGTCATGCATCCAACCCATATTCCATTTCATCGAAAAGCCCAATCCACCCGCCCAGGTAGGACGCGTAACTTGTGGCCAGGCAGTCGATTCCTCGGCCATCATTACTGCGCCGGGATGTTGTTCGTGTGTGATGGTGTTCAGTTCCCGGAAGAAATCAATGGCTTCAAGGTTTTCATTGCCGCCATACATGTTGGGAATCCAGTCATGTGCTTCGCGCGAGTAATCCAGATAGAGCATCGAAGCGACCGCGTCAACCCTCAATCCATCCAGGTGAAACTCATTCAACCAGAATATGGCGCTGGACAGCAGGAAGTTTTTAACTTCATTACGGCCGTAGTTATAGATCAGTGTGCCCCAATCGCGGTGTTCACCTTTGCGAGGATCTTCATGCTCATACAATGCGCTGCCGTCAAAACGAGCAAGAGCAAAATTATCTTTGGGAAAGTGAGCCGGTACCCAATCCAGAATGACGCCGATGCCGTTTTGATGACAGGCATCTACGAAAAATCGGAAATCATCGGGCGACCCATGGCGGCTGGTGGGGGCAAAATAGCCTATGGTTTGATAGCCCCAGGAGGCATCCAGCGGGTGTTCAGTAATAGGCAGCAATTCGATATGAGTAAAACCCAATTCTTTGACATAGTCGACCAAATGGGTAGCAAGATCCCGGTAATTCAGGAAATTTCCCAGATTATCGCGCTGCCAGGAGCCTAAATGAACTTCATAAATGGACATGGGTTCGTGCAGCCAGTCGAACTGGTGCCTTCTTTCCATCCATTGCTGGTCTTTCCAGGAGTAACTGTTTTCTTTGACGACAATTGAAGAGGTTTTTGGGCGGAATTCAAATTGTTGGCCATAAGGATCCGTCTTAACCAGCAGTTCCTGACTATGCCTGTTTAGAATTTCAAATTTATAAAGCGCACCGACGTTCAATCCGGGAATAAAAATTTCCCAGATGCCGCTGCTGCCCAGGCTTCTCATTGGATTGCACCGGCCATCCCAACGGTTGAAGTCGCCAATTACGCTGACACGTTGGGCATTGGGTGCCCAGACAGTGAAAACCACCCCTTCAATCTTGTCTGACGTATGAAGATGGGCGCCCATTTTGGTGTAGACATGCCAATGACGGCCTTCGCCAAACAAGTGCCTATCAAAATCGGAAAGTTGTACGCCAAAATCGTAGGGATCATAATTCGTATGTTTTCCGCCGTCTTTGTCTACCCAGGCCAGTTTGTAGTGACCGGGCAGTTCGTTCTTTTTAGCGATGTATTCGAAAAAATCTGTGCCTGGGACCCGAGGAATCGGAATTTTGGTGTCGGCAAAACTGACGGATTCTGCGTAGGGCAGGTAAAGTGTGATTTTGACGCTATCATTGTGTGGATGGCGACCCAGAACAGCGAAGGGATCGTGATGTTTTGCTTCAATAATTTTGATGAAATCAGTTCCAAGCTTTGGGGGGGATTGCTTTTTCACTTTGAAACGCCTCAATGTAGTAGGATAATGTTCCTGTGAATGTTACCAAATAACTAACAAGATGTAATTCTATTCCACAAGGGGAAGTCAATGTCAGAGTCAAGCAGCCACCAGCAGGATCGTTTTGTCAGTCATCTTACCAGAAATACCATTGCCCTGATTCTGGCGGGGGGCCGAGGTTCGCGTCTAAAAAATATGACCGATTGGCGAGCGAAGCCGGCCGTACCATTCGGAGGCAAGTTCCGGATAATTGATTTTCCCTTATCAAACTGCATGAATTCGGGTATACGCAAGATTGGTGTGCTCACCCAGTACAAGGCAGATTCACTGATACGCCATATCCAGCAGGGCTGGGGGTTTTTAAGAGGCGAATTCGGCGAATATGTCGATCTGATGCCCGCTCAACAAAGGCTTGAAACATCCTGGTACGAAGGAACAGCGGATGCGATTTATCAAAACATCGATATTTTAAGAACCCGAAACCCTGAATATGTGCTCGTTCTTGCCGGAGATCACATCTATAAAATGGACTATGGCGCGATGTTGGCTGATCATGTGGCCAATAACGCAGATCTGACCATAGGTTGCCTGGAGGTGTCTTTGGAAGAGGCAACAGAGTTTGGTGTCATGGACATTGACGAGGACAGAAGAGTCAAGGCGTTTGTCGAAAAGCCGTCCAATCCCCCCTCCATGCCTGGTAAATCGGACAGGGCATTGGCCTCCATGGGGATTTATGTATTTAATGCCCGTTTCTTGTTCGAGCAATTGATTAAGGACGCAGATACTCCCGGATCCTCACGTGACTTTGGTAAAGACATTATCCCGTCGGTCATCAGTAAGTACCGAATCAATGCGTATCCATTCCTCAACATGCAAGGTGGACAGAGCTACTGGCGGGATGTAGGGACTATCGATGCCTATTGGTCGGCCAATATGGAGCTGATCGGCGTTAAGCCCGATTTGAACCTGTATGACAAAACCTGGCCTATCTGGACTTATCAAGAGCAAACACCACCCGCCAAATTTGTTTTTGACGACGATAAACGGCGTGGCCAAGCCGTGGATTCAATGGTTTCCGGTGGTTGCGTGATTTCAGGTTCCAAAATCAGGCATTCATTGCTGTTTTCTAATGTACGCGTCAACTCTTACAGCGTTCTGCAGGACACGGTGGTCTTACCGGAAGTCAATATCGCCAGACATTGCCGGATCACTAAAGCCATAATTGAAAAAGGCTGTGAGGTACCGCAAGGAACCGTCATCGGGGAGGATCGCGCCGAGGATGAAAAAAGATTTCATGTCAGTCCTGGTGGCGTAGTGCTGGTAACACCCGATATGCTGGGCCAGAACAGACATTATGTCAGATAGTCAAAAGCTGAAATTGGTGCTTTGTTGGCACATGCATCAGCCTGAATACAGGGATTTGCAGACGGGCGAATATCAGTTGCCGTGGACATACCTTCACGTCCTTAAGGATTACAGCGATATGGCTGCGCATCTTGAGGCGGTGCCGGAGGCGAGGGCGGTTGTCAACTTTGCACCCATTTTATTGGAGCAAATCGAGGACTACGCGAAGCAGGTTAACGGGTTTTTGCGGGAAGATTGTCCAATCAAGGATCCTATGCTTTCTGCGTTAGTCGCGCCTTCGGTCACAGCAGAACCTGAAGGTCGGTTGAAAATAATTCATGACTGCGTCAAGGCGAACAGAGCCAGGCAAATTGAACGTTATCCAGCCTATCTCAATCTCGTTGTTATGGCGGATTGGGTAAGGCATCATGACGAAGCGCTGAGTTATTTGAGTCCGCATTATTTTGAAGATCTTTTGGTCTGGTATCATCTGGCATGGATGGGTGAAAGTATCAAACTTGCTGATTTTCGTATCCAGAAGTTGATTGATAAAGGTTCAGGCTTTACTCATGCAGAAAGAATCCAGCTGGCTGAAGTTATCGGCGAGCATATGGATAGTATCATCGGCCGTTACAAAAGGCTGGCCGAGCAAGGGCGTGTTGAATTATCGGTCACGCCGTATGCACACCCCATCATGCCGCTGATGCTGGAAATTCAATCGGCCCTCCAGGCTATGCCTGATGCAGTCATGCCTCAACTTGAAAGCTATCCTGGCGGAAAAGAGCGGGTAAAATGGCACTTACAATACGGCCTTGATACATTCAAGCGGTTTTTTGGTTTTGTACCCCAAGGATGCTGGCCTTCCGAGGGAGCTGTAAGTGCTGAAACACTTTCTATTCTCTCCGAATACGGATTTAAATGGGCCGCATCGGGGGGTAACGTGCTGAGGAATAGTTTACATTTGTCCGAGCTTGAAGCTGTCAGTACACATCATCCTTTTTGTGTTGACGATACCGGGCTACCCTGCTTTTTTAGGGACGACGGGTTGTCTGATCTGATCGGTTTTGAGTATTCAAAATGGCATGCTGATGATGCCGTTGCTGATCTGATCAAGCATCTGGAGTTTATTCATAAACATGATGCCTCAATCGACAAGGTCGTCTCGATTATTATGGACGGAGAAAACGCCTGGGAATATTTTCCTCAAAACGGATACTATTTTTTATCGGCCCTTTATCAAAAATTAAGTAGCCATCCTGATATCGAGTTAACTACCTTTTCAGCGTGTCTTGACCAGGTTTTGGAAGTTAAACCCCTGCCTAAAATGATGGCGGGAAGTTGGGTATACGGTACTTTTTCTACCTGGATTGGTGATAAAGACAAAAACCGGGGTTGGGATATGCTGGGCGATGTCAAACTGTGTTATGACCAATTGATTGCAAGCGGTCATTTATCGCCTGAACAAATTGAGGCTGCGCAGCAGCAGCTGGCTATTTGTGAAGGTTCTGATTGGTTTTGGTGGTTTGGAGACTATAATCCCGGAGACGCGGTCAGCAGTTTTGAAAGGCAATACCGCTTGAATTTAACTAATTTGTATCGGCTGATGGGGCAGGAGCCGCCGGCTTATCTTGCCCAATCCTTTGCTCATGGCTCCGGCGACCCCGCTATGGGAGGTGCTATGAGGCCCGGTTTGGAAAACTTATAACCAGGAACGCAAGTGATTGATATTTTGCATAAACGAAGAGCAGGTGTTTTACTACATATCACTTCCTTACCGGGTGGGGATGGGAATGGAGACCTGGGCCAGGAAGCCTTTAATTTCGTCGATTTTTTACACAGCATCGGGGCGTCGGTCTGGCAGACCTTGCCGCTTAACATGCCGCATGCGGATGGCTCTCCTTACCAATGTCTTTCCGCGCATGCCGGAAACCCGGCATTGATCAATCTGGATTGGCTGGTCAAAAAGGGGTGGCTGGCTTCTTCGGAACGATGTGTCGACTGTAGCGCTTCCTTCGAGTTCGCAAAAAGCTGTTTAGTGACAAAGGCTTATTATGGCTTTTTGGATAGAGCCTCTACCGATGACAAGAAAGATTTTGCTCGTTTTTGTTTGGAAAAAAAGAATTGGCTGGAAGATTTCGCTTTATTTGCTGCGTTAAGAACCGAGTTTAACAAACTATGCTGGAATCAGTGGCCAGATGAATACAAAAACAAGGAACCTAAAGCCATTCAAAAGGCCAGAAGAAGGCTCAATTCTAAAATTGAAACGATAAAATTTGAGCAATTTGTTTTCTTTAGCCAGTGGAATGCGTTAAGAGATTACGCGGCGCACCGAGGTGTCTTATTATTCGGCGATATTCCCATCTTTGTCTCTTATGACAGTGCTGATGTGTGGGTTCATCCTGAAGTATTTAAGCTGGATGACGATGGGCACATGTTGGTCGTTGCTGGCGTGCCGCCAGATTATTTTTCTGAAACCGGTCAGCGATGGGGCAATCCTCATTATGATTGGGATTATTTGCAGGAGACGGGTTTTCAATGGTGGATTGAGCGGATGCAAACCCAAATCGAAATGTTCGATATTGTGCGTATTGACCATTTTCGTGGTTTGGAAGCGGCCTGGGAAATTCCCATTCATGAACCTACCGCCGTCAATGGTAATTGGGTAAAAGCGCCGGGAAAAGAGTTGCTGGAAGCGATTTTTAATGCTTTTGGACCTGTTGCACTGGTTGCAGAAGATTTAGGGATCATAACCGAGGAAGTTGAAGAATTACGCGATCAGTTCGGTCTGCCCGGGATGAAAATCCTTCAATTCGCCTTCGGTGGAAATCACGACAATCCTTATTTGCCGGGAAATCTGGAAAAAAACTCGGTGGTCTATACCGGAACACATGATAATGACACAACACTGGGTTGGTATGAAAAAATCAGTGATTGGGAAAAAGACTATATTCATGAGTACCTGGGAAGCCCCACCTCTACAATGCCTTTCACACTGATTCAAGCCGCCCTTTCTTGCGTATCTAATTTAGCGGTGATACCTATGCAGGATATACTTGAGCTGGATTCTGATCATCGCATGAATACTCCCGGCACTACCGAGGGAAATTGGCACTGGCGTTTTGAGTGGGGGCAATTAACCCAAGATAAAGTTAATCGCCTTGCCCACGCTATTCATTTATTCGGTCGTTCTTAAATCACCTATTTCATTTTCTGACCCTTTCGAAGATCTTATTCTTCGAAAGGCCTCTGTTGCTAATTTTCGTGAACCGCTAAGCGACTTAACTCAGTCGTCGTCATCCTCTTTTTCAACTGCATTGACAGGAAGTTGTAACAAAGGAAAATTATATTCGGAAAGTATTTGTTTGATTTCGTTTGATTTTGCATGGATTAATTGATTTAGCTTTTCTTTTCTGGCTTTATCACCATAGCGCACGCCCATGGCTATTGAAAAATCAAATTTGTTCTGTGGGGATGAAGTCATGGGAATAGCGGTATAACTGTTGATGGGGCTTTGGGATAACACATAACCTGCCATCGGTCCCCAAAGAATAGCCATATCAATTTTCCCTGCTTTTAAATCCTTTTCGATTTGCATTGCTGTATTGTTTTCATTATCCCCTGACATTGTTTGATAAGGGATGCCTACATCCAGTAATCCGGCCTGTTGTAGCCAGGTTGTGCCCGGGCCTCTATCAAACATGGCAATGCGTATGCTTTGTTGACGCTCCAGAGGAAGATTTGTTAATTGATCCAAGCTACTAATATCATCCCAGCCCCTATTTTTGGCAATCACTAACAGGTAAGTCGTGTGGTAATAAGGTACGGTGTTCAGTGTCCTGTCACTACCAGCCGGAACTCCCATAATGACGTCGCATTTAAATTCCTCAGAGTCTCCGATGGTTGCATTCAGTGTGTTTCTGATAAAACCAATGCGTTCAGGAAACCATGTGTATTCCAGGGTTTGGCCCAGTTCTTTGGCAAATAAAGCCGCTATCTTGTTTTCAAAGCCATCCAGTTTGTTCGTTGAGTAAGGGGGATGCAGCGGATCTGCGCAGACTCTGAATTTTTCCTCTGCATTAACGGTATAACTTACACCGTTAAAAATAAGGCCGGCTAATATTATTTTTAGAGCTTTGGCTCTCATTCTTTACACTCCTAAGCTTGATTGGTATGTATTCAGGATTGGTTAACAACTCTTCTTTCGCAGCAATTCCCAGTTTGATATTCAGCGTCATTTGGGTTGGGAAAAGCTTTTCGAGGAACGCCGTACACCCTTCTATGGGGCTTGACAGCAGCATCCTAGCTTACCGGCATCCTCAAAAGTTTCCCCCTGCCTTTTTTCCCTTCAAGTTGAGAATTGCTGCATCTGTCGGGGGCAATTGATATTGCCTTTGTAAGAAGAAAATTTGTATCTGCTCACCCCCTCCAATTATAGTGGGTGTAGGTGGTTGATTGAAAAGGCTTCTGCAACAGGGATGTTGCAGAGAGCTACAGGGACGCATTTACGCGTCCTTTGAAATCAAGCACCTACACCCTTAATTCAAAGCG
>NZ_JAUSBX010000089.1 GCF_030651835.1 Methylicorpusculum sp. | reverse complement strand
CGACGCTCGGCACTATGACTGCGGACTATTTTTTCAAGCTGTTGTTTTTGTTCGGTGGTCAGTGTTATTTCTATCGCTTTTCTAGGCATAATGCCTAGTATAGCTGATATAATATATTATTTCTGCAATTAAACACTAGGTTCCAGCAATGACGAGCTTGGATCAGTCATAACGACAGCTTGACCTTCAATAATACGCTCGGCTTCATCCTGGTCGTAAATTCCGACAAAGCCAAAGGCAATGCGTGCGCACTGTATCAATGATTTATGACGGAGCATACGCTTGGTATGCGTTTGATGTGGACCATTAATAACGTAGGACTTACCTTGCTTGTCAGTACCGTTATAAGGAGGACGATAAATCTCATCAAGAAACTCGCGAATACGAATAGGATGCGATCTGTCTTTCCGATAAATCACGCATTCAATAGATGCAGGACAAGGTTTAGCACCGACCAAATCTGTAACCCATTCGTTGTCGTAAACGAATTCAAGTCCATCCATATCGGGATGCTGATTGATGATTCGAGACCATCCATCAACACTGACGACGGGAACGATACCGTTCTGTTTATCCGGATAAGCAAAGATTTCCTTGGTGAACGGATTCAGGCCGTATTGATCAGCAACGATCAATAAAGCACTCATTTGTTCATCGGTAACAACGCCTTCTTTTAATTTGAAAGCGGTGGCCTTCAAGGTGTCGATCAATTTCTGTTCGTCCGGAAAATTAAACTTGTCGGCGAATTTTTTGATCAGGGTGTTTTTATTAATAGTTGCGTATTCCGGTTCAAAGCTGCCACCCATTCCAGACGAATGCTGCCACACATTCCATTTTAAAGCTGCCACTGATTCCGGTTAATGTTGCCACCCTCTGGTGGTGATGTTTTAGCGTTTTTTGACGCGGGATAACTAAACGATATTCTGCTGCCTCTTTTCATCATTATTAAGAGGAAGCTGATGCCAGCTAATAGGTTATCCATGCGAAAAATAAAAGAAGTGTTGCGCCTGAAATGGGCCAATGATTTGAGTGATCGAAAGATTGCCCAAAGTTGCAATATCTCAAGGCCAGCTGTGGCCAATTACGTGGAACGTGCCGAGCAAGCCGGGCTATCCTGGCCCTTGCCGGATACGTTAACTGATGCTGAGTTAGAGCAGTTATTGTTTCCTACACTGCATAAGTCATCAGACAGAGATCGCGTACCGCCTGACTTGTTAAAGGTTCATCAGGAATTGCAAAAAAAGAATGTCACTCTATTTTTATTGTGGCAGGAATACCGTGAACAACATCCCAAGGGCTATCAATACAGCTGGTTCTGTGACCAGTACCGGAACTGGTTAGGTACGCGGGATCTATCAATGCGGCAAACGCATCGCGCTGGCGAGAAGTTGTTTGTTGACTATGCCGGCCAAACCTTGCCCATGATTGATCCACGTACCGGTGAGATCCGTTCGGCACAGATTTTTGTCGCTGTGCTGGGGGCTTCCAATTACACCTATGCTGAAGCCACCTGGTCGCAATCTTTACCGGACTGGATTGGTTCTCATCAACGCAGCTTCACCTTTTTTGGCGGCTTGTCTGAATTGGTTGTCCCCGATAACCTGCGCTCAGGCGTCACCAAAGCGCACCTTTATGAGCCCGACCTGAATCCGACTTATCTGGAAATGGCGATGCATTATGGCGTCGCGATTGTCCCAGCTCGTGTCAGAAAACCCAAAGATAAAGCCAAGGCGGAGGTGGGTGTACAAATCGTTGAACGCTGGATTTTGGCGTCACTGCGCAACCACACCTTCTTTTCACTTACTGAGCTTAATCAGGCAATACAGCAGTTGGTATTAAAGCTTAATCAACGGCCTTTTAAAAAGCTGCCTGGGTCACGCAGTGAGCTCTTCCAAAACCTGGATAAGCCGGCACTTAAAGCCTTACCCATGACACCGTATGTCTATGCGGAATGGAATCTGGTGCGTGTGCATATTGACTACCATGTGGACATCGAGGGGCATTACTACTCGGTTCCCTATCGCTTGGTCAAGCAACAACTGGATGCCCGCATCACTGAAAACACCATCGAAGTGTTTAAAAAGGGTGAGCGTGTTGCCAGTCATCTGCGATCCTGGCTGAAAGGCGGGCATACCACCCTTGATGCGCATAGACCGGAAGCCCATCGGCACTATGGTGAATGGTCTCCTGAGCGATTCATGAGTTGGGCTGGAAAAATAGGCTCAGCAACTCGTCAGGTCATCACTGTCGTACTCCAGGAGCGACGGCATCCTGAACAAGGCTATCGAAGTTGCCTGGGTATCCTGCGGCTGGCTAAAGCCTATAGTGATGCCCGTCTGGAAGCTGCTTGCACGCGGGCCTTGTTATTAGGTACCTGTCGCTATAAAAGCATCGCGTCTATTTTGAAACACGGGCTGGATAGTAAACCTGTGGTGGTAGAGGAAGAATCGGCATTACCACAGCAACACGAGAATGTGCGCGGTTCAGAGTATTACCACTAACCCAAAACGGACAAAAGCCGTGAAGTCACGACTCATAAGGCATTAACAATGCCGGTGACTTCCAGCTGGCTTTATGACCGTATTTTGGTGATAAAGCGTGGGGAAGTTACCGGTTAAAACCACAAATCAGATAAAAACAGGCGGCTATTTATGTTAAATCACCCCACACTCGATAAACTGAAAACCTTAAAGTTCTATGGCATGATTCAAGGCCTGCAGGATCAGGCGCAACACCCCGCTATTGACCAAATGAGCTTTGAAGAACGCTTAGGTTTATTGGTTGATAGAGAAATGACAGATCGTCTTGACCGGCGCCTTAAAAATCGCTTGCTACAGGCCAAACTTAAGCAAAATGCCTGTCTGGAAGATATTAATTATCAGGCCGATAGAGGACTCGATAAAGCGCTATTACAGAGCTTACAGGATTGCCAGTGGATTAAAAAACATCTTAATGTCCTGATAACGGGACCTACGGGTGTCGGTAAATCCTGGATTGCCTGCGCCTTGGCGCAAAAAGCCTGTCGTGAAGGCTATACCGCTATCTATCAGCGTTTGCCGAGATTATTCCAGGAGCTGCCGCTGGCTAAAGGGGATGGCAGTTACAGTAAACTCCTTAATCGCTTGGGAAAAACGGATGTCTTGTTATTGGATGATTGGGGCCTGGCAAAGCCATCGGCAGAACAACGACGTGATCTGCTGGAAATACTGGAAGACCGACACGGCTCGCGCTCAACCATTGTCACCAGCCAACTACCGCTCGATCAATGGCATGCCAGCATAGGCGACTCAACACTGGCTGATGCTACGGTAAATGTCAACGTAGTTGTCGCATCAGTTAAAAATTAGTGGACAGTAGTGTCGGTTTTTTTCGCCGCATTATTGTTTGGTTTATCAGGATTTAAACAGACTTCTGGCTGCCAATCCCAGTTTCGGGTGTTACGACTCCAACGCTCCGGTTTTTTGGCCTTAGCAGCCTCGTAAACCGCTTGGCGTTGCGTCAAGATCGCCCGGTCTTCACCGGTGTGACGTTGCTCGGGTGTGACAAATTGAATGCGGCTGTGCCGGTGCTCGTGGTTGTACCAGGACACAAAGCCGGTTACCCACTCCCGGGCGGCGATCAGCGAGGCAAACGGTTGCGTCGGATAGTGTGCGCCGTATTTCAGTGTTTTAAACAATGACTCGGAATAGGGGTTGTCATTGCTCACCGACGGGCGACTTCGCGATGGCGCGATGCCGAGCTGTTGCAAGGTCGCCAGCAGTGTTGCCCCTTTCATCGGACTGCCGTTATCGGAATGCAAGACCAATTGGTGCGGTGGAATGCCTTCGCGTTGGCAGAGATCCTTGACGAGATCGGCGGCCAACTCGCTGTTTTCCTGCTCATAGACTTGCCAGCCGACAATCTTACGGCTGAAAATGTCCATGAACAGATACAGGTAGAAAAACTGGCCTTTGACGAGGCTGGTCAAATACGTGATATCCCAACTCACCAGTTGTTTCGGTGCCGTTGCGGTGAGGGCTTTGGGCTTGCTGCGTTCAACCGGGGCGCGACAGGCATGACGGTGAGTCACTTGTTTCGCGTCGCGAAGAATGCGGTAAATCGTCGACTCCGACGCATAATACTCACCGCGTTCGGCCAAGATCGGCACAATTTGATGCGGTGTTTTGTCTTTGAATTCATCGCTGTTGGCCACCGCTAACACCCGAGCCCGCTCCTCATCACTCAAACGATTGCTCGGTGCCTGTTGACGGCGCGTTCGACCGTCGACCGGCACGGCTTCGGGGCGTTGCCATCGTTGTAACGTGCGCAACGGTAGGCCCATCACCTCGGCGGCTTTGGCTTTATGGGCGCCGTGATCAACCGCTTCGTTAAACAAGGTGAGTAAATGGATGCGTTCTGCAAGAGGGATCATGGCGCCTTTTCCTCCCAGAACGCGTGGTACTTTTTTTGGAGAATCAACAAAGCGGCGGCTTCTGCCAGGGCTTTCTCCTTGCGCTGTAGGTCTTTTTTCAGTTGGACAATCTCGTCCTGCAAGGGTTTCGCGGCTTTTCTTGATGCGCTGCTTGGTTCGTCGGTCTCAAGCGGTTTAATAAAGTCTTGTTTCCACGTTTGCAGGTGATGGGTAAACAGGCCTCGTTCGCGGCAAAAGGTATTGAGCGCCTCACCTTCCAAGCCCGCGCAGGCTAGCAACGCTTCAAACCGTTGTTCCCGGTTCCAGTCTTTAGGACGTTGTTGTTTCATAGTCTTAGTAGTTGAATTGGATCGTGTCTGTTTAAGCCAGCCTTTCAAAGTAAAGACACTCATATTTAAGTCATCGGCAATTGCT
>NZ_JAUSBX010000082.1 GCF_030651835.1 Methylicorpusculum sp. | reverse complement strand
AGTCGTAACACCCGAAACTGGGATTGGCAGCCAGAAGTCTGTTTAAATCCTGATAAACCAAACAATAATGCGGCGAAAAAAACCGACACTACTGTCCACTAATTTTTAACTGATGCGACAACTACGTTGACATTTACCGACCCTTAATCCGGCTCATAAAATCCATGTTGATGCCGGTTTCCGGATTTATATTTTAGGGAATTTTTCCGGTCAGTCCGCTATTCCCTGGGAACAGCGCAAAATCAGAGAAATTAATATCGATAACTTTGATCAAGTGATGGCGCAGATAACACCAGGGCTTGAAATCAATTCCGGTTTGACACTGCAGTTTAAAACCCGGGAAGCATTTAATCCCGATGCCTGGTTTAATAAAGTCCCCATTTTGACTGACTTGCGGCAATTAAAAAGCGAGTTGAGCAACCCAAAAACAGCAGCGCAGGCAGCTGCGAAAATCAACGCATTTCACCCTGTCTTAGCTGAAAAGAATGCGGCTGCTCACCCATCTAATGCCTCCGAAAACCAGGAAGACATGCTGCAGCGGCTGCTGGGCAAAAAATCAGACAGTGCGGCCGGTAACCTGGATTCAGTCCAAGGGTTTATTGATCAGATCGTGTCGCCTTATATCAGTCAGGAAGCTGATCCGGAGCATACGGCTTTGATAAAAGTGATCGATTCGACAATCAGCCAGTTTTTGCGAATGCAGCTGCACAGCCAGCCCTTTCAGAATCTGGAAGCGTTGTGGATGGCTACAGAAGCACTGGTAAATGAAGAATCGGCTGATAGGCACCGCTATTTTCTGGTGGATGTCCGTCAAGACGAATTATTGGCCGAGCAAAAAACAGGCAGTTGCGTTTTTGAGCAAAAAATACTGCAACATGTGCAGGCAGTAGACGACGAGCAGCAGACTCTTCTCTTAGCCGGGGATTATTATTTTTCAGGCAGTGAAGATGATAAAGCCTTGCTATGCTATTTCAGCCAACTGGCAGCAACATGCAACAGCTGTTTTCTGGGCGGCGCTCAGTCTTCATGGATAGAAAACACTATTTTGAATGGATCCGACAGCACCCTGCAATGGCATCAGTTTTTAAGCGAGATCAACGCAGACCGTGTTGTGCTGGCTTATCCCCGCTATTTACTGCGGCTGCCTTATGGCAATAAACGCAATTCAATCGATACCTTCGATTTTGAAGAATGCTCAATCATTCCTCGGTCAGAAGAATTGCTCTGGGGTAATTCCGCATTCTTATGCATCCGGGGCCTCATCAAGAACAGCGAGGAACAAAGAGGCGATGAGGCCTTCTTTTTCAACGATATTCCGGCATTCGCTTTTGATCAGGATGGCGAGAAGGTATTGCAACCCTGCGTAGAGATACTATTGAATGAAGCACAGATAACTACGTTATTGTCTCGGGGTATCATGCCGTTGATCGGTTTTCGCCATCGGCAAGGCATCCGGTTAGCCGCTATCTCAACGCTAGTCTGATTGTTGCCGTGTTGTAACTACTCGCCCGCTTGAAATAGAAGGTGTAGGTGTTTGATTGAAAAGGCTTCTGCAACAGGGATGTTGCAGAGAGCTACAAGGATGTATTCATGCGTCCTTTGAAATCAAGCACCTATACCCAATAAAATAGGAAGGGGTGAGCAGATACGCCGTGTTTACGTTTTAACCTAAAAAATCAGTTGAAAGGCCTTAAATCCGTTCGTGCTTAGTATGCCGAAGCCTGAATGGGTTTTACAAACAACCGATTGGGCGAGCATCCCAAATTTCGACTATCGAAGGCTCAAGATGAACGGGATAGGGGCTGCTCAACTGATTATTCTCTGTTCAAAGGTTACCGTACAAGGGCCTCATCACCAGCTTTTGTAGCTATATGCACCCGGTTTCCCCCTTGTTTCTTGGCGATGTAGCAAGCGGTGTCAGCGGCGCATAGCACGGCGGTTATATCGCTATCCTCGTTGGTCAATGTTGTTATCCCGATGCTCGCGCTAACCGAATAGTCTTTGCCTGCCCAGGTAAATTTAAAATTACTTATGAACTCACAGATATCATTGGCGATACTCCAGGCTTGATCAAGCATGGAGTGTTCCAGCAACAATGCAAATTCGTCTCCACCCAGCCTTGCCAGGGTGTCGCGTTGACGCAGCTTGGACGAAAGCTCGGTACCCAGTGCGCTGAGTAACTGGTCGCCGGCAGCGTGACCGCAGCTGTCATTAATAGCCTTGAAGTGATCCAGATCCAGGTAACACAACACATGTTCTGACTGATCTTGGATAGCGCTAGCCATGACTCTGCTGATGCGTTTTTCAAATTCAGTCCGGTTGCAAAGTCCGGTGAGCGGGTCGTGACTGGCCTGATAGGACAGTTTCTGTATCAGGGCTTGAGACTCGGTCACATCCCAAAACATCAGCACCGTACCGTCGGTCCGTCCGTCAATTTCTATCGGATAGGATGAACATTCTACGGGCAATATACGGCCGTCCTTACCGTGGAACTTTCCGGTACAGCGACGTGCAATACTTTCGCATAAGGTGTTTTGTTCAGGGACAGTCGTCAATTCCGGCATGCAGTCGTGATTCAGTAAGGCACGGATGTTTTGCCCCAGGATTTCCTCGTGGGTATAGTCCAGCATTGCCAGCGCCGCCCGGTTAACAAAGGTGCAGCACCCCGTGGCATCCAGTCCCAAAATACCTTCACCTGCCGAATCCAGCAGGAGCCGGAAGCGCTGCTCGCTGGCCCGTAAATCCGAGTTTGTCTGTCTGAGCTTGGAAAATGCCTTGTCCAGATTATCTTTAGCCGATGTTAGACGGGCGCATTGCGTTTCCAGTTGTAATGTACGTTCCGCCACCAGTTCTTCAAGGTGCTGGCGGTAATAATAAAGCTTTTGCTCGGTTTCTTTGCTTTTAGTGATATCGACCAAGATGCCCTGCAGAAAAAGACTCTCACCTTGTTGGCTGCGAACAATATTGGCCTCGTCCAAAAACCAGCGGGGCTTTCCATCACTTCCTATCAAACGGTATTCACACCGTAATGGCGCATGATATTCATAGGTGTGTGCATAAGCTTCGATCGTGACGGACAAATCGTCGGGATGAACCTGTTTGAGCAAGCCATGAGAATCATTAAGCCAGTATTCGCTGGCAAAACCTAACTGATGAATTTGCGGGCTGAGATAGAGCAGTTTTCCCGGAATTTCCATGGAAGCCATGTAGGTAATGGCTGGAATTTGTTCCACCAGTTTGCGGTATTTTTCTTCGGCCTCGCGCTGCTTTTCGAAAACCTCTTCCTTGTCGCGAATCGCCTGTTTTTCTCTGAGTATATGAAACACAGTACCTGACAGCCATTGCAGCGATTCCCAGTTCCAGCCTTTGATCACATAGTCACTGACTCCCATCTTCAGTGCGTCGGCTATGATAGACGGATTATTTGATTCCGCCAGCATCACCACCGGGATCGGCAATTTCCCCAAATCATCAGCGAGTTCGGCGAGAAATTCCACACCGTTTAAATCCGGAAGCTGGTAGTCAAGCAAAATACAATCGGGTTGTTGAGAGCGAGCCAGCTCAAGGCCTTGATTGCCGGTTTCTGCTTCGATAAACAGGCAGCTGAAGTTCTGATATTGGTTAAGCGCATGCTTGCAAGCGAGTCGGTCAAAGCGATCGTCGTCAACCAAAAGCAGGCGAATGTCAGTTTTGTTAAATACGGCGTTCATAAACAGGCCTCACTGAAAATTGATTGGTTTCGATACTGAAAATGATCCAGCCCAGCAGCCAAAAGTCTCTTGCATGCTACAGGCATCGCCTGCAGTTATCAGTTTGAGCTTTTGTGGCTTTAATGCTTCATTTATCTTTAAGCCCAAATGACGTGATGTTTTTTATCACAGAACATGATGCGTTGAAATTAGGACAACTACTTACCAGCAGTTCTCATGTTGAAGGGTAAAAGGGCTGGGGGGAAGCTTTGTAGGTGAAGACAGCTTATACGTTCGTCACGAAATAAATTTCGCTTTCTAAGGGGTGAATGACGGCCTTACCGAAGCAAACTTCGCTTAGCTTTGATCTTCCAAATAAGCGTCATGAACAGCGAAAAGTTGATAATTTTTTTTATTTCATTGGCTTAGGTCACTTTCAAACCGGTCCTGGTAATAGCAAAAGTAACTGGCATATCCTTTGCGTTATTGCCATTGAGAACAACATTACTGCCCGTCATTTCCCGGTTTGAAGATGATTTCTCTAACCCCAGGAAGTGAAGGGCTACTCTAGCTATCGGAGGTAAAAGCCATGTATGAAAGCGAGAATATATTTGAATTTAATCCGGAAGCGGCCGGTTTTGAGGCCGAGACATTCGAGTTTGACCAAGCGGAATGGGGAGAAATATTCAGCGAGAGCGAATTGATGGATCTAACCGCCGAACTGTTGGATATCACTACTGAAGCGGAGCTTGATCTTTTTCTCGGCGGCTTAATCAAGAAGGTAGGCGGTGCCATCGGCAAGGTGGTGAAATCGCCAATCGGACAAGCCGTAGGCGGGGTTTTGAAAGGCGCCGCAAAAAAAGCCTTGCCGATTGCAGGTGGAGCGCTTGGAGGCTACTTTGGGGGCCCTTTGGGTGCCAAGATCGGCAGCGGTTTAGCCTCCGCAGCCGGAAGTGCGCTGGGGCTGGAGCTGGAAGCGCTGAGCCAGGAAGACCTTGAATTTGAAGGTGGAAAACAATTTGTCCGGTTTGCCGCCGATACCGTCAAAAACGCAGTTTCCGCGCCATCCTCCGTAAACCCTCTCAGCGCAGCACAAAAGGCTGCGGCTAAAGCGGCACAAAAATACGCTCCCAATCTATTAGGCCCCGGTTCAGGGGTATTGATGCCTACGTCCGGCAAAGGACGAAGAAGCGGACGCTGGATAAGGCAGGGCCGCAATATCATCATCGAAAATTATTAAATACACCGCATTAATCCCTTATTTGTGGAGGATGAAGCCATGCATGATTTAGACCGCACCCAACTGGAATACAGCCCAGATCTGGAAAATTACGAATTCGATGAATACGAATACGGTGAAGCCGAATGGAATGGCGAAACCGATGTTTTCAGTGAAGCCGAAACCGTGGAACTTGCCGCCGAACTATTAGGCGTCAGCAGTGAAGCCGAGCTGGATATGTTTTTAGGGAGTCTTATCAAGAAAGCCGGTGGCGCTATTGGCCAGTTGGTCAAATCTCCGGTAGGACAGCAGCTGGGAGGCCTCCTGAAAAGCGCTGCCAAAAAATCTTTACCTCTGGTTGGCAGCGCAGTCGGAGGGTATTTCGGTGGCCCCAGCGGCGCCAAAATAGGTAGTCAGGCGGCGTCAGCCGCGGGTCGTCTTTTCGGTTTGGAACTGGAAGGCTTGAGCCTGGAAGACCAGGAATTCGAAGTTGCCAAAAGTTTTGTTAAATTCGCCAGTCAAGCCGCAAAAAACGCTGCTTCTGCGCCTTCGGCAGCCAATCCTAAAGCCATTGCCCAACAAGCTGCCGCGGCTGCCGCGCGTCAACTTGCTCCGGGTCTGCTTCCCGGCGCAGTGTCTGCGGTAGCCAATACGATGAATGTCGCGGGTGGACGAGCTTCCAGCGGACGCTGGTTCCGTCGAGGCAATAAAATTATTCTGACCGGGGTGTGATCGATTATGGCCTCCCTTTCCTATGCGACATGGATACTAGAGCAGGAGGCACGAGCCTTGATGACCCGGCTGAATCGCGTTAAGCCTTTTGCGTTGCATGAAACCATGATGCCGGCGGCGTATATTCTGCCGTCAGCACAAACCGGCATTGAGAGCTATCTCATCAAGAGCCGTCAGGAATTGAGAGGCATGATTCAGCACTACATTAGATGGCTGCGCGGGCCGTCAGGCCAAAGTGCGACACCGGCCCATGCACAGCGGCTGTTTTCAATCCTGCGGCTTAGATTCAATGGTGTGTTGACTCAGTTTGATTTATTCAGTGACGCGCTCACTCAGCGTAGCGAGAATGAAATTGGTGTCTGGCTTTCAGGGCTGGACGTGGTCTCCGCCGATGCACTTAGGTTACCCGGTGATTACTACGATGCTCCGCCTGTCATTTGTTATCTCGATCGTGGCGTCGGGGCGGCCATCCGCAGGGCCAGAACCCGGCTTCCGGGTGGCGGAGAAAATCCGGTTGCGGTAATCCGTGTTCCCAGGGAACGTATGGTGGGAAGCAGTATTGCTTCTTCTTTAGTCCATGAAGTCGGTCATCAGGCTGCCGCTCTGCTTGATCTGGTTAATTCGCTTAGGCCGGTTTTACAAGGCTTACAACGGGGCAGCGGACCTTATAACGCCGTTTGGTCGCTATGGGAACGCTGGATTTCCGAAATCGTCGCCGACTTCTGGTCAGTTGCCAGGGTCGGAATCGCTTCTACCTTAGGGCTGATGGGTGTTGTCAGTCTGCCGCGTGCTTTCGTGTTCCGGCTGAATCTGGACGATCCGCATCCTCCGCCCTGGATTCGTGTCAAGCTGAGTTGTGCGATGGGGCAGGCGCTCTATCCTCACCCGCAGTGGGAGCGCCTGGCTGGATTATGGGACGCGTTTTACCCGTTATACGGATTGGAGGCAGAGTTAAGGCGGGATTTCGACAAACTGCAGGCAACGCTTCCCGGCTTTGTTGCTCTGTTGGTCAACCATAGGCCCAAATGCTTGCGCGGCCAAACGCTTGTCGATGTTCTGGAGGTGCATAAGCGTCAGCCACGGCATCTGCAGGCACATTTTCAGACTTGGCGGAAGAAACCTTCGAAAATGTACCGTACCTCGCCCATCCTGGCTTTCGCGGTGATTGGTCAGGCTCGATCCGATGGTCGACTGAGTCCTGAAGAGGAAAGTGTCATTCTTGCCAAACTGCTTACGCACTGGGCACTGAGCCGCACGTTGAGCGTCTCTGCGGCTTGTGCCGAGCGAAACATTCGATACACAGGCCCAAGGGCTTATGCGGCGTTCTAACATTGAAATCATTTATTAAGGAGACATCCATGTCTACACAAAACACTCCATTGGGTAAGGTGACCCTCTTGGTGACCGACGAAGTTGAAAATTGCCAAAACAAGGTTATCCGCACTCCCATAAGAAATGCCTGGGTTACTCTGCGTTCCAAACAGGTTAAGGGTAAGGTTTCCAAAGAAAGTGTTGTACAGCAAAAAAATGAAGAGTCTATGGATGAACTTTCTTGTGAAGAAAAAGTTTACCGTAAAGAAACGGATGAAAAAGGCATTGTCACTTTTGATGTGTCCTACGGCGCTTATGAATCGAGTTGCGAAGCTTTCGGCGTGAAGGCCAGAAAAGACAATATCCTGGTTAACCAGGACGACAGCTGTTATACCTCGACAATGAAGCTGCCCTTGGGATTTTGCATCGATTGGGGCGCGCTCACCGATGATTGTCATGGCACTGAGTTTAACCAATGTGTCCAGGCGGATGCAGGAACAACCTGGATTTTCAAAGTTTATGATAAAGCGGGTATTTCACCCGCTAACAGACGGATCTCATGGTCAACAACAGGCGGCAATTTTTATGAATCGGATACGGAGAGTGATACCGTTTATCTCGATACCCATAATCATACGGGTAAAATCAATGTCAGTGCCACAATGACCGAAATAGGCAGTGCCAGTCTGACTGCTTTCCTGTCATTTCTTTCCAAGCAGAAACCGGTAAGCACTATTGGCGGTAATCTTGATGTCTCGTTGACGCGGACGGAGACTTCGTTCACCGAAGATTTGGCGTTTTGGACCGGGATACGCAATAGTACCGAGGCGCTCTCGTTCAACAATTATCTCGGCTTTATGGATTGGATTTTCTGTGGCGGAAAACTGCCTCCTGCCGGCTTTGAGTCTGAACGTTTTCCGGTCAAGAAAGAGGAATACAAGCACTTGATCAGCAAACGCTTCCTGCCATTCAGCGATTCCGACGCCTACCGCGTCATAAAGGCAGCCACCGAGGCTTTTGTGATGGTCAATTGCGGTGTTCAGCAGTCGCCTTTGCCGTTCGATCCGGATTTAAACCGCCCAAACCGGGACGATGCCTATCTTGACCGCAGAGATTTGCCCATTCCCATTTCAGGTCTGAAGACAAATTTTGAAAAATACCTCGTTCCCTTAAACGGTAAAAAAACGCTTCCTTACCTGGCCGTCATTCGCCGGAAATTGCCCGATATCCCTATAAAATCAGTCGCATTTGAGGATGCCGTGCCGGTCCATGGGGAAATGGATAGAGAAATGGATAATTGCTTCGGATTGTTGCAAGAGAAGCTGGAAAATCCCTGTCTGCTGGAACTCATCTGGTCTTATTGGCACGAAGAGGGGATGCTCGTGCAGTCGATGAATGCGATTACGCTGCGATTCCAGAACATAAGATCACCCGCTTTTACACAAGACCCGCTGGCCAATCTGGAGATGGAACCCTTGCGGCCGCTTAATAACCTGCTTTGGGGTTATATTCAGGATGAACAACACCGTTTGACGGTGGGACGCCGCAATAACGAATATGATCACCACTATGGACTGCGGCTTGAAGGGAAAGCCGTAAAGAATTTTCGCCCTGTGGATACGCGTTCGAAATTTCTGGAGGCCTTCCATAATCTGTTGCGTCTATGCACGGTGTTCTATAAACAGGATGACGATACAACGGTAAAAGCCGATGCATTCCCTGTGCTCAATGGACTTAAGGAAGTGCATCTGATTCTCTCCCAAGGCGCGCACAACCAGTTCGGGGATTTGCCCTCCACGGCCCGTATCGAAATGCTGATGCAGCAGTGGCTGCTGGCCAGGCCGGAATTTCGGGAATATCTGCCGACCCGGATTATGGTCGCGTATCCCGAGCCCTGGATGGATAGAGTGGATGCCATGAAGAAACTGCAAGGCTGGACCGACACCAGCGTGCTGCATTTCCGTAACCTCGGCATGTTCGGCGAACAGTTATTACTTTCTATCCGTTGGGGCCATTGGAGCGATGAATTCGAACCCGTTAAGGCGCTTAATTGGTCGCGGTTTTTCCGTCCTCAGGTGCAGGGTTATATTCATGCTTACCGGGCAGCAACCGGGGTTGACCTATCCGCCGATCCGTCTGTGAATGCCCATTTGGATTCCATGTTGCCGTCTGTTCTGTTGCAAAAGCGTCTGGCATCTCAGCAGCGGGCGGGCTGAGATGATTCGATATGATCGATTTTACTTCGGCTCTGTATTTGGGGATGCACCACTCCAGCCAGTCTCTTGAGCCCTGGGCACAGCTTTCGCTAGGCGTTCCAGCTGCGCTTGTCGAGCCTCCCGGCGCAGATGATGTGGCAATGGCGCTGGCGGAGCTACAGGGCTGCGAGCAGGCGCTGTTGATGCCATCTACCTTGCATCTTTATTGGGATCTTTTCGGAATGCTCAGCAAACTGCCGGTTTCTCTGTATAGAGATGAGGAAACTTACGCGATTGCTCGTTGGGGGGTGGATCGGGCGGCTAGAGGAGGTGTTAAGGTTCATCGGTTTCGTCACCACGATCCACAAGCGCTATTGGCCCAGATAAAGGATCAGTCAAGCAGGAACACGTATCCGGTAGTTGTCGCCGATGGTTTCTGCCCCGCCTGCGGCCGACCCGCGCCAATTGACAGTTATCTGGACATTGTGCGGCGCTTCGGTGGTTTGCTGGTGCTGGACGACACCCAGAGTCTAGGTATTCTGGGAGCCATGCCGAAGCGCCATGCCCCCTACGGTAAAGGCGGAGGTGGTCTATTACGCTGGGGCGGACACTACGGACCGGATATTCTGCTGGGTTCTTCACTGGCAAAGGGCTTCGGCGTTCCGATTGCGGTGCTTTCCGGGAGTCAACACTGGGTCAGCCGCTTCAAATCTGAAAGTGATACGCGAGTCCATTGCAGCCCGCCTTCGGTTGCTGTTATCCAGGCGGCTGCACAGGCACTGGAGGTAAACCGGATGCAGGGTGATCCATTAAGACTGCAGCTTAACAAACGGGTTAGACAATTTCGTAAAGGTTTGGAACTTATTGGCTGCTCTTCCTCGGGAGGCTGGTTTCCGGTTCAAACCCTGAACGGAATTTCTGGAAATTCTGCTGTAAGACTGCACCAGCGCCTTTATCGACGGGGTATTCAAACCGTATTATCGCGATCGCACAGGAGTATAGGGGCACGATTGAGCTTTTTAATAACGGCCCGGCACAGCGCTATGGATATCGATCGTTGCACAGAGAAGCTGGATGCTTTGATCAATGACGTCGATAGGCTGACGCAGGTGAGCAAAGCGCCAGTCAATCTGCAGGTTTTCAGTGGATTGGCTATGGATTAACCACCACGGCCACTTACATCCAAGAGGTTTATCATGAATCAAGATACGGTTTTTGAAACAATGCCTTTCGAATTTGATCCTGAATTTCAGAGTGAAACGTTCGAAGAGGAAAACGAAAGAGGCCGCCGGCCTTTAGCTGCCAGACGGGTCAGTTATCCCCGTGCCAAGGCCGGGCCGCGGCCTAAAGGGATCCGAAGTCCCAAAGCACCCACGCCCCGGCCCATTCCCAGGAGACCCAGGGGGGCTTGGGGAATCATTCGAGAGCCTTATTCGGCAGCGCCCTATGGTTCGGAGCAGGTAAGGTGGGCACAAGACTGCCTGAATCAGGTCATGGGATTGCAGCTTCCGGTGAACGGAATCATGAGCGTCGAAACGCGCAGCGCATTAAGAAGCTTTCAGAAGCAGCAAGGGCTTAGCGAGAGCGGTATTCTAGGTCCTGATACCGAGCAGGTTTTAGGGAGTGCCTGCAAGTCCGCTCCGGCCCAGCTCGACGAGGCAAACCCATTTGCTGATGACAGGATGCCGGTAAGCGAATGGGCTTACGAAGCCGAACCTGAGTTCGGGGATATTTTCGGCCGTATTGCCAGCGGTCTGGGTAATGTTTATAACCGTGTTGTCGACGTGGCGGGGGGCGCTTCGGGTTCTCGCATCATTGACCTGACCGCATCTGCCGACAAGAGTCACCGTAAAGGAAACCGTGATCCTAAAACCGTCTATGCCCTGGTGCTGCACCAAATGGCGTGTTGTGCCAACCGAAAAGATCCCCTCAAGAACTACCTGAAAACCAAGTCCCACTTTGTTATCCTCCGCGACGGCACCATCCTGCAACTGCATCCTGTTTCTGCCTTACTCTGGGCTTCTAATGGGTTTAACGCACGCAGCGTCGCCGTTGAGTTCGCCGGAAATTTCCCCAATACCCTTGGCAAGTGGTGGCAAGGCGACAAGTATGGCAAGAACCATCCGACTCAGGCTCAGTTCGAATCGGGCCGTTATCTTGTTCGCTATTTGATGCAAACCATAAAACTCACCCATGTATTGGCGCACCGCCAGTCCAGCGGAACCCGCCAAAACGATCCGGGCCCCGACATCCCCCCTGTGTCAGGATAGTTGTCGCCTCACCCATTTATAGAGGCAACCCTAATGCAAACCCGTTATAGTGAAGAATTTAAAGAGCAAGCCCTGAGTAAAGTCTTGCAACGCGGCGATAAAAGTATTCAAGCAATTGCCG
>NZ_JAUSBX010000081.1 GCF_030651835.1 Methylicorpusculum sp. | reverse complement strand
CCGGCAGGGATTGCCGGGGTCCAGAAGCCATGGATGGCGTTGGGCTTTCACATCCTTGTGACCTGGATTCGCTTACGCGGTCTAACGGCTCCGGCAATCCATGCCGGAATGACGGTGTTGATTTACTTTCAACTACTAACGGGAACATAGCCTTTTTTAATCACGACCCAATAACGATGGCCTTGCTTTCAAGGCAAATCCCAATGGGTTTTGACAGAATGTGCGTAGGTTTTTAAGCTGACAAGGGGAATGCGAGGTATTTGCAACTGATATATACTTCGATGACTTTTTGTCTCAACGAGATGAGCCGCGTCGAAATGATGATAAACGTTAAACAATGGTTTCATTTTGTAACGATTGACCCTGTCAACTTAAGCATCAAAGGGAAGTTGCTTTCCATTATTGCTTGTTTCGGCACCATTTTATTGGTGTCCTGGGTAACCCGGTATTTCAGTCCAAGCTCGGTTTCTCCAATTATTGTTGCCTCTATGGGCGCGTCTGCGGTCATTTTATTTATCATTCCCAATAGTCCGCTCGCCCAGCCATGGCCTTTGGTGGGAGGACAGCTGGTATCAGCTCTTGCGGGTATGTGCAGCGCCCAAATTATTCCTGATACGGTTTTAGCATCGGCTTGTGCCGTAGCTGGCAGTGTGTTGCTTATGTTATTACTCAGGTGTTTGCATCCGCCGGGTGCGGCAACCGCGCTGACCCCCGTCATGGCGGGCGACTCCATTACTTCCTTGGGGTATGGTTTTGTGTTGATGCCGGTTGGTTTAAACGTAGTTATTATGCTGATATTGGCGATTGCTTTTAACCGTTGGCTGTTGGGGCATAGCTATCCCGTTCATTCGCAACACTTGATCAGTAAGAAGGTTCGCTTAAATCCGATTGTTGTTGAACAGCAGCGCACCGGATTTTCAGAGCAAGATATGGAGCAAGCGCTTGAGAATATGGATGCGTTTATGGACGTGACAGCGGCCGACTTAAGCAAATTGTTCACGGACGTTCAGATGCAGCGCTTTAAACGCTTCCAAGGCAATATCACCTGCAAGGATATTATGGTTAGAAACATAGTGTCGGTTGAATACGGAACAGAAGTGGAATACGCCTGGCAAATTATGCGCGGTCAACAAATCAAAGCCATACCGGTTGTCGACAGAGCCAAGCGCGTGATCGGCATCATTACCCGGAATGATTTTTTTAAATTCATCAACGTGGCTGTTAATGAAACATTTCAAGATAAATTTCGAGCCTTCATACGCCGCACCCCGGATGTATCGACCAGCAAGCCGGAATCGGTCGGTCATATTATGACCAGCACTGTTAGCGTCCTTCCTGAAAACACGCATATCGCCGAACTGGTGCCGTTGATGGCCAATCAGGGCTATCGGCAGATACCCATTGTCAATAACGAAAAACGGCTGGTAGGCATGGTGTATCAGGCCAATTTGATTGCAGCGCTTTATAATGAGAGTCACAATAATGCTCGCATTTGATCACCTGATTATAAAGATCAATCAGCTCATTCAAAAATCGTCATCTCGGCATTCCCTGACCGGGGCAGGCTCTGCCGGAAAGACGTTGTTGCTGAAGCATCTTTTTAATCAGGTTTGATCAAGACCTGTTAATTTAAACTCGATTTGAAGCAAGAGGAATGGTTATGACCGACTATAAAAAATACGAATGTGGAATTTGCGAACATATCTATGACGAGGCTGAGGGTGATCCTGATTCAGGTATACCTCCGGGTACCTTATGGAAAGACGTGCCTGAGGATTGGTGTTGTCCTGTCTGTGGTGCTTCAAAAGTTGATTTTTTTCCGCTGGGTTAACGTTCACAGGAGAGCATCATGGCCGTTGTAATCATTGGTTCGGGTATAGCAGGTGTTAGTTTTGCGGAAAAATACCGCGCGTTAAACGCAGACGAAGCCATAACCCTGATCACCCGGGAAAATGACGGGTATTACTCCAGGCCAATGCTCTCCCGCGGCTTTACCAAAGCCGACATTGAGCAGACGATTGTTCTGAAAAGTTTCGAAAAAATACGTGAAAGCGGTATTGCCGTCATTAGCGATGCTGATGTTTATGATATCAACTCTGCGAGTAAAAGCCTGTCTTTTAACCGGCAGGGGCAAAGCCAGACACTGGCTTACGACAAACTGATCATTGCTACAGGATCAGCTGCTTTTATACCGCCGCCGTACTTACCCTACAAAGACCTGTTTTTTAGCTTGAACAGCCTGACTGATTTAAAACAATTGCGCAGCTTTCGTCAAAACGTGCAGCAACAAAACAGCGCGCCTCACTGGGCGATTATCGGCGGCGGTTTGATCGGTTGCGAAGTGGCTTCCGATTTGGCCGTGGCCGGCGATAAAGTCACTTTGTTTCATGCGATGGACAGGTTAATGGAGCGGCAGCTGGATGTTGAGGATTCGGCAAGATTACTGGATGTGCTTCAAACTACGGGTATCGAAGTTCGATTTAATCAGGCGATTAAAAGTCTTGGCAAACAGGACCATCATGTTTGCGTCAACACGGATAGCGCCTATGAGTTTGATGGACTGATTGTGTCATGCGGATTTAAACCGCGTACCGGGTTAGCTGAAATGGCAGGCTTGACTATTGGCCGGGGCATCAAGGTCAATGAATACCTGCAAAGTAGTGACGACGCTATTTATGCGCTGGGCGATGTTGCCGAATTACCAAATGGTAAACTGTATGCGTTTATTTTACCGATTCGCTCGCAAGCATTATGGCTGGCCGGATTTTTGAACGGGCAACTACAGGAATCCTGGACGGTGCCTGTTTTTACACCCAAAGCAAAAGTGCATGGTTTTGAAGCGCTTCACCCTCCTGCGTTTTAATAACGACCGAGAGAAGGATTCAAGCTCGGAAACTACCCGCCCGCTTTGAATAAAGGGCAGAGCTGCTTGATTTCAAAGGTAGCATCAATACGTCCCTGTTGCCGACAACCTCAAAAAGCTTCCCTCAGCCTTTTTTTCCCTTCAAAATGAGAATTACTGAAGGATATCGCCAATAACTTTCTATTTATAACGCGGATTCAACTAACAATAGGGGCTATCGATGATTGTGCTTTATAAATTTAGCATGCGCTCACTTGGGTAAATCGATTAAACTGGCACCCTATTTAGCCCAAGTAATTTTGACGTTAGACATAAAAGATTACAGGGCTTTTATTTATATCTTATTGGAATCGTTTAATGTCACAACTCACGCCAGAAGGCTGGCAATCAATCAATAATCTTGCTCAACGCTATAACTTCAGCTTCGATGCCGTGTTCAGTTTGTTGCAATCAGTCATCAACGGTAACGGTTCAATGGCGCAGTTTAGCCATCCGGAGTTTGGCGGCTCAGGGCAATGGATGCGTGGTGGAATGATCATGTTGGGCGACATGTTCAACAATAACTTAAAAAACTCAGTCGGCTCATTGTGTCAGGAACTGGCCGATCTGGTCGCCAGCCAGCCAAACCTGCTGCAAACGGGCAGTTTCCAGTCACAAACTCAAGGTAATCAGCAGCAACATAACTTCTCCGGCGGTCAGTCGCAACAAAACAGCACTGGAAATGCCGGATCAGTCAGTTTGTTCGTTCCACCTCCGCCCGGCAGTTCCGGCAACTGGTGGCCGGCCGGTCTTCAGTTTCCCAATAGCACAGGATCGCAGAACAATGTGCGTTATGCCTATTTTGCGACTATTCACCGGTTAGCGATTGAAGCAAACGGACATGTGACACTTTATGACACGCTGGATCATCAGATCGGTGGTTTTTCGCAGCAACAGTCGGTAGGCGGTTCAATTACGTTTACCAGTCAATATGGTTTGGTTGATGTGAACAATTTGCCTGTGATTTCTATCGACAATAATCCTGTGCAGCCTAAATCTGAACCGGTCCATAACAATGAATCGGCTAATACGCAACCGATAAATCTGGAAGGGGATATTTTTGCAACACTGGAAAGACTGGCTGACCTGAAGAGCAAAGGCATAGTGACTGAAAATGAATACAATGCCAAAAAAGCCGAGTTGTTGTCTCGCTTATAAAAAACACGACTTGACAGTCCCTATCCTTTTAGCGTTTTCCTGATTGTAAAGATCAATCAGCTGAGTCATAAATCGTCTTTCCGGCAATCCCTGCCGGAAAGACGTTGTTGCTGAAGCATCTTTATAATCAGGAGCGTTTTTTAACTATTCTGCGGGAAGCGCCATAGGCCCTGCAAACGAAAAAGCGTTGAAGGGCGGATGAGGCGCCTGCCGCATCCACCAATGCAGTTGAATGTGGATGTGCTGTCGCTTATCCACCCACTCATCTGCCACCCTGACTAAAACGGTAAAGAATGATGAAAACTTCTTTTTTCCCAAGGTTATTTATCGGTATTCTGGTCATGCTTGCTTTGACCGTGTTGCACCTAATTCCGTTGCCGATAGTGGAAGTGTTTTTTTTGATTGTAATAATGATTCGCCCGCGCTGGTTTAAAAACATGATCGATCGTCTGTATGATTCATAACGGCTTGGCGCACAGTAAAACGAATTGTTGAAACTCAAATCAGTTTGGTGGAAGCTGACGATGCCCGTTATCAACTCAGCCTGTAGGTTGATTTCCGGTCAGTTAATCAAAGCATGCCGGCGTTGAAATTAAGCTTAAGAATTACGAACAGAAAAAAGCTGACCTGACAGACGGTTCAATCAGGTGTCGCAATAAAAAAGTGGGATAAGCGGGGAAAGTTTTATGAAAATCAGTAGCAGTGACAAAAAACTCCGCAGGCAAGCGGAGATGGAGCTTTTAAAGGCGTCCAGACCGATATACCCCGCTTCCCAGGATACGATAAAGCTGTTACATGAGCTGCAAGTCCATCAAATTGAACTGGAAATGCAGAACGACGAACTAAACCGCGCTCATGCTGAAGCTGAAGCGGCATTAAACCGCTACACCAGTCTCTACGATTTAGCTCCGATTGCTTACGTTACGCTTTCTCCCGAGGGTACCATCGTCCAGTTAAACCTGACGAGTGCTGAATTGCTGGGTTCAAGTCGTGCATCCTTTGTGGGCAGGTGTTTCGCTGATTTCATCAGCAGTGAATCTCGCGCCGTCTTTACCCACATGTTGACATCCGCGTTTACCCGCCACAATACAGAAACTTGCGATCTGGCTTTAATGCCTGATGGCTTAAGTCAACGTCGGCTCTACGTTCATGCTAAAGCGGTGGTAGACGAATCATTGGAGACGTGCAATGTCGCGATGATCGATATCACAGGCAAGAAAATAGCTGAAGATGCGTTGCGGGAAATGGAGCTCAATTACCGGCTACGAGTCGAGGAACAACTGAGCAAACTTTCGCTGGCCGTTGAACAGAGTCCTAACAGTATTGTCATCACTGACATTAATGGCATCATCGAGTATGTCAATAAGGCTTATACCGATGCTACTGGTTATAAGGTTTCCGAGGCGCTGGGTCAAAATCTGTTTGCGCTGCAGTCTGATCTGTCGAAAGATACTGATATCGAAGAACTGCGTAGCTCCCTGACCAGTGGTAAGGTTTATCGAGGTCAAATAAGGTGTAAACGTAAAAATGGAGAGACTTATCATGAGTTTGTCATCATCTCCCCGGTTCACCAGGCAGACGGCTCAATCACCCACTTTCTTGCAATTAAGGAAGACATTACCGAGAAAAAAAAGATGGCCGAGGAACTTGACCGGCACCGGCATCATCTGGAAGAACTGGTTGCAATCCGAACTGAGGAACTTGTCGAGGCTCGTATTGCAGCCGAAGCCGCGAATAAAGCCAAAAGTGTTTTTCTGGCTAATATGAGCCATGAAATCCGAACACCCATGAATGCCATCATCGGCCTGACCTATTTGCTAAGGCAAAGCAATTTGACGAAGGCGCAGTGCGAACGCATGGATAAGATTGATGCCGCAGCTCAGCATTTAATGGCTATCATCAATGCGATACTGGATCTTTCAAAGATAGATGCAGGTCGGATCGAACTGGACTCTGTTGATTTTTCACTGCATTCGGTAATCGATCACATCCGCACGTCAATTAGCGATCAGGCAAAAGCCAAAGGCTTGACACTCAAAATGGATGTTGATGATCGGTCAATCCGGTTACGCGGCGATCTGACCCGGATAAGGCAGGCCATGCTCAACTATGCAGCCAATGCCGTCAAGTTTACAGAAACCGGCTCCATCAGCTTATGTGCAAAGCTTCTGGATGAGAACAGCGAAGGGTTGTTGATACGATTTGAAGTTAAAGATACCGGCATTGGCATTGCGAAAGAACATTTGCCTATGCTCTTTGAGATCTTTACTCAAGCGGACTCCTCAACAACTCGCAGGTACGGCGGTACAGGGCTGGGGTTGACCATTACCCGGCGGCTGGCCGAAATGATGGGTGGCGAGGCCGGAGTAGAAAGCACTTTGGGGCAGGGAAGTGTCTTTTGGTTTACCGCCAGACTGCAACACGGAAATGGTTTGGCGGCCGCTGACCCATCTGAAATGCCGATGGATGCCGAAGGCCAATTGGCCAAAAATTACGCAGGTGCGCATATATTGCTGGCAGAGGATAACGCCATCAATAGGGAAGTGGCTTTGGATTTATTGCATGAGGTGGGGCTGTCTGTCGATATAGCCGAAAACGGCCGCATTGCGTTGGATAAAATCCAGGCCAATCATTACGATTTGGTTCTGATGGACGTACAGATGCCTGAGATGGATGGTTTGGTCGCGACTCAAAAAATACGTTCTCAACCCTGTTATGCCGATTTGCCTATTCTGGCGATGACGGCCAATGCTTTTGAAGAAGACCGGATGAACTGCCTGGCTGCCGGTATGAATGACTTTATCGCCAAACCGGTTGTACCCGAGGTTCTCTATTCGGCGCTGTCGCACTGGCTGTCACCTGAGAAGCGAAGACAAGTCGCTGCCGAGTCAGTCAATCTCTTGCAGGACCCGGCTGTGAATGCAGATTCAGCAAGGGAAAATGAGGACAATCCTGATTGCTTGAATGTTGATGTTCCAGGAACGCTTCGTCTTCTTAATCTGTTTGCTGATGAGCATAGTCAAGACATGAAGCATGTCCTGGTAAGTTTGATACAGGGAGATATCCCGGAGGCGCGCCGATTGACTCATAGTCTTTGCGGGGCAGCTGCTATTTTGGGGGCCAATCGTGTTTTAAAGTCGGCGGTTAAGCTGAATAGCGTTCTGTGCCAAAATGCCAGCGTAGATGAATCTATAGAATTGGCGCGCTTGTGCGATCACGAATTGACTCAACTGGTTCAAACGATAAGGGCCTTGCCTGAGGAAAGCGTTCAAAAAGAGATTGCCAACAGCCACATTGATCCTGAGCGGGTTAATAAGCAGCTTAACGAGCTGGAAATGCTCCTTGTCGAAGACAACGTTCGAGCCGGCCGTCTGGTTAATGAATCTGCCGAACTGTTAAAAGAGACATTGGGCGATGACTATGACGAATTTGTAAAACGCATGGACATTTTTGACTACGAATGGGCATTGGAAAGGTTAAAAAAGGTAAGGTTGTCCTGATCGGTTGATTTAGCAATTGGACCGGAGCGTCACAGGGCCATCGCATTTTTGATTAACTCGCTTAACTGTCGGATAAGCTCCACACGGGCGCTGGTTCGCCGCCAGACTAAACCTATGGTTCGGCAAGGGGCGGGGGCTTCAAATGGAAGATAACAAATACCTTCATCATTTCCCTGGACCGCAATAGTGGGCATAAACGTAATTCCGGTTCCGGCCCGCACCATTTGTCTGAGTGTTTCAAGCCCGGTCGCTCTGACATCTTGTTCTTCCTCTGCTCCTACCGTTTGGCAGATTTGCAGCGCATGACCGCGTAGACAATGGCCTTCATCCAGTAGCAACAGCGGATGGCCGAATAAATCCCCCTGATTGATAAAATGGTTGGCGGCCAGAGGATGATCGGTTGACACCGCTAACAAAAACTCATCCTCAAACAATGCGACTGACTCCAGAAAATCCTCAGCGATCGGCAGTGCCAGTAAGGCGACATCCATTTGTCCGTTTATTAATTGCTGAATCAGTAATTCGGTTTTTTCCTCGACCAGAATCAGCCTGACCCGCGGTAATGCCTGTTTGATCAGCGGCACCAACTGGGGAAAAATATAGGTCGACAGCGTTGGAAAGGCGCCGACACGAAGATTGCCTGCCAAAGGGTCCTTTGCCGTTTCGGCAATTTCTTTGATAGTGTCGACCTCTTTTAAAATACGCCGCGCGGAGGCGATGATCTGTTCGCCCAATTCGGTAGGCAGCACTTTTTTATTGGTGCGCTCAAAAATCTGCACACCCAGACTTTCTTCCATTTTTTTTATCTGAGTGCTCAGTGTCGGTTGACTGATACAGTAGCGTTCCGATGCCTGAACAAAACTACGCAGGTCAGCGACCGCAATCAAATAATATAAATCGCGTAGATTCATGACTTAGCCTTTAAATGGTATATATTTATCGAAGCTGAAGTTTCCCAATTTTTATAAGGATGTCCAGATTTATTAGGGATCTGTGCATTATTAAAAGCTATGTTTGCGTTAATAGTTGGTGTCGCCCCGGCACGGATTGCCGGGGTCCAGAAGCCATGGATGGCGTTGGACTTTCACCTCCTTGTGACTTGGTTTCCGGCAATCCATGCCGGAATAACGGCGTTGACGTAGTTTCAACTACTAAAGCGAACATAGCCTCATGAAATGGGTTTGCCTCAGTTTAAGTAAACCCTATCCATAATTCCTGTAGCCCCAATGATGATCACGAGTTTACGTCTCCAGGTGTATGCAGTCCGTACGCTATCGATCATAAGCAGGAAAGCGGCCTTAACTTTACATTACACCCCAAAAAAGCGGCTTATAAGTTAAGCCTGTACTATAGGAGGGTGAATAATTGTGTGATTCGGCATAATCCGAATTCCGGGAAGTTATTTTTGATCATATCCCCAGTTGGGTCTGGACAGTCATTTCATTCCCAAACGTTTGACCAGGCGGTGCAGGTTTCCTCGGTCCATGCCCAGGCTGCGCGCTGTTTTGGCCCAGTTTTCACTGGACTCAGTAAAGGTTGTACTGATTATTTGCCGCTGATAATCGTCCACTAACTGAGTCAGTGATTTACCGTTCAAGCCGCTGTTATCATCGGCTATTGCCTTATTAAGTTCTGCACCGATATCCAGATCGGAGGGTTGTAACACTAACGATCGGCCTCTTAGCGCCGAGGCCCGCAAAACCGCTCTTAACATGACATATTCGAGTTCCCTGACGTTACCTGGCCAGGAGTAATTTTCCAGCGTCCTGAGCGTGTCATTGCTTAAATCAATTCGTTCCAGACCCAGGCGCGCTCTGGCCTGATTGAGGAAAAACCGGCTGAGTACCGCAATATCAACGATGCGTTCTCGCAAAGGCGCCACATGCAGTGGATAAACACTGAGCCTATGATAAAGATCGGCCCGAAAACGGCCTTCCTTGACTTCTTCAGCTAATAAGCGATTGGTTGCGGCAATGATTCTGACATCCGCTCTATGGCTTTTATCGGAACCCACCCTCTGAATTTCTCCAAATTGCACCACGCGTAACAATTTAGCCTGAATGGCCAGCGGTAATTCGCCGACTTCATCCAGGAACAGCGTGCCGCCGTTGGCCAGTTCAAACTTGCCCGCGCGATCACTGGTCGCGCCGTTGAATGCGCCTTTAACATGTCCGAACAATTCACTTTCGGCCAACGAATCGGGAAGTGCCGCGCAATTGAGATAAACCAGCGGTTGATCGTCTCTTTTCGAGCGTGCATGAATGATGCGGGCGATTACCTCTTTGCCGACACCGGTTTCACCCAAAAGAAGAACAGTCAGATCTGAGCCGGAGACAATGTCGATTTCGCGGCTCAAATTCTGCATCGCAGGGCTTTCCCCCAAGGTTTGGCTGCTGCGTTGAAGATTCTCATTAACCAGTTCGTTGGCAACCAGTTCGCGGTGTTTCGCCAGAACCTCAAGTTGGGTGATATAGGTTTCATAACGCAGGGATACCGTTGCCAGCGCAGCAAAAATCCGAAAAACGCTGTCGTCGATGTGATCAAAGGCGCTCGGTTCCTGAGAATCTGCCGAAAGCACGCCAAATAATGTGTTTTCATTGTAAAGAGCAATGCCTACGCAGGCATGAACGCCTAATTTGCCCTCAGTATCTCCACTTAGCAGGCCGTCATAAGGGTCGGGTCTGGAGTCGTTGGCTGCAAATCTTACCGGTACCCGTGATTGCAAAATGGCAGCCAGACGTGGATGGCGCTCGGGTGGAAAATTCAGTTTCAGCACTTTAGGAACAAGGCCTAGTGTGGCAACCGGTATCAGTACGCCGTCCTGATACCGCAGTAATGCACAGGCATGATTACCGGTAATTCTGGCAAAAATACTCAAGAATTCGGTGTAGCGGTCATTCATCGAAAGATTGGCCGTTAAGCTCAGTACGACTTCACGTATGGCTTCATCCACACTAGGTTCTCTCTGTTTTAGATTGGGGTTGTTGTCATTTTGTCATGCATGTTGTCAATAAGACTCGATTCTGTCCAATCCTTTTGTGACATTCATTTTTTGTAATTATTCAATGTCGGTTTGGCGACAGCCCTAACCGGGCAGATGGCCATTTAGGATATCGCTACAACTAACTTCCTCCTTTGAAAAGGCTATGTTCGCGTTAATAGTAGGCGTCGCCCCGGCAGGGATTGCCGAGGTCCAGAAGCCATGGATGGCGTTGGGCTTTCACATCCTTGTGACCTGGATTCCGGCAATCCATGCCGGAATGACGGTGTTGATTTACTTTCAACTATTAACGCAAACATAGCCTTGAAAAAGGGGAGATCGAGGGAGATTTATTAAAAACGCTTACCCAGCATCTCGTTTTCAAAGAGGGGGGATAATCGAACGGTTCGGCACAATCCTAATCCCTGGACGTTATTTATGACGGAATCCTTAAACTGCTAACTTTCTGAATTAACTTTAAATTCTCGCTCAAGCAGCCAATAACAGCTGCCCAGTGCGGCTACCAATATACCGGTGCCTATCACATGAAGCGCAGAGACTTCGGTGAAATCGAATACGATAATTTTACGTGCAACCGCCATCAGTGCAGTTGCTACGACCATCTTTACCGGTATGACATCGTTTCTGATGTACAAGGTAATGTTGATGAATATCTCGACAGCGATCAAAACGATCATGAAAGCACCGAATACATGCAGGATTTCGGATTTACCCAACGTTATGATGGATTCGTTCAGTATTTCCTTGTACATGATAATGACCACATCAACCACGCACCAGATGACCGTGAGCATCATCAAAAAAGCCAAGGCTTTAACAGCCAAGCGAATCATCACATGAAGAAATAAAATAAATTTGTCTTCCTCATTAAGAGATAACTCATCATGACTATTTTTCTCTTTTCTTTCGTTGCGAAAATAAAGAGTCAATTTATTGATCAAGTCGACCTTGTCAGGGCTTAGATCACCACTCAAATCGGTTTTATAGAACTTGTTAAGCCCCGGTATAAAAAGCAGTTCATCCTTGGACACTTTTTTAAAGCCCATTGTCCATTCAACGTATTCGCGTTCAACAATGTTTTTTTTCTCGACGATGTGAATGTCTTTGTGCCGGGAATCTTTTCTGATATCCGCTGTTAATGCCTCTATGACTTTTTCATCGCCTTCCAACACCTGTATGAAATTTTTACCGGTGTAAAGAAGCATGCCGGTAACACCAAGGACGGCATTATTGAGTCGGGCCGTAGTTAGGATATCCATAAGATCATCCTTTATCATGGGCCGGGTTTGGGTGCTGAGGTATGTTAATTGGATCATGAGCAAATGCCTGTTCGGTAATTATTATCGTGGTGTGGGGTTCTTATCTGTGAAAAGGAGAGGGTTGAAGGTGAACAAAAACCATGATTATTTATGGATGAACACGATAAATAGCAAACATAAAGGGTTCGGTTGAACTGCCCAGAATGCCATTCTTTATAGAGCGAGCGGAGGTTGGCTTGGCAGAAAATTTCAATTTGATCAGAAAATGGTGAAGTAATCTTTATGAGGATGTTGGCTGCATGGTGGTTTTTTATTCCTGACCAACTTTGCAGTTCCAGTATCCCTGGCCGCCAAGATCCCGAACGAGGCCCTATAGTGTCGGAAACTACGAAGCCGCATAGGGGGCATATCGAGATGTAAGCAACGGTTAAACCGGTAACTGATCATAGCCATGACTGAACCTTTGTAAATTAACCATCAGTATGCGCTTTCCAGTCAGGAAATATCGGCTTATCTGGCTTGAGCTAAAGCCGCTTGCTAATCAGGAAATATATTGCACATCGACACCGGCGTATCAAAGCTGCCTGTGCGGCAGGGAACTGGCGTTGGGGCAAAACATTAGTTTAGATGCTGAAGGATCATCCCCGCGGATGCGGGGAACGGGTCATAGGCGGCAGTTATCGCCAGGCCCAGCGCGGTTCATCCCCGCGGATGCGGGGAACGGTGTGAGCCTGGCATTGCCCGCCCTGAGAAATACGGTTCATCCCCGCGGATGCGGGGAACGGGACGAAGGTACTGATGAGGTGCCCTTGCCTTACGGTTCATCCCCGCGGATGCGGGGAACGGACGGGGCAAACAATAAAGTCATCGGGTGTACGCGGTTCATCCCCGCGGATGCGGGGAACGGGCCTGGTTATAGAACAGTCAAGGTCACAGTTACGGTTCATCCCCGCGGATGCGGGGAACGTCATGGTTAAACGCAGATCATCAGAAGTTTCGTCGGTTCATCCCCGCGGATGCGGGGAACGGTCAAACAATCCAATGTGTCAGAAATCATCAGTCGGTTCATCCCCGCGGATGCGGGGAACGGAAGCACCAATGACCAATCAGCGCCTACTGCGACGGTTCATCCCCGCGGATGCGGGGAACGGGTGGTTGCGGAATTACAGGGCGAGCTGGCGGCCGGTTCATCCCCGCGGATGCGGGGAACGGGCTTAAAACCTACCTGGGAGGAGCTGTTCCGGCGGTTCATCCCCGCGGATGCGGGGAACGGTTTATAATGATGACGGTACGCCTCGAGGCTAACGGTTCATCCCCGCGGATGCGGGGAACGGCTCGGTTCCGCCGCCCGGCTGCTGTTGCTGAACGGTTCATCCCCGCGGATGCGGGGAACGGAATTTTAACCCAACACGCGCGCATTATGGGGGCGGTTCATCCCCGCGGATGCGGGGAACGGCTCGATAAAAAAACCGCTCCCCATTAAGTAGTCGGTTCATCCCCGCGGATGCGGGGAACGGCATAAAACCCGCTTGGAGGTGGATCTTCAAAGCGGTTCATCCCCGCGGATGCGGGGAACGGATTTGCGGGCGGATATCGCGCTGGCTTTAAAGCCGGTTCATCCCCGCGGATGCGGGGAACGGTTGCTATCGCGAATCCGCCCTACAAGGGGCCTCGGTTCATCCCCGCGGATGCGGGGAACGGTTGCGGTTGATATTGCGGGTTAATTTCTTTTTCGGTTCATCCCCGCGGATGCGGGGAACGGTTTTTAGGAATTACTACCGATTTACGACTAAAAGGTTCATCCCCGCGGATGCGGGGAACGGTCGTGTAGCGTTTATTGACCTGCAAGGGGTGACGGTTCATCCCCGCGGATGCGGGGAACGGCTCTAGATAATTTGTGGCCTCTGGATAAGCACCGGTTCATCCCCGCGGATGCCGGTAAATGTCAACGTAGTTGTCGCATCAGTTAAAAATTAGTGGACAGTAGTGTCGGTTTTTTTCGCCGCATTATTGTTTGGTTTATCAGGATTTAAACAGACTTCTGGCTGCCAATCCCAGTTTCGGGTGTTACGACT
>NZ_JAUSBX010000079.1 GCF_030651835.1 Methylicorpusculum sp. | reverse complement strand
AGTCGTAACACCCGAAACTGGGATTGGCAGCCAGAAGTCTGTTTAAATCCTGATAAACCAAACAATAATGCGGCGAAAAAAACCGACACTACTGTCCACTAATTTTTAACTGATGCGACAACTACGTTGACATTTACCGGCCTTAATGGTTGCAAATGCGTGATTGCAAGACTTAACCCCAATTTTTCTTCAGGCCGAAAGACGGCGTTGAGCTAAAGTTCCTCATGCAAGCGACCTTCCACATATTTATGGAGAATGCTGGCAATCAGGGTCTGATAAGGCATGCCTTCCGCCAGTGCCTTCTTCTGGAGTCCCCGCAGGTCCTTGGAAGAAAGCCTGATATTGATTCGTGCATCCTTCTTAAACATAGCCTGTGCATACTGCTGATGCCGCGTCTTACTTTCCTCGAAATCAAGTGATCTCGGGAGATCTCCAGCATCGAATATGTCCAGAATTTCCTGCTCTTCTTTATCCAGCTTGCTCATTTCGAACCTCCCAATACGCAGTTATGTGCGGTTTCTCCAAGACGTAGGGTCTTTCTTCGCATGAAGCACAGCCGTAACAATGATATTTTGATTTTGAACTAAATAGAATACACGGAGAGGAAAGCGAGTTATTGAAGTGCGCCTTAGTTCTTTGTAAATTTTACGGTAAATGAGCGGATTCTTTTGAAGTTTATCTAAGGCTTCTTCTACGCAAAGTAGAAAATCATGGCCAAGGCCTAGCCGTTTCTCTTCGAAAAATTCGAATTGCTCCTCGATATCAAACTCTGCTTCTTTCCGAAGCGTGAGTTTGTATTTCATTTCTTAGATAGTATTCGAGCTTTAACATTAGACCACGAAGATCCTACGTGCTGATCAATTTCGAACGATGCGAGTCGCCGATCTAGTTCCGCTTTCTGAGCTTCTGTGAGCTCTATTTCCGAATCATCAGCAACAATGCTGTCCCATAGGGCTTCGGCAAGAATAATACGTTCAGAAACAGTAAGAGATTGAATCTCCATAACATTTACCTCGTGTTGGACAAGCGAAGAGGATTTTAACACAACTCTTGGGCAGAACAAGATGGGTAGAGAAGAGAGCAGACTTATAGTACTTCCCCACAATTCAAACACGACATGCACCCGTCCATTAACACCATGGCCTTGGTGCTGCATTTGTTGCACAGTACCGCATTTCTGGAAAACCCGTAGGTGGATTCGATGTAGGCAAATCACCAAAGCTTTAAGGTTGACGGTTTGCTATCGCGAAACCATCCTACGAGCTTTCTTTCTGACGCCCAACGATAGCATCAAGCGGCATCCAATTCCCTCAATGGCAAATGCAGCAATGACAAATTCTGAATATCGGCCTTTTGACTGGCATGCTGGACATCGATACCGACCAAAGCACCGTTTTCATCAAAGTCCAAAACAACGCCATCGGCCACTTCGTCTGAATCGACGGAAGGCCGATCCGCTAAATGAATGTAAAGAGAGTCCGTTTTTTTGTCGTAATTTAGTTTCATGGCTTAAATCTCCTATCAGGGAAAGCGTTGTGGACGGTTTTACCGTCTTCAAGCGTGACGACCCGCAAGAATTTATTGAGCTCAGGCACAAATATCCAATGCCGAATCCGTCCGTCGTCTTGAACTTCCCGGCGAATGGAATGAGATAACGCGGTTTGGCACCACTCCAGTTTTAGGTAAGGCCTTTTCAGCAATATGTTGTCACGAAAATAATCGGTTGTAGTTAACTCGTCCATCGTATAAATATATTGAGCAGTTTACTATTAAACACACTTAGACTCCCCACAATTCAAACACGTCATCCATCCATCCAATAACAACATGGCCTTGGTGCTGCATTTGTTGCACAGCACCGCTTTTTCCGGAAAATCGGTATGGTGGATTCGCCGCAGGCAATCCACCCTAGCTTTGAGGTTGACGGTTTGCTATCGCGAAACCGTCCTTCGAGCTATCAGAAATTCCATTCGTCGGAACCCGGTTCCGCCTTAATGGTTGCAAATGCGTTATTACAAGACTTGACCCCAGTTTGCATTCTTCCCCACCTTATGGGTTATTCTTTTACCAAATAAGCCCCAATAGCAGTTGTTATTGCTAAATAAATCGGGGAGGTTGTTGATATGGATGAGGTAGCTTCTTCAAAAAGAGGTAGAAACAAAAGTGTTCTTGCACTATATCTTGAAATATTAATTTCAAAAAGAACACTTAAAAATGCTACACAGCCAATACATCCAACGAATAGAAAAAAATATCCAATAACCAAATTTATGTTTCTTACAATCATAATATTTTCCTTTCAAGATGTAACCTACAAGATTTTAGAATGATCGCCACGTTGCAAGCCCATATTTGATATTTTTACGGTGTCTGAATGTTTGCACACTTCACATTTGAGCTTTATTTGTAGGGTAAATCCTTTTGCAGATTTCGACTTTATTTCTTTACATTCATCATAAGGATTACTTTCTTGCTCTTCACGGACCTTATAGTCAAGTAATCTCAGAATTTCACTACCCTGACATTTTGGGCAGAAGAAGTAAAAATAGTCAGTTGAATCTGTTGCTCCCTTCAACTTTCCATTTTTAACAGATTCACTACCGTGCGAAAAATGCTCGTTCATTATTAATTCTCTTTTGATTGCTGATTAAAATCAGGTCTAACCCGGAAAGTGGATTCGAAGTAGGCAATCCAACATAGCTTTGAGGTTGACGGTTTGCTATCGCGAAACCATCCTACGATCTATCAGAGGTTCTATTCGACTGAACCCGATTTCGCTTTAATGGTTGCAAATGCGTGATTGCATGACATGACCCCAATTTTGCATGGCCGCGCTTCGGTTGAACGCAATGTTAGGAATTTATTTATGGTGCCCTTGCATGTACTCTTCCACTGTTGGAGGAATAATTTTAAACCATTGGAAAGCAAAAACTTCTTCGCGAGTACGATTGTAGGCTACAGAATCTTCGGCAGTAAACCCGTTACCTGGAATGCCATCTGCGTTAACGACAATCAAGGTCAAAGGGGGAATTTTATTTATCTCGCAAAAGTCCATGATACGACCAAGAATATAAGAAAGCGGCCTGTTATCTGAATACCCCATCAGTTCAGCCAACTCACCGTACCTAACCAACTGTCTATTTGATGCTTTCGCAATCAAATACTGCCAGGCTTGAACAGCACGAACAGCAGATTTCCTGCCTGTTTCAGCTTGCTCTGCTACATCTGTAAACCACTGAATCATAAACCCTCCTTAAGTTCTAATAGAAACTGAAACCCTAACAAGTCATTACCCAAATCCGGATAACACCCATTTTAAAATGATAAACGGAAAGAGATGGCATCCGTCCGCGCATCCCCATCACCCACACTTCGACTCGCCACAATTCAAACACGTCATGCATCCGTCCATTAACACCATGGCCTTGGTGCTGCACTTGCTGCACAGAACCGCTTTTTCCGGAAAAGACTCGCCTTCCGTTTCACCGTGCATGGCTTCGAATTCGCGGCGTTTGTCGGCCAGAAACTGTTTCTGATGGTCGGTCATGACTTCCGGCTTGATCATGCCGATGTGTTTCATGTGCGTTTCGATGGCACAGCCGATCTCGGCGACCAGAGACGGCATGAACACACCGCCTTTTTTGAAATAGCCGCCTTTGGGATCGAACACCGCTTTTAATTCTTCAACCAAAAACGTCGCATCGCCGCCTTTGCGGAATACGGCCGAGATAACCCGGGTCAGTGCCAGTACCCACTGGAAATGCTCCATGTTTTTGGAGTTGATGAAGATCTCGTAAGGGCGGCGCTCTTCGTGAGCTGTATGCTGGTTCAGAATAATGTCGTTGATGGTGATGTACAGCGCATGCTCGGACTGCGGCGTTTTGATCTTGTAGGTGGAGCCGATCAGCACTTCCGGACGTTCGACATTTTCATGCATGCTTTCAACCGATTGCTGGGGTTCTTGCGGCTGGGCTGCTTCGGTATTTTCTTTGGTCAGCACTTTATAACTGACGATTTTTTGAGAGATTTTGTGTAGGGTCATGGGTTTTCCGTATTCTGTAGATTGGGTTAGCGTAACCCAACATTAAATGCCGTCGTGTTGGGTTACGGCTAGCGCCTAACCCAACCTACATTTTTTTGAAAATCAAAACTTGCCGTAGTAACCTTCTTTCAACGCATCGAACAAATTGGCGGCGGTATGGATTTCGCCGTCATACTCCACTTCTTCGTTGCCTTTGTATTCCACTACGTGTCCGTCATCCAGCGTAAACTGGTAGGTCGTGTTTTCCAGATCGGATTCTTTGACCAGTACACCCTGGAAGACTTCCGGATTGAACCGGAACGTGGTGCAGCCTTTCAGGCCTTGGTCGTAAGCGTATTCGTAGATAGACTTGAAGTCTTCATACGGAAAATCGGTAGGCACGTTGGCGGTTTTGGAAATGGATGAGTCTATCCATTTTTGCGCGGCCGCTTGAATGTCGACATGCTGTTTGGGCGTGATTTCATCGGCAGAGATAAAATAATCCGGCAGTTGCCTGGCTGGATCATCGCTGTAAGGCATGGCTTCAGGGTTGACCAAATGACGGTAAGCCAGAAGTTCGAACGAAAATACGTCGATTTTTTCTTTGGATTTTTTCCCTTCCCGAATCACGTTGCGCGAATAATGATGAGCAAAGCTGGGCTCGATGCCGTTGCTGGCATTGTTGGCTAACGATAACGAGATTGTGCCGGTTGGCGCAATGGAGCTGTGATGCGTAAAACGGCAGCCGGTTTCGGCCAGTTCGGCAACCAGTTTCGGCTCTTCTTTGGCCAGTTGTTGCATGTAACGGCTGTATTTGGCGTGCAGGATCTTACCGGGAATTTGATCACCCACTTTATAACCGTCTTGTTTCATTTCAGGTCGTTTATGCAGCATTTCGCCGGTGACGGTGAACAACTCGTTCATGATCGGCGCCGGGCCTTTTTCTTTGGCCAGTTCCAGACCGGCTTTCCAGCCTTCAATCGCCAATTCCTTGGTGACTTGTTCGGTAAACGCAAGCGATTCCGCTTCACCGTATCGCATACCCAGCATCGCAATGGTCGAGCCCAGGCCCAGATAGCCCATGCCGTGACGGCGTTTACCGGTGATTTCCTTGCGTTGTTTTTCCAGTGGCAGACCGTTAATTTCAACCACGTTGTCCAGCATACGGGTGAAAATGCGGATGGTTTTGCGGTAGGCGTCCCAATCGAACTGCGCTTCTTTGCCAAACGGATGCATTACAAAGCGGGTCAGGTTGATAGAACCCAGCAAACAGCTGCCGTAAGGCGGCAGGGGTTGCTCGCCGCAAGGATTGGTCGCGCGGATATGTTCGCAAAACCAGTTGTTGTTCATTTCGTTGACTTTATCGATCAGGATAAAACCCGGTTCGGCATAATCATAGGTGGAAGACATGATGATGTCCCACAAGCGGCGGGCCGGCATGACCTTACTGATGCGGCAAGCCACCAAACCAGCGTCATTGACCACATAACCCTTTTTGTTCGGTAAATCGCGCCAAACGATTTTGCTGCTGTCAGTCAGATCCAGTTTGTCGACTTTGGCTTCACGCTGGGTGACCGGGAATGACAACGCCCAGGGTTTATCATTTTTGACCGCTTCTACAAATTCGCTGGTAATCAGCAGCGACAGATTAAATTGACGCAGGCGGCCGTCTTCGCGTTTGGCCCGGATGAAATCGACGACATCAGGATGGGCGACATCAAACGTAGCCATTTGTGCGCCACGGCGGCCACCGGCAGACGAGACGGTGAAACACATCTTGTCGTAGATATCCATGAACGACAACGGCCCGGACGTGTAGGCACCTGCGCCCGATACATAGGCGTCTTTCGGCCGCAAGGTAGAAAATTCGTAACCAATGCCGCAACCGGCTTTCAGCGTCAAACCCGCTTCGTGGACTTTGGACAGAATATCGTCCATAGAATCTTCGATGATGCCGGATACGGTACAATTGATCGTTGAGGTGGCGGGTTTGTGTTCCAACGCTCCGGCATTGGAGACAATTCTACCGGCCGGAATTGCACCTTTGCGCAACGCCCATAAAAAATCCTTGTAGTTTTTTTCTTGCAGTGCCTTGTCTTGCTCGACACCGGCCAGGGCTTTGGCAACGCGTTTGTAGGTTTCATCGATGTTGGCATCGATGGCTGCGCCGTCTTTGGTTTTTAGGCGGTACTTGCTGTCCCAAATATCCAGCGAAGCACTTTGTAGCGGAATTTCGTCATCGTTTGGCGTAACAATATGGAGTGTAGCGGTCATTCGTTGATTCCCTTTTCTGGTTGAGCAATTAACTGTTTTTTTTGGCACTGTTCGCGTTAGTAGTTGAATGTAAATCAACACCGTCATTCCGGCATGGATTGCCGGAGCCGTTAGACCGCGTAAGCGAATCCACGTCACAAGGATGTGAAAGCCCAACGCCATCCATGGCTTCTGGACCCCGGCAATCCCTGCCGGGGCGACGCCTACTATTAACGCGAACATATCCTTTTTTTTGCACTAAAGCGGGGCGAAACCGCCTAAGATATTGATGTATATTAAGTTACAGATGAAAATTGACTGAATCCGTAAATACACCTTATGTAGTGCCTGTGAAAATATACTAGCACAATATATTGTGCTGTCAGTAGGAATTTTCTAGCGATAACCAGAGGTTTTTCAGGTAGTTTTTATAGTTCAATGGGTTAGCTTCAAGATTTGAAATTCACATGAGGCAATGGATGAGTTGAACGCGGAAAATGGTTTTTTCACTTTACAGATAAACAATTTGGATAGGATTATTCAGCCCATTTCATTTTATCTATGCTTTCTTCAGGCGAAGTTTAAAATACGGCTTATAAAATAAGCGGATGCTAAAAAACTATATTGAGCCAAGTCTAAACAGGGAGGGTTTGATGCGTTCCTCGAAAGGCTTTTCCCTACTCAAAATGACGCTAAAAATATCAAACTGGGAATTGCTATCTTTTTTAGGCTAATTTTTTTCTTTCAACCTTTGATGTCGCTGCCATGAAAAATTACACGTTGCCGGTATTACTCTTTCTATTTGTGATCGGTATTAGTGATGCCCTTGCCTTACGATGCGGCAACAGGATAATCCGCATAGGTGATCATAAAACCGATGTGCTGCAAAAATGCGGGGAACCGGATTACGCCGAAACGCGGTTAGGTGTTGAAGGCAGTCGATTACGGCATAATCGGGGGGTGCTAGAAATTGAAAGCTATGAACAAGTGGTCATTGATGAGTGGATCTACAATTTCGGTCCGCGAAAATTAAAGCAATTTTTACTGTTTGAAAACAGCGTGTTAAAAGAAACTCGCAACCTGGGTTACGGTGATTGAAAGTAAGGCCTTCTGCCGCTTCAGGCAAACTTATCAGGAAGCCAGCCCCGCTCAACACAGGCACGAAAACACCATTCCGGGGTGGTTTCGGTTTTGTAGCTCCAAAAAAACCAACCCAGATATTTTTCAAAAGTCACTAATTGGGCAGCAGAAAAAGCACGATAGGCAATGGTCATTTGTACAGAGTCCATCGCTGTTAACGCATGATTAAAAGCCCCCTCCTTCCATAAAGAAAAGACTTTTTTATCCAATCCCAAACTCCATTCACCCACATAAGTCGGCAAAGCCAGGCCGGAAATAATGTCGTCGGCTTCGTTTTTCCAATCAATGGCCGCTTTTTGGATATGACCATAGATATCCAGATCAATATCGTCTTGAACAAAACACTGGTAACGATGAATATCGAACACAACATTTTGATACTCCGGCTCGTTCATGAAGTCTTGGTATTCTTTGTACGAGCGAAACCCATCATGAACTACGACCGCCACATGCTCAGGCTGACAATATTTTCGGATGCGGTGATAGGCGTCTTGATTGTATTGCTTTAAGAGCTCAGTGGCGATATCCCAGCGAGGTTCGTTCAAAACCTGAATGGCATGCAGGGCCGGGTTGGTGGCGTATCGTTCCGCCAGCCGCTCCAGCACTGTCAGAGCATAATCGATGAAAGCGGGTTGCGTATGCCACTCACACACACCTTGGATGCCTCCGTTGTCAAAGCCGTTCTGACAACCCGGTGCGGCATGCAAATCCAGCACAACATGCAAAGCAAAGTCTTCAGCCCATCGCATTGCTTGGTCCAGAATGTCGATGCCGCCTTGAACAAAGGGATAACGCAAGGACCCGTAGGCGGCATGGTAGGGATAGTCGGGCCCGAAGAGCCAATGCCCGACAGGAATTCTCACTGCATTGATGCCGGTTTTAGCCAGCCAGGCAAAATCATCCCGGGTAATAAAGCTGTTCCAGTGCTGTTTGAGTAAAGGTCCGGCCCGCTCGCCCAATTCAACACAATAGGCAGTTTCATCATGTGCCTCCAAGCCTTCAAACAGGCTGGGCGTCATCCATTTCTCCAAAACCAGCCAGCCGCCCAGATTAACGCCACGCAGCTTTTTCCTGTGCTTATTTTCAGGCATCAGAGACTTTAGCTTAAAGCGTTAAACGGCGTTCGTGAAAAGCATCTGCGGTCGGCTGGTTCATAATGGTCAGCAAAGAAGCGTCCGGCAACCTTTCAGTTATCAAACGCAACATGTCTGCCTCGCCTACGGGATCCAGCGAATCAAAAGCTTCCTGCACCAAAATCCACTTGGGCTTAACCAGAAGTAAGCGGACCAATCCCAACCGCTGCATTTGTTCGCGCGACAGTGTTTTTTCCCATTGATCGACATGATCCAGCTGTTCGAGTAAGTCATTAAGCCCTGCGGCATCGACCGCCTGTTCAAGATCGGCCTGATTAAAAGCCGACACCGGATAGGGGTAACAAATTGCCGAACGCAGCGTGCCTCTCGGCAAATAAGGTCTTGGCGGCATAAAGTACATGGGCTCATCATCCGGTAAATAGATGGTGCCTTTACCCCAGGGCCAAAGACCGGCTATAGCCTTGAACAGTTTGGCAGCCGTTGCGCCATTGCCGGATATAAGAACGTGCTCCCCTTGTCTTACCTGATCTTCGATACAACCTATGATCATTTCCCCATTGAGTTTAGCGATACATACCTGGTTGAAACCAAGTACCGATTCTTCAGATTTGACCAGTCTTATGCGCTGTTGCGTTTCGTCTTTATTCTTTTTTTCCAGGTCATCCAGCGCATCGACCAAGCCTAAAACCCGCTCTACCGATGCCCGCCATTCTGCCACTTTTGCCATGTTATCGACCGGCCACGATAAGGCGCCGGCCATTTGTTGAAACGCCTGAGCGGACTGGACCAAGGCACCCAATGAAATGAATCCGGCGATATAGCGCGGGGCCGAGATCAGAATGGGAAAAGCCATGGAAAAGACCGAATAGCCGGAAGTGAACATCAAAATATTGGACCAGGCACGGGTTTGTCGCTGCCACGCTCGATAGATGTCTTTAAACAGATGCAGAAAACGGTTCCGTTCGGTACTTTCTCCCCGAACCAACGCAATGGCGATAGAATTCTCGCGCGCCGTCACCAGGCCAAAGCGAAAGTTTGCCTCTTCGGTTTGTCTGGCATCGGTGGCTTGAGTCAAGGGACGCCCGATAACCCAGCCCAGCGTTGAAGCAAACGCGGCATAGATAATTGCCAGCCAGACCAGATGCCCGTAAACCGAGAACTCCAGACTGCCCAATTTAAGCGTTATATGTCCGGACAACGTCCACAGTATCTGCGTGAAACTGACTATCAGCAGCAAGCAATAAAAAAGTGAATGGATTAAATCAATCGCATATTCGGTGGCTATCCGGATATCTTCGGCAATGCGGCCGTCCGGATTGTCATGCCGCCCTTCCATGTGCGTGATCTGATAATGCCGGCCGTTATTCATCCACTCGCCAATCAAGCGTTGAGTCAGCCAACTGCGCCAATCAATTTGTAACTGGCGTTTCATTTTCAGGTGGTTTGAAGTGACAATGACGTTTGCAACAAGGATCAGCGCAATAATCACGATTTGCTTGGTCAACCCGGACATGGAACGCTGGTCCAGGGTATTGAACAGATTGGCGCTCCATTCGGTCAGCAATACTGCGATGGCAATCTGCATAATCGTAAATACGATCAGCCCCAGGGTCAATTTGTGAATAGTGGCTTTATTTTCAGAATGCCAGAATGGACCGGCCAGTTTGATGAATTCTACAAAAAATCTGCTTGAGTAATTCAAAGGATATCTCCCTATCGGGTTAATTAAGTTCGCCCGGCACTTTTTTAACCGGGTTGCTGAACCACACCACACTATTAAAAACCGACGAATGCGGATTTTTATTGTCAGAGCGCCTCTCAAGCGAGTGATACGAAGCGGTCAGGTAAGGTTCCATTTACTTTCTTTTTATTATTGTTTCTGAACGTTACGAATTGTAATAGCTAATACGTATGTGTTGCCAACTATTCAAGTCAAGCAACACCAGAATTCACAGATTCGGTGAAGTTAATTGCTTCAAAAGGTTTGTCATTTTTTGCTGTTCGGGTGTTGGTTTAAGAAGCGCCTCCAGTGATGTCATAACCCGGACTAAATCAACCGGCTCATCCGCATCTTGTAAACTGTCCGTATGAAAAATATCACCAAAACGGGTAATTGCATTTAAAAATTGTGCTCCGGTATCGGATTGACTGTAAATTATGTCGGTCCAAAGCGTCTGAGGAAGCGGTCGATTTCCGCCAAATAGCCAGAATCCCCCATCAAGACTCGGACCAAAAGCGAATCTTGAAAAATCAATACCGGATAACCAGTGAGCACAATCACACACTTGATGGCTAGTCATTTGAGGGATATCCGCCCCTACTAAAAGCACATAGGGATGCCGCTGTAAAAGCTGTTCGTAGATCCGCCCCATACGCTCACCCAATCCGCCGTCCCCCTGCCAGACCGTCGGCAACACTTGCCAATAAAAATGATCCAAAGCGTCGACTTCCGCAACAGCGTAGTACCCTTGCAATGGAAACTGTTGACAGGCATCCATTATGACCGATGTCACGGCTTGAGCAGCCGTTAAATGAAAGGTTTCTGCAGTCTCGACTCCGAGCGTAGCCGCCAAGCGGGTTTTAACAGCCGACAAGCCCGGTGTTTTAACAAACAGCGCAATGGCACCGCTAGCTTGTTTCATGCTTAAGTTTTCGATAGCCAGCGGTGTACTTTCAACTTTCATCTCTGCCTTTTTTAACTTTAAATTGTTTGAATCGCTTTTTGGTAACTACTCGCCCGCTTTGAATTAAGGGTGTAGGTGCTTGATTTCAAAGGACGCATCAATACGTCCCTGTAGCTCTCTGCAACATCCCTGTTGCAGAAGCCTTTTCAATCAACCACCTACACCCTCTATAATTGGAGGGGTGAGTAGATACGCTTTTTGTATCAATAGA
>NZ_JAUSBX010000077.1 GCF_030651835.1 Methylicorpusculum sp. | reverse complement strand
CTAAAGCTGTTCAAAATCGTTCCCGCCGATTTTGTCTTTGCTTGTCCAAAGAAAAGTATCCAAAAGAAAAGACACCCGGAGGCCGCTGCATCCTGCGCGCTGACGATTTCACCGAGGGTTTTCGGATGGGCTATCCCTAGCTCTCCGAAAACGAGCGGCATCCCTGCCGCTCCCCTAGCGGGCAATTCTCGGCAAAATCGCCAGTGCTCGGCGCGGCCTAACGGGACCCAGGGAGGGGCGCCTTGAGTTGAGCCAAATTGACGATGCGTTCTAAGCAACCAGATAAAACATATTGATATATTAATTATTTTAATGCGTTTACCCTGGGGGGAATGGAATTCAGGTTGAAATTGAATAAGGAGCGTCTGAAACAAAGGAAATGAAAACGTACCTATACTAATCGTGATATCAATTCGATAAACCTCGGCTATACATCCGCTTTCAGCTAACCATGGTCAGGTCCAGGTTTGGATGGTGAATCGTCTAAAGAAATTAAGCTCCACATATTTGAACTATACTAATCCACGTTTTTGCAGGTTTAACATCGACTCCTGGCTCACTTAGAAGTGAAGAGTATTTCGGCATGGGAGTATCAATCATTACGGTAGGCGGTGATTAAATGGTTACTGCGTTCAACCTGTCCGGAATTAGATGAGATGTCTTTCCCTGATTTTTCAACAGGTAAGTTCAGTACTTTCTGCCTTTAAAGTTTCTTTTTATCAAGTTTACTGTCCATCAAATATGAGGGGTTAAGAATGGATATAGCGTCCTTATTAGGTTTTATTATTGGCATTGGGATCATAATGGCAGCCATTTTGGTGGGTGGGGACGTCATGATGTTTGTCGATGTTCCTTCCTTACTGATAGTATTTGGAGGGACATTTGGTGTTTCCTTGATGCGAATTCCGTTATCGGATTTTTTACGTTCGTTCGGCGTGTTGGCAAAAGCATTTTTAAATAAACGGGACGACCCCAATGCCTTGATAGAAGAAGGGGTTCGTTTATCCGACATTGCCAGAAAAAACGGTTTATTGGCTTTGGAAGGGGAAACCATTACCAATGTGTTTCTAAAAAAAGGTATCAGTCTTTGTGTCGATGGACATGACCCGGCTTTTGTCAAGCGAATGCTGGAGCAGGAAATCAGTCAAATGGTTGCAAGAAATGAAGTCGGCCAGGATATGTGGAAAGGTGTTGGCGATTTAGCTCCGGCAATGGGCATGATCGGAACCTTGGTGGGATTGGTGCAAATGCTTGCGAATATGTCGGATCCTGCCGCTATTGGTCCTGCTATGGCGGTGGCCTTACTGACAACGCTTTATGGCGCGATGGTGGCAAACTGCTTTGCATTACCCATGGTCGATAAATTGGCAAAAGTTTTACTTTATGAAAAAACCAACAGGGAGTTGATTCTGGAAACGATCTCCGGCATACAGGAAGGTATGAATCCCAAAGTACTGGAAGCGTTACTGAATTCCTATATTTCTGATAAAAAGCGTAAAGCTGAAGATTAACAAGGTGATATATGGCTGATGAATGTCCTAAATGTCCTCCGGTAGGTGCGCCTTTATGGTTAGCTACTTTTGCCGATTTAATGTCGTTATTGATGTGTTTTTTTATTCTGCTGTTATCGATGGCGACGATGGATGCCAAGAAGTTTAAAAAAATGTCCGATGAAATGCAGGATGCCTTCGGGGTGCAAAAAGATGTACCTGCTTACGATATCCCTATGGGAACCAGCATTATTGCGCAGCATTTTTCTCCGGCCCCAACTGAGCCAACGGCATTGGAAGATGTGAAGCAAACGACGCAACAGCGTTCGTCTACATTAGCTGAGACTATCGAAGAGAGTAAACTTGAAGACGCAGAAAAACAATTGTTAGAGAAAAAACTGGATGAAGTCAAAGAGCAAGCCGAAAAAATCAAAGAATCATTGAAAGATGAAATAAAACAAGGATTGGTTTCAGTTGAAGCGATCAATCTGAATATTATTATTCGTATCGAAGAGAGAGGGTCTTTTCCTTCAGGCACGGCGGTATTAAAAGCGGGATTTGAGCCGGTCATGAAAAAAATATCTGCAGCCGTTAATGATTCGCCTGGAAAAGTGCATGTGGCCGGGCACTCAGATGATATTCCAATTTCCACGCAAGCTTATCGATCCAACTGGGAGCTCTCGGCTTCCCGGGCAGTGACTGTTTCACATTTCCTGTTTCAACAGACAGGAACTGATCCTACGCGCTTTGTGATTGAAGGTTATGCTGATACGAAGCCATTGGTACCAAACAAAACACAGGAAGACCGAGCCAAGAACAGAAGGGTTGAAATTGTCGTCATGCAGGATGATCCTTCTTTATCAAGGGAGCTATTCCCTCAAGCGGAATAATAAAAGAGATTAAGCCATGCAATTTATAAACCTAGGATACTGACCATGACTCATGAAGAAGAGAGAAGACGTTTTTTTCGCATTGACGATGAAGTGAATCTATATTACAAACCGATTGATGAAAAAATGGTTAATCGAACCAGTCATATTAGCGATAACGTACTGGGAAATTGCTCTTTGTCCGCAGCTTTGGAAATAATGTCTCAAGAATCCAGATTCATGATGTCTCGTTTGGAAAGGACTTCTCCCGAAGTGGCTGATTATCTGAAAATCATTGACAGTAAAGTCGAATTGATTGCACAGGCGTTGGTGATGCAGGGGGCTGATTTTAAAGAAAAAGATACCATTAATGTTAACCTGAGCGCATCAGGACTTGCTTTTGACTGCACTGAAAAATTAAATGTTGATGATTATCTCGAAATTAAAATGCTCCTGGTTTCCTGCATGGCGGTTATTGTGACTTACGCCAAAGTCGTTTATTGCAAGCCAAAAACTGATTCCGCGTCCGGGTTTCCTTATGTGGCCGGGGTCGATTATATCAATATGAAAGATCAGGATAGAGAGTTGTTGATCAAGCATATCGTCAAACGGCAAATGCAACAGATTAGAGAAAGTAAAGAAGTGCCAAAAGTTTGAGATTCTTCTTCGGATTTGAAAGTAGATCATAGTGTTATTGTCTGCAATGCAAAAAATGATATTACATCTTCTTGCCGATGGTGAATTTCACTCGGGTTCGAATTTGTCGGTTGAATTAGGTGTCAGCCGGACTGCAATTTGGAAGCACTTAAGCAGTTTGAGTGACGTTGGTCTTGAATTAATCTCAGTTAAAGGTAAAGGGTATCGATTAACCAGGCCAATTGAGTTATTGGATGCCTCGACTATTCGGGCTAAACTTTCAGGTCAGGTAAATTCCCTGGTCTCGACCTTAACTGTTCATGACCAGCTGGCTTCGACCAATACCTATCTCATTGAGCAAGCCAAATTGGACAGCCCGTCAGGTTCAATTTGTCTTGCCGAGCATCAGAGTGCAGGTCGTGGCAGGCGAGGGCGCAACTGGGTATCTCCCTTTGGTTGTAATATCTATCTATCGGTACTCTGGCGTTTTCAGGAAGGACCTTCCGCTATTTCAGGATTGAGCTTGGCTGCCGGTGTGGCAATAGTCCGTGCATTGAAGGCGGCGAATATTGATGGCATAGGCTTAAAATGGCCCAACGATATCTATTGGCAGGGTCATAAGTTGGGAGGAATTCTGGTTGAAGTATCCGGCGAATCAAACGGACCCATCAGTGTCGTGACGGGAATCGGTCTGAATCTCTATATGCCTGAAAAGCAGGCTCAAAAAATTGACCAGGTATGGACCGACCTTGAAAAAGTCAGTCAATCACCCGTTTCCAGAAACCATCTCACCGCATTATTGCTTGATCATCTGTTGCCGGTTTTAAATCAGTTCAGTGTTAACGGAATTCAGGTTTACCTTGATGAATGGCGAAGCTATGATTGCCTGAAGGATCAAAATGTAACGGTATTTATCGGTAATGAAACGTTAACAGGGACGGCAGAAGGTATCGATGATAACGGCTTGTTTAGATTACGGGGTGAGGACGGGAAAATTAAATCCTTTGCTTCAGGCGAAATCAGTTTTAACAGCAAGAGCTATGGATATCCTGGTTGATATAGGCAATACCCGGATTAAATGGGCCATCATGAAAGATAGCGAGGTGATGCCGCCTAAATCTTTGGTACATAGTCAGGCTGAGTTCGAAAAATCGCTGGCATCCGAATGGTCATCGATTGAAAATGCGCCGAATCAATTGGCCGTGTCATGTGTCAGTGCAGAGCAGATTAATCAATCGGTGAAACACATTGCCAAAAGCCTTTGGCCTTCAATTACCATTTACGAAGCTGAATCAACAGCAAACGGTCCGGGTGTCAGCAATGGCTATAAAAATCCGGCTCAGCTGGGTGTCGACCGATGGCTTGGGTTAATAGCCGCCAGGCAAATGACTCGGCAAGCCGTATGCGTTGTTGATTGCGGTACGGCGTTAACAATTGATTTAATGAATGAGCAAGGGGTACATCTTGGCGGAGTTATTTGTCCCGGTTTGACGATGATGCGAGAGTCTCTTTGTGTAGGCACCTCGGCATTGCCTTATGATGACCAGGATTACCCTGTCGGTTTATCTGATGCGACTTTGCCTGGAATTTATAGTGGTACATTTTTAGCGGCGGCCGGCTTGATCGAACAGATTGTTTCCAGACAAGCAACACGGCCACACATCCTATTGACCGGAGGCGATGCGGCAAAACTGGCCGCTTATCTTGGTTATCAAAGCAGCTTGGTGTCTGATTTGGTTCTCAGAGGACTGGGGATTTTTTTGAAAACATGATGATGAAAATCCTAACCTTTATTTTTTTATTGGCCAATATTGTTTTATTTGCATGGCAGTTTCAGCAGCCGCAGCACTATGCCGGGCAAGCACAGCCCGAGGCTCAAATGCTATTAGGTCTTGAGCCTATATTGCTGGTCAGTGAGATTAAACCTCAAAAGGGTACTGTTGATGTCAAGTTGACAGAGCAATGGATGCAAATTGATCAGCAAAAAGATTTCACCTTTCTGTCTAAAGAGGTTGTTGCCCCTGATAAAAATATAATTGTTGAGAAGACAGCCGATAAGGCATCAAGCCAATTAGCACTGGCCGAAAAAGAAAAGAGGGTAAAGCTCGATGCCAGCCAATCCAGTGCTATAAAACCTGAATCTTCCGAACAGAAATTGGTAACACCGGTTAAAGACATTAAAGAATTGGCCACAGCGCCGACTAAAGAAAGTAAGGCGTCCAGTAGTCAGCCACAAGTACCTGGATCTCAGCCAGTTCAATCGTCCCCAGTCGCTGTAACAGAAACCAAGAAAAACATAGCGGTCGAAGCTTCAGCCTATCAACAGGCCAATATGTGTTATGAAGCCGGGCCTTTCAGTAATCAGGCTTCTTTTCAAGCCTGGAGAAAGTTGACAGGCATTGACGCTAAACAGATAAAACAAGTCCCCCGTAATGTTGATGAGGCGGATGGTTATCTGGTTTATTTTCCTGCTGCAGAAACTTATGAGCAGTCTCTGATGAATTTTGATGAGTTTAAACTTAAAGGGGTCAGTGATCTTTTGATACATCGATCCGGGGCAAATCAGGGAGAGATTTCTTTGGGTTTTTTCAGTAGTGAAATCAGAGCTTTATCGCATCAACAAACCTTGAAAACAAAAGGAGTTGAGGCGCTGATTAAGCCCCGCTACAAACCTAAAAAACGGATATTTGCCCAAATTAACATCGCACCTGAATTAGAAGAAAATCTCATCGCCAGCAAGGCAAAATGGTCCGATAATCATCCGGAGATTCAAATATCCGTTTCTAATCAATGTGCCGTCAAAAGCCCTTGAAAGTACTATTACTCCTGTTGGATCGAAAAAACTTCTAGTTTTCAGAAGGAGTAGGTATAAATCATCTACTCACTTTCCGTTAAGCTGTAAAATGTCATCAATTCCCAGTTTAATGATAAAGAAGGGGCGGTGTAAGCTTTGCGGGGATGTCGGCAGCAGGGATGTTGCCGTCAAGCCCCATGGATGGGTCTACGGCGTTCCTCGCAAGGCTTACACCTCCCCACAAAGCCACATAAAAGTTCAAACTGGGAATTGCTGGTAAAATGACATTTGACCTTCAATTGGATTCTTTTACGAAATGACGACGAAATTAAATTTTGATGTAATTGTTGTGGGCGGCGGGATGGTGGGTGCCGCAGTCGCTTGTGCCTTGGGCGGTAGTTCGCTTTCGGTTGCGGTAATTGAGCAAATGGAGCCTCAGTTATTTGCTCAGGATCAGCCTCACGATCTCAGGGTTTCCGCGCTCAGTATTGCGTCTAAACGCATTCTGGAGACATTAGGCGCATGGCAGGGAGTCATTTCAAGGCGGTATTGCCCATTCCGGCGCATGAGGGTTTGGGAGACTGCGGGTGATACCGAGTTTTGTAGCGATGACATTGGTTATTCTGAACTGGGTTTTATCGTTGAAAATAGAATTACCCAACTGGCTTTACTGGAGCGGTTAAAGGACTTTTCCAATGTGACGCTCATCTGCCCGACATCCATAAAAAACATTGAATACAATCCTTTAGCTTCAGTGGAATGTTCAACCATCATGCTTGACGATGGCCGTGAATTAACCGCAAAACTTGTTGTGGCTGCGGATGGTGGTCAGTCCAGAATTCGGCAAAAGGTCGGTTTGGGTGTCACCAGCTGGGACTACAAGCAGCATGCGATGGTCATTTATGTGGAGACGGATTATCCACAACAAGACATTACCTGGCAGCGTTTTCTGCCGTCCGGTCCTCAGGCCTTTCTTCCGTTGAATGGTCCTTTTGCTTCATTGGTATGGTACAACTCGGTGGATGAAATTCAGCGATTGAAATCGCTTCCTCAAGCGCAGTTGATGATCGAATTGAAAGAGGCTTTTCCGGAATGTTTAGGTGACTTGAAAGCTATTATCGGTACGGCCAGCTTTCCGTTAAAAAGGCAGCATGCGCAAGATTATGTCAAACAAGGGGTCGCGTTGGTGGGTGATGCAGCGCATATGATCAACCCTTTGGCAGGGCAAGGCGTCAATATCGGCTTGTTGGATGCGGCAGCTTTAGGCGAAGTGGTACTGGATGCCTATAGAAATGGAGAGTTTGTCGGCGATATCCAGGTTCTGAAGCGTTACGAAAAAACGCGTAAGCTGGAAAATCTGCGCATGATGACGGTGATGGATGCTTTTTATCAGATTTTCAGTAATAAAATACTGCCATTAAAAATTATTAGAAATTTTGGCTTGGGTTTGGCTGGGCGCATTAAACCGGCAAAAAACAAAGTCATGCGCCATGCAATGGGGTTGGAAGGGGATCTTCCTAAACTGGCCAGAGGAAAGCCGATTATTTAGTCAATAAGCTCAAGGTTGATGATTTCTGAAAGATCTAGCACATTCCTGTGCTAGATCTAAATAGAAAGATGTAGTTACGATTGTGTTCTGTTTATCAGTCCGCCTACAAATTTGAAAATTAACTCTCTGTAGACAAACAGCAAATAAGCCAGGATGCCTAGAACAAATCCGGAAACTAAACGGCCTATAAATGAAGGCTCATTTCCAGTTTGTGAGGCAATTTGTTGTCCACCCGGTCCAACTACTTCAGTCATGACCGCCACTTTTCCCGGTTTATAGTCTGCATTCAAATCAGGTAAGCCTAGGCTTTTCCATGAATCGTAGTCTTGCCACATGGGGTATGTTCTTTTCCAGAACTCTTTGGTGAAATAAGGCGCCAGGCTCATGCCGTGAGCTTTGGGTATGCCTTTTTCATCAAGGTAGCCTTTGTAGACAACCAGACTGATATCGCCACCTTCACCAACGCCATCTGTTGTAAACGCCTTTTCTACATGGTCATGAAACATCCAAATGCCTTCACCGAAGCTGTGCAGTCCGTCATCCGTACCATCCAGTTCCAGATCAAGTCTTTGAGCTGGTGTGATGCCATGAACGTCTCTGGTTATATAAGAACCCGGGCCATTGTCTACCCCATCATAATGTGTCGCTGTCGGCTTGTGGCCGTGGATATGCATTGCCAGCGTTTCAGTTCCGCCATTCATGATTCTTAATTTTACTTTTTCACCCACGCCCATCTCGATTAGAGACTCTCTCAGCGTGTAGGGAAATGAGCGGCCATTAAGCATAAAGTAATCATCAGTTGCGTCCGTAATGTCATATTCCATGTTTAAACGTTTAGCTATGATGCGCGGATCATTGGCTGATCTGGCTATGTCGGAATGCAACTCCTTGTCGGCTGTTTCGTAATGTAAATCATATTCCCGTTGATATTTTTCAAGTACTGCCACGGAGGGGCTGCGGACCTGTCCGGCTCCTACGTTGAAAGTTTGAACCCAGTTGTTGGGTCGGTTTTCTTCAACGACAAAAATACCTTGTAAACCCATGGGGATATGGACGTGAGGTTGAACATGGCAGTGATAGTACATAGTGCCCGGTTGACGGGGTTTAATGACATAGGTCTTGCTTTCGCCAGGCATGATATCCATTTCGCTGGTTTGGCCGACGCCGTCATTACCGCCGCCGCCGTGATCCATAAAAGGGTGGTCAATGCCGTGAAGATGAAGCGAGTGCGGCAGATAATGGGTGTTTTCAACAACTATCCAGACTGTGTCGCCCTGTTCAACCCGAATGGTTGGAGAAGGGACTCTTAATAACGGATTTGCTTGCGGTTCATAAAGACTCAGCGTTGACATGTCTCTGGTTTTTGGGGCAAATACCCAAAAAGTAGGTTGGACGCCGGGAGCTATATCAAAAGTTGTTGTGGGATCGGTCATGTCCGGAGAATGACCGTTTAGTTCGACAATTTCCAGTTTTATGATGATGTGATCAGGATCGCCATCGCCATCTTCGTCGTTTGATTTGGTTATTGCGTCGGCAGCTAATTGCGTTTCCATGAGTGTATCCATGGAAATATTGTTGGTGCCTTTGACAAAAGCGGCAATATCGGCAGGATTGTCCGGGGTGCAGACGTTGGAAGCCTGGATTTTAATGCCGTCGACTGTTTGTTCTTTGCGCCATTCAGGAGATATAAAATTTGAGCAAACCTCTTCCTGGGGCCCCATTTCAACTTTTTTTGAAACTGGCAGGTCAGTTGCGGCGTTTACTCCTAATGGAATAACGAGCGCCAAGCCTCCGCAGAGACTGGATAAATAACGTTTACTCATAGATTAACCTCGGGTGTATGCTCTTTCGGCGACGTACTTACGACAGTAAGCCAAAGTGAAAGTTTAATAGATTATCGTTATATGCTTACATTAACTTAATTTCAACCGGCAATTTTTTCGTAGTGTACCAGCAAAGTCAAGGAGGCAAATTGTAATTGTCTAAAATAGCAGGCTATAGAACTGGTTTGAAGGCTGAATTTTCGGTCTGTATTGGGAATAAACCCCATTAGAGTTTATAAATTACCTCAATTGACTTTGTTGGAAGGTTGCTGCTGGGTAACTACTCGCCCGGATGGTATTGATGGTGTGGGTGTTTGATTGAAAAGATTTCTGAAACAGGGATGTTGCAGATATCTACAGGGACGGTTTCATGCGTCCTTTGAAATCAAGCACGGACACCGAATAAAATGGGAGCGGGTGAGCAGGTACGTTGCAGGGTTTAGTGTGCGCTGCTGTTAACCTATAGCTTCATATTTATTCTTTAAACCCATATTTCTGCTGGTAAAATTATTTTTTTAGTCTAAAGTGGTTATACCAGCAAGGTTATGATTTAGAGATTACTATGGAAAAAAAAATATACCCCCAAGTTTCAATCCATTTGCCAGTCTTTATTACCAATGTGGAAGGTATTCGCTTTAAAGTAGTTGCTTTTGAAATGAGCAATGATGGTTTCGCATTTAAATGCAGTACGAATCAACGCAATCTGATTACTCCGGGCGGATGCTTTATTCATAATAAAAGGCCTATGGAGTTGGATGTCCGGCTGATTTTGCCGGCATCAGCCGAAAATAATGGTTCTGAAGGGATCAGTGCGTGTTGTCATGTTATTTATTCGCGAAGAATCGCGCGCGATGAATGTGAAATCGGTGTCCGTTATTTTAATATCGAGGCGGTCGGTTACGATAAGTTACTCAGTTTTCTGGATTCCCGCTTAGTCAAAAATGTGGAGGTAGATTCCATTCCTTCAGTCAAATCAGTCGTAAGGCAGGTTCTCAGCGATACTGCGTAAAAATAGGCACGCCCTCTGCGTCTATTGACGGGCAGCAGAGCGGGCTCTATTAGATCGTGTTTTAATTAATTAATCGAGCGCAAGCTATTGATAATGTCATTTTCCAGCTTGGCCAGCTGCTTCATATTTCTGATTGGTTTGGTTTGGTCGTCAGTGATATAAAACATATCTTCAGCACGACTACCGATAGTCGTAATTTTTGCGTCGTGTAACCGTATGTCATTGCGATTGAAAATCTGGCCGATAGTTGACAGGAGTCCGGCGTGATCGGTCGTAATCAATTCAAGGATGGTGCATTTGTGCAGCGGGTCCTCATGAAAAAATACTGTAGTCGGTATTGGGAAATGTCTGGCTTGTCTGGATTGACGGCGTATGTTTTTTTGTTTGTTGATCGTGTGCTCTTTCAGATTCTTGCGCAATGAAGAGCAAATATGAATTTCTCGGTATAGGTCGATAATAGGCTCGCCGGTTTGCTCCAGGATCTGAAAGCTGTTAAGTACATACTGATCATGAGTCGTGACAATCCGCGCATCTAAAATAGTCAAGCCCAACTGATCCAGCGTTTCCGTGCTGATTGAGAAAATGTGGTTTTCATTGTGGGTATAAACGAATACTTCGGCGCTGCCTCGTTGTGTTTGAGGACGCAGCAGGACTAATGGCAAGTCTTTTTCATCGCAGGATGATATGGCTATCGTGTGCCAGGTAATCTCATCAACCGAATACCGCAAAAAATAGTCATCACTCGCATGTTTCCATGATGCTAAAACATGTTCTCGGGTTAAGCCCAGCTTGATCAATTCTTCCAAGGCCTCGTTTTTTGTTTCTTCAAGTCGGTCATGGATATTGATCGGAACTTTCAGTCCTCTGTGCAAAGCGCTGTAGGTTGCGTTATAGAGTTCTTTCAGCAAGGCGTCTTTCCATGAATTCCAAAGCTCAGGATTGGTAGCCCGGATATCCGCAACAGTCAGTAGATATAAATAATTCAAATATTCAATACTGCCTACACACTGAGCGAACTCATGGATGATTTCAGGGTCGCTGATGTCTTTGCGTTGGGCCGTCATGGACATGATCAGATGATTTCTGACCAGCCAGGTCACCAGCTTTATATCGTGTTTTGACAGATCATGCTGAATGCAGAATTCTCTTGCAATGTCTTCGCCTATGGTCGAATGGTCGCCGCCCATGCCTTTGGCTATGTCGTGAAATAAAGCCGCTATGTATAGCAATTCCGGCTTGCCGATCATCAGATAAACATCATTACAGAAAGGCAGTTCGTTGATATGTTTATCCAGAGAAAATCGGCGTAAATTTCTGATCACAAACAAGGTGTGTTCATCAACGGTATAGACATGAAACAAGTCATACTGCATGCGTGCGACGATATGGGCGAAACTGGGCAGGTAGGCAGCAAGCACGCCGTAACGGTTCATGCGACGAAGCTCATGGGTGATGCCCTGAGGCTGGCGCAATATTTCTATGAACAAGTGATTGGCGTTTTTATCTTTCCGGAACGTGTCATCTATTAAATGCAGGCTTTTGCGAATAAGCCTGATTGTTTTGGCCCTGATTCCTTTTAAGGAAATGTTCTGCTGCAAGATAAGGAAAATCTCAAGCAATGCGAGCGGATTTTTCTCGAATAGCTGCTCGTTTTCCGCCTCCAGGTAACCGTTAATCACAATCAGTTTTGAGTCGCGGGTGTTGATGTACTGGTAAGTAGTTTCTGTGCAGAGGAAACGCTCGTTAAACAATTGCAGCAACATTTCATTGAGACGTTCCAGACCGACAACCGTCTTGTAGTAGTATTGCATGAACTGTTCCACGCCATGATTGATGTTGGCATCAATAAAGCCGAACTGTATCGACAGGTCATGCTGAAAGTCAAACAACAAGCGGTTTTCATCGCGCCCGGTCAGTAACTGCAGCGCGTAGCGAATGCTCCAGAGTGTGCTGCGTAAACTGATCAGTTCATCGTATTCCGATTCGGGTAAAAAGTCGTATTTGATCAGCTCTTTAAGCGTGGTTGAGTTGTAATGCCTCTTGAATACCCAGGCAATAATTTGCATGTCGCGCAATCCGCCCGGACCTTCTTTAATGTTGGGTTCAAGGTTGTAAGCGGTATCGTGGAATTTAAAGTAGCGCTGCTCTTGTTCAAGCAATTTGGCGGGAAAGAATTCTGCCGAAGGCCAAATTTCTTTCTTTTTAATGGGTTCCAGCACTTTTTCGTAAAGCTTTTGGCTGCCGGAAATCAGTCGGGTTTCCAACAGGCTCGTCATGACTGTCTGATCGTCTTTCGCTGCCTGTATGCATTCTTCTACCGTTCGAACACTCAGGCCAGGTTTAAGGCCGATATCCCAGAGAAAATTACAAAAAATGGTCAGTCTGTCCTGAATGTCCGGCGCCGAGTCAGGAGGAAGGAGAATGACGATATCGATATCGGAGTAGGGAAATAATTCCTTGCGGCCATAGCCACCAACAGCTATTAAGCTCAGATCTTTTGCCGCAGCCGTCAGATAATGCAGCCAACTGCAGACGAGCAAATGATCGACAAAATCGGCTTTTTCAATCAGCAAGTGCGCAACAGGGCTTTGGGGAACGAAGTCCTGTTTAAGTGTGGCGTTCTTGTTTTTTATAATTTGTTTGAATCGAGCAATACAGTCCGGTTGGTTGAATAGCTCAGGTGATATGTCAGGGCAGGTCACAGTTCCTCCTTGCGAAGAGTCAGCACCTCATGTCCTTGATCTGTTACCAGAATGGTATGCTCCCATTGCGCCGAAAGGCTGCGGTCTTTTGTGACGGCTGTCCAGCCGTCTGACAGGACTTTGACGTTACGCTTACCCTGATTCAGCATGGGTTCTATCGTAAAAATCATACCGGGCTCGAGCGTCATGCCTTCACCCTGTTTTCCGTAATGAAGCACCTGGGGTTCTTCATGAAAATTTTTGCCTATGCCATGACCACAAAATTCGCGTACGACCGAATAGTGATTCGATTCGGCAAATTTTTGAATGGCGTGGCCAATATCACCTAATGTAGCGCCCGGCTTGACTTGTTCTGTACCTAAATAAAGCGCTTGCTGAGTAATCGAAATCAAGCGTTTCGCATGCTGGCTCACTTTACCTACGCAGAACATTTTGCTGGTATCGCCATGGTAATCGTCTTTGATCACAGTAATGTCAACATTGACAATGTCACCTTCTTTTAATTTTTTGTCTGAGGGTATGCCATGACAAACAACGTGATTGATGGAAGTACAAATTGATTTTGGGAAACCCCTGTAATTGAGTGGGGCAGGGATGGCCATCTGCTGTTCAACGATGTAGTCATGACAGATTTGATTCAGTTCGTTAGTTGTAACACCTGGAACAACATAAGGCTCGATCATTTCCAGAACTTCGGCGGCCAGTCTGCCCGCAACGCGCATTTTTTCAATTTCACTGGGAGTTTTTATTGAGATGGACATGAATGGATTGACAGAAAATGACAGACAATTATAAGGATATGCTCAGCAACCCGGCATTCTATATGGAGTCAACTGAGAGGTTTATAGTTTGTAACGCTCCGGAGAATGGCGAGTTTAGCAGAAATCGAATTGTTGCACGAAATAATTTATGGTATAAAGGCAAGTTCATTTTTTAACCAATACTCACACTTATCGTCACGCTTGGTAGGGTGCTTGTTTTGTCATAAATACAAAACAGGTTTCCAAGAGGGATAAGTGGAGGCGTAACCCAACTCGAAACGCAGGTTTCGATCAATCAATCAGGAGAAAAATCAATGGCAGCAGTGTCAATGCGTCAAATGTTAGAAGCGGGTGTTCACTTTGGACACCAAACTCGTTACTGGAATCCCAAGATGTCCAACTATCTTTTCGGGGCCCGTAATAAGATCCATATCATCAATTTGGAAAAAACGCTTCCTCTGTTCAATGACGCAATGAATTACCTGGGTCAAATGTCTGCAAATAAAGGTACCATTCTGTTTGTAGGAACAAAAAAAGCAGCGCGTAAAGCCGTCGCCGAAGAGGCAAAGCGCTGTGGTATGCCCTATGTTAATCATCGCTGGTTGGGGGGCATGCTCACCAACTTCAAAACGATAAAAAAATCAATCAATCGTCTGAAAGAGCTGGAAGCTATGAAAGCGGATGGTTCGCTCTACCACAAATTCAGCAAAAAGGAAGCTTTGGGTATGGAGCGCGAAATGGAAAAACTGGATCGCAGCTTAGGTGGAATCAAAGACATGAAAGGCATTCCTGATGTGTTGTTCATCATGGATGTCGGTTATGAAAAAAATGCCATCAGTGAAGCCAAAAAACTGGGTATTCCAGTCGTCGGTATTGTCGATTCAAACAATTCTCCCGATGACATCGATTATGTTATTCCCGGAAATGACGACTCTATTCGTGCAGTAAAACTGTATTGCCAAAGTGTCGCTGATGCAGTTCTGGAAGCAAAAACAGCTATTTTAGATCTTTCAGCACAAGCAGATGATTTTGTTGAAGAGTCAGAGTCCGCTTCAGCTGAATAAAGTTTGGATTTAAGCGAATTGCACACAAAATTCAAGAACCCTGAAAAGAAATAACTTACGCAATCCAGTCAGTTTTTCATAACACTACACGGCGTTTAGCTGGCTATATAACTGCTTGCTAAACGCTGGAGTTGGGCAGAAAAACAAGTCTGATGTGGAAATTATAAAATTCATGGTCTTGATGTGTAATTCCTGATTTTACGTTAACACAGCATCTTAAACGCCTCCTTATGGGAGGCGTTTTTACAGTTAAGAAATTTGAGGAAGAGTCATAATGAGTATTAGTGCAGGCATGGTTAAAGAACTGCGGGAGAGAACCGGTTCAGGAATGATGGAATGCAAAAAAGCATTGGTTGAGGCAAATGGAGATCTGGAACTCGCAATCGAAAACATGCGTAAAGCCGGCTTGGCCAAAGCCGATAAAAAATCCGGTCGTATAGCGGCAGAAGGACTGATCGGAGCCAAAATCGCAAATGACGGCAAAACCGCAGCGATCGTCGATCTTAACTGCGAAACCGATTTTGTTGCCAAGGGTGAAGATTTCATCGGTTTCCTCAACAGCATCGCAACTGCCTTGTTGACTTCAGACGTTGAAACGCCTGAACAACTTCAGGATATGAAGCTGGAATCCGGTAAAACAGTGGATGAAGTGCGTCGTGAATTAATCGCCAAATTAGGTGAAAATATTACCATTAGACGCTTTGAAACATACAAATTAGCAGAGGGTGGCGCTTCATGTTACCTGCATGGAAGCAAAATCGGCGTGTTGGTAGAATTGGCCAAAGCCGATGATGCCTTAGGTAAAGACATTGCCATGCATGTTGCAGCCTGCAAACCGGTTTGTGTATCGGATGATCAGGTTTCTCAGGACGAAATCAATAAAGAAAAAGACATTTTCTCGGCACAAGCGCTTGAAAGTGGCAAACCTGCTGAGATTATTGAAAAAATGATCAGCGGCCGTATTAGCAAATTTTTGGCCGAGATTACTTTGTTAGGCCAACCTTTTGTAAAAGACGATAAAACAACGGTAGGCCAGTTGCTTAAATCAAAAGGCAATAGCGTGGTTCGTTTTACCCGTTTTGAAGTCGGCGAAGGTATTGAGAAAAAAGAAGAGAATTTTGCTGAAGAAGTAATGGCTCAAGTTAGAGGCGCTTAATTCAATTCAATCCCCGCGTGAGCGCGGGGATTTACTTAAATGACTAATCACCCTATGTGACTATGACAAAACTTATCTGCCAAAGAATTTTATTAAAATTAAGCGGTGAAGCATTGATGAGCGAGAAGGGCGGCAGCATCGATGCAGAAATTGTCAAACGATTGGCCACCGAAATAAAGGAGTTATGTGAAGCAGGTATAGAAGTCGGTTTGGTTATTGGCGGCGGAAATATTTTACGAGGCGCCCAAAAAGCATCTGAAGGGCTGGATCGAGTTACCGGTGATCAGATGGGAATGCTGGCCACGGTAATCAATGCTTTGGCTATGCAGGATGCGCTGGAGTTTTTAGGTTTACAAGTGCGCGTGATGTCGGCACTAAAGATCAACCAGGTTTGCGAGGACTATATTCGCCGCAGAGCAGTCAGGCATTTGGAAAAAGGTCGCGTGGTTATTTTTGCTGCCGGAACCGGTAATCCATTTTTTACGACGGACTCGGCAGCCAGTCTCAGGGCCATTGAAATCAATGCGCAACTGATGATTAAGGCGACCAAAGTTAAAGGTGTTTATTCCGCAGATCCCGAAAAAGTCAAAGATGCTCAATTCTATGCAAGACTGACATACGATGAAGCACTGGATCAGCGGTTGAATGTAATGGATACGACAGCCTTGGTTTTATGCCGTGACAATAATCTGCCTATGCGGGTTATGAATATATTTGAACAAGGTGCCGTGATGAGACTGATGCAGGGCGAAGACATCGGTTCTCTAATTGAACGTTGAAAGAGGATTTTAGAATGATAAGTGATATTCAACAGGATGCAGCGAAAAGGATGGGTAAGAGCGTGGAAGCATTGCTCCATGATTTCGCAAAAATAAGAACGGGACGAGCTCATCCCAGTTTATTGGATCAGATCAGTGTTTCTTATTATGGCGTGCCCACGCCATTGTCTCAGGTTGCCAACATAGCTATAGAAGATGCGCGGACATTGGCTGTGACTCCCTGGGAACGAAACATGGTGCAAGCGATAGAAAAAGCCATTATGACTTCGGATCTGGGCTTGAATCCTTCAACGAATGGTTCGGTCATTCGTTTGCCTTTACCGGCTTTGACGGAAGAACGCCGCCGCGATTTGGTGAAAGTGGTCAGGCATGAAGCTGAAAATGGACGCGTTGCCATCCGCAATATTCGCCGTGATGCAAATTCTTTAATCAAAGAAGCGTTAAAAGATAAAAAGATTTCAGAAGACGACGCCAGAGCGGCAGAAGAGAAAATCCAAAAATTGACTGATCAATACATCAAAGATATTGAGAAACATCTGGAAGTTAAAGAAGCGGATTTATTGTCCATCTAAGAGGATAAATATATGTCTGCTGATGCATCGACATCCCTACCGTCAGAGTCAAATCCTCGCCATATCGCCATCATTATGGACGGTAACGGCCGCTGGGCGCAAAAACGAATGATGCCCCGTGCCATGGGGCATAAAGCCGGCGTCAAAGCCGTCAGGGCCATCGTCGATTATTGTGCCCGGCACAACATCGAGGTGTTAACCCTGTTTGCATTCAGCAGTGAAAATTGGCGCCGGCCGGTTGAAGAGGTGTCGATGCTGATGAGTTTGTTTATTTCGACATTACAAAAAGAAATTAATAAGCTCGATAAAAATAATGTGCGTGTTCGTTTTATTGGCGACAGAGTGGCATTTTCAGAGCAATTACGGACAAAAATCACGGAAGGTGAAACTCAAACTCAAAATAATACGGGTTTGACCCTGGTCGTCGCGGCTAATTACGGTGGCCGATGGGATTTGTCACAGGCTTTTCAGAAAATAGCCGGCAAAGTCAGTGGCGGTGAATTGTTAATACAGAATGTGGACGAACAGTGCATCAGTCAGCATTTATCCACAGCCGATCTTCCGGAACCCGATTTGTTTATCAGAACCGGTGGGGAGCAGCGCGTCAGTAATTTCCTTTTGTGGCAACTGGCTTACACCGAACTTTATTTTACGCCTACGCTTTGGCCCGACTTTAATCAGAAAGCCTTGGAAGAGGCCATTAATAGTTTTAAAACGCGTCAACGCCGGTTTGGTCATACCGGTGAACAAGTGCTTAATAAAGCAATTACCTTATAACAACAATTAATATAAAAATGTTAAAACAACGCATCCTGACAGCTCTTATACTCATACCCTTAGTTGTTCTTGCTGTTTACTTAATGCCGGTGCCTTACTTTGTTTTATTGGTTGGGCTGATCGTTCTGCTGGCGGGTTGGGAATGGACTGCCCTGGTAGGCATTAATTGCTGGACAGGGCGGATACTGTTTCAAGTCGGCTTGATTTTACCGATGCTAGGCATTTATTTCTGGACCTACATTCTGGAGTTTGCGGCCCAATTAACCAATTTCCCGGAAATAAGAACTCAATCCGGCATTATTGAGTGGTTAGTCGTTCTTCCGGTATTGTTTTGGCTGTTGGTCATGGTGCTTATCAGAAATACGCCGGAGGCCTTTTTAAATCTAAAAGTAAAACTGTCCTATAAGGGGTTGATCGGCTGGTTTATTCTGCTGTCTGCCTGGATGTTCTTTTATCGTTTGAAAGCTTTCTACGGCGCAGATATGGCCATGTACTTTTTGGTTCTGATTTGGCTGGCTGATATCGCAGCTTATTTTACCGGTAAAAAATACGGCGATAAAAAATTGGCCCCTGTCATCAGTCCGGGTAAAACATTGGCGGGCTTTTACGGCGCATTAGCCAGTGCTGTTGTCAGCGCTGTAGTGGTGAGTTTAATTTTTGAATTCCACCTGATTGTGCTATCTGATTTCGTATTGCTGTCAGTTTTGACGGTACTCATCTCTATCTATGGCGACCTGTTTATCAGTGTCGTAAAACGCCAGGGCGGATTTAAAGACAGTGGTTCATTATTGCCTGGACATGGTGGCATTCTGGATAGAATCGACAGCATTATTGCTGCGGCACCCTTTTTCTATGCCGGGATTTATCTGATGGGAGGTCAAATCTGATGAAAGGCATTTGTGTTCTCGGTGCGACCGGTTCAATCGGTGTCAGCACATTGGATGTTGCGGCAAGACATAAGGATTTGTACAAAGTCATCGCACTCACTGCAAACAACAATATCGATACGTTGTACGAACAATGTCTGGTGCACACGCCCGAGTATGTTGTGGTCGTCGACGAAAACAATGCCAAATTGTTTGCAGAACGTATTGCTGCTTCACCTATTGATGGCATCAAGGTTCTGTCAGGCGCCGATGCATTGGAAACCGTTGCTACACTGGATCAGGTTGATTCTGTCATGGCGGCCATTGTCGGGGCGGCAGGTCTTTTACCCAGTCTGGCGGCCGCAAAAGCGGGAAAAACGGTTTTACTGGCCAATAAGGAAGCACTGGTGATGTCCGGTGACCTGTTCATGCATGCGGTAAGAGATTGCGGCGCGCACTTGTTACCCATTGACAGCGAACATAATGCAATTTTTCAGTGTATGCCGGCCCATTATGTTTCGGGCCAATCCGCTAAAAGTGTCCGCCGTATTCTATTGACGGCTTCAGGCGGCCCCTTTAGAACGATGCCTCTGGACAAGCTCAAAGACGTTACTCCTGAACAGGCGGTTGCCCATCCAAACTGGGATATGGGCCGGAAAATATCGGTGGATTCGGCGACCATGATGAATAAAGGGCTAGAGTTAATCGAAGCCTGCCTGTTGTTCAACATGAAGCCCGAACAAATACAAGTTGTGATTCATCCCCAAAGCGTCATTCACTCCATGGTCGATTATGTCGATGGAACTGTCCTGGCACAAATGGGTAATCCCGATATGCGGATTCCTATTGCCCATGCCATGGCTTGGCCGGAGCGATTCGATTCAGGCGCGGCGCCTCTTAATATCTTCGATGTCAAACATATGGATTTTGAAGCGCCGGATCTTGATCGCTTTCCGTGCCTGAGATTGGCTATTGAAGCCATCAATGCCGGAGGGGTCATGCCTGCCGTACTGAATGCTGCCAATGAAATTGCGGTAGATGCATTTTTGAATGAACAGATCCGGTTTACCGATATTCCTGTCGTCATTGAGAAAACAATGCAGGCATTTGAGGTAAGTGAAGCGGATACTCTGGAAAAAGTGCTGTCTGTAGACAGTCAGGCTCGGGATGTAGCCAGGCAAAATCTTTTGTCGCTGGCTAACTGAACGCGTTGATGCATACTTTATTCTATTTTATCCTTGCCATCGGAATTCTTGTCTCCTTTCATGAATTCGGCCATTTCTGGGTAGCGCGTAAAGCCGGCGTTAAAGTACTCAGGTTTTCAGTCGGGTTCGGTAAGGTCTTGTGGTCTTACAAACAGACGCCCGATTCAACAGAATACGTCATTTCGGCCATCCCTCTGGGTGGTTATGTCAAAATGGTAGACGAAAGAGAGGGAGAGGTTGCATCTGCAGACTTACCCTTTGCTTTTAACCGTCAATCCATTCTCGCCCGCTCCGCGATTGTCGCAGCAGGTCCGGTGTTTAATTTCATTCTTGCCATAGCGCTGTTTTGGTTTGTGCTGATGATGGGCGAAACCGGGTTGCGTCCGATTGTCGGGCAAATAATGCCTGAAACGCTCGCAGCGCAAGCCGGTTTTGTCGAGGAAGATGAGATAGTTGCTGTAAACGGAGAGACGGTAAAGACCTGGAGCGAAGTGATGGAAATGATATTTTCATCAGCCGCGCAACCGGCCACTGACGGGCTCAGTATTGAAGTAAAAAGTACAGAGGATGAGCGTCAGACTAAGGTGTTGCAAATACCTGAGGAATTACAAAAAAATCCTGAACAGCTCTATAAAAAACTGGGACTGGTACCCTGGATGCCGCCCATTAAGGCCGTTTTCGGTAAGGTGCTTGAGGGTAAACCTGCAGAGAAGGCAGGCTTGAAAAGCGGTGATGTCTTATTGAAAGCGAATGAGGTGTCAATCGAAAACTGGATGCAATGGGTCGACTATGTCAAAGAACGCCCCGATACGCCGATAGAGCTGACTCTCGAACGAGAAGGTGTTGAACTCAAATTGAGTATTACGCCTGAGAAAGTTGAAGAAAATGGCGCAGCGGTTGGGAAAATTGGCGCTGCAGCACTGATTCCAGAAGATCTGATTGCTTCTTTGCAGGTCACGCATTCATTATCACCCTGGCCTGCAATGCAGACCGCCGTATCGAGAACTGTCTTTTTTTCAAAGGTGACTTTAAAAATGATGGGCCATATGTTGATCGGCAACGCATCGGTCAAAAATCTGAGCGGACCTATCAGTATTGCCCAATTTGCCGGTATTTCTGCCGAGAGAGGTTTGGTTGAGTTTTTGTCATTTCTGGCAAAAATAAGTATCAGTTTGGCGGTACTTAATCTCTTGCCTATTCCTGTGCTGGACGGGGGGCACTTACTGTTTTTTGCTATTGAAGCCGTAAAAGGCAGTCCGGTCAGCGAAAAAGTCCAGCTTGTATTTCAACAAGCGGGCATTCTGTTACTCCTGTCCCTCATGGCTTTGGCCATGTTTTTAGACTTGGAACGCTTGTTTCAATAAATTGCTTTGTAGCAGCTTAAAAAGTTATGAACGATAACTTTTTCTAGTAGTCCATTACCGAAATTAACTTACCTGGAAGAGTCATGCAGCAACTTATCAGAACCCTAATGCTTACCGGTGCAGTATTAAGTGCATCCATGGTGAGCGCCGATGAAAACGCTATCAAAGAGTCATTGAAAAAATCAATGCCTTCAATCAATCCCGAGTCTATCACGCCTTCTGAAGTTAAAGGTTTGTATGAAGTCGTGGTCGGCGCAAATATCTTTTACATGTCGGAAGACGGTAAATATCTGCTGCAGGGACGTTTGGTCGATGTGGCGGCAAGAACCGATTTGACAGAAGTTAAAATGTCACAAACGCGGAAAAATGCCTTGGCAAAATTGGGTGAAGATCAAATGATCGTATTTAAGCCCAAAGAAAGTAAATATAAAGTCTTTATATTTACCGATATTGACTGCGGCTATTGCCGGAAGCTGCATTCTGAAATTGATCAATACCTGGCAGAAGGCATAACCATTCAATATCTTTTCTTTCCTCGTTCAGGAAAAGATACCGATTCTTACAAAAAAGCAGTATCGGTCTGGTGTGCCAGTGACAGAAATGCGGCTTTGACCAAAGCGAAAAAAGGCGAAAACATCGAAGCCAAAGAGTGTACTCATCCGGTTGATGCCCACATGCAGTTGGGCGTTGATTTTGAGGCACGCGGTACGCCGATGATTGTGACTGAAAACGGCAGCGTTTACCCCGGATATCTTCCTGCAAAACAGCTGGTGGAAGTGTTGCGCGAAGAGAAAGCTAAGTAATTCCGTATTTTCTGCTTAACATCCGAAAAAGCCGGTTCAGCCAAACAAGGTTGAACCGGCTGCAATTCTCGTTAAATCATCCCCTTAAGCCGGTAGAGCAATTCCAATGCCTGACGTGGCGTCAGCTGATCAGGATCCAGTTCAGACAGCAACGAAACGGCCGGGCAATATTCCTTGCCGGTAAATAAATCGAGTTGATGATTGCCTGTTCCGGCTTGCTGTTCCAGATAAGCCGTATTTTCAAGGTGATGTAATTTTTGTTTGGCTTTATCGATGACAACAGCCGGGACACCGGCTAGCGAAGCGACCTGTAATCCGTAACTTTGACTAGCAGGTCCCTCTTTAACCGCATGCAGAAAAATAATCTTATCGCCATGCTCCATCGCTTCCAGGTGGACGTTGTGAATGGTTTTCTGCTCTTCAGCCAAAGCCGTCAATTCGAAATAGTGCGTGGCAAACAGCGTAAACGCTTTAGTGATTTTGGCTAAATAGTCGGCGCAGGCCCAAGCTAACGACAAGCCGTCGAACGTGCTGGTGCCCCGGCCAATCTCATCCATCAGGATCAGGCTTTTATCGGTGGCGTTATGCAAAATATTGGCGGTTTCCGACATTTCCACCATAAATGTCGATCGGCCGCTGGCCAGATCATCCGATGCGCCGATACGGGTAAATATTTTATCGATGGGGCCGCAGCTGAAAGATTTGGCCGGAACAAAACAGCCGATATGCGCCATCAAAACAATCAATGCCGTTTGCCGCATATAAGTGGATTTACCGCCCATATTGGGGCCGGTAATGACCAGCATTTTGCGTTGACTGCCCAGGTTGAGGTCATTGGCGACAAATGGAACGTCGGATACTTGTTCGACCACCAAATGGCGGCCGCTATCTATCTGAATGCCCGATTTTTGCGTCAGTACCGGCTTGACGAGATTCAATGTATCGGCGCGTTCAGCAAAATTGACCAGTACATCGAGCTCAGCCAGTCCATTTGCACACTGTTGCAGCGGGAGCAAAGATTCAGCGATGCTATTCAATAGCTGCTCATACAATGCTTTTTCAAACGACAATGATTTTTCCTTGGCACTGAGCACCTTGTCTTCAAAGCTTTTCAGTTCAGCGGTGATATAGCGTTCAACACCTTTCAGCGTCTGTTTGCGCGAGTAGTAGGCAGGCACATTATCCGCTTGAGAGCGCGGCACTTCGATGTAGTAACCGTGGACGCGATTGTAGTTAACTTTGAGGGTGTTGATGCCGGTTGCGGCTTTTTCGCGGGCTTCCATATCGAGCAGGTATTGATCGGCGTGCTGGCTTAAGTTGCGTAGTTCATCCAGTTCAACATGATAACCGGGAGCGATTACACCACCGTCTCGTATCAGTACGGGTGGATTATCAACCACCGATTTACGGAGTAAATCCAGTAATTGCGGATGTTCGCCTAACTGGTTTTGCAGTCTTGCTATTTCGTTATCTTCTATTTGCGATAGCACTGAATGCAAATCGGGCAATACCGTCAGCGTATCGCGCAGAACCAGCAAATCTCTTGGCCGTGCCGATTTAAGCGCAATTCTAGAACTGATGCGTTCGATATCGCCGGTTTGTTTGAGTAGACGTTGAAGGGTCTGAAAACAACGGTCTGTTATCAAGCATTCAATGCTGTTATACCGTGCTTTCAAACGTTCCTGCTGCCTTAAAGGCCGATGAATCCATCGGCGCAGACAGCGACTGCCCATGGCTGTGACTGTTTTATCCAGCACACCGAACAAAGTAAATTGAAGCTGGCCTGACGGGTGATAATCCAGTTCAAGGTTACGGCGGCTGGCGGCATCAAGAATGATGCTGTCGCTGTTATGTTCAACCTGAACGCCTTGAATATGCGGCAAAGCCGTTTGTTGAGTTTCTTTGACATAGAGCAATAAACAACCGGCGGCGGCAACTGCGACCGGCATGTTCTCGCAGCCGAAGCCTTTTAGATCGAGGGTATTGAATTGTTTCAGTACGTGCTGGCGCGCACTGTTGATTTCAAAATGCCATGGCGCTCGTTTGCAGATGCCGCGCCGCTGTTTTAGCGCATCGGGTAGCCGGAAATCTTCTGAAACCAGGAGTTCGGCCGGGTTGAGTCGTTCAATTTCACTTAAAAAGGCATCAAGGTTGTCTATTTGCTGCAAGATAAAACGGCCGCTAGTCAAATCAAGGCTGGCAATGCCGAATTTCTGCCCGTCAAGATGGATCCCGACTAACAGATTGTCTTTTCGATCTTCCAGCAAGGCTTCATCGGTCACCGTGCCGGGGGTCATAATACGCATGACTTTCCGGTCAACAGGACCTTTGGAGGTTGCCGGGTCGCCGATTTGTTCGCAGATGGCGACCGATTCGGATTGTTTCAATAATCTGGCAATGTAACCCTCTGCGGCATGATACGGAATGCCGGCCATTGGAATGGGCGTGCCGCCTGAGTGGCCGCGGCTGGTCAGCGTGATATCGAGTAATTGTGCCGCTTTTGCGGCATCTTCAAAAAACAGCTCGTAAAAGTCGCCCATACGATAAAAAAGTAAGGTATCCGGATGTTCCGCTTTGATACGCAGATATTGCTGCATCATTGGTGTATGGGACGGCGCGGGGGTGATTATCGGCGTGATTTCTGAATCAATGTTGTCGAGGGTCATGGGCATGAAAAAGTTGTAAAGCCAGTGTTATATAAGATGCATAACACGAGTCGAAGGATTAAAGTGACTCCATCCTTAATTAGGATTACATTTTAACATGATGGGATTGCAGGAAGGGCGGTCTTTGACAAGATGTAAAATGATAACGAAATAGGGTCCAATTTACGGTGCGATCTTTGTTGGCTAGCTAATGATAATACTATGAGTGGTAATTGCTTAAATCTGTTATTGCTGTCGTATGAGCATGATCCGTTAGCGGGTTATGACTGTTTACAACGTCATGATTTTGAGATTCAACGGTATCGGTTTAATCATATTTCTAGAGACTATGCCGATTTTTCAGCATTTCATTTGGTAGGGATCGATGGATTAATGCCCCCCGATTCAATTCTCGAGCTTTTGCAAACCCAGCAAAACAAAGAAACGAATAAATTTATCATTTTCAATTTACAGGAAAATATTCACAATGCAGTCAATTATCTTCAAGCCGGTGCTCGCGGGATTTTGACGGCTAAGCATGAGCAGCAAGAAGTGGCTGATATCTTTAAGGCAGTTCACCAGGGAGTTATTTACATAGATAACGATGTGGCTCAAAAGCTAGCCATGCGGCATATCAAGAAAATTTTGGAACCTTTTGATGCGCTAAGTTCCAGGGAATTTGATGTGTTTTGCCTGATTGCCGAGGATTTCCCCATAACCTATATCGCCAATCAACTGACTATTTCTTTAAAAACCGTATTCAATTGTCAAACAGCGATTCGGCGCAAATTAAATGCTCAAGATAATGATCAATTCAAACTGATCGCTAAAAACAATGGACTGATTTAAGTGACAGGGTTAAAATTCCCGAAAATCGGGAATAATTTCTGATGCCTCATTCTAAATCGATTGGAGTTCAAAATGAAAAAACAGCTCATTAGTGGTGTCATGTTATTGAGTTTAAATGCTGTTATTCCTGTGTCGGTGGCAGGTGATCAGGCTTTGGAAGATTGTTTGGCTGAGGTAAAGAAAGAAAAAACCGGAACCGTGTTAAAACTTGAAAAGCTGAATGTGTCCGGTAAACCATTCTATGAGGTTGAAGTTAAAGACGCTAACGGCTTTGAATGGGAATTTATGTGCGATGCCGTAACCGGAAAAATAACAGAAACTGAAAGTGAGGTTGCTGATCCAAAAAGCCAGGCATTCAAGCAAAAAGCTAAAATTACCGAAGAAGATGCCGCTAAGATAGCTTTAAAAGCTTATCCGGGCAAAATTGAAGAAGTCGAATATGAAATTGAAAAGGATGGCAGCGCCTCATTCGAATTCGACATAGTGAGCGAAAAGGGTGTCGAAACCAAAGTGGAAGTAGATGCCGCAACTGGAAAAATCATTGAAGTCTCCATTGAAGAATGGGAAATCGGTGAAGAATCCGACGAAAAAAGATAAGCGGTTTTTTAAAGGCGACGTTCAATAACTGTCCTGATTAGCAAGCTGTTTCAGCTGAATCCATAAACCCGTCATGCTCGTCTGGAAACGGGTATCCACTGCCATGGAGGTTAAGCTTCGAGCTATCCATGGAGTCTGGATTTCGGCAATCCCTGCCGAAATGACGCGGTCGGCTAGGGAAAAAGAGTTAGAGTTGCAACATCTTTATAATCAGAATAACTGTTGCCGGTGATTTTTCTCTTTGAGAGCATCGGCTAGACTGCGTGAGTTAATAGTTTTTTCTTCAGGTTTCTAATTTCAAACGTTGGGCAGTCAATGGCTCAATGATCACTGTAAGTCGTTTTACAATGATTTTGCTCATCGCAGATCACTGTTTTTTTCCAGGTGGGTTTAACTTTCTTCTCAGTTTTTATGGCTTCGCGGGGAAGAGCAGGTGGGTCAATGTTTTCAGGTAAAGCCGAGGCTAATCCGCTTTCAATTTCAGCAATTTCCTCAGTTCTGTTATAAGCGACCAAGGTTAGCGTATTTCCATTTTGAGTGATATGAAAATACTTCAACGTGTTCATGCCAATCAATACCTCGGTCAGATGCTGGTTAATATGAGCATCAAGATTGCTTATTTCTGCGTTACCCATTTTCAGGGTGTCTATCCGGGTTTGATAATCAAGAACCCTTCCGCCCGCTGTATGAGTAGTAACCAAGCTTCCTAAAGGCAGTCCTGCTGACTTTGCCATGCTGGCAGGAATCGAGGTCGTAGTTGCTCCGGTGTCGATCAAAAAGGGCATGGGGACATTATTTATCAGCACTGTTCCTCTGAAATGACCTTGCATATCGGTTTTTAAAATAAGGCCTCCGGGAATCAAATCAGGAGACTGATGACGCGTTATTACAGAAACCGGCTGAACGGTTTTTGCGTTTTTGACTTTGTCCAGAAGACGGTCGGCACCGTACCATAGGATGGCAAGCGTCAAAAAGGGGGATAAGAGGAATTTAAGCGATGAGCTTATTTTTCCGGATGTGTTTGTCGAGTAGACCTTCTTGTTTTTTTGATGGTAATAATCGCGGTCCTGAAATCCCATTTGTTCTCCGGAAAAAAATCGATAGCCAATTTTAAAAAAACACCCGGATCAGTTGAGTTTCCAGAGTGAGCAGTTACCCTGGAAAAATCATTGGATCTACGAAAAGACTAAAAGAACTTAACTTTTTGGTGTTGAACACGTTCTCGCAAGCACCGCCGCCATTATCAAAATTGACAAAGCACCTTTGACGATGACAACAAGTTTACTTTCACATCCGATTTTGTTCTGTGAATAGGGTTATATAAAAACCCGGCCATATTATGATCAAGTTAATCCGACTTCAGTATTTACAAGGGTTTAACGGGTGTTGAAACAGTTTAAAGACAGGGTTATCCACAGATTTTGTGGATAAATCCGCTTTGGGTTTTCTTTAACGCAGAGTAGAAAGGCATTTTTCGACGAGGTTTTGATCAAATCATCTCAAATTGCGCCTACGTATTTAGCCCTTAAGCATCGCCCGTCTTGATAATCTTAGTTTCAAGGCGAGTTGTGGATCATCGGTGATCATAATCGCCACATTCAGATCTAAAGCTTTCTTTATTTCTGCCTCGCTGTTACAGGTATAGGTCACGACCGTTTTGCCGTGAGCGTGTAAGTATTCGACCATTGACTGCGTCATCCCTCTAACCGGTAAACAAAAACCAGCCAGAAAAGGCTGTCTGCCCATTGCGAGGTCAAGATCTTCAACCGTATGATGGTCTTCCAAAATGTAAAACAGGGGTGTTTTACTCGAATACTGATATGCAATTTCCAGGCTTTGCAGATTGAATGATGATACAAACACATCGTCGGCCCCCGACTCACCCATGATGTCCAGGATGAGCTGTATTTTTTGTTGTTGCCTGCTGACGGACTCCCATTCATGGTTTTTGACTTCAATATTCAGAGTGCAACGCCCCCTGTATCTGTGGAGAAAAGCCTCCAGACTGATAATGCCTTCATGATCCGGAGCCTGAGTAAAACGCATAGCCTGCAGTTCTTCGAAATCATAGTCGTCGATGCGCTTGTCGGGCAGGCCCAGCTTATCCAGAAAACGATCATGGAACAGAACAGGGATGGCGTCCCTGCTTAACTGAACGTCAGTTTCTATACCGTCGATGGCATAATTCAGCGCTTTATCAAACGCGGCCGCAGTGTTTTCCGGCGCTTGCCGGTTGGCGCCGCGATGGGCAAAAATTGTGCAATTAAAAACCGTGTTCATTTAGTCATTCAACTCCAAGTCCTACGATAACGGATTGACAGCAACATAAAATAGCATCGCGTCTTTCAATCTTGCAAAGAAGCCGGGCCACGCCGCCAGGCATGATAACGGGCCACCCAGCGCAACAGGGTTTTTGGCGCATGGGCGCGTTTCCATGCGCCGGCTACGTATTTGTTCGCTTCGGACAATGTCGGATAAATATGAATGGTCCCCAGTATTTTATTGAGTCCGATGCCATGCTTCATGGCCAGCACAAATTCAGCGATCAGGTCGCCGGCATGTTCGCCTACAATCGTGACGCCGAGAATATGATCTTTGCCGGGCCGGGTCAGCACTTTGACAAAGCCGTGCGCTTCACCGTCCGCAATTGCCCGGTCCAGATCATCGATGCCGTAGGTCACGACCTCATAAGCGATGCCTTGCTGGCTGGCCTCTTGTTCGTTAATACCCACGCGTGCGACCTCGGGGTCGGTAAACGTCGACCATGGAATCACCGAATAATCGGTGCGAAATTTTTTGAACTGGCCAAACAAGGCATTAACGGCGGCATACCAGGCTTGATGAGCGGCAAAATGCGTAAATTGATATGGACCTGTGACATCGCCAACCGCGTAAATATTGGGAAATGTAGTTTCCTGAAAGGGATTGGTTGCAATCGTTTGGCGGGGCGACAGTCCGATGCCTAATTCGTCAACACCATAGCCTTTAATGTTAGCGCTGCGGCCTAACGCGATCAAAACCTGATCAAATGCAATTCTGACCGTCTCACCTTTGAACTCGGCGATCAGCAACTTTTCCCCGTTTTCAATCATGAATGCCACGGCGGTATGTTCCACCCTTACATCGATTCCCTCTTGTTTGAAGCGGGTCATTACTGCTTCAGAGACATCTGCATCTTCCCGGATCATCAGTCTCGGTAATTGTTCAATTTGAATGACGGTGGAGCCGAATCTCGCAAAACACTGTGCCAGTTCACAGCCTATAGGACCACCGCCCAGCACCAGCAAACGGCCGGGTAGCTCCCTGAGATTCCAGATCGTGTCCGAGGTCAGGGGCTCGATCAGTTCCATGCCGGGAATAGGTGGCAGTAAAGGTCGGGCACCTGCAGCAATGACGATCGATCGAGTGGTCAATGTTTGAATGCCATCAGTCGTTTTGACCTGCACTTCCCAAGGGGTGATGATCTTAGCTTCCCCTTGAATCACGTCAACACCCAGAGCTTGATAACGTCCGATGGAATCGTGCGGTGCAATGGTATTGATGATCGCGTGCACCCGGTCCATGATATTGGCGAAATCAAATTCGGCAGTGACCTGATTGAAGCCGAACTCTTGAGCTCTTCTCAGGTGCGCCAGCCATTTGGCCGACCGGATCAGCGTTTTTGAAGGGACGCAGCCGGTATTCAGGCAATCACCGCCCATAGTGTGTTTTTCTATCAATGTAACTTTGGCGTTGACCGCCGCCGCTATGTAGGCTGTCACCAAGCCCCCGGAACCGGCGCCGATGACAATCAGGTTGTTATCAAAGCGTTCCGGTTTTTGCCAGCCTTCGTAGAGCTTTCGTTTGGTCACGGTATCGATGATCTTTTTAGCCAGCAACGGAAACAGGCCCAACAAAATAAAGGAACCGATCAAGCCGGGCGATAAAATGCTGCCCAGCGAATCGATAGCCGCCAATTGGGTGCCTGCATTGACATAAACCAGCGTTCCGGCCAGCATGCCTGCCTGGCTAACCCAATAAAAAGTTCTGGCTTTAAGCGCAGTCAAGCCCATCGCCAGATTGATTATAAAAAACGGAAACAACGGTACCAGCCGTAACGTAAACAGATAGAAGGGGCCGTCTCGTTTGATGCCTTCATTAATTGCTTCAAGCCTGGCTCCAAAACGGACTTTAATCCAGTCACGGAATAAAAATCGTGCGGCGAGAAACGCCAATGTGGCGCCTAAAGTCGAGGCGAAGGAAACGATCACGGTTCCCCAAAAAAGGCCGAATACCGCGCCGCCTGCCAGTGTTAATACAGTCGCTCCTGGAAGTGAAAGCCCGGTCACCGTGATATACATTAAAAAATAGATCAGTACAGCCTTGACAGGGAATTGGCTGCGATAGGATTCAACCGCGGCTTGTTGCGACTTCAGGCTTTCCAGTGTCAGGTACTGTTGGAGATCGAAACTGAAAAACACCATTACCATAACGGCAATAGCCAACAACAAAAACATTTTTGATTGGGTCATCTTATACTCCTTGATTTGTTTAACATGAGTAAATCCTTTGGCCTATTACGTGTTTCGTTACTGAGTCTTTTAAAAGCGCACCTTCTCAAATAGGACGCCTATTTAATGGCTCCGGCTCAATCGCGTCTCTCAATATACCAGTAAAATGTCCGGCTTCCGGCCAAATGCCAGCGAGGGTCAAAATTAATGCACCACGATAAGGCATTCTGTTGGATTAGCTCTCTGTTCTATTGTTCAATTGGGAGTTTCTGCTCACCCCTCCAATTTTAGTGGGTCTAGGCGGTTGATTGAAAACGTTTTTACAACAGGGATGTTGCATAAAGCTATAGGGGTGTATTTAAGTCTCCTTTGAAATCAATTATCTACACCCTCAATTCAAAGCGGGAGAGTCGTTGCCAATTGAGCTAAAAATGAACGAAGATGATTTTTTCTGATCAGTAGGCAGAGGAGAAATGTAAAGGCGCGCAACTGAAATTACTGGTCAGGATCGTCATTAAACGGCAGGAATCATTGATCACTCTCGCTGGTTTAAATTTTGCTTTGCTTTATCCAGGTTTTTGTAAAACACTGGCTGACAAAGTGAGTCTGTTGTTTAATTTTAAGTTTTGTTGGACCACTCTTAAGGCAAACCATGGCAATAAGCGTATTTGATATGTTTAAAATCGGAATTGGCCCCTCCAGTTCACATACGGTGGGACCTATGCGGGCGGCATTGCAGTTTGCGCGTAAACTTGAAGAGTCCGGCCTTATCGAGCAGGTTGAGACAATCCATATTGCGCTTTATGGGTCATTGGGAGCGACCGGCAAAGGCCATGGTACGGATAAAGCCGTCATGATGGGACTGGAAGGTGAGGCCCCGGATTTGATCGATCCATCGATTATTCCGGGCCGACTCGAAGAGATCCGGCATACCTGTCGTCTTAATTTACTCAAGCGTCGGTCGATTACGTTCAATGAAAAAACACAACTGGTTTTTCATCGAAAACTGTTGCCTTTCCATTCCAACGGTATGCGCTTTACCGCAATGGACACAGGAGGCAATGAGCTTTTGCAAAAGGATTATTATTCGGTTGGCGGCGGGTTTGTTGTCACCGGAGAAAATGCCGCCAGCGACCGCTTGGTTGATGACGATACCTGTCTGCCTTATCCTTTTAAATCGGCCGATGCGCTGCTTAAACTATGTGCCCGGCATAAAAAATCCATCAGTCAGCTGATGTGGGAAAATGAAAAGGCATGGTTGAGTGAGAAAGAGATCAGAAATCATTTGCTGGCCATCTGGCAGGTTATGCAAGCTTGTGTCGATCGGGGCATGCACGCAGAAGGTGTCTTGCCCGGCGGCATGAAAGTCAAACGCCGGGCGGCGCATTTATATCAACAGATGACGCATCAGATTCCTCACCAGACGCCGGGTGTGCCTGTCGGAACGCTGGACTGGGTTAACCTTTTTGCCTTGGCGGTCAGCGAAGAAAATGCCGCCGGTGGCCGGGTTGTGACCGCGCCGACCAATGGAGCAGCGGGCATCATTCCCTCTGTGCTGCATTACTATTGGAAATTCTGCGAAGGCGCCAATGAAGAAGGCGTTATCCGGTTTTTATTAACCGCTGCCGCCATCGGTATTTTGTATAAGGAGAATGCGTCGATTTCCGGTGCCGAGGTGGGTTGCCAGGGCGAGGTCGGTGTTGCCTGCTCAATGGCTGCCGGTGCCTTGGCTGAAGTATTGGGAGGAAGCCCCGAACAGGTTGAAAATGCTGCCGAGATCGGCATGGAACATAATCTGGGTCTGACTTGTGACCCAGTTGGCGGCTTGGTCCAAGTGCCCTGTATCGAGCGCAATGCCATGGGTTCGGTCAAGGCGATTAATGCCGCGCGCATTGCTTTGCGCGGCGATGGAACGCATTTTGTATCGCTGGACAAAGTGATCAAAACGATGCGCGAGACCGGTGCGGATATGAAGACGAAATACAAGGAAACATCACGCGGCGGTTTGGCGGTTAATTTGATTGAATGCTGACAGTCTGCTAACCGCATTTGACTTTGGCCAACTCGCTCCATTCGGTGGTGTACCGGCTGGATTTGTTGTTGATACTGACTTGCCAGCGCTGGCCCAGGCCCGTCGCAGCAACGGTGATGGTTTTTTTATGGAAGCGCCGGTTGATCTGATCGACAGTATCCATCAGGACGGCAGCATTGTTTGTGGGATTTTGATCGTCATATAAAAACAAATCTTGCTGATCGGGCTGTGTTGCAGGCCGGATGTCTGACAGTTGCACACCGCATTTCTGATAGCGGTAACCGGCCTTGAAGAGTGATTTCAATAGCTGTTTGGCGGCATGGACAAGACGGCGGGTGTCTTGTGTCGCTTGCGGCAAAATCATACTGGCCGAACGCTGGTAATAGGGCTCCTGGGCGTTATGCGGGTTGGTGCGTATAAACACGCTGATCGATCCCGTTACAGAGTGCTGATTTCTGAGTTTTTCTGCGGCGCGACTGCAGAATTCGGCCAGTGCTTCGGCTAGTTCATCCTCTTCAGTCAGACGCCTTTTAAAACTGCGCGAGCAGACAATTTGCAGCTTGTCCGCAACAACATCGTCAATCATCAAGCAGGCGATGCCATTCAGTTCCATCACCGTGCGTGCCACGACAATATTAAACTGTGCTTGTATCCGGTCAACCGGTTGATTCGCCAAATCCCAGGCAGTCACTATGTTCAGTCGCTGAAAATCTTGGAAACGGAGCGCCAGCGAAGTGAAGATTTTTAGTCCCCGATAGCCGTAGCGCCGGGCGGGTTTTCGTAGCTTGCGGAGAAAACCTGCAAGGCATCGCGAAACGGCGTTAAGTCATGCGAGAGCCAA
>NZ_JAUSBX010000072.1 GCF_030651835.1 Methylicorpusculum sp. | reverse complement strand
GACTTTTTTTGAACATCTTCGCGCTTTAATGCAGTATCTTCCATTCGATGACTGGGATCATTTGATGCGGTTTATGCTGAAAGGACTCAACGGCACAATTCCTGACTCCGGGTAGGGTTTTAAAATGAGAATTGCTGCATTGAATCAGCATGCGTTGCTTCAAAACTACTTTATGCTGCGCTTATTTGTTACTCGGGTGCATGTGGGGAGATCAATGAGCTCAACATCTCCACCGCTGTTACACTGGTTTACGAACTGGATGCCGACCTTAGGGTGATTCAGCATGACTACCTGGCTCGGAAGAAATAGCCAATCGAGCAATCATTTGTCAGGCGGCCCTATCGGCGCAGCACACACTAACCAGTGGGTGAGCTCTGTTGCTGTTGTTGTTGCTGTTGCTGTTCTTGTGTCCTGGATCCCGGTAATCCCTGGGATGACGCCTCTGCCAAACGTTCAACGCCTAAAGCGAACAGTGTTTTATTTAATGGGTTTGCCACCGGTTACGCAGACTCTATCGATAATTCCTTCAGTCCCAGCATAATGGCAGTCCGTTTTTGAAATTATTGCGAAACTTCAGTAGGAATTATATTCCACCACTTTTTCATCAACGGCATCTTCCACATGCCGAACATATACGTCATCATTCATGGGAGCGCGGTTTAAATGAAAACCACAACGGCCTATTGAGGCAATATTTTCCTAAACTCCAGCCACTGGATCGAGTAACCCAAGCCCATGTCAATAAAGCTTTAGCGGGGCTTAACCATAGACCTAGAAAAACCTTAAACTACAAAACACCTTGGGAGGTATTTTGTAAAATGGCGGGACTTGATACCGATAATTTGCTGGGTGTTGCATTTATGGGTTGAATTCGCCCTTTAGGCTGTACAACGTTTCTGAACCATAAACTTTTCGGAGAGATGAGCATGGCAAAAAAAGACACGTTCGAAAAATCCGCCGGCAACGCTTGGGCGAAATGGGGGCCCTATCTCAGCGAACGGCAATGGGGAACGGTGCGTGAAGATTACAGCGACAATGGTGACGCCTGGAATTATTTTCCGCATTCGCAGTCGACATCGCGCGCCTATCGATGGGGCGAAGATGGTCTGGGCGGTATCAGCGACGATAGCCAGAGACTTTGTTTCGCGCTGTCCCTTTGGAACGGGCAAGACCCTATACTTAAAGAACGTCTATTCGGCTTGACCGGGCCGCAAGGCAATCATGGTGAAGACGTCAAGGAATATTATTACTATCTCGATGCGACGCCGAACCATTGCTATCTGAAATATCTCTATAAATATCCGCAGGCCGCATTTCCATACGAAGATCTGGTCGAGACCAACGGCGGGCGCTCCAAAGTAGAATCCGAATATGAATTGATCGATACCGGTGTTTTCGACGAGGATCGTTATTTCGATGTCTTCGTCGAATATGCGAAGGCAGACCCCGAGGATATCCTGATCCGCGTGAGTATAGTGAACCGCGGGCCGGCCGAAGCATCGCTTCGGGTGCTGCCGACGCTGTGGTTTCGTAATACCTGGGCTGGTTCGAATGAAACAGCTAGGCCGCAATTGTCTCGGGACGAAAGCGGCAACGGTGCGAGCGCGGTGTCGGCGAGTCACGCGGAATTGGGCGATTACCAATTAATAGCCGAAGACGCGCCGGAGTGGTTGTTCGTCGATAATGAAAGCAATAACCGCTTATTGTTCGGTGGCGAAAACCATAGCGCCTATGTCAAGGACGGCATCAACGATTATGTCTTGCTGGGCAAGCAGGATGCCGTGAATCCGGAAGGTCTTGGCACGAAAGCCGCGGCTGATTATGCGTTGACCGTTCGGCCCGGCGAGACGAAAACCGTCAAATTGCGGCTGTGTAAAACATCGAAGGATCAAGCGAAAACGGCTTTCGAGGACTTCGACGCCATCTTCGAGCAAAGAACCCAAGAAGCGGATGAATTTTATCAGGTGTTGACCGGCGAACTTCCGGGCCAACAAGGCCTCGTGTTGCGCCAGGCTCTAGTGGGCATGATATGGACCAAGCAATATTACGAATTCGATGTCGGCCGCTGGCTCGACGAGCATCACGGTAAGGCTACCCGCAACGGTGATTGGGGGCACATGCAAAATCATGACATCATTTCGATGCCGGATAAATGGGAATATCCGTGGTACGCGGTTTGGGATTCGGCGTTTCATACGCTGGCACTGGTGCTGGTCGATCCCGATTTCGCAAAGGGACAGCTCAGTCTGTTTCTTGACGAACGTTATTTGCATCCGAACGGCCAGATTCCGGCTTACGAATGGAATTTCAGCGACGTCAATCCGCCGGTCCATGCCTGGGCTGTGCGCATGGTCTATCTTATCGATCGCGAGCGCCGGGGCGAGGGCGATATCGACTTTTTGAAGAACGCCTTTGCCGGTTTGGAGCGCAATTTTCATTGGTGGGAAACGCGCAAGGGCCCCGACGGCGATGTTTATCAAGGCGGCTTCTTGGGTTTGGACAATATCGGCGTGTTCGATCGTAGCGAACATCTGCCGACCGGCGGGCATCTCGAACAGTCGGACGGCACCGCCTGGATGGCGCTCTATGCGCAGAACATGATTCAGATCGGCCTGGAGTTGAGCAAGCACGATCCCGGCTATCAACAAAAGGTCATTGCTTATCTCGATCACTTTTTGGAAATCGCCGCGGCGATGCATGATATCGGCTGCGAACACCGGGATATGTGGGACGAGGAAGACGGCTTTTTTTACGACGTGCTGCGTTTTCCGGACGGAAGCTCGACACGTTTAAAAGTTCGTTCACTGGTCGGCTTGTTGCCGTTATGCGCGGTGACGGTGATCGAAGCCGATACCTTGGCGCAATTGCCTGAGCTCGCGGCCCGCTATGAAAAACTGGTTCAGCGAAAGGAGCATCTGGCCGAAGCGATTTTCTGTCCGGTAACGCCCGGCAGCGATGACCGCCGCTTGTTGGCGATCTTAGATGAAGAAAAATTAAGACGCGTGCTGGCCCGTTTGCTCGACGAACAAGAGTTTCTGAGCCCTTACGGCATTCGTTCGCTGTCCAAATATCACCAGGAACATCCTTACCATTTTCATTGGCAAGACCAAACCCATACGGTCGCTTACATACCGGGCGAGTCTGATAGCTATATGTTCGGCGGCAATTCCAATTGGCGCGGTCCGGTTTGGCTGCCGGCCAATCTACTGATCATCCAGGCCTTACTGGCGATGCACACCTATTATGGTGACGATTTTAAGATGGAATGCCCGACCGGTTCAGGCAACCGGCTCAATCTGTTTCAAATCGCCCAGGAACTTTCATGCCGGCTGATGGATATATTTCTGCCCGATCAAAACGGCAGGCGGCCGGTCTTCGGCGGCGCCGAAAAGTTTCAGAGCGATCCTCATTTTCATGACAATCTGTTGTTCTATGAATATTTTCATGGCGATGACGGTTCGGGTCTGGGTGCCAGTCATCAAACCGGTTGGACCGGAACCTTGGCGACGCTGTTGACGATATTCGGTTCGCTCGATCATGAGGATTTGCTCAAAGGCGGTATGCAGGGAGTCGTCGAAGCATTGGCGGGAACAGACGAAAATACAACCCAGCTAGCGAGGTGACGAAATGACGGTTTCACATTATCCATCGCTTTACCAGATCAATACACGGGTCCGGCATCGGAGGTTTTCCCGCGATCAGGGCCGAACTGCCGGTATCGACGACTGGCCTGACAGCGAATGGCAAGGTGTTGCCGAGCAAGGTTTCGATTGGATATGGTTGTTGGGCGTTTGGCAAACCGGTCAAGCCGGAGCGCAAGTTTCCAAAAGTCATGAGCCTTGGCAGCAAGGCTTTCAAGCCAGTCTGGCCGACTTGTCCGAAGACGATATTTGCGGCTCCTGTTTCGCGGTCGTGCGGTATCAGACCGCAGACGAACTGGGCGGAGAAGAGGCTTTGTCACGCGTGCGCAAAAAACTGAACGAGCGAGGACTGAAGCTGATGCTCGATTTCGTGCCGAATCACACAGCATTGGACCATCCCTGGGTCCGGGAGCACCCGGAATTTTATATTCAGGGTTCGAAAGAAAATCTCGAGCGCGAACCGCAAAATTATATCAAGCTCGAAACCCGGCAGGGCAAACAAGTCTTTGCTTACGGCCGCGATCCTTATTTCAACGGCTGGCCGGATGCGTTGCAGTTGGATTACAGCAATCCGAAGGTACAGGAATCGATGATAGGCGAATTGCTTGCGATAGCCGAACGCTGCGACGGCGTGCGCTGCGACATGGCGATGCTGATTTTGCCTGAGGTCTTCGAGCGGACCTGGGGAAAGCGAATAGAGCTGTTTTGGCCGAAAGCGATAGCGGCGATGCGCGAGCGTTTCCCCGATTTCGTGCTGCTGGCCGAAGTCTATTGGGATCTCGAATGGACGCTACAGCAACAAGGCTTCGATTACACCTACGACAAGCGCCTTTACGACCGGCTCAGAGACCGAGTCGGGCGCCCGGTACGCGAACACCTCGTCGCGGGTCTCGATTTTCAAAGCAAACTGGCGCGTTTTCTCGAAAATCACGACGAACCGCGCGCTGCGGAGACTTTTCCGCAGGATGCCCACGAAGCCGCCGCGATCGTCACTTTTCTGTCGCCCGGTTTGCGTTTTTTCCATGACGGTCAATTGACTGGAAATAGCGTACAGATTCCGATTCATTTGTGCCGGGGTCCCGAAGAGACCGCCGACCGACGCTTGAGCGAGTTTTACAGCGATTTGCTGCAAACCTTGCAAAGACCGGTTTTTAGAAGCGGCGAATGGGCATTGACGGCATGTCACCCGATCAAAGACGGCAACGAGACTTGGCAGGATTTCATCGTTTATCGTTGGCAAGCGGGTAAGGAAGTCACTTGGGTTGCCGTGAACTATGCCGCTCAGCCAGGCCGCTGCCGTCTTGAACGATCACCACCCCATCAAGACCAAAATCAGTCGAGGCCGCAAGATCTTTTGGATTCAGCGTCGCCAACTCCGATCGTTGAAGTGAACGCAGGTGAAATGTTGTTCGATTTTCCTGCGTGGGGCTACCGTGTTTTTACGCTGTCAAGCTGATGAGCAAAATATGAACTCTTCGACCGAAAGTCCGCAGCGCGACGGACGCGTCGTAATCATCGGCGGCGTTTCCGGTTCCGGAAAATCGACGGCCGGTAAGGTGCTGGCCGAGCGCTTGGGTTGGCTTTTCATCGAAGGCGACGCGTTTCATACCGAAGCGAATGTCGAAAAAATGCGGCGCGGCGAACCACTGGATGATGACGATCGACGACCCTGGCTGAATAGCTTGCGTAACGAAATAACCCATTATCTCGATAAAGGCGTTTCGGTGGTGCTGGCTTGTTCCTCGCTCAAGGCGCGCTACCGCGATATGTTGCGCAGCGCTGCGGAAAATGTGAGTTTTGTCTTCTTAATCGGTGACCGTGAAAACCTGCATCGGCGCTTAGTGTCCCGGCAAGACCATTTCATGGGCGTCGAATTGCTCGCGAGTCAACTTGCAGCCTTGGAATTGACGGACGACATCCTTTTAATCAACAGCGAGCAAGCGGTCGAAACGATAGTCGATTCAATCACGGACTGGCTAACATTGCTGGAGAACGAACACGATGAAACATGATACCGACATTCTGTTGACCGGACTGGCTTTTCCCGAAGCGCCGCGTTGGCGTAGCGACCGACTCTGGTTTACCGATCAGCATGCGCGGCGCGTGATGACCGTGAAGCCAGACGGACAGGCCGAGTGCCTGCTCGAAACCGACGATCTGCCGGGCGGACTGGCTTGGTTGCCTGACGGAACGGTCTTGGTTGTAGCGATGAGCGAGCGAGCCGTTTATAAAATCAAGGACCGAGCTTGGACTCAATATGCGGATCTGTCGGCTTTGGCCCCGTTTCATTGCAACGACATGATCGCGACAGCCGGCGGCCGCGTTTATGTCGGAAACTTCGGCTACGATTTGCATGGCGGCGCACCGCAAGCCAAGACGCATCTGATTGCGGTCGAAACGGACGGCAGTTGCCGGATCGCCGCCGAAGATTTGCTTTTTCCTAACGGTTGTGTGATCACGCCGGACGATTCGATATTGATCGTTGCCGAAACCTTCGCCTCACGCTTGACTGCATTCACGATCGGCGAAGACGGCTTGTTGCATGATGCTCGAGTCTGGGCTGATTTGGGGCGGGCAACGCCGGACGGCATTTGTCTCGATGCCGAAGGTGCGATCTGGGTGGCCAGTCCCGGAACCGGCGAAGTGATCCGGGTCGAACAGGGCGGCAAAATATCGACCCGCATCAAGCCGTTGGGCGTGCCTTATGCCTGCATGTTGGGCGGTCCGGAGTACCGAACTTTGTTCATCACGACTTCGAAAACGGACCATCCTAACGAGGCCAACCTTCTGAAGTCGGGGCGCATAGAAGTCACCAAAGTTAAAGTGCCGGGCACAAGATTGCCTTAATTTTTCATTAAACAATAGGAAAATAGGAGAGACAGCTATGCCGCTTATTATCGAGGAATCATTGGCCGGGCAGCGTGCGCTGGTGACTGGAGGTAGCTCCGGTATTGGCGCGGCGATTGCCGTCGCACTGGCCGAAGCGGGTGCGCGTGTGGCAATCAATTATCGGTCCGATGCCGAAGAGGCGGGAAAGTTAGTGGATCAAATACAAGCCTTGGGCGGCGAAGCGATTGCGGTTCAGGCCGATGTCAGCCAAGAAGATCAAGTGATTGCGATGTTTCAACGAGTCATCGAGACTTGGGGCAGTCTCGATATTTTAGTCAATAATGCCGGCATACAGCTCGATGCGCCGTTTGTCGACATGACCTTGGCTCAATGGGAAACCGTGATGGCGGTTAATTTGACCGGGCAGTTTTTGTGCGCCCGCGAAGCGGTAAAGGAATTTCTTCGCCGAGGTGTGGTGCCGGAATTGTCCTGTTCGGCCGGCAAGATTATTTGCAATTCTTCGGTGCATGACATTATTCCTTGGGCCGGACACGTCAATTATGCCGCTTCTAAGGGTGGCCTGTTGATGTTCATGAAGAGTCTGGCTCAGGAAGTCGCTCATGACAAGATTAGGGTCAATGCCGTGTCTCCGGGCGCGATCAAAACACCGATCAATCGTAGCGCCTGGGAAACCCCCGAGGCGGAAGCCGATTTACTGAAACTGATTCCATACGAACGCATCGGGGATCCGTCCGATATTGCCCGTGCGGTGGTGTGGCTTGCCTCCGATGCATCCGATTACGTGGTCGGCACAACGTTGTACATCGATGGCGGGATGACGCTTTATCCGGGATTTGGCGAGGGGGGATAAGTTCATTTTTTTATCGCGCTAGGTCTTTGATGGAAAAGTATTGTTCCCGTTTTGATTTGAATCTCCGTTCGTTAAGTTTTCAACGGCGGTGCAGGTTGGGCAATTTTGCGTAATAAGCGTCCGAGCAGGTCAGAGCCGGTAATGATGCGACGTTGATTATCCTCCCAAACCAAAATAAGATCCTCGTCGATGACATCGTCTCCCGGCTTTTCAGACCGAATGGTGAGTCGTTGCAGTACATGACCCAGAGGCCGGGTCGAATCGGTTACAACCAAAGGGTGATGGCAAAATGCTTGCGGATCGGATGGAGAATCTGCAAATAGCACGGTGCGTATAAAGGTCGTTGCGCTCATTACTCTTCGAGGTTCACCACGATCGTCGACCAGCACGACCCATTTTTTTCCGGAGGCGGCTATTTTACGTAGGAAGGGGTCTTCTGCGCTGCGTTGGAGTTCCGGGAACACCGGCTGGCCGTCTCGAAACGGTAAGCTAATAATGCTGAGCGGATCGAGCGGCTCGCCTTCTTGACCGACAGGTATGTCATCAAGTTTCAGAAAATTGATCGCGCCGGTGGCTTCGACTTGGCTAATTTCGGTATCGGTTTCTCGCGCGTGATGCTCAAGTAGTTGATGAAGTTCGTGTTCCCGGAACCAGGGTATTCTTTCCTGACCAATCCAGGAATCGAGCAGTTTTCCCGATGGCCAAGCCAGCGGCCACAGCAAAACCTGATAAAAACGTAATAAAGGCGTGAGTAAACCAGCCACGCGCAGTGCGTGACGCGAAAAATAAGCTTGAGGTACTATTTCTCCGAACAGCGTGATGACGACTGTGGAGAAGAAAAACGCCGATAAGCCGAACAATACCGAATCGGCCAATAGGGTTAATAATACGTTAACGGAGACATTACCCCACAAAATGGCGGTTAATGTGAAATTGGAATTTCGGCGTAGTGCCAAAACCTGCTGGGCATTTCGGTTGCCTTTCTCGGCGGCGGTTTCGAGACGCAAGCGGCTCAAGCTGAAGACCGCCAAATTAAGGCCCGACAATGCTGCTGACTGAGACAGGCAAATGAGAATGCCGGTCCAAATTATCAGATTGTTCATCGGCCACTTTACATTACGGTAAACGCCGCCGAGAGCTTCACTCCAATCGGCTGGAATAGCCATCCATTCTCCAGGACTGAGAGTGTCTGTTCGGAGTCCGGCGAACGCCAGAGCGATGAATACCAGTAGGGCGGCGGTAATGGTTCCGGAATGGCGGGCTTTAATATGCAACATCGGCGACCCCTTTAGACGAGATTGAAACGTTCCGAATAAACCCGGTTGAGAGCCGCTCCTCGAGCAATCAGAATCGGTTCTACACTGTCCATCATCGGCGGCGGACCGCATAGAAAATACTCGATGAAATCGTTGTCCTCGGGCAGATGGCGAGCGAGTAAATCGGCATCGACGTAGCCGGTCTCGCCGTTCCAATCCTCCGGCGGATTCGTCAAAACATACACCAAAGTCAGCGGCAAATGGGCTGCCATTTCGTTCAATTCATCGCGGAACAGGATTGAATCAGCATCCGAGCAGGCGTAAATCAGCCATAACGGATAATCGCGCTCTAGATCGCGGTAAGTACGCAGCATGCTGATAATTGGCGTGATGCCGACTCCGCCGGCGATGAAGATTGCACCGCGCGAGCGGGCTGCGTCATGAAAGAATACACCGTAAGGTCCTTCCAGCCAGGCGCGGGTGCCAGGTTGGACTGCGCTCAAGTTACTGGTGAAGTCGCCGAGCGCTTTGGCGGTAATTGCCAATTTATCGGGATGGGTCGCGCTTGAGCTAATAGAAAAAGGATGTTGTTGTAGCGAAAACGGTGAATCGCCGAGTGTCAGCCATACGAACTGGCCGGGGCGGAATTTCAGTCCGGCGTGGCCTTGTGCCTCGAACACTATTGTCGTGGCATTTCCGGGTTCTGGGATGACTTCAATGACCCTCCAGGGCCTCCGGAGCATTCTGAGTGGGCGCAGCAGGCGTGATTCAACAATTAGTAACAGTGCTAACCCGACCACGCTCATTAAGACCAGTTTTTTCCAGTCCGGCGCGAAGTAGCTGTTAACCAGCAATGCATGACTGAGGCCACCGATAATGATCAGAATAGATAACACGCCGTGGATGACTCGCCATCGCTCGTAGGACAGTCGAAATGTCAACCGTAGCAGAGAACTAGTCACCAAAATCAATGTTGCGATGATGATGAAATTCAACGCTCCGGCACGCATGAGGTTGACGCGCGGATCAAGAAACACAAAATTGGTTGGATTGGCGATTAACATCGCGGCCGGATGGGCAAGTACCAAAAGGAGGGCAAAGATGCCGAGTTGACGGTGAAATTGCAGTACATTATCCATGCCCGCACCCACTGCAAACCAGCGGTGACGCCCTGAGACGGCTGCTTGCATCGCCAGAACACCAAGTGCTAGTAAGCCTAATAGTGCCCCCAATTCAGCCGCGAATGACCGCGCCGGCGGCGCTTGAAATCCTAACGCAAGGACTGTCGGCAGCAGAACCAGACCCAAGTAAATGATAATCCATGCCAGCGCTTGCCAGAAACCGTATTTCAATTGCGTGTCCTCATAGGGAATCGACAAATCAGGGCGTCAACCATGCAGGATTTTAGACGATCCGGGTTTCGTTAGCTAGCTTAATCATTTGGCGTTAACGTCGGCCGAAACTACTTATCATGCACATACTGCGATTGAGTCAGGTACGCGAATTCGATACCTTCCTGTTGAAATTGGCGGAAAATACCAAGATTGATGGCTTGCTGTCTGTCCATGTATATGGCGAAGTCCGGGCTTAGCAGATAATTGTTAATGGCCAATTAAACTGAGCCAAAAATGGCCATTAACACAATCCTAAGCGATTCAAAGGAAAGTGCCCTCTGCCACCCGAGTTGCCCACCGCTGTTTGGATCAATCCGCCTACTAATAAGGGAGAAACTTGACCCATAAATACACAACAATTAGACACTAAATAAAACAACTGGGTGTCTCAATGTCATTGATACATTCCGGGCGAGGTATCGTTACTGAACTTTTTCAGTCAGTCGATGTTTTTTCCAGAACCGCTTCTGTCCCCCCTTTACTGATGCTGCCAAGCTGAAAGGGACAAACAAATCGCTGGAACGAGAATTTGATGCGCGGTTACAAAATTACGTGGCATAAATAAATCTTTGAATTGAAATCAGACAGGTTCATTACAAAAGAAAACCAATCCCAAAGTAAATTCCGATTTTTTCATAAAACTTCAGAGCAAAGAAAGCCTTTATTACCCAAAATGGGTTCTTGTATTAAGCATTTTTCATGGGTACGCCGGTTAATTTCTGCAATAAAACAATCATCCTCAGAGCAAATCGTTTCTCCATAAGTAGTGGTACGAATTACTGGCTAAGACTACTTATGTTAAAAGTCATAACTGAGATCATCATCTCGTTGGGTTTTCTGCTTCAGTAAAGCCAACGATTTTTTGGCGATTGTAAAAACAGGGAGATAACTGATGAATCAGATTGAGAGTTCAAAATACAACATGATTTTGGGAGCACTTCCCAGAGACACTTATAATCGCTTACTACCTTATCTGGAATGGGTTCAGTTAGCTTATGGTGAAGTCATTTACGAATCGGGACGAGAAGTGCCTTACGCTTATTTTCCGACAACCAGCATCGTGTCAAAGGTTTACCTTTTTGAAGACGGCGCTTCGAGTGAACTTGCCCTGGTAGGTAGTGAAGGCTTTGTGGGGCTCGGTCTTTTCATGGGTGGCGGAACCCTGCCGCATCAAGCCATTGTGAGTCGTCCGGGAGGCAGTTATCGATTGCGACGGCAGCGTTTTTTGCAAGCATTCAACTGTCATTCTGGGAATGGCGACAATCAAATACTATTCCAATTATTGCTCCGCTTCACGCAAGCGATGATTACTCAGATAGGCCAGAATGCGGTTTGTAATCGCCATCATTCAATTTACCAGCAACTATCCCGATGGTTGCTTCTAAATCTTGATCGACAGTCCTCAAATGAATTGATCCTGACCCAGGAGCACATCGCCCATAAACTAGGTGTCCGCAGAGAAAGCATCACAAAGGCCGTGGGGCAATTACAACAAAAGGGCTTGATAAGTTGTCATCGAGGCCATCTTAGCGTCACGAACCGTTCCGGCTTGGAAGATCAAGTCTGCGAGTGCTACAAAGTGGTTAAAGCTGAATTTGATCGACTATTGCCTGTCAGCACTGATATTGCAGCTGACCAATATAATTTACGCAATAAAACATTAATACCTCAAGCGATGCGACTTTGAATTTTCATAAGAACCCTAACGCATTAGGCCATCAAGCCTAATAAAACCCTATCGTCATGCGCGACGCCGTCGCCGAACTGACTGTTACGCGCGTTGCTATTAAATTGATTGTTCCCCAGATCACTCCAGTGAGAGCGGGAAGCGAGTGTCAGAAAACTCGCTTGATAAGGATGCCAAATCGATTCATTAGGCTCTTTTTTCGTATAACGACGCCGCCAGCTGAGGCTATGCGGATGCGGATGCGAATGAGCTAGGCGTGAGCATGGCTAATCAAGCGTTGCCTCTAGTGTTTAATTGCGTAAATTAGCTATTGTATTTTTTATCTGACTACCCTGTACCTCTCTTCGGCGCCATTTAAAAGGTTGAGCCTTCTGATTATGCCTTACGATAAAGGCCTCAATCGCACTCTTTAGCTCCTCAGCACTTGTAAAGCTGGCTCCTTTGAGTGTTTTGCGGGATAAAATTCCAAACCCTATTTCAATCTGATTTAACCAACTGGCTGAAGTCGGCGTAAAGTGAAATTTCACCCGATCCTGATATTTTTCTAACCACGCGTCGTTTTTCTTATGCGAGCAATAATTGTCCAGTATGACATGCACTTCTTTATCTTCGGGCACGTCCGCCATGACCAGATCCATAAAGCCTTGAAAGTCCTCGCGCGTTTTAGTCGCCGTGGTCTGTGCCTTGATTTGTCCGGTTGCCACATTCAAAGCCGCAAATAAATTTAATGTTCCATGCCTTTTATA
>NZ_JAUSBX010000036.1 GCF_030651835.1 Methylicorpusculum sp. | reverse complement strand
TGTCAGCCACACCAATTCCGACCAAAATGGCTTGGCTGATTTTGCTCTGCCGGATTTAGGCAATGCTCAGGCTTATGTCTTTAAAGCCAGAAATAGTTTTGATAACAGCTGGAAAACCAGCGCTTCGATCAATCAAGGGGGCTTGACGACCTTTGTGGTGGGTAACCAGTTGCTCAATGTGACGGTGACTGACGGTATCAGCAATACAGCTTTGGTGAATCAGGCCGTTACTGTTTTGCGGCGCGAAGCAGCCGGCAGTGTTAAAGGTATCAGAACCGTAACTACGGATGCAGCAGGCCAGCTGAGTTTGGATTTGCCGGGCTTGGGCACCGATAGCGTCTATGTGCTACGCACAGCAATGAAGCATGGTAATCGGACCGTCGATTCCAGTGATATTAAGCAACCCGGCAATTTTACGTTTAAAGCCGGCAATGTCCGGATTAAAGCGGTCAATGGTCAAACCGGCAGCGTGATGGCCGTGACTCAAATTAATGCGCACAGAGTGCTGGCTGACGGAACTGATGTTTTTGTCAGCAGCACCAACACCGATCAAAGCGGCTTGGCTGACTTTGCTCTGCCGGATTTAGGCAATGCTCAGGCTTATGTCTTTAAAGCCAGAAATAGTTTTGATAACAGCTGGAAAACCAGCGCTTCGATCAATCAAGTCGGCTTGACGACCTTTGTGGTGGGTAACCAGTTGCTCAATGTGACCGTGACTGACGGCATCAGCAATACGGCTTTGGGTAATCAGGACGTGACCGTCTTCCGCCGCGACGCTGACAATAGTCTGAAATGGTTTCGTCGCCAGGCAACCGATGCTAACGGCCAATTGATCTTGGATTTACCCGGTCTGGGCAGCAATAGCGTCTATGTGCTGCGCACGGCCATGAAACACGGCAACCGGACCGTCGATTCCGCTGATATTAAGCAACCTGGCAACTTTGCATTTAAAGCCGGTAATGTACGGATTAAAGCGGTCAACGGTCAAACCGGCAGCGTGATGGCCTCGACTCAAATTAATGCGCACAGAGTACTGGCTGACGGAACTGATGTTCATGTCAGCAGCACCATCACCGATAGTAATGGCTTAGCCGACTTTGCTCTGCCGGATTTGGGTAGTACTCAGGCTTATGTCTTTAAAGCCAGAAATAGTTTTGATAACAGCTGGAAAAACAGCACTCCGATCAATCAAGGCGGCTTGACAACCTTTGTGGTCGGTAATCAGCTACTCAATATTACAGTGACTGACGGCAACAGTAATACGGCACTGGGTAATCAGGACGTGACCGTCTTTCGTCGCGACGCTGACAATAGTCTGAAATGGTTCCGTCGCCAGGCAACCGATGCTAACGGTAATTTAACGCTGGATTTGCCAGGCTTGGGCACCGATAGCGTTTATGTGCTGAGGACGCAACAACTGTTTGGTTCTGGTTCCGTGGATTCCGGTGAAATAACCAAGACTGGCAATATGGAATTCAGAGTTGGTAATTTGCTGGTTAAGGTGATTAACGGTGCTACTAATCAACCTTTAGTCGGTCAGGATGTTACCGTTATGGAAGAGTTGGTTGACGGTAGTTTATCTTGGTTTACCCGCGTCCCCTCGGATCAAAATGGCGGGATTCCGTTTCATTTGCCGGGCTTGGGGCAAGGCCGTAAATATATTCTGAGGGCTCAGACGCCACTTGATCAGCGTTCAATAAGCAGTAATTTAATCGTTAACACCGGTAAATTTGATTTTACCGTGGGTAATCAGTTGTTAAATGTGACTATGCTGAATGCTCTGGACGGTAAGCCTTTAGCTAATAAAGAAGTGACTGCTTTTGAGCGGATGCCGGATCAGTCATTACGCTGGTTTCAACGAAAAAATACGGATGCCCAGGGCAAGATTGATTTCGACTTGACAGGCTTGGGGCAGGGGTCCAGCTATGTGCTGAGAGCCAATCCATACGGCAACTGGATCGAAAGCAAAGACCTCGATAAAACCGGCCCCTTCCAATTATTGGCCGGTCCTGTCGCGGTTAAGTTGCATAAAGCTGAAACCGGAGAGGTGATGTCAGGGCAAAATCTAACGTTGTTTGAAAAAGGGTCTGATGGCCGATTAATTTGGCGTTCGTCTTTAATCACTGATAGTGCGGGTGTCGTGCGTTTTGATCCTGCCGGTTTGGGTGATGGTCGCTTGTTTGTGGTCAGGGCGACCAATTTATTCGGTAATGCTAAACATCACTATAGCCGGTGGATTGCCCAAAAAGGCTGGGTAGACTTTGCTGTTGATAAGGATGATTCGGATAAGCTGGATGATAAGCCCCCGGTATTTGTGGCTTTTAATCCTTCCGGAAACGCAAAACTATCTGATAAAGGCTTTCAGCTGGCTATGCGGGTGACTGATAATCAGGAAGTCGACAGGGTTGAGATTCTGGTAACTGATCCGGTTGCCGGTGCTTTCTCCGGAGCGGCTGGACTGGTTAAAGGTGAATGGTTGTTTAACGTAAATGATGCCATGTTGACAGCTGGCCAATTTGTAACAGTTAAAGCAATTGCTTTTGATAAGGTGGGTAATCAGTCTGAAATAGCCAAAATATACTCGATTATCGATGATAAAGAAGTGCCTTCTATCATGATTACATCGCACAGCGATGAGGATCAAGTCGATGAGCAAGGCTTGGCCTTACTCGGAAGCGTTGCCGACAATACCGGCGTAAAAACATTAAAAGCGACCGTGATTGATGCAGGGCAGGGGGCTATTGAAAGCAATAAAGAGCTTGAACTAGGTGAAAATGGCCGATGGGGTCTTGCCGTTAGAGGTTTGACGCGTAATGGCACTGTTACTGTTGAACTGCTTGCTGAGGATTGGGCAGGTAACAAAGCGCATAAAACGCTGGTCTTAAACGTGATGACCGAATCGGTGAGTGCTGCTCAATTACTGAACCGGATAACCTTCGGGGCAACCCCTGAATTGTTGAAAGAGATTAGAGATTCTGGCTCTGCGGCCTTTATCCAGAAGCAATTACATCCTGAGTTAATTGATGATGCTGAATTTGAGGCTTATTTAACGCGTGTACAGGAATTGACGCCACATCTCGAGCAAAAGCTGCAATTTGCTCAAATAGCCCGAGCAATCTCCAGTAAAAAACAGCTATTGGAAGTGATGACCTGGTTTTGGGAAAATCATTTTAATACCGACCGCAACAAAACAAGTAATGGATTCGAGTTGGCTGAAAATGCTGCTTTCAGAACGCATGCGTTTGGGCGGTTTAGAGATTTACTGGGAGTGAGCGTAAAAAGCCCAGCAATGTTGCTCTATCTGGATAATCATCAAAGCCATAAAACCGCACCCAATGAGAACTATGCCCGCGAGTTATTGGAGCTTCATACTCTGGGCGTCGACAATGGGTATACCGCTAAGGATATTGCCGAAGTTGCGCGCGTCTTTACCGGTTGGCGAGTATCTAATGGTGCGTTCCACTTCGATAAATGGCGTCATGACGATGCTGCAAAGTGGGTATTGGGAAGCCTTGTTTCTGCCGGTTCGGGCTTATCCGGCGGCGAGTTGGTGCTTGATTTACTGGCAGAACACCCAGGTACGGCGAGGCATATTTGTAGCAAACTGCTTAAACTACTGGTTTCCGATCAACCTTCCGCGTCCGGCATAGCGTCATGTTCCTCAGATTTTGTTACCTATGCAGAAGACGAAGATCAAATTGCACGGGTCTTGGAAGGTATCTTAACGTCTACCGCCTTTTCCGATTCCGGCAATTTCCATAACAAAGTAAAAATTCCGTTGGAGTTCGTTGCCGGTTTATTCAGGCAGTTGCCATTGACCATCGCTTTTGAACATACCCGTGTTCAGTTAAGAGAAATGGGGATGGATTTGTTCAATTACCCTGTACCCACAGGTTGGGCTGAAGAAGCGGATCGTTGGGTGAATTCCGGGCAATTAATGCAACGCTGGCAGTTTGCCGGACAAGCCATGATGAACAAGCCTACTGTTTGGCGCAACTATTGGGAAAATCCGGCGCAGTTCTTTATCGAACAGGGTATAGAAACGGCAGAAGGGGTCTTGGGCTATTTGTTTGAGTTGACGCTCAGTCACGATTATTCAAAAGCAGAGAAAGACGCCGCGATGGCGATATTGACTGGCAACGGTACCGAGAAGTTCTATATTCGTGATGCAAGTGCCGATGTCAAAATTCGTAAAGTATTAGCCTTAGTGCTGAATTACCCAGCCTACCAATTGCAATAAAGAGGAATACGATCATGAAAAGAAGACACTTTTTACGTAATTTGGCGGCAATGCCGGTGCTGGGTCGGGGGCTGTTATCCAGTGGTGCACTCTTAGCCGGTTTTAAAAACGCTTACGCGGCGTCAGGCAAGACCTTGGTGGTTATTTTTCAGCGCGGCGGGTGCGATGGACTGAATGTTGTTGTTCCGCATGGTGAAGATGAGTATTACCGGCTCAGACCTGACATTGCCATCGCCAAGCCCGGATCGGGAGTCGGGGCGGCTCTTGATTTGGACGGCTTTATGGGTTTGCATCCTGCTATGGCGCCTTTGTTCGATATTTACCAGCAAGGACACATGGCTGTTATGCCCGCTGTTCATTACGAGAACGCTAACCGCTCGCACTTTGTCAGTCAGGATTTTATCGAGAGCGGAATTGGGGGCATGAGAACTGCAGATGGCTGGTTAAACCGGCACTTATCGAGTAAAAGCCAGGATGCCGAGGTCCGTGCGGTTAGTTTTGGAACGCTGGCGCATGCTTTAAAAGGAAATACACCGGTTACAACGATTGATACCTTGGCTAAATTAGGCGCAGGCATGGATGTTGAAACGCTGAATAGGCTAACCGCCATTTATCAGCAGCCGGTCAGCTCATTATTAAAACAACGATTATTGTTAAAGCAGCACGGCGAGTTGGCCATTGATAATCTAAGCACATTAGAACCGTTCAGCAAGCAAGCCTATTCACCTGACAATGGGGCGGTTTATCCTGATACAAATTATGGAAGACAGTTAAGAGATATTGCCCGATTAGTAAAAGCCGGAGCAGGGCTTGAGGTTGCGGCAGTCAATATAGGCGGTTGGGATAATCATGCAGGTCAAGGGGGGGCGCAAGGAACGCAAGCCAGTCGATTAAGCGAGTTTTCCGGTGGCATTGCGGCGCTATACCGGGATTTGGGTACGGTTTACATGAATGATGTCGTGATTTTAACAATGACTGAATTCGGCAGAACGGCTCAGCAGAATGCCAGTAAAGGCACCGATCACGGCAACGCGTCAAGCTGGTTTGTTATAGGCAATCAGGTTAACGGTGGAATCTATGGCGAATGGCCCGGGTTGTTGCCGGAGCAATTGTACTTAGGACGTTACCTTGCTCATTCAATCAATTTCACTGATATTTTTGGTGAACTTTTAGCCAGGCACTTAAATAATGCGTCCGGTTTGGCAGCTGTGTTGCCTGGAAGCCATTATCAACCGGTTGGTTTTTTAGCTTGATGATCTTCTGTGAGCGGAGCGGCTGAATTCAGAGGTCTTGGCGGTAAATCGAGACGTTATTTAGCGCCAAATCCCACATGTCTTTTAACCGCTGTTGCCGGAGACAATCATCGTGGCGGTAGCTATGGTCAGCCGCAAATACTCAGTGATCATCAAAGACAGCTGAAAGCGTCGGCGCATCCAAAATGCGGTCGACTCAGATTTCAAGTTGTTTAAAGTGGAAAAAAATAAACATAGAAAAAAACTGACAAGAACAAGCAATGAATCCAATGGCAATTTTTGTACAAATGTGAGTGATAGTTTAGTATCACTCCTATGAAAACAGAACTTGTCACCACCCTTAAACGTCAGGCCACCAAAATTCTTGCTGAACTGCATGAATCTAAGGAGCCCGTGTTAATCACTGAACACGGCCCGCCATCCGCTTGCTTTATTGATGTCAAAGACTACGCACTTATGCAATCAAGGACGAGCATTCTTGAAGGTATAGCTCGAGGTGAGAAAACGATTTTTGAAAATCGAACCTTTAGCCAAGCGGAAGCCATCGATAAAATGAGCAAATGGCTCGAATAATATGGACCGAATCCACCCTCTCTGACTTTGATGATATTGCAGAATACATAGCACTTGATAAAGTCGAAGCCGCTTGTCGCTTGGTCAAACACGTATATAAAAATGTGGGTGAGCTTGAACATTTTCCAGAATTAGGCCGCAAACCTCCGGAACTTGAAAATTCGACCTATCGGGAGATCATCCTTAACTCTTGTCGAATTTTTTACCGGCTGGATCAAAACGAAAATATTTATATTCTTGTTGGCGCCAACACAGCCCTCTACTTTTTTAAAAGTAGTAAGAAGTCGGCTAACGGTAACGGTTTGCTGAAATAATACCCTTGCAACTCGTCACAGCCTATTCCATGTAAAAAAGCTTGTTGGTAGGCTGTTTCGACGCCTTCTGCTACTACCTTTAAACCAAGGCTATGCCCCAAGGCTATGATAGCTTTAAGAATAGCAATATTGGCGGGTTCGTCTTCCAGATTGCCAATAAAAGCCTTATCTATTTTTAATCGGTCAACCGGAAAGTCTTTTAAATAGGCCATACTCGAATAACCGGTCCCGAAATCATCAATCGCCAAAGTTAGCCCAAATGCTTTGAGATCATGAAGCGTTTTGATAAATGCAGGCGGATCATGTGCGAGGCATGATTCGGTGATTTCCAGTTCCAAACAACTTGGATCAACCTTCATATGCTTAATGATCTGCTTAACGGTACTGACGAGATCGCAATGACGAAACTGACGTGGCGAGACATTGACAGCCACCGAGAAGGGTTTGCCCAGTAAGGCGCTAAATTGACTGGCAGCAATGCAGGCATTGCTTAATACCCATCGACCAATGGCTTCTATTTGTCCGGTTTCTTCGGCGACGGGAATAAAACTCAGGGGAGAAATTAACGGACCTTCTTTTGGTTGCCAACGAATCAAAGCCTCAGCACCGCATAGTTTGCCGGTTGCCAGTTCAATCTTGGGCTGAAAGTGCAATATGAATTCTTCATTTTCGATAGCGTTGCGAAGGCCATATTCAATTTCCATTCGCTCTGTCAATGCTTGGTTCAGCTCTCGGGTGTATAGCTGAAAAGTATTTCGGCCGGACTGTTTTGCCTTATACATGGCTGAGTCTGCATATTTTAGCAGGGTGTTCGCATCGCTCCCATCGCCCGGATATACACTAATTCCAATACTACAAGACACGACAAACTCGAGTTCATTCACACTGCAGGGCTCTGCTATGGCGCCGAGTATTCGCTGAATGCTCTGAGTCATATCTTCGGCTTTTTGTAAACACGTGAGCAGTAAGACAAATTCGTCCCCGCCCAGCCGAACCACGCTGTCGGAATCTCGAACACACTTTGTCAGTCGCTCAGCCATTATCATTAATAAGCTATCACCAATATGGTGCCCCATGCTGTCGTTGATCAGTTTAAAGTGGTCGAGATCAAGAAATGCAATGGCCACTGTATGATCAAGGCGATCGGCAATATTCATGCATTGCTGTAAACGATCGGCCAGCATGGTGCGGTTAGGTAAGCCCGTTAAACTGTCATGTGTGGCTTGGTATTCGATTTGTTGTTCGTAATTCTTGCGATCAGAAATATCTTCAACAGTACCCTCGTAAAACAATAATTGACCGTTTTGGTTCCTTACCTCTCGGGCATTTTCAGTAATCCAAATGATATCGCCGTTCTTTCGATAAACCTGCGACTCAAAATTTAGTACCCTGCCTTGCGCGTTCATAAGCACGACGTATTCTGCACGCTTGTTTGGATCTACATACAGTTGGTGCTGAATATCGGAAATGCTGTTTTTCAGATCTTGGATTGATTCGTAACCGTATATTCGTGCTAAGGCTGGATTAAAGTCCAAGTACTGGCCGCAGGGTGTGGTTTGATAAATGCCTTCAATGGCGTTTTCGAAGATGGAGCGATAGCGTAGTTCGGCGTCGCGCGCTAGTTGTTCGCTATTTTTACGCGCGGTTATATCCTGAATGAAGCCCTCCAGCGCCACCAATTCATGATTTTCGTTATATAAAGGTAGGCCGCTTTCATGTACCCAACGGATTTCGCCGTTAGCATGGGTAATGCGGTATTCAAGTTCAAAGTGCTGACTCGATTTTGCCGCATTCTCGATGATTTCTCGAACCCACAGGCGGTCATCAGCGAATGTCAGTTTTTCGTAGGATACGATTTGGTTAAATAACAGATCTTCAGGGCTAAAACCGGTCAATGCTGAACAACCGTCACTTACAAAAACCATCGTCCATTCAGCATCTAAGAGACAGCAATAAACCATACCTTGCAGATTACTCATCAAAGTACTGAGCATTCGTTCTCTGTCTAGCAGCAAGCGTCTTAGGCTGGGGGAAATAGTTTTGGATAACTGATTTGTTGTAATTCGTCTCGTACTATTTGACATGATATTTAGATAAGAAGCGTTTGGGATAACAGACAGCAGGATTTGTGCCGTTATTTAAGGCTAGATAGAAGATTACATTGAGCCTATGGTACGTCGCTCGGAAAGGTCCCAGTGCTTAAAAATGTGCATGGCGCACTGTTTTAGTGCGTCGTGTATTATCAATCGACATTTATTTTAGGAATAATCAACAAGGGTAGGTTATGGTGTAATTTTTGCTTGAATCTGTAAGCGATTAACATTCAATCAAAAATGGAAATTTCCCTTAATTGATCGTTTCAACCCACTGTTTGGAGAAGCATGGATACCTTATTCAATACCCACTCTACCAAACTGTTAGCCGCTATGCCTGAGGTCAAAAGTTTAGAAACCCAATTAGCAGAGTTAAACAAATTGTGGGGCAAAATAACTCTCATCGGCAAGATTAACAGTCACAATGTTGCGTCGACGATTTTGGATGACATGAATCGTACTCAAAATAAATTTGGGGTACTGCAGCAAAATCTGACCGACAGCTTGTTACGAGAAAACTTACAAAAGCTAATTTTGGATAACGCTTCCAGAGCACAAGTTGCCATTGACTTACTGATTCGTAATCTTTTTGAACGCACGGCCGATGTTGGCTTTCTGGCAACAGACAATGATATTCGGGTTTTTCTTAACCAGGCTCAATCTGATCAAGGCCAGATTGAGTTCATTGAAAATCGCCTAGGTGAATATGTCAAAAAATACAGTGTTTATGATGAAATCATCATATTAGACACTCAGGGCAAAATCCGAGCGCATCTAGACCCTGGCAATCAAATTACTGCGTCAACCGATCCTCTAATACAGGAAACCTTAGCTTCACAACAGGCCTATGTGGAAACCTTTCGCTACAGTGAACTGCAAGCAAACCGACGCCATTCGTTAATTTATTCCTGCAAGATTACTGAAACTGATCAAAAAAACTCGCGAATTCTTGGCGTACTCTGTTTGTGTTTCCGATTTGACGATGAAATGCAGGGTATATTTGCCAATTTAGTCAGTGAATGCAACAACGAAGTTATCAGTATTTTGAACTCAGAAGGACGAGTTATCGCTAGCAGTAACGAACAGATTATGCCACTAAAGACCTATTCTGATTGCTATGAGACGAGTTCATTGGCTCGTTTTCAACGGATTGATTACATCGTTAATACGAGAAGGACCACGGGCTATCAGGGCTTTTATGGTCTGGGTTGGCGCGGGCAGATGTTAACCCAATTAGATTGGGCTTTTAAGCGAGACCTGTCTGTTAAAGAAGGCCAGGAGTATAAAGAGATCATTGATCAATCTGACAGTTTTCCACAAGATCTAAAAGTAATTCGTAAAGCCTCCTCGGACATCAATGCAGATCTTAGTTTACTGGTGTTGAACGGGCAAATTGCTTCGGCTCGAAGAAACGCTGCGGAATTTATGCCGGTGCTGGAGGCTATTAAACAGATTGGTACTGACATTTCCTCTTTGTTTACAGCCTCTGTCAATAGCTTACAGGAAGTAACCGTGATGTCCTCGCATCTGAATAATGCCGGCTTCCTGGCATCGTTGGCGGTCGATATCATGGATCGTAATCTTTATGAGAGAGCCAACGATTGCCGATGGTGGGCTCTGACCTCGTTGTTTCGCCGCAACCTGGCAAAGTCAGAAATGTCTGATGTCGATACGCGCGAGATCAGTGAAATTCTTTCTTATATCAACGCCCTCTATACGGTGTACACCAATCTATACGTCTACAATACGCAAGGCATAATTGTTGCCGTTTCAAACCCACAGCAGTTAAGTTTGGTAGGCGTGAAGGTCAATAAATCGTCAGGCTTTAGGATCGACATGGATCATGCCAACAGCCAGTCCTACAGCGTATCAAGCTTTTCGCCCACGATTCTTTATAACGACCGCCATACCTATATCTACAACGCTGCCATTACTGATTTGATAGACACCGATAAAGTGTTAGGTGGAATCGGCCTTGTTTTTGACAGTGAGCCACAATTTGCTGCGATGCTGCGCGACATCCTGCCAAAAAAGCCCGACGGTTCACCTATGACGAATAGTTTTGCGGTATTTACTGATCGCAAAGGGATAATTTTGAGCGTTGCTAATCATCTTCACTATTGCGTGGGAGAGAATTTGCCAATAGATGATGCCTATTTCAAATTGAAAAATGGCGAAACCCGTTCGATGCTAATCAAGCACTCGGGAGAAAATTATGTGTTAGGTATTGCCGCTAGTAAGGGTTATAGGGAATACAAGACTAAAGACAACTACCATAATGATGTGATTGCATTCGTTTTTATTCCAATTTGATGAAAACGCTCCTATTTTTGGCAGGGTAACAGATTTTTTCTTGTTAAAAGATTTTTGTTCCACTACCTATGAGCCAATGTCGGCTTTGGAGAAGCAAAAGTAATTATCATATTATCAATAAGTTAAATTCGTTTTTTAACTTTCAAGATTAAGGTAATACCGTGTATGCTTACGTTCCCCTGTTCTTAACAATGCTCCCTTCATCACCAAATCTTGCAAGTCGCGAGTTGCTGTCGGACGGGTTGTGCCGGTAATACTCAGGTATTTTTCTGCACTTAACCCACCTTTGAATCCTTCCGGGCCTTCTCGGAACATTCTTGACAATACCTTCTCCTGTCGGACGTTGAGTTGTCCTCTCAACCGGTCATAGAGTTTTGCTTTATTTATCAGAAATTCAAGCCTAACCTGGGTATAGCTCTGGGCGCTTAATACGGTATCCGCAAAATAGATTAACCAGGTTGTAATTTCATTGCTCTTGTTGGCTTGTTCAAGTGCGGTGTAATAAGCCTTCTTGTTCCGTTCAATGGTATGGGCGATTGCAATCAGGGTAGGTTGCCCCAAGCACTGCGCCAAGGCTTTCTCGGCAATTGCCCGGCCGATACGGCCATTGCCGTCCTCAAAAGGATGGATGCTCTCAAAATAAAGGTGGGCGATACCGGATCTCACTAAGGCGGGTAATGGTGAGTTTCCGTCTGGGGCTGTCGCATTAAACCAGTCAATAAAACTATCCATTTCTGCGATGACTTGTACCGATGACGGCGCTTCATAATGTATTCTGGGCGAATAAATTGGCCCAGATACGATCTGCATAGGCTCTTTATGGGTTCGGTATCGTCCTATGTCATTGAGGTCACGCCTGCTATTCGTCAACATGGTATGCCAATTAAACAGCGTGGCGTGAGATAGGGGCGATTTAAAACTCTGATACAAATCCACCATGACTTGCGCAATACCTTGTTCGGCAGGTGGAATCTTACGGTTATCCGATACTAATCCGAGTTGGCGGCGGATGGATGACTGAAGACTGTCACGATCCAGGGATTCGCCTTCAATCTCTGAGGTTTTTAAAGCTTCATTGCTGATCAGTTCGATGGTTAACAGATTTTTTTCTTCATGGTCAAGATGCTTGAAGGCACCAAACAAAAGCCCTGCACCAAGCAATAGCCTGTTGTCATAACCAACGAGAGGTAATTTTTCGTAACTAAAATGAGGCCAATCGGCTTGTTGCCAGTTCCAAACCATGAGTTATAACCGTAACTTATATAGCTCATAATAGTTTATTTTATGAGGTATAAAAAATGTTTTATCCATCATCCTCAATATTTGCGTTCAGGTTTCATCATTTTGTGAGATTAATATTTCTGAATGGAATTCTCCATACTGGCCATTCAAAAAAAATGGTTTTTTCGCTTCGTTGAATGTGACAGTCCGACCCAATCCTGCCGATCGAATTTCAACCTCGAACGGTGGCATCTTGCTCTCAAAAGGACGAAGACCGAGTGGGGTGCGGATGTTTCCATGTGCGTGGAAGCGGACATTCGATTCGGGGTCCTAATTCCTTGTATTGCTCAGACGCAGGGAACAAGCTTAACCGCAATGCACTCCAGCTGAGCTGTTCGGCAGCGGCGACTCGACTGAGCGGTCACCATCATTTGCGCTTGCGAAAATTCCAAAGGATTTGTCAAGATTCATTCTGACAACATGCTATGCGACTTGGTCAGCAACTGCTCCAGCACATTGATCCGACTGTAGTGTGGAGCAGTGATGGCATAGAAACATTCTTGAAGCTGAGAGGATTTTTCAACCACCACTAGACTTATGTCGCGCAGCTCGTCCTGCACCACGATCTCAGGCAATAAGGTCAGCCAGTTACTATCTGGAGCTATTGGATGAAGCAAAGCCATATCATCCAACTTCGCCCGCTGTCGCGGTTTTATTTCAGCGGATTCACAGAGGGCATCAATCTGTGCCCTTAAAGCGTGACGTTTGCCAGGAAGAGCAATTGTCTGGCGTCAACTATCTTGGCCGGCTAACGAGTTTGCGCAGACAAAGCCGATTGGGAGGTATGAAGCTCTTGGGCTGACCTCGTGAGGTGACCGACCTTGGTGACCCGCCAGAAATAGAAGAAGTGATGAAAATTAAGCTGTTCTAAGCTTATATGTTCTATTTTATAGATCATATAGTTCTTTTTGTTATATTTTACAGAACAATTCTTTGCGCATAATATGGCCTCAATAAATTTATTCGGAGATCGCCATGAAATTGTTCAACCTGCTTAGCGCGGCTTGCGCAATAGCTCCAGCCGTGTTCATGCTGTTTGTTGTCTGGAGGGCGAATTCCCTACGGGGGGATCCCGACGATAATGGCAGTGATCTCTGGGCTTTGTTCACGGTTCTGTCCAGCCTAGCTTTCCTGTCCACGCTGTTCACATTGGTTCTGCAGACACTCGCCCCGCCTATTGGCGATCAAGGACCACTTAGCGGTTATGTGCCTGGACTGACGGTGAACTTGCTCGGTGGTCTGGTCGCCGTGCTTGTCCAACTGCTGGGTATGGTGATTGGTGGATTCTCTTCTCGCTATTTACAAGGCGAGCCCGGCCAGATGCGCTACATTGCAGGATTTGCAGGCGTATTGGCGGCCGTGCATGTCCTTTTGCTGGCCAATCACTGGCTTGTGCTGATTGCTGCCTGGGCACTAGTTGGCAAGGCCCTTCAAGGCTTGCTATGTTTCTACCCGGGGCGGCCCTTTGCTCTGCTGGCCGCGTACAAGAAGCAAATAGCCGACCAAGTGGCTGATGTATTACTCATCATCGCGGCGGCATCGGCTTATCTGGACGTAGGCAGCGGCTCCATTTCTGACCTGTTGCGGCAGGTGGGTACCGGAGACGCTTCAATGGCCCTGGAGATCAGCGCTGTTTGCCTTGTACTGGCTGTAATCTTACGCACCGCGCTGCTGCCCATTCACGGCTGGCTGATTCAGGTCATGGAAGCTCCGACGCCAGTTTCAGCGCTCCTGCATGCCGGGGTGGTTAATCTGGGAGGGTTTATCCTCATCCGCTTCTCCCCTCTGCTGGATGTGTCTTCGGTCGCCCGCTGGTTGCTCGTGATATTCGGGCTCGGCACCGCGTTGCTGGCCGGCTTTGTCATACTGACGCGTATCAGCATCAAGGTTCGCCTAGCGTGGTCCACGGTCGCGCAGATGGGCTTCATGGTGCTCGAATGCGGCCTGGGGCTTTACCAACTGGCCATAATGCACCTGATCGGACATTCGCTGTACAAAGCCCACACCTTCCTTTCAGCTTCCATGGTCGTGCGGCAAACACGCCTACGGATGCTTCACGTTACAGCCCCAACAAGACGAATCAGCCTGCTGGTGGCTCCACTGCTTGCATATGCAATTGTCTCGCTGGTGCAAAACCTGGTCGGCAGCACCGGCGCGATCTGGCCTTGGTGGTGGAGTATCGTCCTGGCAGCGGCTTGGGCTCCCATGTTCTGGCTGCCTATGAACGTCGATGATGAGGCTCCGCCCACCTGGTATCGACTGCTTGCGGGCATTGGCATGTTGGTACTTCTGATGCTGGCGGCTCTGCTGGCTCATGCTGTACCTCTGGGGATAGGCAGCTCACCGCATCACTCGGCCGGCATCGTGGCCTTGGCAGGCATGAGCCTCATGTATGTGGGGCTGGCGACTTTGCAGTGGCATCAAGGCTGTTGGGGCACATGGCGGCGGTGGAGCTATGCGGGGTTCTACATCGATGAGTTCTATACCCGCCTTGCCCTGAGACTCTGGCCAACACGCTGGTTGAGCGCTACCCATCTCGCACGACAGCCTGACTGTTTGGCTACGGAAGCGTCCACTGGCAAGCAATAAACCCTTTTTGAGGAGAGCAAAATCGTGAACACCATCGACACCAATAGTGCCAACATTCATGAAGGATCCGGCCCTTTGTATCCTTCTGCCTCTTGCCAAGAACACGACGAGCAGCAGGCGGGCAAGGCAACTGACGCTCAAAACGATGCAGCCTGCGAGAAAGCCTGTCTGGCCATCGCGCCCGCATGGCCATTGGACCGCGCCATCGCAGTCAATCCGCACTGGGGGCGGATCAATCGCCCTCTGCGGCAAGTAGCGGCACGCATGGCATTGCTCGGAAATATCCAGGTATTTCCCACACGCGAATACTTGCGCGAAGCTTGGGCCAAGGGCCGCATGACCCAACAGGACCTATTTTATGCGCTAGCGACACTGCAGCACGGTGAAGATTGCGCAAATCAGTGCATCGATGCTTTGGAGCAGACGCCGGAGATCGCGCAGCTGCCGCTGCTCATCGATGTGCTGGATGACGACCCGGCACGTCACACACGTCTTTCCTGGCGGCAGGCAATCACTCAGCAGGTGAGTCAGACCTGCGCCGCCTTTTTTGACGAGCATCAGGCCGATTGGCAGCCCGTCCGCGGGCAGGGGCTCTATGTCTTCTGGCGGGATACTCTGATCCATGATCATGGGATCGGCGTGTTGATGGGGTTGCCCAATCTCGGCAAGGGATTGAGCGCGTTGCCGGCGACGCGGCGGGATGCAGAAAAATGGGTCATGATTCGCCTTGGACTTCCCCACGATGCCTGGGCCGATTATCTGGAGGCTGTGCTGCTGACTGTCAATGGATGGGCGTCCTGGTGCGCTTATCTAGGGTGGCAGGCGAAACAGGAGGGCCGAAGCGACGATCATCTGCGCGACCTGCTGGCCATTCGGTTGGCCTGGGGCGCCGTTTTGCTTGAGTGTAAAACCGATTCCTCCGCAAAACATGCCTTCGCTGCCTTACATAAGACCTGGAGCCATGCTTCGGAGCTGCTTGCAGACGCGGAGCGTGCGTTGTGGGTCGACGAAGTTTGGCAGCTTGCTCTGGAAGCAGGTTATCAGCGACAACTGGCGAGCAATCTCAGCACCGCTTCTCTCCGCCATACCCTTGAGTCGTCTCGATCGGAAGTCGAAGTACAGGCCGCATTCTGCATCGACGTCCGCAGCGAGCGACTACGGCGTGCTCTGGAAACAGCGTCGCCGTCGATACAGACCATCGGCTTTGCAGGCTTCTTTGGGCTCCCCATCGCTTACACCCCGTTTGCGACGAATGCCCGCCGTCCTCAACTGCCGGGACTTCTTGCGCCGGTTTTGGAAGTTACAGACTGTGTCATGACCGAGGAAACCACAGGCCATGAGACGTCGACCAGCGAGCAGCGCGCTGCAAAGCAAGCCCGCCTGCGCAATTTCGCCTTGTCGACACAATGGCAGGCCAATAGTCGCTGGCCTGGGGCCGCGTTTTCTTTCGTTGAGGCCGCAGGTCTTGGCTATCTAGGCAAACTGGCGGGCTGGTTGCGCCCCTCTGGGCAACCGCGTCCCCGCGACGATCTGGCAGGTATACCCGCGCTATACCGCTCGCTGTGCCGGCCAACATTGACCGGTCTGGATGTCAGCGACAAGGTGAATCTCGCAGCCACAGTCCTGCATGCTATGGGGCTCGATCATGACCTGGCGCCGCTTGTACTGCTGGTCGGTCATGGTAGCCAGAGCGTCAACAACGCCCACGCGGCGGCCCTCGACTGCGGAGCGTGCTGCGGTCAGACGGGTGAAGTGAATGCCCGCGTACTGGCGCAACTCCTCAACGATACTGCCGTACGCGCAGGCTTGGTAGAGAAGAATATCGCCATACCGTCGGAAACCGTATTTCTGGCTGCCTTGCACAACACCACGACCGATGAAGTCGAATGGTTCGACCAGGACTTGCTGCCGCATCAAGCGCAGGAAAGGCTCGAACGCGTGCGGTCGGCGTTCGATTGCGCTTGTGATCAGGTAAGACGGGAGCGCGCACCCGATCTGACGCTGGATCCGCGCGGCGGGCATGGAGATCTGTTGGAGCAGGTGCGTCGCCGAGCCAATGATGGCGCTCAGACACGTCCTGAATGGGGCTTGGCCGGCAACGCCTCGTTCATCATCGCGCCCAGAAGCCGTACCCAACACATCGTGCTGGACGGACGCACATTCCTGCACGACTACACTGCACAGAACGATCCAGACAGCAGCATTCTGGAATTGTTGATGACTGCACCGATGCTGGTCACGCATTGGATCAACTGGCAATACCACGCGTCCACTTGCGATCCGGATCGCCTCGGCAGCGGCAACAAAGTGCTGCACAACGTAGTCGGCGGTCACATCGGTGTTTTCGAAGGTAACGGCGGGGATTTGCGAATCGGCTTGTCTAAACAATCCTTGCACAATGGGAAGCAATGGATGCACGAACCGTTGCGTCTGACGGTAGTCATTGATGCGCCAAGAGTCGCTATCGAGCGCGTGATTCAGCAGCACACCGTGGTGCAACAACTGATCAATCACGGCTGGCTGCACTTGTGGCATTTCGGTGAAAAGGGACTCAGCCGTTACGCGGCCGGCGAATGGGCTCAGCTCGGACTGATGACTCAATGATTTACTTTACCAAAAAACACGTAAAGCCCCTTTCTTCAGGTGATGTATATAAGGGTACTGTTGACCCCACTGGCTCTTTTGGTAAGGCCACTCAGATTAAAATTAAGTACTAACGCAAAAGGCATTCAACATTTCCTCCGAGCCCTTGGTTAATTTTGTTAAGCTGATTAGGGTTCCATTTTTTTCTTGAGCCCGTTTAAGCCGTTTTTGAAAAACGCATTCATTGCTTTAACAGCGGCTTCATCAGTCAAGTCTTCAGGTGGCGTGTTGCCGGTATCGCCCCGGTAGAAACGGCTTTTCAATGTTACTGTCGAGCTGCTGGCATCTTGTCCCGGACTCACCTGAAGTTCTACGGAATAAGAACTGACCGGCAGCGCTTTGATATTCTCTATCTTCAAGCGGTAGCTGTATTCGTGGTCTTTGTCACTGTAATAATCCAGTTCATCAGTCAGTTCAGCATCGTTTTGCAGGGTTACTGTCCGCATTCCTCCTGATTCATGTTTACCATCGCCTTTGCTGGCTTTGACATCCGGATGCCATGAAGCGATGCCGTCGAATTGTTTAACGGCATTCCAGACCTGCTCGACAGGTGCGTTGATGGCAATGCTTTCCTTCGCTTTTTGCGGTGTCGGTCCGTGTGCATGAGCGAAAAGTGGAAACAACAAAATACTGATTAACACGGTCAATGGATAGTTCATAGGTTTACGTCAGAAGGGTTGAAAATCACTATTATGGGTAAACCGTGGCGAATTGACGTGGGTAACTTTCCTGAATAATACCGGGATTTTGTCATGACTTTTCTCAAGCGCTTATTCTTGATCTAATGCGACCGAGCTAAGCGAAGCATAGAAGTTCAGCAGAACGTTTAGCCTGAATATTCAGGTTAAACGCTCATTCAAACCATTGATCAGACCTTGCCGGGACGCTAACAGCGTCATTTCTGCAACCGTCTTGACGCCCAGTTTTTCCTTGATTGAAGTCCCATGATTACAGATGGTCTTGTAACTCAGGCAGAGTTTTTCGGCGGCTTTTTGGGTGGTGTAGCCATTAACGAGCAAACAGAACACATCAAATTCTCTGGGTGAGAGCGATTTGACTTTGCTTTCTTCATCATCGCCTGTAACCATAGACATGGCGAGCTGTTGGGCGAGAACAGGGTCAACAAAAGTGCCCCCTTGAGCAATTTGGCAGACTGCGGTGACCAGAATTTCAGGAGCGCTGTTTTTGTTGATATAGCCTTTCGCGCCGGCTTTAATGGCGCGCGTGACATAAATCAATTCATTATGGATGCTGAACACCAGGATTTTACAATGCGGATCGCGGTTAATAAGACGTCTGATCGTTTCAAACCCGCCGATTCCGGGCATGGACAAATCGACAACGACTATATCCGGTTTGTTCTTTTCATAAACCTGGCAACCGGTTTCACCTTTGTCAGCCTCATAAATATCACCAATTTTATCGGACAGTGATAAGTAGGTTTTATAGCCGGCTCTTACCACGGCATGGTCGTCGACGAGTAAAACTCTAATCTTGTTGGACACCGCTAAAAGCTCCCTTGAATGAATAACTTAGCATCATGCCCGTTTCTATTCGTCAACACTATGGGACGTTTTCCTGATTTCTTGACCTTAAGGATTGGGTTTCAAATAACTCAGGTCGTTAATAGTTGATGTCACCCCGGCACAGATTGCCGGGGGCCAGAAGCCATGGATGGCGTTGGATTTTCACATCGGTGTGATCTGGATTCGCTTATGCGATCTAACGGCTCAGGCAATTCCTGCCGGAATGACGGCGTTGATGTCCTTTCAACGACTAACGTGAACAGTGCTTTAAAAAAGGGTGATTGAGTGGATGACTTTGAAAAATATTGCTAAGTCACTCATTTTCAGAAAGGGGTAATAAATTCGCAACTTAAGTTGCCTAGAATTTCAGGGAATGATTGACAGCCGAATCAAGTATCGGGAATTCTTCTTGGGATATAACTGACTTATTCCCGGTTTAAATCAAGCCTTCTTCCGTAACGCCTGTATAGCGATCTGCGTAGAATTTGCTCGCAGTGTAGCCCTGTGTGTCGACCCCCTTGCGAACTTAGATCAAGTAAGTTGGTTAACATAAATCGTATCTTCGATATGCAGCGGCTATGCCTTAATTCACAGCAGAACACTAACTCGGAGGAATTATGCAAATGTTGAAATTTGCACGTAACGTGGGAACGTCCGCATTAATGGCTAGCGCCATTCTGGCATTGCCGCAATCGGCGCAGGCCAATAAAGAATTAGATAAATTGTCCCGTCAAAATACCAATTGGGTAATGCAGACCAAAGACTACAGTTCGACTCACTTTAGCGAACTTTATGACATCAATATTACCAATGTCAAAAATCTGAAAGTTGCGTGGTCTTTTTCAACCGGTGTTCTGAATGGTCACGAAGGCGGTCCGTTGGTCGTTGACGGCATCATGTATGTTCACACGCCCTATCCGAATAACGTGTTTGCCATCGACTTGAAAGAGCCGGATAAAATCTTGTGGCAGTTCAAACCAAAACAGAACCCTGCTGCCAGAGCGGTAGCCTGTTGCGATGTTGTCAATCGTGGTCTGGCTTATGCGCCTCAAGGTAAAGATTACCCGGCAACTATTTTCCTTAACCAATTAGACGGCCATATCGTTGCACTCAATGCAAAAACCGGTGATCTGTTATGGAAAATGGAAAACTCCGATATCGCGATGGGTTCGACGCTGACCATCGCTCCATTCGTAGCTGAAGATAAGGTGATCGTCGGTACTTCCGGCGCTGAATTGGGGGTAAGAGGGTATGCAACCGCTTATAACCTAAAGGATGGAAAACAAGCCTGGCGTGTTTATGCGACAGGTCCTGATGAGGACATTAAATTGTCCAAGGATTTCAACAAAGCCAATCCACATTACGGACAATTCGGTTTGGGCCTGAAAACCTGGGAAGGGGATGCCTGGAAAATAGGCGGCGGCACCAATTGGGGGTGGTATGCCTACGACCCGGATTTACAAATGCTCTATTACGGATCAGGTAACCCAGCACCGTGGAATGAAACCATGCGTCCCGGCGATAACAAATGGACCATGACTATCTGGGGTCGTGACATTAAGTCGGGCGAAGCTAAATTCGGTTACCAAAAAACACCTCATGACGAGTGGGATTATGCCGGTGTGAACTACATGGGTTTATCCGAGCAAATGGTTAACGGCAAGATGACCAAATTGCTGACGCATCCAGATCGTAATGGTTTGGTTTATACCTTAAACCGTGAAAACGGCGATCTGGTTAATGCATTCAAGATCGACAACACCGTTAACTGGGTCAAGCACGTAGACCTTAAAACCGGTTTGCCGGTGCGTGATCCTGAATATTCAACCCATATGGATCATGAAGCCAAAGGTATTTGTCCTTCGGCGATGGGCTATCACAACCAAGGCATCGAGTCTTACGATCCGAATAAAAAATTGTTCTTCATGGGTGTGAACCATATTTGTATGGATTGGGAACCGTTCATGTTGCCCTATCGTGCGGGGCAGTTCTTTGTCGGCGCAACGCTGAATATGTATCCAGGCCCCAAAGGCACACTGGGTCAGGTAAAAGCGATGAATTCGGTAACCGGTGAATTTGAATGGGAAGTTCAGGAAAAATTTGCAGTCTGGGGCGGTACGACTGCGACAGCAGGCGACCTGGTGTTTTACGGTACTTTGGATGGTTATATCAAAGCGCTTAATTCCAAAACCGGGGAAGAACTTTGGAAGTTCAAGCTGCCTTCCGGCGTAATCGGTCATCCGATCACTTACAAACATGACGGTAAGCAATATGTTGCTATCTATTACGGTGTAGGCGGTTGGCCTGGTGTTGGATTGGTTTTCGATCTTAAAGATCCAACCGCTGGTTTGGGTGCCGTTGGTGCATTTAAAGAATTGGCGCATCACACCCAAATGGGTGGCGGCGTTATGGTGTTCTCGCTCTAATGAAAAGCAGGCCGGGTTAGCGATGACGCTATCCGGCCTGCATGGCGGTATTTTTGAGGAATTCAATGAAAAAGCAAATTATCGTTTTGTTTGCAGGCTTGTTAGTCACCGCCGGATGTGGATTGCAACCGGTACACGCTGAAAGACAAGCTTTAAAAGTATGCAGTGCTGAAAACGAAATGCCTTATTCCAATAAAAAAGGCGAAGGTTTTGAGAATAAATTAGCTGAAATTATCGCTGATGAATTAGGCCGAAAAGTCGAATTCGTCACCTGGGCCGATCCGCGTTATATCGTTCGTGATTTTTTGGACAAGGGTTTATGTGATGTTGTGATCGGAATGGATGCCGGTGATCCCCGCGTGTTGACGACCAAGCCCTATTATAGGTCCGGGTATGTTTTTATCACCCGAACTGAAGGTACCGATGAAATTAAATCATGGGATGACGAAGCACTGAGAAAAGCCGAACGTATTGCTTTTGTGCCGGGAACTCCTCCAGAAGTCATGATGAGAGCTATCGGACGCTATAACGATATGTTCAATTACATGCATGAACTGGCCGGTTTCAAGTCACGCAGAAACGAATATATCAAGTATGAAAATGAAAAATTGGTGTCCGAAGTCTCGGGTGGCAAAGCCGATGTCGCCGTTTTGTGGGGTCCGGCAGCGGCCCGATATGTTAAAGCTTCATCGACATCTTTAACGATGACGTTGATACCGGATGACAACAAACGCGCGGACGGAGAAAAAGTCGGGTTTCATTACAGTACGTCTTTAGGAGTCAGAAAAGATGATACAGCTTTGTTAAAAGAGCTGGAGAAAGCAGTTGAGAATCGCAGCGATGAGATCACACAAATTTTACAAGCCGAGGGGATTCCGTTGGTTGATGAACCTGAACAGGTTTTAGTATCGAAATGAGGAATTACAAAATCATGAAAATTAAACAAATAGCGGCCGGTATTGGTATGGCTTTGGCTATGTCAGGCACCCTGGCGCATGCCGATATTACCTTGCGTCATGCTTTGACCGGTGAAGCCCTGGATCTGAGTTTCGCCAAAAAAGGCGGCGATACCGAGGCATTCAAAGAGTTTTTAAAAACCGGTAAAAACCCCTATAACGGCAACGAAAAAGTTGTAGCTGAAGGTAAAAGTCTCTACATGACAGGCTGTTCTGGATGCCATGGGCATGAAGCAGAAGGCAAATTAGGGCCGGGCCTTGCCGATGATTACTGGACGTATCCCAGCGGTTTGACTGATCAGGGTTTGTTTGAAATTTTATTTGGTGGTGCTAACGGCATGATGGGACCGCAGTATGTCAATTTCTCAACCGATCAAATGCTGCAAATTATGGCGTTTCTGCGCTCGATTTACACCGGTGACCCGCAAAAAGCGAAATGGTTAAAATAATTTAAGGAGTTAAACATGAACAAATTAATTTCTATCAGCATGATGACATTAGCTTCAGTGATGTCATTTTCGGCCTCGGCTTATGACGGAACCAACTGCAAGGAGCCGGGTGTTTGCTGGGAGCCCAAACCCGGCTTTCCGGCGCAGGTAGCGGGAAGTAAATACGATCCGAAACACGATGCTAACGAATTGAATAAACAAGCCCAATCGATCAAGGAAATGGAAGCCCGTAACGAAAAACGCACGAAGCATTTAATCGAAACCGGGAAATTTGTTTATGAAATAGAAGAAAACTAGATTTTTTGCAAGATGGAGTCAATGGGGCGCAGATTGGGTTAGGGTTAACATTCCGCTCAACTTACGAAACGTTATCCATCCGGCAAATACCAATTCTGCAAAGGATTGCAGATCCTAAATATAAAAGTCATCTGAAATTATCAAGCTTGGATTAGGGGACTAAGCAGACCCCGCCAATGTGTTTTACAGCATCGGTTGATGTCTTCGCTTAATGGTTACAGGAATCTTTTATGTTTTCTCCGAAACCCAAACGCCGGCAGTCGTTGACGGTTTCAAATGTGTTATTAAGACTAATAGACTTTATAGCCTCGGCACAGCCATGCGCCGGGGCTTTTTTTAAAACTATGAAAACAGATTCTTTATTCACTGACTGGCGCGATAAAGCGCTTCAGTTTGAAAGCAACATCAATCAGGTCGTCATTGGGCAATCAGCCACAATCAGAAATGTGCTGATCGCTATTTTTGCGCGAGGCCATGTTTTGCTGGAAGGCGGTGTCGGCGTCGGCAAAACTACGTTGCTGCGAGCGGTTGCACAGGGCTTGGGAGGCAGCTATCAACGGATTGAAGGCACTATCGATTTGATGCCCGCCGACCTTATTTATTACACCTATTTAAACCAAGAAGGCCGGCCCTGTGTCGATCCCGGGCCTTTGCTCAAGGAAGGTGAGCAATTGTCGACTTTCTTTTTTAATGAGATTAACCGGGCACGGCCTCAGGTTCATTCGCTGTTATTAAGGGCTATGTCAGAAGGCAGCGTCAGCGCCTTTAACCGAGAATATCGTTTTCCGCATATCCAGGTTTTTGCTGATCGCAATCGGGTGGAAAGAGAAGAAACTTTCGAATTACCGGCCGCGGCCCGCGACCGGTTTTTGATGGAAATCAATGTCAACACCCCGGTTGATGATGCCGTGCTGGATGAGCTGATGTTCAATCCGCGCTTTCATGATGTCGATTCATTGATTGCCGGTATTGACCGCGATTCGCTCAAATATTATGAGCTGAACGACATTTCCGGTCTTATCCAGAAAACACTGGAGCCCAGCCCAAGACTGCGCAGCTATGCGCTGGATTTATGGAAGGCCAGCGCTGATCCTGGTCAATACGGTGTGAAATTAAGTGACGTGGAGATGCCGTCATTGATACAGGCAGGAGCAAGCCCGCGCGGTATGAGTTATTTCATTAAAGCCGCAAAAGTCAGGGCCTGGTTGAATAACAGAACCGTTTTGCTGCCCGAGGATGTTCAAGCGGTTTATCACGTAACCATGGCGCACCGGATTTTTCTGGCGCCGGTTTATGCCTACCGGAAAGATGAACTGATGCCCCAACTGATCAACGGCATTCTTGACGCTGTGGCTGCACCATAACCAGAACCCTAACGTTCATGAAAACTTGGGCATCACCTCTGCAAATGAAAGGCCGTTGTAGGACGGATAAGCCACCTGCCGCATCCGCTAATGCTGTTAAAGGTGGATGTGCTGTCGCTTATCCATCCTCCCAATCAGCCACCCTGAGTTTTTTTGGACCTGTTTTTTCAGATTAACCGTAAGCCCATGAATTATCAAAAATACTTGGCGATTATTATTCCCAAAGCAGGATTAAAGCATCTAAAAGCAACTTATTTAACTTGGGCCGGTGTCGGTTTTATCGGCTCCTATGTGGCTACAGCGCTGGATAAATACGCTGAGGTGGCATATGCGGCCTATTACACGAATGCGGTCAATGACGCGGTGGGTTATAAGTTCTGGATTTTGCTGTCGGTTATCGGCTTGTTGTTACTGTGTGCCAGCTTGCCGCTTATCTATCTGGCCGAACATCTGAACCGTTTCGAAATAACAGTTAAAAAACTGAGACAACTGACCTATACGTTCTTCGTTGTGGCTTTTGATGAAGGGGCATTGATGATCGGTATCTTGGTGGCCAATTTTTTACATGCCAGCGAAAAAGTCACGCTGCTGGCGTCCAAATCGTTTTTATTCAGCGACATTGGTTTCTTTGTTTTGTTGGCTCTGTGTTTGGCTAATACCTTGCTTTGGCTATTGGGCGAAGCGATTTATAACCATGACGATCAACAGGTGTCAGGCCTTATTAATTGGTTGATAAAAACACCGCTTAAATTTGCTTTACCGGCTTATTTAGTGATCAGCGGTTTATTTGTTCATTTGATTACCGATCAATAGCGCATTTGTCTTGGTTTATCGATGTTTTCTACCACACCCTTTATTTATCGTCTGGGGCAGCCGTCAACCCCTATTTATCCCGGAGCGCATCCGGGACGACTGACAGGCGCGGGTCAGCTGTTCAAGACGCATGTGCCGTTGATGGCTAATCCCGATACCCGGCGCATCGATTTGAGAGCCAGCCTGCTTAATCCATTCCAATCCTATCGGGTCAAAGTCTTTCAACAGCACTCACAAACCACACTTTACATGATCGCCGATTTGTCGGGGTCCATGGGGATGCAAGGGCAATCATCTTTGATGCGAGTTATGTCCGAATTTATGCTTTCGGCCGCGCTTTCGGCTTATCAGGTTGGCGACCGTTTCGGTTTTATCGGCTGTGATGCTGATGTCAGTGGCAAGTGGCATATTCCGGCCGGCCATCATTGGGGGATCGTCCAAAAAATGGCCGGACAGTTGGCTGAATTAACACCGGTTGGATCCAGTTCCGGCTTGCTCAAAACGCCTGCACTCATAGCTTCACAACACGCATTGATTTTTTTGATTTCCGATTTTCACTTTGATCTGACTCTGCTCAAAGCGCTGCTGCCGCAACTGAACAGGCATACGGTCGTTCCTGTTGTGTTGTGGAATGAGACGTCTTATTTGGATTTGCCGGAATGGGGTATCGTCAAATTTAAAGACAAGGAAAACGGAGCTACCCGCACTTTACTGATGAGACCGGCGTACAAAAAACAAATTATTGAAGCCTACGTTCAACGAAAAGCCGACTTACAACAGTGTTTCAGATCGTTAGGCACAGAACCGTTGTTTATAAACCAAGGTTATCAATCTGAAGAAGTCACCCGTTATTTTCAGGCGAGAGCATTATGAGATCAGCCGGTCCCTTTTATAGCGCAGATAAATGTTTTATCAGTCAAATATTAAAATATGGCCGCTTTTTTCTGGTGTATTCATTGTTTTTACTGGTTGCCTGTTCAGAAGGACTGCCTCCGCCTATCGAACGATTTGAATTTGAGACGCCTAAGCCGTTTGGTTATGTGATAGGCGATAAAATACGGCATCGGCTAATAATAGAAACCCGGTCCGGTATCCATTTGGAGTCGGCAAGTCTGCCAACCAAAGGTGATCTTAATCGCTGGCTTTCAGTCGATCAAATTACTGTTCGGCCAGTTTCAGAGCATCTGTCTGAAATCGAGTTGACGTATCAGGTCTTTTACGCGCCGCTGGAAGTCAAAATGTTGTCTATTCCCGGATTCACACTTCGGTTCAAACAAGGTGAGCAGTCGATTGAACAGCTGGTGCCCGAGTGGCCATTTACCGTGTCACCAATTCATGAATTGGGGGTCAGAAAAGAGGACGGCAACACATATCGGCGGCCCGATGCAACGCCCACCCTCATTTCTTCGCAGAATGCATGGCGTGCCTTATCGGGTAGTTTAGCGTTAGGCATGATCAGCGGCTGGCTATTAGCCTTTCGTTACGGCTATTTCATTGGTTTTTCAAGGCGCAGCATTTTTAGTCGGGCAAACAGGCAGTTAAAAAAACTGCAGCCCAATGAACTGGGTTTGGCTTTGATGATTATTCATCAAGCTTTCAATCAGTTGAACCATAAACCCCTGTTTAAGCACCGCTTGTCAGAGTTTTACAGACGAAGGCCGGAGTTCAAAGAAATAGGCCCCGATTTGGAGTGGTTTTTTAATTTTTCCAACGATTATTTTTTCGGTGGCAATCCGTCTGTCGGTGCTGATGAATGGTCCGCGCTGAGAAGATTGTGTCAACGCTGTGTTGAACTGGAAAGAGGCTGAGTTGTGCTGATTAATTTCGATACACCGTGGCTTCTTTCCGGATTGCTTTTGATGACAGTGCCTCTGCTGAGAACCGGCATCAAACCGCAAGGTTATCCTTGGCTGGCTATCCTGCCCAGTGATGCTCTCTCGACCTTGCTTTCAGTCTTCATTCGCTTAATTGGTATGGCGGCGATTGGTTTGTTAATACTGGGTTTGTCCGGCTTATATTTAAAAGAACAACGCATCGAGCGGATTGGTCAGGGTGCCCATATCGTGCTGCTGTTGGATAGAAGTAACAGCATGGATACCACATTTGCCGGCAAAGCTCCGATGAATGATCAGGAAGAGTCCAAATCTTCGGCCGCAAGAAGACTGTTGACTGAATTTATCGACAAACGTGTTCATGATTTGATGGGTATTGCCGAGTTCAGCACGGCACCTTTGTTTGTCATGCCGCTGACCGAAAATAAGCAGGCGCTGCATGCCGCGATCGCCGCGACAGCGACACCGGCATTGGCTTATACCCATGTCAGCAAAGGTTTGGCCATGGCCTTGTCTTTTTTTGACGAGCAGCCGACTTCAGGAACCCGGATTGTGGTTTTGGTTTCCGACGGGGCAGCTGCAATTGATTCAGACAGTGAGCAAGCCTTGCGCACGTTAATCAAGGAACAGCCTATCCATTTATATTGGGTTTTTTTACGGACGGCCAACAGCCCCGGTATTCATGAAAAACCTGATAATTCGCGTGATGACAATGCCCAGGCCTTGCCGGAAAAGTATCTGCATTTGTTTTTTTCTAGTTTGAATGTGCCTTATCACGTTTATGAAGCCGAGTCTCCTGAAGGTTTGCAATCGGCTATTGACGATATCGATAAACTGGAAAATCGTCCGTTACATTATTTTGAACGCCTACCCAAGCAGGATTTATCAGGGCTTTGTTATCAATGGGCCAGTCTGATGATTGCTTTATTGCTGGTGTTGAAACTGTGCGAGGTGAATCGGTCATGAGAATAATAAAAAATACCGTGTTGTGGGGAATATTCAGCGTCAGTATGCTGGTTTTTATGATCCAAGCCTGGACATTGCTGCAAATTCACAATGAAAACACCTGGATCAACCGACTTTTGTCCGGTCACGATATTGCCATTGAAAAAGTCGTGAAGGCCTCGCCGGAAGTGCGCTTGGCACGAGCCGTCTATTTAAGGGAAAAAGGCCGCTATGATGAAGCCTTGGCGACGCTCAATTTAATTCTGGATCAGGGCAGCCCAAGCTTTCAGGCTAAAACCCGGTATAACCTGGGTAATCTTTATTTAACGCAAACAGTTGAACGGGCTGAACAAATGGCGATCAACGATGCACTTCCCCTGGCCGCATTGGCAAAGCAGGCTTACCGGCAAGCGCTTGCGTTGGACAGTCAGTTTTGGGATGCGAAATACAATCTTGAGGTGGCGATGCGGATAGCGCCGGAAATGGACAGAATCACCATCAAAGCCGATGCCAAGGAAAACAGGAAAACCCGGTTATGGACGACAGTGCCGGGTTTTCCACGAGGTTTGCCGTAATGGTTGGTATCGCTGAGAGTGGCCATGATTGTTAACCGCAATAGTCTGAAAGACTTTCGTTTTTGGTGTATAGCCTTGGCGCTATTGGCTTTGGTTCTGCTGTTTCTGTTTCCCAGGGTCAAGCAATCGGGTCCGGTTTATCAGATGACATTCATTGTTGATATTACCCGGAGCATGAACACCGAAGATTACCGTTATAACGGTGAAATCATCAGTCGTCTCGAGTATGTCAAAATGACATTGCGTGAGCTTTTGACGAGCTTGCCGTGCCAGTCAAAAGTGGGTTTGGGTGTTTTTACCGAGCGGCGATCGTCACTGTTATTTCAGCCGATTGAAGTGTGCTCCGGTTTTAATGAACTGGATGCCGCCATTGCTGCATTGGATTGGCAATCGGCCTGGGCGGCTGATAGCCGGATTGCACAGGGTTTATTGAATACCCTGGAAATGTTGAAAGACGACAAGGAAACCCGTTTGATATTTATCTCGGACGGACATGAGGCACCACCGCTCAATACGCGTTATCGACCTGATTTTTCAATCGTCAAAGACAAGATTGGAGGTTTGATCGTGGGGGTTGGTGGGCTGGAAGCGAAACCCATCCCGAAATTTGATCAGCAAGGCAAACGTGTCGGGTTTTATAGCGCCGATGATGTACCGCAGCGTTCAACATTTGGCGAATCGGATCTGAATCCGGAATCGATTCAAGGCTACGATGCCCGCAATGCGCCTTTCGGCAGCGAGGCTGCGGTGGGTTCGGAACATTTGAGCCGCTTGCATGAGCCTTATTTGAAACAATTGGCGGCAGAGACCGGGTTGGGGTATCAACGCTTGACCGATACAGCAGCGTTTAATCAGGCGCTTCAATCAGCAACTTTAGCGGTTAACAAAGATATCTGGGTCGACAGGCGATGGCAGTTTGCCTCAATCGCGCTACTGGCCTTACTGCTGGTGTTTATTTAGGATGCGATGCGGGGGAAAATAAAAAAATAACTATCCGGATTCATCAGTCGGGACTTTTTTAACAGACAAGCGCATTTTCGACAAAAAGCAAGAAATACCCAAAACTTCATCCAACCTAGCAAACGCTTTCAGCTACCCTGAATCTACGTCATACGAACCGGGATGCTAAGCTTCCATTGGTTCATGGTATCTGAATCCGGCAGCGTCACTGCTGCCGACGTCCCCGCAAAGCTTACGCCCCCTTTTTTTATCATCAAATTGGGACTTGCTGCCGAAGAAAACCGTTTAAGCAGTAAGTCCCACTATCTTCTATACTTTGATGTTTGTTGGCGATTGAGCCGGTGTTGTGTCAAAAAAATGACGTCTGCACGGTGCCGCGAGATGTGAAGAATGATCTTGTTTCATTGTCATAGTATATAAAAATATATTTTTATTAATGAGTTACGAAACGAGAAGCGGTGTCCGGTTCTGAGTATCAATATCATTATGTTGTTCTGGTTTGTTTTTTGCATACTATGTTAGTAAAAATTTAGGATTTTCGATATGGCTGAAAAAGCTCAACCTATTGAGGGTGAAGAAAAAAAGTCCTCAAAAAAATTAATTATCATCATTGTAATTCTGGTCCTTTTGATTGGCGGTGGTGCGGGCGCTTATTTCTTTTTGATGGGGGATTCCGGAGCTGAAACCGAGGAGTCAATTGAAAACTCAGATAAAAAAGCAGAAAAAGAGGGTAAAGCTGATGATGAAGTTGATAGTGCGGGAGTGAAATTAGAAAGTCTTTACTACGATATGAGTAAACCTCTCATTGTGGACTTTCCCCGAGGTTCTTCCATTCGGTTGATCCAGATTTCAGTGTCGCTGATGGTCAAAGGTCAGGAAACCTTAGATGCTCTGAAAAAACATGATCCCATGATTAGAAACAATTTACTGATGTTAATAAGTTCCCAGAGCGGCGAAGACTTGGCCTCGCGTGAGGGCAAGGAAAAACTCAAAGAAGCGATGAAACTCGAAGTGGGTAATGTGTTGAAAAAAATGTCAGGAAGTGATCGCCTTAAAGAAGTGTTTTTTACTGCTTTTGTTATGCAATAGCCATGTCAACTGCTGACCTGCTCTCACAAGAAGAAATCGATGCACTGCTGCATGGTGTCGATGATGGTGCTATTGAAACCGAAACGGATGATTCGGCGAACAGGGGAGGGACCCGGGCTTACGATTTTACCAGTCAGGAGCGAATAGTTCGGGGGCGGATGCCGACCCTGGAAATGATCAATGAGCGATTTGCCCGTTACTTTCGGGTTACCTTGTTCAATTTTTTAAGGCGAGCAGCGGAAATTTCCATTTCAGGTATTCAGGTTCAGAAATTTTCAGAGTACATACAAGGGCTATATGTTCCAACAAACTTGAATGTGGTTCGCTTCATGCCTCTGCGGGGAAGGGCTCTGATTGTTATGGAACCCCGGTTGGTTTTTACTGCGGTCGATAATTTTTTCGGAGGAACCGGACAATTTTATAATAAGGTTGAAGGTCGCGAGTTTACGCCAACCGAAATGCGCGTCATCCGATTGTTCCTGGATATGATTTTCAAAGATCTTTTTGAAGCATGGAAGCCGGTTATGGCATTGGAATTTGAATACATGACTTCTGAGGTCAATCCCCAATTTGCCAACATTGTCAGTCCTTCCGAAATTGTTGTGATTTCGACGGTTCACGTCGAACTTGACGGTGGCGGAGGTGATATCAATATTGTTTTACCTTACTCGATGGTTGAGCCGATCAGAGAGTTGTTGGATCAAGTCACCAGTGACCGGGGCGAAACTGACGGCCGCTGGCAGGAGTCGCTACGCAAAACGGTCATGGGTGTCAACCTGACACTGGAGAGTATCCTGGTAGAAAAAACGGTAACGGTCAGAGATGTGATGCATTTCAAAAAGGGGGATGTGATTCCGATTGATATGCCCGAACTGGTGCGTCTTAACTCTCAGACTGTCCCTGTTTTTGAAGGAAAAGTGGGATTGTCGGACGGCAATTATGCCGTGCAAATAGTTAGAAAAGTGAATCCCGATTTGTTATAGCGGGCACAGCCAATCAAGTGAGACCGGATAGGTATGAGTGAAATAGAAGAAGACGAAGATATGGGCGACGACTGGGCGGCGGCAATGAACGAGCAAGCCTCGGCCGAGACTCAGGGGCGGCGCAATACTGGAGATTTTGAGACAGCCCAATTTGATGAGCTTGAAAACATGCCAACACAGGGTGAGCGGAAAATGTCCAAGGAGGACATTGAGCTGGATGTTATTCTCGATATTCCGGTAGTCATTTCGATGGAAATTGGCCGCTCACAAATCAATATCAGGAATTTGCTGCAGCTCAATGAAGGCTCTGTTGTGGAACTGGACAGGCTGGCTGGAGAACCCATGGATGTATTGGTCAATGGCACCTTAATTGCCCACGGAGAGGTTGTGGTAGTCAATGATAAGTTCGGTATTCGTTTGACCGACGTCGTAAGCCCCTCTGAACGAGTCAAACGATTGAGTTAATGAAAATTCAATCCCTAATAGGCGTCGTTCTCATGGTTTTCAGTATACCGGGTTTGGCGGCGGAAAATTCACAAGCCGCCAGCCACTTGAAAGCCCGTATTGTTGAACCGGCCGATTTGCTGCAATGGGGAGTTGGCATGCTGGTAGTGCTGGCTATGTTCTTTGCCTGTGTGTGGGCAATGCGCAAATTAACGGCATTAACACCGGGACCGGCAGCAAAAATGCGCGTGCTGGGAGGTATTTCAGTTGGGATGCGAGAACGTATTGTTCTGGTTGAAGTCGGAAAAAAGCAGCTGGTGGTCGGTGTGGCACCGGGACGTATTGAAACGCTTTTGGTGCTGGAAGGCGATGACTGCTTAGCGCAGCAACAAAGTCGTGATTCGGATGGCAGTAGCGCTTTTGCTCAAAAGTTGATGCAAGCCATGAAAGGGGCGGGGCGTTCGGATGCGTAATCTACACAAGTTTAAAGTTATCGTTTTGCTAATCAGCGTTTTATGGCCGGTTACCGGCGCCTATGCGGTGGGCATTGATGCTTTTAGTGTGTCAACAAACTCGCAGGGCGGACAGACTTATTCGGTGACGATACAAATTCTGGCGCTGATGACTGCGTTGACCGTGTTGCCGGCTTTGTTGTTAACCATGACGTCTTTTACAAGAATCATGATTGTGCTCAGTTTACTCCGGCAAGCATTAGGCACCGCGCAGGCGCCCAGTAATCAAATTCTGTTGGGGCTGTCTTTGTTTCTGACTATTTTCATCATGATGCCGGTTTTCGACAAAGTCTACGTTGACGCTGTGCAGCCCTATCTCGAGGAAAAAATTGATGTCACAACCGCTATCGAAAGGGCGTCGGGCCCGTTTCGCTTGTTCATGCTCAAGCAGACGCGGGAGTCGGATCTGGAAATGTTTGTCCGTATTTCCGGACATGAAGAATTGCAGTCCGACGAAGATGTGCCATTTTCACTGTTATTACCGGCTTATGTGACCAGCGAATTGAAAACCGCATTTCAGATTGGCTTTCTGATATTTTTGCCCTTTTTGATTATTGACTTAGTGGTTGCGAGTGTTCTGATGTCCATGGGCATGATGATGCTGTCGCCGATGATTATTTCTTTGCCTTTTAAACTGATGCTTTTTGTCTTGGCTGACGGATGGTCTTTGATCATGGAAATGCTGGCAGCAAGCTTTTATGTCACTTAATTCAAGAGGGTTGTTATGACGCCCGAAACTATTTACAACGTAGGTCAGGAGGCGATGCTGGTGGCAGTTAAATTGACAGCCCCGGTTTTGATTCCTTCTCTGGTTGTTGGTTTGTTGATTGCGATGTTTCAGGCCGCCACACAAATCAATGAAATGACGCTGACTTTTGTGCCCAAACTGATTGTTATCGGCGCTGTGTTAATGATATTGGGGCCGTGGATGCTGCAAATGTATGTGGATTATTTCCAGGAAGCGATTAGGGATATTCCTCATTTGATTGGTTGATGCTGAAGGTTTACTGATGCATTTTACTGAGGCGGAGCTGATGGCCAAAGTGACGGCATTTGTCTGGCCGTTGATCCGCATAGGAGCCTTGTTCATAGCGGCTCCGCTATTCAGTCTACATGGCGTGCCGGCTAGGGTCAGACTGATCCTGGCGGTTGTGCTCACCTTGGTGGTCATGCCTGTCTTGCCGCCGTTGCCTCCCATTGAATTGTTCAGCTACCAAGGTCTATTGATTGCTGCGCATCAGGTTTTCATTGGACTGGCGACGGGCTTTATTCTTCAGATGGTGTTTGGGGCAATCGTTTTTGGCGGACAGGGTATCGCTTACGGGATGGGCCTAGGCTTCGCGTCAATGGTCGATCCGCAAAACGGCCAGCAGGTCCCGGTTGTCGCCCAGTTTTACGTCATCATGAGTACATTGATTTTTTTGGCCATGGATGGACATTTACTGTTGATAAAATTGATCCTGGACAGTTTTGCTACATTACCCATTGCCGTGGACAGTCTGGACAAGGCCGATATCTGGTCAATCATTGCGTGGGGCAGCCGGTTATTTGCCGGCGGGTTATTGCTCGCTTTGCCGGTGATTGCGAGCCTGTTATTGGTGAATGTCAGTTTTGGCGTGGCTTCACGGGCAGCACCCCAGTTAAATATTTTCTCAATCGGCTTCCCCGTCACCCTGATGCTGGGTCTGCTTTTAATCTGGCTGACTTTGCCATCGGTTCTTGAAAACTTTACCGGCCTGCTTATGGACGCCTATGAGTTGATTGGGCAGATTCTTCGTATTTAAGAGGCGCTATGGCAGAAGATTCCGGGCAAGATAAATCAGAAGAACCTACGGGTAAGCGGCTTGATGACTCAAGAAAAAAAGGTCAGGTCGCTCGCTCAAAAGAACTGAATACCTGCGTGATGCTGATAACCGGAGCGACGATGTTGCTGGTGATGGGTGATCATATCGGACAAGGTATGCTGAAAATGATGACGTCAGCTTTTCAATTAAGCCGGGAAACCATTTTTTCACCGGAAAGTATGTACCTCAATTTAAAGCAGTCGCTGATTGACGGGGTTTTACTGTTGGCTCCTTTTTTTATAGTGATGCTGATTGCCGCGCTTTTTGGGCCTATTGCTATGGGGGGATGGGTGTTTAGCTGGGATGCCTTGACCCCTAAATTTGAAAAGCTTGATCCGATTAAAGGCATGGCGCGGTTGTTTTCAGTTCGTGGCTTGATAGAGCTGGTGAAAGCGCTGTTAAAGTTTATGCTGGTGTTCTTCGTCGCAGTCATTTTGTTCAAAAGCGTCATGTATGAATTGCTCGGGTTGAGTGCCGAGTCGCCTAAACAAGCGATCAGGCATGCGCTGGAAGCCATCGGTTTCTGCAATTTGATATTGAGCGCTTCGTTATTGATCATTGCCATGTTCGATGTGCCTTATCAATTATGGGACCATAGTCAAAAGTTGAAGATGACCAAACAGGAAGTCAGGGATGAGATGAAAGAGTCGGAGGGAAGTCCTGAAATAAAGGGGCGTCAACGCAGAATCCAGATGGAAATGGCGCAAAGGCGGATGATGGAAGAAGTCCCTTTGGCCGATGTGGTCGTCACTAACCCTACGCATTTCGCTGTCGCTCTTAAGTATGATCAAAACTCAAATGCTGCGCCCCGTGTGGTGGCTAAAGGCACCGATTTGATTGCTGCACAAATACGCAATCTGGCGACCGGGGCAAAAGTCCCTTTGGTGACAGCGCCGCCATTGGCCCGAGCGCTGTATTACTCAACCGAATTAAAAGAGGAAATACCTCAAGGTCTGTTTTTGGCAGTGGCTCAGGTTTTAGCTTATGTGTTTCAGCTTAAAACCGCACGATCACAAGGCTGGGCCGAGCCATTAGCGCCAGGCGACCTGCCCATTCCCGAAGAATACCGGAAATAACATCATGGATCTTAGTAAACTTACCCAAAGTCTCAAGTTAATCAGTCGCTCAGGATTGGGCGCGCCGATTTTTATTATGATGGTCTTGGCAATGGTCATGATGCCGTTGCCGGCTTTTATATTGGATTTGTTTTTCACCTTTAACATCGCTTTTTCGCTGATCATTCTGCTGGTTGTTGTTTACACTTTAAATCCGCTTGAATTCTCCGCTTTTCCAACAGTCATTCTGATCGCAACCTTGCTTCGGCTGGCACTCAATGTCGCGTCAACCCGTATCGTGTTACTCGATGGTCATAATGGCGGTGCGGCCGCAGGTAAAGTCATCGAAGCGTTTGGAAATTTCGTTATCGGCGGCAATTTTGCAGTGGGTCTGGTCGTTTTTGCCATTCTGGTGATTATCAACTTCGTTGTCGTGACCAAAGGTGCCGGACGGGTCGCGGAAGTCGGGGCGCGGTTTACTTTGGATGCGATGCCGGGCAAACAAATGGCGATCGATGCTGATTTGAACTCCGGTCTGATCAATCAGGATCAAGCCAAACAGAGGCGGGCTGAAGTGGCTGCCGAAGCGGATTTTTACGGTTCAATGGACGGTGCGAGTAAGTTCGTCAGAGGCGATGCCGTGGCTGGTATCATCATTTTATTTGTCAACATTATCGGCGGTTTGGCGATTGGTGTAGGGCAACATGGCATGAGCTTTAGTAATGCCGGTGAAGTTTATGTGTTGTTGACCATCGGTGATGGCTTGGTTGCGCAAATACCGTCGCTTTTGTTGTCTACCGCTTCGGCTATCGTGGTGACTCGCGTCAAAGTGGGTGATGAGAATCTGGGGCAGCAAGTCAGCTCTCAACTTTTCGACAATCCCAAATCGCTATACATTACCGCGGCGGTCATCGGTCTGTTAGGCATAATTCCTGGGATGCCTAATTTGGTATTCATTTTTTTATCGGCCGTGTTGGCCGGTGTCGGTTATATGGCCGGAAAACGGCAGGAGCTGGTTCAGAGCGTTGAGGTTAAAAAGGATTTAGCGCTACGGCAGCCGGCGCCTTCAGCTGAAATTAAAGAATTGGGTTGGGATGATGTGATGCCGGTCGATGTGATTGGTTTGGAGGTCGGTTACCGCTTGATTCCGCTGGTTGACAAAAATCAAGGCGGACAGTTGATGACCCGCATAAAAGGCGTACGTAAAAAACTGTCACAAGAGTTGGGTTTTTTGATTCCATCCGTTCATATCAGAGACAATCTGGATTTAACCCCGACAACTTACCGCATCTCATTGATGGGCGTTACCGTGGGTGAAGCGGATGTTATACCGGACATGGAGCTGGCTATCAATCCCGGCAGGGTTTTTGGCGCACTTAAGGGAAAGGAATGCAGAGATCCGGCATTTGGCCTGGAGGCGGTATGGATTGAGCCAAATCAAAAAGACCATGCCCAAACACTCGGTTACACGGTAGTCGATCCCGGTACGGTGGTGGCTACTCATTTAAGCCATGTCTTGCAGAGTAATGCTTATCAGTTGCTGGGATACGAAGAAACGCAACGGATATTGGAAAACCTTTCCAAGGCGGCGCCTAAGCTGGTTGAAGATCTGGTACCCAAAACCATGCCTTTGGGTGTCGTGGTTAAAGTCCTGCAAAATCTGCTTCAAGAACGGGTACCGATAAGAGATATGCGGACCATCGCCGAAACTTTGGCGGAGTTCGGTATGAAGAGTCAAGATCCCGATGTGCTGACATCGGCGGTAAGGGTCTCGTTAGGCAGGGCAATTGTTCATGAAATCAGTGGTATACAACAAGAATTGCCGGTGATTACGTTGGATCCGGACTTGGAACGCTTGTTGCATAAGTCATTACAGACTGCAGGAGAGGGTGGCGTTGGCATTGAGCCTGGGCTGGCTGAGCAAATGCACAGGGCATTGGAAGAAAGCACGCAAAAAATGGAATTGGAAGGACAAACCGCTGTTTTATTGGTGTCCTCATTTATCCGTCCCTGGGTGGCTCGCTTTGTACGTTATTCAATTTCCGGCTTGCACGTTCTTGCTTACAACGAAATCCCTGAAGATAGACAAATTAAAGTGATTTCGACGGTAGGAGGAGGGCAGCGAACCTAATTTGACGGGGTAGTAAATGAAAATTAAACGATATTTTGCGGAGGATATCCGCCAAGCCATGCGTATGGTCAAGGAGGAACTCGGAGCCGACGCGGTGATAATGTCGAATCGTTCCGTTGACGGCGGCGTGGAAATTGTCGCGGCCCGCGATTTTGACGAGGAGCTGATTCACAGTAGTCTGCAAAAACAGGCTGAAGAACAGAAACTTGCGAGATCCAAGGAAATAAGAAAACCCGTTTTGCAAACGTTTGAAGCGGAAGAAAAACCTTTACACGTTATCAGCAGCCCCAGAAAAAAAGGTGCCGATGGCGAGATACCACCACGGCCTTCACGCCGCAAAATGGATGAGTATCTGGGGTATGCCGAAAAAGCCAATTTCACCCGGCCGGCGAAACCAGTCAGCTACTCGGAGCCACTATCAGCCCCTAAAAAAGCGGTTAAGCAGGGCTGGGAAATTCCTGCTGAATCCCCTAAATCTGGGGCACCCTCTGCCGCCCAGGTTAATAAATCAATCGATTACGCAGAAAAAAATCAACAACACACTATCGTTCAGGAAAAGCACGAAATTGCTCACGATAAACTCATTATGGACATGTTTCAGGAGCTTAAGTCATTGCGTGTGACGATGAACAGCCGCTTGTCTGAAATGGGTTGGCAGCAAAATAATCAGAATAATCCGGCCCGGCTCGAATTGCTGAGCCGTCTGGCGGATATGGGCATTGCCAAGAACCTCAGTATCAAAGTGGCTAATCGTCTGGGCTCACTCCGCGATGTGGATGTGGCGTTTAAAAAAGCGCAGGAAATGCTGATCAACGTATTGCCGATTGCCGAAGACAATCTGCTTGAATATGGCGGTATCGTTGCGCTGGTAGGTCCCACCGGAGTGGGAAAAACCACTACCATCGCAAAATTGGCGGCTCAGTTCATACTGAAACACGGTCCAAAACAGGTGGCTTTGATTTCCACCGATAATTTTCGGATTGCTGCGCATGATCAGCTCAATACGTATGGCCGCATATTGGATGTGCCGGTTCGGATCGCTTCAAATGCCGAGCAATTGAGATCCTTGATCAACGGTTTTGCCGATAAACGCTTGATTCTGATTGATACCGCAGGCATGGGGCACAGAGATCAGCGTCTTGCCGAACAGATCAAAACTTTGCAGCACGATGACCTGTTTATCAAATGTTATCTGGTCATGTCTGCAGCAACTCAATATAAAACCACGAAGGAAATCATTGAGGCTTTTAAAATATTTCAGCCGGAAGCAGGTATTTTGACTAAACTTGATGAGACCACATCCCAAGGCGCGGCCTTGTCTGCTGTGACTGAACAACGTTTACCACTGGCTTTTGTCACCAATGGTCAACAAGTTCCCGAAGATTTGCATAATGCAGTTGGTAGAGATCTTGTTGAGCAATGCGTCGCAGAACTTAAGCTGACCGGCGAAAGTAAGGTCAGCATGAATTATGATGACTGGGTTTCACAAAGCTATGCATAATCAACTGGATCAAGCTGCCGGAATTAGAAAAATGAAAAAAGTAAACCCTGTTCGTGTCATTGCTGTTACCAGCGGCAAAGGTGGCGTGGGTAAAACGAACTTGTCGGTTAATTTAGGCATGGCCCTATGCGAAATGGGTAAACGAGTGGCTTTGCTGGATGCCGATATGGGTTTGGCTAATGTCGACGTGTTGCTGGGGATGTATCCTCAGTTTAATTTGTCGCATGTGCTCAACGGCGAAAAAACCCTGGATGAAATTATTCTTCATGGCCCATCAGGTCTATTGGTGATCCCTGCCTCATCAGGCCTGCAGCGCATGTCTGACCTTTCCAATATCGAGCAGGCGGCCATTGTGCATGCTTTTAGCGAAATCAACCATGATCTCGATGTCATGATCGTTGATACTGCGGCGGGTATTTCGCCCAGCGTGGTTAATTTTGCCAGAGCTTGTCAGGAGATTATTATCGTGGTCTGTGACGAACCGACTTCACTGACGGATGCTTATGCGTTTATAAAATTACTGAATAGAGATTACGGTCTTAACCGTTTTCATGTCCTGACTAATATGGTCCAGACGGTTCAGCACGGCCAGTTGCTGTTTCAAAAATTAACCCGGGTGACAGATCGCTATCTGGATGTTTCACTGGATTTTGTAGGGGCAATTCCGTTCGACGAATATTTGCGTAAAGCGGTGCAAAAGCAAAATCCTGTGATTGCTTCCTATCCCAGGAGTAAGGCATCACTGGCGATTAAAGCGGCCGCCCAGCAAATCAACCGTTGGCCGATCAAGAATCAAGCGGGCGGATACCTGGAGTTTTTTGTTGAACGCATGATTCAATACGGTACTCAGGAGCATGTTGCATGAAAGGAGCGGCGATGTATGCCTCTGTGCAGACTGGGTCCAAAGAGGACCTTGTGGCGCAGTATGCCCCTTTGGTTAAACGCATCGCCTATCATTTGATTTGTAAATTACCTGACACCATTCTGGTCGATGATTTGATTCAGTCGGGCATGTTGGGCTTATTGGAAGCCGTAAAAAATTTTGATGCGTCACAAGGCGCAAGTTTTGAAACCTATGCAGGTATTCGCATTCGCGGATCGATGCTGGACGATGTCAGGCGTTCCGATTGGACGCCCCGTTCTGTGCATAGAAAAGCACGGATGGTTGCCGATGCTATCCGGCAGATCGAAAACACTACCGGCTGTGATGCCAGAGATGCGGATGTTGCCAAATTCCTAGGCATCAGCATGGATGAATATGGGCAAATTCTTCAGGATACGCTTTGCTGTAGAGAGTTGAGTGTAGAGAAACTGGCGGAAGAAGGTGATCATGCTTTTGATGAGTGTGTTGAAGTAGAAAGCGATCCATTCGGGCAAATTAGCCATGAATCGTTCAATACGGCACTGAAAGACGCCATTATGCTATTGCCGGAACGCGAAAGACTGGTCATTTCACTGTATTATAATGATGAGCTGAACTTGAGAGAGATTGGCAAGGTGCTTGAGGTCAGTGAGTCGCGGGTCAGTCAGATTTTAAGCAAAGCAATGCTGCGGTTACGTGCCAGACTGGCTGATTGGCAAGAGACGGAAAGTGAAAATGCTTAGGTGCTTGACATTTACAGACTCAACAACAGGTCTGTTTGTTCACCACTTTGTTGCGTAAACACAGACATAGCCTGCTATGCACTTCGAATACGAATAAAGTCCAGCTTAAGTTGCGAAGGTTGTCAAATTCCCGCTATTTAATGAAGTGAGTCGAACGTATTTCATGATTAATAATTGGGTTGAGTTAATAAGGATTCACTGAGAATGACAAAATACAACAGATTGGAGACTATCCTTGGATAAGAACATGAAAATTCTGGTTGTTGATGATTTTTCAACAATGAGACGAATAGTGAAAAATTTGCTCCGGGATCTGGGATTTACCAATACTTTGGAAGCGGATGATGGGAAGACCGCATTGCCTAAACTGAAGGCAGGCGGAATCGATTTTCTGATTACGGATTGGAATATGCCCGGTATGACCGGCTTGGATTTATTAAAGGCCGTTCGTGCGGATCCGGATTTGGCCAAGTTGCCGGTATTAATGGTGACTGCTGAAGCCAAGCGCGAGCAAATTATTATGGCAGCGCAGGCCGGGGTCAATGGCTACATCATCAAACCTTTTACGGCGGCTACACTTAAAGAAAAGATTGAGAAGATTTTTGAACGTATAGACGGCTAGCTGAAGAAGGATTGCCATGACCGAAATTGATCGCCTTAGCCTAGCTAAAAATTTACTGGAAGCGTTGGAGAATGGAGACGAAGCTTCAGCCAATAAATTTATGGATGAAATTGCCGGTATACGAGAGACTCAGCTTTATCAGGAAGTTGGAAAATTAACGCGGCAACTTCATGATTCGATGACTTCTTTTGCGCTGGAATCAAAAATTACCGCTTTTGCGCAAAATGATATTCCGGATGCAAAAGAGCGTTTGCACTATGTCATTTCAATGACCGAACAAGCTGCGAATAAGACCTTGAATGCGGTAGAAGATTTATATCCTGTGGCTTTCGAGCTGAATCAGCAAGTGCAAAAGCTGTCTGCTAACTGGGACCGCTTTTTGATCAGGCAAATGCCTTTTCAGGAGTTTAAGGACATGAGTCAAGAAATAACGGAGTATTTTAAAGTATCCGTTCAATCGCTTGAGAATATTCAAAATGGCTTTAATGAGATCTTGATGGCTCAGAGTTTCCAGGATATCACCGGCCAGATTATTCGGCGTGTCATTACCATGGTCGAGGAACTGGAATCGGGCATGCTGGCTTTAATTAAGCTGTCCGGGCACGGCAGGTCGACTGATAAAAACATAGGCAGCAGCGAGCCTGAGTTGCCGGGACCTGTTGTTCCGGGTTTGGATGATAGTGAAGGTACAGTTGTCGCCAGCAGTCAGGATGATGTGGATGACCTGTTATCAAGTTTGGGATTTTGAGGAAACCATATGGCAATTGACCTGGACGACGAAATACTTCAGGACTTTCTGGTCGAGGCAGGTGAAATTTTAGATCTGTTGGGAGAGCAGTTGGTTCAGCTTGAGCAAATGCCCGAAGATTATGATTTGCTCAATGCCATATTTCGCGGATTCCATACCGTTAAAGGCGGTGCCGGTTTTTTGGCGATTGATGCCTTAGTGGAAATTTGTCATAAAGCAGAGGATGTTTTTAATATTCTGCGGCAGGGAGACAGGCGCGTCTCTGCCGAACTGATGGATGTTGTATTACAAGTTCTGGATGTTGTAAACAACATGTTCAATCAAGTCAGAGGCGGGATTTTACCCGAATCTGCCGATCCTGAATTATTGGCTAATCTGCAAACTTTTGCTGTACCGGCTTCAGATGATGTCGACGTATCCGGTGAAGAAACTATGTCGGAAGAGCCGGTCGATGACAGCGAAGCCGTAGAAGCACAGTTTGAAGCTATGCTGGATAGGGCCGGAGAATCAAAGGCTGGTGGGAGCTCTGCTTCATCTTCAGATGAGATCACCGAAGAAGAATTTGAGGCGTTGCTGGATGCTTTGCAAGGAAAAGGGAATGTTTCCGCCGCACCTAAAAACCAGGTAAAAGAAACTGTCAGTCAAGGTTCATCTGTTGAATCCGATGACATGACCGAAGAAGAGTTTGACCGGTTAATGGATGAATTACACGGTAAAGGCAAATTTAAGGGTGCGGAAATTGCTCAAACATCCGCTACGGTATCGAAGTCTGTAGCCCCGGATGAAATCAGTGATGACGAATTTGAAAAAGTCATGGATGAAATTCATGGCAAAGGGAAATTTGATGCCTCCAAACTGAGCATTGTTGAACCGCAATCCAAAAAAGAGTCCATTCCAAACAATAAAGCAATGGCAGCTTCAGCTGCTGTCCCACAAGCGGCATCCAGGCCAACTGTCGAGGCCAAGCCAGCCGTCAGTGTGGCTGCGCCGTCAAGTTCCCCATCCGGTTCAGATAACAAGGCACAAAAAGCCGGAACACCCCAAGTGGAAACGTCGGTAAGAGTCGATACTCAGGTGCTTGATGAGATTATGAATATGGTGGGTGAATTGGTTTTGGTCAGAAATCGATTACAGACGCTGAAACTGGCTAGCGAACGAGATGATCAAATGGCTCAGGCTATAGCAAATCTGGCCATTGTTACCTCTGATTTACAACTGGCTGTGATGAAAACGAGAATGCAGCCTATCAAAAAGGTCTTTGGCCGTTTTCCCCGCGTTGTAAGAGATCTGGCCCGCAGCCTAAAAAAAGAAATAAGACTGGAGCTGATCGGAGAAGAGACCGATCTGGATAAAAATCTGGTTGAAGCGCTGGCTGATCCTCTGGTCCATTTAGTTAGAAATGCGGTGGATCATGGTATTGAGCTGCCTGACGAGCGGGAAAAAGCAGGTAAGCCTAAAGAAGGCATTGTGGTGCTTACGGCTTCTCAACAAGGTGACCATATCCAATTATCGATAAGAGACGACGGCAAGGGCATGAATGCTGACGTTTTACGGGCAAAAGTCGTCGAAAAAGGCTTGATGGACCCTGATACAGCCGCCCGGCTTGATAACAGAGAATGTTTTAATCTGATATTCATGCCCGGCTTCTCGACTAAAACAGAGATTTCTGATGTTTCAGGTCGAGGTGTCGGCATGGATGTCGTCAAAACGCGCATATCTCAAATGAATGGTACCGTAGAGGTTGATTCAACAGAGGGCTATGGCAGCACGATTACCATCAAGGTCCCCTTAACCTTGGCCATAATGCCCACGTTGATGGTCAGACTTTTTGATCAGGCTTTCGCCTTGCCGTTGGCCAGCGTGATTGAAATACTTGATCTGGATTTACGCAATACCAACGTTGTCGATGGCCAACTGGTGATCATGGTCAGAAATAAGGCCTTGCCTTTATTTTACTTGGGCGAATGGCTGATAAGAAATCCCCATTATGAAGTTCAAAAACGTGTAGCGGCTCATGTTGTAGTCGTCAATGCGGGAGGACGGCAAGTGGGTTTTGTCGTAGATCAATTAATCGGACAGGAAGAAGTGGTTATCAAAGCTCTGGGTGCCAAATTGCAGGGACTCGATGGTCTTTCAGGGGCAACGATCACCGGTGATGGCCGTATCGCATTGATTCTCGATGTTCCTGGTCTGATGAAAAAATATGCCAGTTAAAACTGGATAAATTATGACCATTAAAGTGTTGGTGGTGGACGATTCAAGTTTCATTCGTAAACGGATCAAGGAAATACTTGAGTTTTCAGTTGAATCGGAAGGCCCCAGCGATCTTGAAGTCATAGGATTTGCTGCTAACGGAGTAGAAGCCATTCAAAAAACCGTTCAGCTGAAGCCGGATGTCATTACCATGGATATTCAGATGCCGGTTATGGATGGCATCACTGCTGTCAAGCGCATCATGGAAGAATATCCTGTGCCGATATTAATGTTTTCGGCAATGACGCGTGTCGGTGCTCAGGCAACATTTGATGCCCTGCAAGCGGGGGCCATTGATTTTCTGCCCAAACAATTGACGGACATTGACGCTGATCCGGAAGTAGCGCGGCAAGTGTTAAGGCGCAGGGTCAGAATCGTCGCTTCGCAAGCAAAAAAAATGGCTTCTCACGCATGCCAACCCTACAGCCAGAAGCAGAGCCCTCCGCAATTCAGCGGCGGTTCGCAAAAAAAAGTGTTTATGCCTCGCTTGATCGTGTTGGCAGCCTCTACCGGCGGTCCTTTGGCGGTTCAGCAAATCATCAAGACACTGCCTAAATCGTTTGCGATTCCATTGATTATCGTTCAGCACATGCCCCAAAATTTTACGCATAGTTATGCGGAAAGGTTGGATCAACTGAGCCAGGTCCGGGTAAGGGAAGCCGTCAACGGAGACAGTCTGGAAGAGGCTATGATTTTAGTGGCTCCCGGCGGAATGCAGTTGGAAATAGAAAGCAGGGGACGGGGAAAAATGATCAGATTAAGAGAAAAACTACAACATGAATTATTCAGTCCCTGTGCAGATATTACTTTGACTTCGATGGCGGCTCATTATCCGGGTAACTCCCTGGCAGTGATCATGACGGGTATGGGCTCAGATGGCAAAGAGGGTGCTGACAAATTAAAAAAGACAGGTGCTCAGGTGTGGGCACAAGATCAAGCCAGTTGTACGATTTATGGGATGCCAAAAGCAATCATAGACGCGGGTCTGGCTGATGCTGTTTTTAATTTGGAAGAGTTAAGCGAGGCATTTGCCCGTTTAAGCTAATGGACTTTTTAAGTGTCGTCGGCATTATTATTGGGTTTTCCGCTATTGTCGGTGGAAACTTGCTTGAAGGTGGGCAGGTCACTGCTCTCGTCAATGGTCCTGCGTTTCTGATTGTTTTAGGAGGCACACTCGGGGCTACTCTGCTGCAATTTCCAACCGCCATCTTTATGCGTAGCCTTAAAATCAGTTTGTGGATTTTTAAACCGCAGACGTTGATGCTCAGAAAGCAAATTGAAAAAATTGTCGATTGGAGTGCGATGGCGAGAAAAGAAGGCTTGTTAGGTCTGGAAACCTTGATTGACCTGGAAAAAGACGATTTTGCAGTCAAGGGCCTACAGCTTTTGGTGGATGGCAGTGAACCGGATGTTATCCGGGATTGCCTTGAACTTGATATCGGTGCCAGGGAGTTTAAAGATTTACAGGCCGCGCGGTTGTTTGAGGCTATGGGGGGATACTCGCCGACGCTTGGGATAATCGGGGCTGTGATCGGTTTGATTCATGTTATGAAAAATCTGACCGATCCTGCATTACTGGGTTCCGGTATCGCCACGGCATTTGTTGCCACTATCTATGGCGTTGGGTTTGCCAACCTGTTTTTTTTACCTATTGCTAACAAGTTAAAGATGCAGGTTTTTGCTTTGTCTCAGTATCGGGAGATGCTGATGGAGGGCATCGTGGCGATTGCCGAAGGAGAAAATCCAAGAAATATTGAGTTAAAACTATCCGGTTATCTGGATGAAAAATTGAAGGCTAAAAAAAGAGGCCGATAATGCGACGAAAAAGAAAGGAGCTGTTAGAAAGTGATAACCATGATCGGTGGCTCGTTTCGTACGCCGATTTTATTACTTTGTTGTTTGCTTTTTTTGTCGTCATGTATTCGATTTCATCCGTGAATGAAGGCAAATACAAAACGCTTTCAGATTCGTTGGAAGGGGCTTTTTCAAGTAAGAGTTCTGATCGAAACATAGCGAAATATGAAGGTATGCCTTATAAAATCATCCAGCCGATTCAGGTGGGCGATACGCCTATGACCATTCAACCGATTGAGCTGGATCAGCCCACATTGGAAGAAGTCGAGAAAAAACATGAATTGAGTGAAGAGATCTTGAAGGAAAGGCGTAATTTGATAGAGGCAGCCGAGCAGTTTAAAGAAGTGCTGGCGCCTTTTATTGAAGAGGAACTCGTTAATGTCAAGAAAAACGATTTCTGGATCGAGCTGGAGATGAACAGCGAGTTGTTATTCGCTAGCGGCGAAGCGGCTTTATCGCCTAAGGCCATCCCCATACTTCAGAAAGTGTCTGAAATTGTCAGGCTGATGCCGAATTCCATCAATGTAGAAGGCCACACCGATAACCGCCCTATCAGTACACTTCAGTTTCCATCCAATTGGGAGTTGTCTTCAGCCAGGGCATCCAGCGTTGTTAGGGAGTTTGAGCGTGAAGGTATCAATTCAGACCGGTTATCGGCCATTGGTTATGGAGAATTCCATCCTATTGCCGATAACACAATTGATGATGGACGATTTCAAAATAGACGCGTTTCTATCGTGCTTATGTCGCATGCTTTTGCACGTTACGGTGCAAATGATCAGGAACGTGCCAGGTTGTTAAATATTGCACAACCTGAAACAACAGAAGGCGTAGAGCCTCCGAAAACTCAAAAAAACCGGTGAATACGCTATGAAAGTTTGGGCAGTATCCAATCAAAAAGGTGGGGTTGGTAAAACAACCACGGTTATATCGTTAGGCGGCTTATTGTCCTCTTGGGGGTTTCGTACCTTGTTAGTGGATCTGGATCCGCATGGAGCATTAACCAGTTACTTCAAGATGAATCCCGATAACATAAAAGGCAGCGTTTACAATCTTTTTCAAGACGCCAGTCAAAAGAAGAGAAATATTGGTCCTGCGCCTTATATAGTTAAGACTGACTTTGATGGGCTCAGTGTGCTGCCTGCCGCTACCGCCATTGCAACTTTGGATAGACAGGTTGCCGGCATGGGCGGCATGGGCCTGGTCATCAGCGGAGCTTTGAATAAGGTTCAGGATGATTACGATTATGTGTTGATTGATAGTCCACCTATGTTGGGTGTGCTGATGATTAATGCCTTGGCGGCCTGCGAGCAGTTGATTATCCCCGTCTTGGCCGAGTTTCTGGCGCTCAAGGGCTTGGAAAGAATGATGCATACCTTGGGCATGGTTTATCACGCAAAATCAACTCCTCCCCATTACACCATCGTGCCAACCATGTTTGACAGGCGAACACGGGCCGCGATTGACAGTCTGCATGTTTTACAGGAGAAATATCCCCAGTTTTTGTGGAATTCGGTGATACCGGTAGACACCAAGCTGAGAGAAGCGAGTAAAACCGGTCAGCCTATTTCACTCTATATGCCGGAGGCTAAATCAGTCGCTGCCTATTCACAACTGCTGGATCAGTTGTTGCTGTTCAATCATGCTGACGCGCATAAATCGGCAGTTGTGTGATGACGGATCAAAAAAGTAATGGGGAGATTATTCATCAGGATTTAGCCCTTGATCTTTACTTGAGGACCTTACTGGATGACGAGCCCTTCGATTCGTCCGATTCAGTGGAAGTAGACAATACGGATGCGGATGCGGATACAAAAGCGCCCCCTGGACCGGAAAAAACCATCTCAATGTCAGAGCTTGATTCACAGGCTGACAATGCTCTGATAAAAGAAATTCAAAATCCCATTACCTTAATCAAGGAAAAACCGAATACCTTAACGAAATCGCCAGGCTTAAAGGCGCGAGTCGATTTAGAAGATGCCTTGCAGGCGTCCTTGAGCGATGTATCAAGGTTACTGGAAGCGACTGAGCTGGACATCAAGCCGGTCAATCAGTTGGTTATCGTGCCTCAGGCCAAGAAAAAAGTGACTGTCAAACTGCCTGAGTCGAAAGTCGTCAGACCATTGGCTGTTATGCCCGACTGGACTCGGTATGAATTTCAGGCCTTGTTTTTTAAAGTGGACCAATTGGTATTGGCTACGCCTTTAACAGAGCTTTCCCGCACGTTAAAATTTGATGGCGAAACACGTTCGGTTCCCGGTCAACCTTCCTGGTTTATGGGTTTGTTGCAGGAACATGAAAAGAATGTAGGGGTCCTGGATACCGGACAACTGATATTTGGAAAGGTGATTGGCCAGCAAAGAAATCTGCTGGAACAGCCTTTTAAAAGTTTATTGATAACCAAGGATGGCAATTGGGCGCTGGCGTGTGACGAATTACTGAATATCGGCAAGTTGCTGCCTGAGCAGGTGCGCTGGCGGACTTATAGAAAAAAAAGGCCCTGGTTAATCGGAACCGTCATCGACGGATTGGCTGCGGTCGTCGATGTCAATTTGCTGACACCTCGAAGGTTAAGCAGCTAACTGAATTATTGGCACACCGTATTTTTATGCGTTGATACTGAGGTCAGGGATGGAATTGCAGTATTTACTAAAATTTTATCGATAGGGAGTAATTAGGAATGAAGTTGTCCGAAGAGAAACAAAATAATCCAATCATGCAATGGGTCACTTTTCGTTTAGGAGACGAAAAATACGGCATTAATGTCATGCAAGTACAGGAAGTATTGCGCGTTGCAGAAATTGCTCCCGTGCCTGGTGCGCCATCTTATGTGTTGGGAATTATTAATTTACGTGGCAATGTGGTTACTGTTATTGACACGCGTAACCGTTTCGGGCTCTATACGAAAGAAACGGATGATAATTCCCGAATTGTGATCATTGAGACTGAAGCCCATATCATTGGTATTCTTGTCGATAGTGTTGCCGAAGTTGTTGAATTGAGAGCCTCTGATATTGAGACGGCTCCTAACGTAGGTAACGAAGATACGTCACGCTATATTCAAGGCGTGACAAGCCGTGAAAATGAGCTTCTGATTTTGGTTGATCTTAACCGGTTTTTGAGTGACGAGGAAAAAGCCGAATTGGATCTGTTTTAGCCTTTGTTGCATCCGTGTTTCGGATGCAAAGACGATTGAGGGTCATGCGATGGAAATTAAGCCTATAATTCCTGCTTATCCTATCATTAGGCCCGCGAGAGTCGAAAAAGACGAAGAGCGTAACAAAAAAAATCCGCCGCATTCGCAAAATCCGGATAAAGAGGAGGATTCCAGCGGGGATAATGAACCTTTGCAGCATATTGATGAAGTGGTTTAATGAATGATGTAATTCTGGTCGGCATAGGGTTGTTCGTGCTGAATTGTATTTTCCTAACCTGGCTTTTAGTCCGCCATCATAAGCTTAAAAAAAAGCTTCTGACCTTGCAGGACGTCGTCAACACGCTTAACCGGGATATGGTGGGCTTATGCACCGCATCCGTAACCGTTGATCAACGATTGACTGATGTCGATGATGCCGTGACAGAACTCTTTGAAAAACTGGCCGAGGTGGAACAGCTTTCCCAAGCTTCACAGCCCTATTATGGCGCTATCCAGCAAGCGCATAACGGCGCCAGTGCAGAAGATCTGATGCAGCAGTTTAATATGAGCCGTGACGAAGCGGTGTTATTGATCCGGCTACACAGAAATCGAACGTAATAAAACAGTTTTAAGCGGATAACTCATGCATCCTTGTCGAGAAAATCACTTTTATCAAGAACATGTCCGATTAATCGGTCGTAGTTTTGAAAAGGTGCTTAACAAGCCCTTGCTGACTGAAAACGGCGATAACACTGAAATGGGGGAGATGCTTTATTTTGCGCCATTTGCGGTGGTTTCCCACGACACACAGGCCGATCCCGTGTTTAATTATGGAAATGCCAAAGCCCTTGAACTGTTTGAAATGAGTTGGGAAGAATTGATCAAAACACCTTCCCGGCTTTCCGCTGAGACGGTTAATCAGGATGAACGCAACCGTCTTTTGGCGTTGGTCAGTAAGCAAGGCTATATCAATGATTATCAGGGCATCCGCATTTCCAAAAACGGCAGACGGTTTATGATCAAAAACGCAGTGGTATGGAATCTTTTGGATGATTCAGGCGTTTATCGAGGCCAAGCCGCCTTTTTCGACGAATGGCTGATGCTATAAGTGCATCTGTCCGAAGAAATAATATGAAATTACAGCCTGCCTATTGTGCAAGCCAGATAGTTTAATAATGATAACGGCATTGAGCAATCATGATGGCCTCGTCGGAGGCTCTGTAAACGATCCGATGTTCTCGGTCGATACGGCGCGACCAATAGCCTGTCCAGTTATGCCGCAATGGTTCGGGATCACCTAAGCCTGAAAATGGATGCCGTTGAATGTCCGTAATAAGGAGGTTGATGCGTTTTAACACTTTTTTGTCGGTTGCTTGCCAATAAAGGTAATCTTCCCATGCCGTCTCTGCCCACGACAAAATCATTCGTCTAAAATAAGGTGTTGAACGGTTTTTCCGGCTTCTATTTCAGCGATTGCCTGATTCAGGCGCGCGGCATTTTTCGGGCTTGCCATAAGGTAAGCGGTTTCTTCGTAAGATTTAAAATCTTCCAAAGAAATGATTACGGCAGGTTTGCCATTTTGGCGGGTTATCATGATTGGCACATGGTCGTCATTGACCTTGTCTAACGTGCTAGCCAGATGACTGCGAAAATTTGAATAACTGATGGTATCCATTGTTAAGCTCTTAAACTATTTAGGTACGTATTATTGTACTTAAAAAGACATGGTGCGCAAATTTATTACAGAGTACGCAGCCGGTAAAGTGTATTTTGGAAGAGCGAGCCTTGCCTATTTCGTTATTTTTGCCCGATTTTAGTATGCAACTTCATCATCGCTTGTTCGGTTTGTCCTTGCAGTAACTGATTTAAAAGCGTTGCGCTTTCATCAATCGTTTGGGTAATGAGTTGCCATTCGGTTTTGGACGGAGGATGCAGGACGAAATTGACTACCGCATTTCTGTCACCCGGATGGCCAATTCCCAGTCTCAATCGCCAAAAATCATTCGTGCCCAGTTGAGCCGCGATATCCTTCAAGCCATTGTGTCCGCCATGTCCTCCGCCTTTTTTTAGCTTGCAAGTACCGGGCGGCAAGTCCAGTTCGTCATGAATCACCAGTATTTGTTCGGCCGGAATTTTGTAGAATTTCGCTAAGGCACTGACCGAACGGCCGCTTAAATTCATGAAAGTTGTCGGTTTGAGAAGCCAAGCCTCCTGGTTGTTTTCAATAAGTTTTCCGGCAATGCCAAAAAACTTGGCTTCATTGTTCATGCGGGTTCCGGTCGACTGAACAATCTGGTCTATCCACCAAAAACCGGCATTATGCCGGGTATTTTCGTATTGTGAGCCGGGATTGCCTAGCCCAACAAAAAGTTTAATGCCTGTCATTGTTATCAGATTAACGGGAACGGTTGTCGAGGATGGGTGGTTAATCAAGATCCCGCATTCAGATTGAATCCGGCTTGCCCTTGGGTTGACTGGGTGGGAATAGCTTTTCTAGCCTTTTTTCAAGCTCTTGCTTTTGTTTTTCCAGTTCACGGCCAAGCGATTCGATTTCTTTCTCGAATAGGGGCATTTGCTCTTCTAATTGTTTGTTCAGATTTTCGCCGATACCTTTCAGGCTTTTAAATAATTGGCCTAAGGCATAGCCGGGAATAGCGTTAATGGTTTGTCTGAAGTCGACTTTCCATGTTTCGCCTTCTTTTTGTAACTCGGTATAAAAAGATTGTCTCAAGCTGTTGGTATCTTCAGGGACAATAAATGTTTCGACCGATGCATGTTGATCTTCAATAACAATACGGCCGGTTGCAACTGAAGCATTGTCTGGAAATTCATGGGCATCTGCGGAAACGAGGGACTGACTATCGGTGGTAACAAACTGTATCGCTGTTTCCACGTCCTTCTCTATCATCGCCTGCCAGAATGCCGCCGTGACTTGCTCCGGCGTTTTGGGTGTTTCGCACGCCGAAAGCAGCAACATCCAAACAATAAAAAGCCCGGTTTTGGCCGGGCTTTTTATTAAAATAAATAACGCTTTATTCATCACCACCAAATACGCCCAGAATCTGCAACAAGCTCAAGAACAAGTTGTAGATGGATACGTACAGGGAAACTGTTGCCATAATGTAATTGTCTTCTCCACCATTAACCAGCGCGCTGGTTTGAAACAGGATCATGCCTGACATCAACAGAATAAACATCGCCGATACAGCCAGTGACAAAGCGGGCATGGAAAATACCACTGCGCCGATACCTGCCAGAAAAGCGACCAGAATGCCAACCATCAGAAATCCGCCCATAAAGCTGAAATCTTTACGGGTCGTCAGAGCATAACCGGACAAGCCCAAGAAGATGACACCCGTGCCACCCAGCGCGGTCATGATCAATTCATGACCATTGCTAAAGGCTTTTATATACATGGTCAAAATTGGACCCAGGGTCAAACCCATAAAGCCGGTTAACGCAAAAACGCACACCAGACCCAGAGCGCTGTTACGAAATTTAGTCGTTAAGAATAACAGTCCAAAATAGCCAACTAAGGTCACGATCATGCCCGGATGGGGTAAATCAAATGCCATGGACGCGCCAGCTGTCATTGCGCTGAATAGCAACGTCATGGACAACAACATATAGGTGTTTCTCAGTAATTTGTTCGTCGCCAGAATACTTGATTCCGGACGTGATACAGCGGTATTTAAACGCATAGAGATAAACTCCTGTTGAAAGTTAAAAAATACAATTCCTAGACCATGCAATGGTACAAGAGTTTCATTTCATTTGTAAGTCCTTACCCGAAATCTACGGAGTAATCAATTAAATTCCATTTGGCAGGGAATCTGTGTAACAGAAATTTCCAGTTTGAATTTTTATGTAGCTTTGAGGTGTGGCGTAAGCCTTGCGAGGAGCGCCGTAAACCCAACCCCGCAAAGCTTAAGTCCCCCTTTTTATCCTTAAACTGGGAATTGCAGGTTTGTGCGATGTCAGTTTCGCGTTCAAGGCTTATAAAAGTACAATAACTTCATTAACAACTTTTGATCAGAGATATGTCAGCAACTCCCACTATAACCCCTTATCAACTCGTTGGCGGCGAGCAAGGTATTCAAAGCCTGGTTGACCGGTTTTATTTTTTTATGGATACCCTGCCTGAAGCGCGCGGTATTCGCGCTATCCATCAGAAAAACTTGAATGGCGCGCGGGACAAATTGTTCAAGTTTCTGTCCGGATGGCTGGGAGGTCCCGATCTGTTTGTCGAGCAATACGGCCATCCCCGGCTCAGAATGCGGCACTTTTCATTCGAAATAGGGTCAAGTGAACGCGATCAATGGATGTTTTGTATGAATAAGGCGCTAAACGAATTGCCGCTTGATCCGGAATTCCGGGAAAATCTAAGTCAGGCTTTGCAGGAATTGGCGACGCATATGATTAACAAGGACGAATAAGCATGGGCTCCAATAACTTGAGTATGCTTTCGCATCGCGCGATGCATTGATAGAGATGCTATTCAATAGAGTTCCAGTCATCAATACGTTACCGTTTCCCTATCAGATTCTTCGCAGCAAACGGGCTCGCCTTGTGCGCTTGCGCGTGACGTCTCAACAGGTTGAGGTTATCGCCCCGCACGGCGTTTCGGAACAAAGTATTCATCGTTTCGTATCGGAAAAACAGGACTGGGTGTTGAGCACTCAAGAGCGGCTTAAAAACCGGCGGGAAAATCTCCGCAGCCTGGCACCTGCCACTTATACCCATGGCGCTTTATTGCCATATCGGGATCGAAGTTATCCGCTGGTTATCGTTCCAGTTAAGCGCAAAAAAATAACTTTGGAATTCACCGGTCATTTTATTGCGTCGGTTCCGCATACCTTATTGGAAGCTGACCTGCACGAAGCTATTCGCTCGGCGTTTACGCGCTGGCTAAAGCTTGAAGCTAAACGCATGGTGGAGCAGTGTGTTGACAAACATGCGGCAAGATATGGACTTTATCCCCGGAGTATCAAAATTAAAACTCAAAAAAGCCGCTGGGGTAGCTGCGGAGTTTATAACGATATCAATTTGAATTGGCTGCTGATCCTGGCGCCTCCGGAAGTATTGGAATATGTCGTCGTGCACGAATTGTGTCACATTAAACACCGTAATCATTCGAGTCAGTTTTGGGAGCTGGTTGCTGAACATATGCCTGAGTACAAGACTCTGCGGCAGTGGCTTAAGATCAATGGCGGCCATTTACTGATGGGGCTTTAATGAAGTGGCTTAAACACGCCATTCTGTATGGTATCGTCATTATCGTGCTGTTTTCAGGCCAATTCCTGTTCAATCGGGGGCTGGTCTCAGGAGTGCCGCCGCAACTGGCTGAACAGACTATTGCGGGTCTGCCCACAGAATCCGTTATGCCTAAGGGTGGAGGAATTATCTATTTTTGGGCTGATTGGTGCGGGTTGTGCGGCATGATGCAAAGTTCAATGTCAAAGGTTTTACAAGATACGCCTGGAATTACTGTGGCGCTTAATTCAGGCCCCACCGAGCAGGTAAATCGCTATCTAGCCAGCCGTAATTTGAACTGGCCCACCGTGAACGATGCCGATGGTGCTGCGGCAAAACGTTACGGCATCAAAGGTGTGCCGGCGATATTTTTCCTTAATAAAAACGGTCATATCGTTTTTTCATCAATAGGTTACAGTACGGAATTCGGTTTAAGATTCAGGTTGTGGCTGGCGTCTTATTTCAACTAAACCGGCAAACTCAGCTGATTTCATTTTGCCTATGAAAGGGAAAAACTTAGGGTCACCCATTAGCCTGTCGTAGTCAAAGAAAAACTAATGGGTGACCCCGTCGCGCTGACCAAAATGGTCGTCGGCGATTTGTTGCAGTTGCGCCGGCTTGACTTGGATGTCTTCTGGATTCTGCGCGTCTTTGTTTACGGTGACATTAACGCTCTATCACCACTAAGTCAGGCTAGCTATGCTCCTAGTTTTTCATAGCCATTAAGCAGCCACCCTGTTAGACTTTCAACGCTTTAAGACAACTATTAGGGTCAGCACCTGATCGCCAATGTTATGAACACCGAAGCGTGGGTCATCGCCGAGCAAGTCGCTGAGCATCTGGGCGTGGTTAAAGACACTGTCTACCGCTGGCGTGAGCGTAAGGGGTTGCCCGCGCACAAGATTGGGCGACTGTGGAAATTTCAGTTATCCGAAGTCGATGAATGGGTGCGCGCGGGCGGCGCGAATGAAGAGTAAGAGCGCGATTAATGGGAGAGCAGTCGGCCATGGATAAATTCCAACTCAGTGAGCGCGACATCTGTACAAAGTACATCACACCCGCAATCCAACAAGCAGGTTGGCAACTACACCAGTTCCGTGAGGAAGTAAAACTTACTGATGGCCGTGTGATGGTGAGAGGTAATCTGGCTGCTCGCATCAAAAATCCGGAAGCCAAAGGCGGTCCCAAACGCGCCGATTTCGTGCTTTATGCCAGGCCGAACGTTCCTATAGCAGTAGTTGAAGCCAAACAAGCCAAGTTTTCAATTGGGCATGGCATGCAACAGGCCTTGGCCTATGCCGAGATGCTGGATGCACCGTTTGCCATCAGCAGCAATGGCGACGGCTTTTTGCTGCACGACCGCACCGGTCTCACTCAACCAGTGGAACGCGAACTGCAACTCAGCGAATTCCCATCTCTCGATGATCTATGGCCCCTATACCAACAATGGAAAGGGCTGGCAGCTCCCGAAGCTATTAAACTCGTTGAACAACCATTCCATACCGATGGCAGCGGCAAAGAGCCTCGCTATTACCAACGCGTGGCGATCAATCGCGCGATAGAGGCGGTCGCCAAGGGCCAACAACGCGTACTGTTAGTCATGGCCACTGGCACCGGCAAAACTTACACCGCTTTCCAGATTATTTGGCGACTGTGGAAAGCTAAGTCCAAGAAACGCATCCTGTTCCTGGCTGATCGCAATATCCTGGTTGACCAAACCATGCAACAAGACTTCGCACCGTTCGGCGAGGTAATGCACAAAGTCACCAACCGCGAAATCAAGAAAAACTACGAAATCTATCTAGCCCTCTATCAAGCGGTCACCGGCAAGGAAGAATGGAAGCAAATCTATCGCCAGTTTCCAGCCGATTTTTTTGATCTGGTTGTCATTGACGAATGCCACCGTGGTAGCGCCGCAGAAGACTCCGCTTGGCGCGAGGTGCTCGCCTACTTCAATAGTGCCACGCATTTGGGCCTCACAGCTACCCCCAAAGAAACCAAGGATGTCAGCAACATTACCTATTTTGGCGATCCGGTTTATACCTACTCGCTAAGGCAAGGTATTGAAGACGGATTCCTCGCACCGTACAAAGTCATCCGTATCGCCACCGATGTCGATGCGGTTGGCTACACACCGGAGAAGGGTAAGGTCGATAAGCTTGGTCAAGCGGTGGAGCAGCGGCAATACAACACCAAGGACTTCGACCGCAATCTGGTGCTGGAAAAGCGTACCCAATTGGTCGCCAGCAAGGTCTGGGAATATCTCAAGGCGACCGACCCATTTGCCAAAACCATTGTGTTCTGAGACGACCAAGACCATGCCGAACGCATGCGCCAGGCCTTGGTTAACCTGATTCCTGCCGCGAAAAACAATCGCCGCTATGTAATGCGCATCACTGGTGACGACAACGAAGGTAAAGCCCAACTGTCATACTTCATTGACAACGACGAACCTTACCCAGTCATCGCTACCACGTCCAAACTGCTAACCACCGGTGTCGATTCTAAGACCTGCAAACTGATCGCGCTGGATCAAACCATCAACTCAATGACCGAGTTCAAGCAAATCATCGGTCGCGGGACACGGTTGCGTGAAGACTATAACAAGCTTTATTTCACCATCATGGATTTCAAGGGGGCAACCCGTCTGTTTGCCGACCCGGATTTCGATGGCGAACCGGTGGTCATTTACGAACCCAAACCTGACGAACCGGTTGTTCCGCCCGAAGTCACCGAGCCGAACAATGTCAACGAACCGCAACAGCCTTATCAGCCGGAAACGGAAAATGGTGTCGATGGCGAAGACAATATCGGAGGCCGCGAAAGCCGAACCAAAATTGTCATCGATGATGTAGACGTGCATATAGCGGTCGAACTCATACAATATTTGGATGCTGATGGTAGGCTGATTACCGAGGCATATCGGGTTCATCTGAAAGATCAGATTCGTAAAACCCTACAAGCCGAGTTCGGCAATCTCAACGATTTTCTCAAACGCTGGAATAGCGCGGATCGCAAACAAGCCGTTATCGATGAACTGGCTGATCACGGCATTCCACTCGATGTGCTTCAACAAGCCGTCGCTAATGGCGCTCAACTCGATGCTTTCGATTTGGTCGCCCATGTCGCTTTCGACCAAAAACCGCTTACTCGTCGCGAACGCGCCAATCAGGTTAAAAAACGCGATGTGTTCGGTAAGTACGGTGAGCAGGCCCGGCAAGTGTTGGAAGCCTTGCTGGAAAAATTCGCCGACCACGGCGTACAAGACATCGAAGACGCCAAAATATTAGAATTACCGCCCTTTGACCAATTCGGCAGCAAGACCCAAATCCGTCGCGGCATTTTTGGCGGCGCCGAACAATTCAGCCAAGCCCTGCACGAGTTGGAACAAGCACTCTACGAAACGCCAGAACAAAAACAGGCCTAAGCCTGCCGGCCTCCTAACAAAAACAACTCATGAATCTAAGCAGTACCATCAAATCGATCCAAGACATCATGCGCAAAGACGACGGCGTCGATGGCGACGCCCAACGTTTGGGGCAATTAACCTGGATGCTGTTCCTGAAAGTATTCGATCAACGCGAGGAAGAATGGGAAGACGATAATGCAAGCTATCGCTCGCCATTGCCCGAGCATTTCCGCTGGCGAAACTGGGCAGCCTATGTTGCAGGCCCGGATGGCAAAAAAGCCCCGCAAAAGTCACCGTCCGATATCATCAGTTTCGTCAACAACGAACTGTTCCCCGGCCTCAAAGAGCTGGATGCCAACCTCAGTCCGCAGCACAAGGTCATTCGCAGCGTTTTTGAGGATGCCAACAACTATATGAAATCCGGTACCCAGTTATTGGCAGTGATCGAAAAGCTGGAAGAAGCCATCAACTTCCACGACTTTACTACCCGTGCCAGTCTGGGCGACGTTTATGAACAAATGCTCAACGACCTACGCGGTGCTGGAAATGCCGGGGAATTTTACACGCCCAGAGCTATCACCCAATTCATGGTGGACCGCATCAATCCGCGCCTGGATAAACGCGAAAAAGTGATCGATCCGGCTTGCGGTACCGGCGGCTTTTTAACCGCAGCAATTGACCACTTCCGCAAACAAATCACGGATAAATCCAGTGCCGAAGACCAGCGGGCCATTGAGAATCTGATCCACGGCATAGAAAAAAAACAACTGCCGCACTTGCTCTGCACCACCAACATGCTGCTGCACGGTATCGACGTGCCCAGCCAGATCGAGCACAAAAACACCCTGGCGATTGGCTGGAACGACTGGAATGCCAACGACCGGGTCGATTGCGTCATCACCAATCCACCGTTTGGCGGCTACGAAGACGATAACGTGGCTGCGGGCTATCACCACCCCACTAAAGAAACCGCCGACTTGTTCATGCAGCTGATTGTCAAATTGCTGCGCGAAAATGGCCGCGCCGCCGTGGTGTTGCCGGATGGCTTTTTATTTGGCGACGGCATTAAAGCCGAAATCAAAAAACGCCTCATGCAGCAATGCAAACTGCACACCATCGTCCGCCTGCCCAAAGGCGTGTTTGCGCCGTACACCACCATCAAAACCAATTTGTTGTTTTTCACCAAAGGCCCGTTCATCGACGATGGCAGCGAGCATTTTCATACCGACAGCATTTGGTTTTACGAACATCCCTATCCTGCGGGCTACAAAAGCTATTCCAAAACCAAACCGATCCGTTTTGAGGAGTTCAAACCCGAACAAGATTGGTGGGGCAATGCCGACAACGACTTTGCCGACCGCGTCGAAAACGAATTTGCTTGGAAAATCGACTTTAGCGCCAAACGCCAACAAGCCGAAGCCGCCGCCCAGCCGCATTGGCAACGTGCCGAACAACTGAATAATCAAGCCTCTGGTTTAGAAAACCAAGCCAGAGACTTAGCCAAAAGTCTGGTTGGCAGCACCGACAGCGCCTACCGCGGACAGATTAACGCCCAAATTGCCGCCTTGCGCGAACAGGTAGAACCCTTGCGCCTGCAAGCCCGCGATGCTCAAGCCGCAGGCGACCGCCTGTATTGGCCCATTTACAATTTGGATGTGCCAAACCCAAACAAACCTCAAGAAGAAAGCCATGATCCCGACTTGCTGCTGGAAAAATACAAAACGTTGTTGGGTGAAATTCAAGAAACCGAAAATAATCTAAAAAGCGAACTGGCCTCGGCCTTAGCGCATCACTTCACTGCGGAGCAGGTGGAATGAAACAAGCCACACCAGCCAATCCTCAATTAATCGGCGACATCCGCCAGTTAATCGAATCCAGCCGCAGTGCACTAGCCGTTACCGTCAACAGCGCCTTGACCCGGCTCTACTGGCACATCGGCCAACGCATCCGCAGCGAAGTGTTGAACCACCAACGTGCGGAATACGGCGAGCACATTGTCTCGACACTGGCGAGACAATTAGAAACCGACTACGGACGCGGCTTTTCCGCTAAAAGCCTGCGCCACATGCTGCGTTTTGCTGAAGTCTTTGCCGACCCCGAAATTGTCTCCGCAGTGCGGAGACAATTGAGCTGGACGCATATCAAAACCCTGATCTATATCGACGACCCACTTAAACGGGATTTTTACCTGCAAATGTGCCAGCAAGAACGCTGGAGTACTCGCACTTTGCAAGAGCGATTGGATTCCTTGCTGTTTGAACGGACCGCCTTATCCCTCTTGCCCGATGAACTGCTGGCCAGTGAATTAGCCAATTTACGCGCGACAGACCAGATAAGTCCAACGCTGATACTCAAAGACCACTACGTATTGGACTTTCTCGGCCTGCAAGACCGCTATCTGGAAAAAGACCTGGAAGACGCCATACTGCGTGAACTGGAAAATTTTCTGCTGGAACTCGGCGCAGGTTTTACCTTTGTTGCCCGCCAAAAGCGGCTGCAAATCGACAACGACGATTTCTACATCGACCTGCTGTTTTACAACCGCCGCCTCAAACGCTTGGTGGCAATCGATTTAAAACTGGGTGACTTCAAAGCTGCCGACAAAGGCCAAATGGAACTGTATTTACGCTGGCTGGCTAAACACGAACAGGAACCCGGCGAAGCCGCACCGCTGGGCATTATCTTGTGCAGCGGTAAAAAACAGGAACAAATCGAACTGCTGGAACTGGACGCCAGTGGCATTCACGTTGCCGAATACCTAACCGAACTGCCACCCAAAGCCCTGCTGCAACAAAAACTGCACGAAGCCATCACCCGCTTCCGGCAACGGCTGGACAACCGCACGACCGACCAAAACGGCGAGGAAGCCTGATGGATGCGCAACAGTTTTTGGCGGAGTTTGGGCATATTGCGAATGCGCCGGGGGGCTTGGTGCGATTGCGTGAAATGGTATTGGCCTTGGCTGTACAGGGCAGATTAATTGCACAAGATTCAAATGATTCGCCAGCTAGTGAGTTACTAAAAAACATTACTGCTGGAAAACGAGATGTATCAAATAATAGCAAATCAAAACTTCCAAATACGCTATCAAAGATTAGCACTTCGGATATGCCATTCGAAAAACCTCAAGGATGGGAGTGGGTTCGCCTTGGTGATATAGCTGAAATAGAACGTGGTGGATCTCCTCGACCAATTGATGATTTTTTAACCAACGATCCAGACGGATTGAGCTGGATAAAAATAGGAGATACTATCAAGGGTTCGAAATTCATCACTTCGACGAGAGAAAAAATAAAGAAGGAGGGTTTGGTTAAAACTCGGATGGTTTATCCAGGCGATTTTTTATTAACCAATTCAATGAGTTTTGGTCGCCCATACATTACAAACATAGAAGGATGCATTCATGACGGTTGGTTAAGAATTCATCCACCCTCATGCCTTGAAAAGGACTACCTTTATCACTTACTTTCTTCACCATTCGTCGCTAACTTTTTCCTAAAGTCAGCCGCTGGTGCTGTTGTACAAAATTTAAATGCGGATAAGGTACGAGAATTGCCGGTCCCGCTACCACCACTTGACGAACAAGCCCGCATCGTCGCCAAAGTCGATGAGTTGATGGCCTTGTGCGATAGGCTGGAACAGCAACAGCAGCAGCGCCGCAAACTGCAAAACGCCTTGCGCCAGTCCATGCTGCAAGCCGTCGCCACCGCAACCAGTCCCCACGAACTCCAAACCACCTGGACAAGCCTCGCCAACAACTTTGGACAGTTATTTAGTGCGCCGGATGATGTAGTGGGGTTGAGAAATTTACTTCTTGATTTAGCTATACGAGGGTTTCTTACGGAACAGAAAGACGTTGATACACCAGCTCTTGTAACATTTGAGGAAATTAAAACAATTGAGCAAAAGTTACTTCAAAATAAAAGAACAAACAGACCAAAGTCGTTTCCTAAATTGCAAGTAGATGATTTGCCGTTTGATATACCTAAAAATTGGCTATGGACTCGACTTGGTGAATTAGCTCCAAACTTTCAAAATGGCATATCAAAGAGACAAGGAAGCTCAGGTGATTCAATCACGGTTCTGAGGCTAGCAGATATCGCTAATAATAAGATTTCTTTGTTGGAACCAAGGTCAATTCAATTAAACGATGTTTAGAAAGAAAAATATTTCCTGCGAGAAGGTGACATTCTGATAACCCGAGTAAATGGCAGTTCTGATTTAGTTGGTAGTTTTATCAAGGTTGATCTTGAGCACATCGCGTATTGCGATCACTTTATTCGTTTACGCCTGATACCAAAAATGATTAATGTGGCATATATTTGGTTCGCCTCTAAAAGTCCATTTATTCGCCAACAGATTGCGGGTAAATTCGTTACTACAGCGGGACAAAAGACGGTTAATCAAAATCACATCAGCTCAATATTAATACCGCTTCCCCCACTTCAAGAACAATCTAGGATCGTAAAGCGTTTAGAAGAGCTCATGCGCTGTTGCGATTCTCTGGAATCACAACTTCTAGAGAGTCAAAAGTTATCTGAACGTTTATGTATTGCTGCCATTTCAACTTTTACAGGCATCGCCACAGAACCAAACGAGGAGCCCATGAAAGCCCCACCAACCGAACTCATCGCCCCAATCCGCCTGAGCCAAACCCCAGACATCAAAGCCCAGGCCCCGTTGGCAAACCTGCTAACCCGACACAATGGCGAAATGAGCGCCAAGGATTTGTGGCAACGCTACGGCGGCGAGATTGATGCGTTTTACGCGCAACTCAAAACCGAAGTGGCGCATGGCTGGATTCAAGAACCCGAAGTCGCCGAAATGCGGCAAGTCACCGCCGAGCGCGCGGAGGCCTGAGATGCAATTGCGCTACCTGGCGATCCCCAATTTTCGCAATTTGCGCGATATGGCGATTGAATTTTCAAGCCAGTTCGAGCCGTTGCCGCAAGCGTGCGATCAAACCGGCAAACCGATCCGTAGCCATGCCTTAATCGGCCAAAACGGCACCGGCAAATCCAATTTGATCGAGGCGCTGATTACCTTATTTCGCGACATCGATCTGGACCGCGATGCCTCCTTCGACTACACGCTGGAATATGCGATTCGCGGCCACATCGTGCGTATTCAGGCGGATACTGCCAAACAAAAGCGCCCCTTCGTCTGGGTGGACGGCGACAAGGTATCGCAGGACTATCTGATCAAGAATGATCCTGCGGATAAAACCGATTTTCGAATTAACTTTCTTTAAGATCAATCACTTTAACCGGTTATTCCTCTAAAGGTTGCTTTGACAGTCAATTCTCATGCCGTTTTGCTATATTGCAAAACTTATCCCCCCGTTGCTCTTTGATCCGCGACTTCAGACTTAGGCATTTCCCGTTTTGTTGCTGGCAGACCTATCTGATTGGAAGAGTTCGGACTCGGCATATCTGGTGGCGTCGATGGTGGAGGATTGTTTGCATTTTTAGCGATTGAATTGCCGGACCGTGCCGATGGCGATTGAAGCTGCCGGTCATTCGGTAATAAATTGCAATAGACCGGCAAGCTTCCATTATTACCGCATCGAATTGCCCCTTGCTCTGCAGTTTGTCATCAAACCCACAAAATCGATCAGAGCCAGAAGTTGCCATAAAAAGTTCCAAAATCACGAACCCCAAGCAACTGACGAAATGGACACCATCGGACACGCTGTTGAACGGCTTTTGAAATTGAGACCGAGCAAGAAAAAGAAGTTAGTCAATTCAATAAAGTCGATGTTTCAATTCCAGAGTGGCATTTCAGAGGCGGATATCGACACTTTTATCCATGAGCTTCAAAAGCGTAAGCACATAAAAATTGAGCAAAATCGTATCAGTTATTTATAATCGATTAAGCTTGATCATTGAGGCAAGTTATCCTTGTCTTTAACCCCCGCATCATTAACGGACAAACCCATGGAACTCTCAGCAGTTTTAACGCCAAGCCCCGAAGGGGGATATATCGCCTTCAATCCAGAAACCGGCACAACTACACAAGGTGAAACCGTTGAAGAGGCTTTGAGTAATTTGCGTGAAGCGACCGAGCTTTATCTCGAAGAATTCCCTCTTACCATCGTCGGGCGGCCTCTGCTGACCTCATTCCAAGTGCCGGAACGTGCCTAAATTGCCGGTTGTTTCGGGAGCAGAGGCTGTAAAGGTTTTGCAGCGTCTGGGATTCGTGGTTGCACGGCAGCGCGGTAGCCATATCGTGATGCGGCGCGGTTCCTCGGGTTGCGTCGTGCCAAACCACGTTGAACTAAAAGCTGGTACGCTGAGCGGAGTTCTGAAACAAGCCGGCATTTCCGTCGATGAATTCGTTGAGGCGCTGTATGCTTAGCCTTGCGCCCAGCCGACTTCGCTAACGCTACGCGGCTGAACTTCACATTAGCACTTCAGAATGGCAGCATCAAAATATGACAACACAGGAGATTTTGATTGCGCGATTTTAATAACGACGGTGATAAAATGTCCACGGCGATTTCAATGTCACCGACAACTCCCACAACGGACATGAACTTTTAATTCACTGCACCATCGAAATGCTTTTGCAAGAGTGGCCATTTAAAAAAAACTTAGGGTCAAGTCAAAATCTTAGGGTCACCCAATTAGCAAAACCCCAACACTCTTTAAAGCCATGGCGGATTGCCTGTTGGCGAATCTGCCTTACCGGGTTCTGATTTCATATAAACCACGAAAGTAGCATTAGCACGGAGAGCGTAGCTCAGCAATCGACGTGATCAGCGGTTGAAGCTTTCATCGATGTTCGTTTGCGGACGGACAACGCCTGTTTTTTAACGTGAAATTCAGATAAGGATAAAGTAGACTTCGATCGTCAGAAAAATGTAGTTTGTCGTGCAAGATAGAGTGCTGCCCCCTTTATATTAATGCGAAGCATAAAATAAGTATTCTAAAACCAAATGCTTGAAATAATTTTAGGCTAATTAAATTTACTATCAATCAGTGGAGAAAACGTATGACTACTTGGGAACATGCTCATCTTTCACAGTCGGGTTCCGGGCCGCTTGATCAGGAAGCATTAAGAAAAATTCATGCCTGGTGGTGTGCTTGTAACTATTTATCTGTGGGCATGATTTATTTGAAGGACAACCCCCTTCTTAAAGAGCCGTTGACTGTTGAGCATATCAAGCACCGTCTGCTGGGCCATTGGGGTGCGAGCCCTGCGCTCTCATTTACCTGGGCTCATCTCAATCGTCTGATTAAAGAACAGGACCTTGATGTTATTTTTATCGCGGGTCCGGGTCATGGTGCGCCGGGCGTATTGGGTCCGAGCTACCTTGAAGAAACTTATTCCGAAGTTTACCCGGATAAAAGCCTGGATGAAGAAGGATTGCGCAAATTTTTTAAGCAATTTTCTTTTCCCGGACACATCGGTTCGCATGTAACGCCCGAAACACCGGGTTCGATTCATGAAGGCGGCGAGCTGGGCTATAGCTTGTCGCATGCTTATGGTGCCGCATTTGATAATCCTGACTTGATCGTCGCCTGCGTCGTCGGCGATGGCGAAGCGGAGACCGGGCCTCTGGCTACCGCCTGGCATTCCAATAAATTTTTAAATCCACAACGGGACGGGGCCGTTCTGCCTATATTGAATTTGAACGGCTACAAAATCGCCAATCCGACAATTTTGGCGCGAATCAGTCATCAGGAACTGGAAGCGCTTTTTATGGGTTACGGCTATCGTCCTTATTTTGTTGAAGGCGATGATCCTGCGGATATGCATCAGAAGATGGCCGCGACTTTAAATACGGTGATTGGTGAAATCAAAGCCATTCAACATAGCGCCCGTTCCGGAGAAAAGACGACACTGGAGCGCCCCTTTTGGCCCATGATTGTATTACGTTCCCCTAAAGGATGGTCTGGCCCTAAAACGGTCAAAGGTCATAAAGCGGAAGGCTCGTGGCGCTCTCATCAGGTTCCGTTTTCCGATGTGCGGGAAAATCCGGAATCGTTAAAGTTGCTGGAAGACTGGCTGTTGAGCTATGAACCGGCTAAGTTGTTTGATGGGCAAGGGCGCTTGGTAGAGGACCTGCGCTCCTTGGCACCGCAGGGCACACGAAGGATGAGCGCCAATCTTCACGCCAATGGCGGCATGCTGCGAAAAGAACTTAAAATGCCCGATTTTCGTCAGTATGCTGTCGAAGTCAAAAAAGCGGGGGGTGCGGAATATGAAAACACCAAGCCGCTGGGAGAGTTTTTACGGGATACCTTAAGTCTGAATGCGGCTAATTTTCGAGTCTTCGGCCCGGACGAAACAGCGTCAAACCGTTTGCAGGCGGTATTTGAAGCGTCTAAAAAATGCTGGATGGCCGATTATCTGCCGGAAGATGCGGACGGGGGCGAATTAAGCCAGGATGGCCGCGTGATGGAAATGCTGTCCGAGCATACCCTGATCGGCTGGATGGAAGGCTATTTACTCTCCGGGCGCCATGGGTTTTTTCATACCTACGAAGCGTTTGCCCATGTCATTGATTCAATGATCAATCAGCATGCGAAATGGCTGGCCATTTCCAATCTGGTTGCCTGGCGGGCTTCGGTTGCATCCGAGAATATTTTACTGTCATCGACAGTCTGGCGTCAGGATCACAACGGCTTTTCGCATCAGGATCCTGGTTTTATCGATCTGTTAACCAATAAGAGTCCGCAGGTCACGCGTATTTATCTGCCGCCGGATGCCAACACACTGCTGGTCGTAGCCGATCACTGCTTGCGTTCCACCGACAAAATCAACGTCATCGTTGCTGATAAACAAAAACATCTGCAATTTACGACCATTGACGAAGCCGTCGTGCATTGCGCCAAAGGCATCGGGATTTGGTCCAAAGCCAGTAATGATCAGGGTGAAGTGCCTGATGTGGTCATGGCGTCGTGCGGTGATGTGGCAACTCAGGAAGCCTTGGCAGCAACGGCGATTTTGCGCGCACATGTTCCCGAACTTAAGCTGCGCTTTGTCAATGTTGTTGATTTGTTTAAATTACAACCCGCGACGGAACATCCGCATGGTTTGTCTCATCGGGAGTTCGACAGTCTTTTTACCACGGATAAACCGGTTATTTTTAATTTCCACGGCTATCCCTGGTTGATTCACAAACTTGCGTACCGCTTTACCAATCATGACAATCTGCATGTGCGGGGTTATAAAGAGCGCGGTAACATCAATACGCCTATGGAACTGGCCATACTGAATCAAATCGACCGTTTCAATCTGGTGATCGATGTCATAGACCGGGTGCCTTGGTTAAGCGCCAAAGCCGCTCATTTGAAAGAACAGATGAAAAATGAAATTATCGATAATCTCAGCTACGCCCATGAACATGGCACCGACAAGAGTGAAATCGCCAATTGGACCTGGCCGTTTGATTGAGGCGGGATTGATCAGATAAGGCGCGAGTCATGCTTCCAAACATTTTGGTCATCAATTCCGGCAGTTCGTCGATAAAGTACGAGCTGCTGGAGATGCCTGAGGGCAGGGTGCTGGTCAAAGGTCTTCTCGAACGCATCGGTTCCGGTGACGCAAGACTGAAGCATTGGGAAACTAATGCTTCAAATCCGACGCATGAAAAGATAAGTCAGGTCAACGCGCCCGATCATCAGGCCGCGTTTGATCTGGTTTTCAAGGCATTAGCTTCAGCTATTGAGTTTGGCGCTATCGCCCATCGGGTTGTTCATGGCGGGTCAAGATTTGCATCTGCCACCCGCGTGACTGATGACGTAATCAAGGCGATCGAAGAGCTCAGCGCCTTTGCTCCGTTACATAATCCTATCAATCTGAACGGCATTGCGATCTGTCACAGGAGGTTCCCCGGAATTCCACAGGTGGCCGTGTTTGATACGGCTTATCATCACACATTACCGCCTCGGGCTTATCGTTACGCGATTCCTGAGCTCTGGTATCAAACCTTCGGTATCCGGCGTTACGGGTTTCACGGTACTTCGCATCATTATGTCGCGCAAAAAGCTGCGGCGTTTTTAGGAAAATCGCTGGCTGAGACATCAGTGATCAGCCTGCATTTGGGCAATGGCGCCAGTGCGGCAGCAATTGCCAAGGGTCAATGTGTCGATACGTCCATGGGCTTCACGCCACTGGAAGGTTTGATGATGGGGGCGCGCAGCGGCGATATTGACCCGGCCATACCCACTTATTTACAAACATTTCACCAAATGGAAGCCTCACGGATTGACTGGCAACTTAATCATGCTTCTGGCTTAACTGCGCTGACCGGAACTAACGACGTTAGAGAGCTCATCATCCGCAGTCAGCAAGGCGAAGCATCAGCAACCCTGGCGCTGGACATGTACTGTTATCGGATAAAAAAATACATCGGCGCTTACTGGGCTGTTATGGGCGGCATCGATGCGCTCATTTTTACCGGCGGCGTGGGCGAAAATGCGGCAATGGTGCGAAGCCTGGTCTGCGACGGTTTAGCGCATTTAGGCCTAATAATTGACGACGCAGCAAATAAAAGCCAAAACGCTGACGTTTGCGACATTGCCCAAACGGGACAAAAAACGCGCATCCTGGTCATCCGAACCCACGAAGAATTGCAGATTGCTCAGGAGACTTGGGCATTATTGAATTAGTATTGTTTTTCTCTTAATCACTTCTAATGTGAATCCAAGAAACCTGATTAGTAATGTTTCAGCCAACTATAAAAGCGCCCGTCATGCCCTTTGGGAAACGGGCATCCAGTGCTATGGATGGTAAGCTTCGAGCTATCCATGTAGTCTGGATTTCGGCAATCCCTGCCGAAATGACGCGGTCGGCTAGAGGAAAAGTGTTAGAGATGAAGCATCTTTATAATCAGGTAATAAAATGTACCCATCTGTATTAGCAGTTTTCCCTAGTAGTTCGTTTCATTAAAATACTTACATACTATACCAGGTCAAGATCGAATTGTTTCCATTTATAAACGACCGGTTGTTCGTTAAATTCGGCAATGCCCTTCAGAATTCGTTCTTTGAGTTCCTTTTTGGAAGTCACTCTGATATGGCGCAGGAAAGAGCGAGCCATTTTGGAGAAGGCTATTTCAATCAGATTCAGCCAGGAGCCATGCTTTGGCGTATGGACATATTCAAAGCGACCGGGCCGCGTCGCCAAATAGGCCATTGTTTCCTTAGAAATATGCGAGCTGTGATTATCGAGGATTACCCGAATAGTCGCATCGATCGGATAGTGCCCATCCAGGCGTTTGAGCAACTGGATGAATTCACAGCTGCGATGACGCTCTTCCACTTCAGCAAATAGATGACCATCATGTAAATCAAGTGCAGCAAGAATACTTAAAGTTCCATGTCGCACGTACTCATAGTCCCGTCCGGTTTCTGCATGATGCCCGGCCACCGGCGGCAAATCCGGTGCCACGGTCGCAATGGCTTGGATCCCGGGCTTTTCATCGACACTGACGGTTATAACCGATCGTCCCGATGCTGATGAGCCACCGACAGTCTTCGTTGACATCGCGTTTTGCAGGGACACTTCCTGATAAACCATCAAGACCTCGCGCATCTTCGCATCAAAATCAGGATCGCGCCGCTCCAGGTAATAGCGGATGCGATGCGGCTTGATTTCGTGCTCATCAAGAATTCGCCAAACCGTGGTCTTGTGTGCCTGAGCAAGGCGCGGAAATCCCGCATTCTCAGCCGCTGCCCCAATAAACTTCGCCAGCTGTGACAAGGACCACAATTCTGCCGCCAAACCATGATCTTTTGGCTTGGTGCACGCTATGCTGACCACCCAGCTCTTTGCGTCGTCGCTAATCTCGGGTGCTTTCGGGCGATGGTACGCGTCACTTAACCCCACGGTTATACCGGCTGCCAAGGCTTTGTCGATGCACTTGTAAATCGTTGGACGACTTACGCCAAGTAAATTCCCGATCTGTGAAATGGGCGTGCCTTCTGCGTAACGGAGCAAAATTCCGGCGCGCTCAACCTTCCGCTTTGCAGCTGTTCTTGAACCTGCTTGAATTAATAACTCCTGCCGTTGCTCTTCCGTAAGCACTAAGGGTGCGCGTTCTGTTTTCCGTGCCATGGCCTAATCTCTATGAAAAAAAGTATCATGACATGTTAAAATTTATTGTAAATGTTTTTGTGAAACGAACTACTAGAGATCATTATTTGCTTGAGATCACCTTTAGTAATGGTGAAAGTGGAATATTGGATATGAAACCCTACCTGGATTTCGGCATTTTTCATCGACTTAAAGATAGCCAATCTTTTGAAAAGGTTTCAGTTGCTTTTGACACTATTGAATGGGAGTCTGGAGCCGATCTTGATCCTGAGTTTGTTTACGAGAAATGCAAAAAAAACTGGCCTAACAATATTTTGAAAGTTCTGTAGGATGCAATGACAACAGGAGCCGCATCGGTCGCGATTGATGCGCTTCGCTATCGCTCAGCACATCCTACATGCTTTTTTATAGTTGCTTCTTAACGTCTTAGCATGGGTTGGTTTACACCAACCCAATCAACTTCAACCTTATTGAATACGCGTGCCTATTTCGCCTCCGGCATAGGCTTTTACAGCGCAGAATTTAAATTCCGGAATTTTTGCGGCAGGGTCCAGCGCCTCGTTGGTGATCAGGTTGGCACTGGCTTCGTTATAACAAAAAGCCATGAACAGACTGCCTTCCTGTATGCCCAGTTCTGACCGGGCATAAGCCGTGATTTTTCCGCGTCTGGATTCGATGGTGATTAAGCCGCCCGGTTCGATATTCATTTTGGCCAGATCATTCGGATGGGCACTGAGAACCGGATCCGGCTCTATTGCATCCAGGGTCGATGAATGACGGGTCATACTGCCGGTATGCCAATGTTCAAGTTGACGTCCGGTGATGAAAATCAAGGGGTACTCATCATCAGGTAATTCATCGGCATGAATAAAGTGTGCGGGTACAAATTTACCTTTGCCTGAGGGCGTTGGAAAACCGTCGGTAAAAATCACAGGCTGGCCCGGGTCGCCTTCTTTTTCCAGCGGATAAGTCAGCGAGTCTTCTTTTTCAAGCCGTTCCCAAGTCATCCCGGCAATGCTGGTCATGGCTTGACGCATTTCATTGAACACATCTTCTGGGCCTTGATAGTTCCAGTTACAACCCAGGCGGTTGGCAATTTCCTGGATGATCCACAGATCCTGGCGCGCATCTCCCGGCGGATTGACGGCCTGACGTCCCATCTGGACTCTACGGTCGGTGTTGGAGAATGTGCCGGTTTTTTCATAGAACGCCGAGGCGGGTAAAATGACATCGGCAAAACCGGCTGTTTCAGTCAAAAAGATATCCTGAACGACCAGATGTTCCAGCGCAGCCAATGCTTCCCGCGCGTGATTCTGATTGGGATCGGACATAGCCGGATTTTCGCCTTCGATATACATACCGTAAAGTTCTTCATCGAGAATGGCATGAATCATTTCAACCGTAGTCAAACCGCGTTTAGGATCAAGCTTGGCATTCCATAATTTTTCATACTTGGCTTGATAGGCGGGATTTTCCACCGATTCATAATCTGGATAGACCATAGGGATCAAGCCCACGTCGGATGCGCCTTGTACGTTGTTTTGGCCGCGTAACGGATGTAATCCGGTACCGGGCCGGCCGATCTGTCCGGTCATCAATGCCAGGGAAATCAAGCAACGGGCGTTATCGGTGCCGTGAATATGCTGGGAAATGCCCATGCCCCACAAAATCATTGACCCCTTTGATGTTGCATAGAGTCTGGCCACTTCTTTGATCATTTCAGCATCGATGCCGCAGATAGGCGCAACATGTTCCGGGCTGTAATTTCTCAAATGCTCTTTCATCAAATAAAACTCTTCCGTGTGTTTTTTGATGTAGTCGTCGTTTTGCAGATTTTCAGCCAGAATCGTATGCATAATGCCGTTCAGTAAGGCAACATCGGTATCCGGACGGAATTGCAGAACGTGAGTCGCATACTTTGAGATGGACGTTTTGATCGGGTCCATCAGAATGATCTTCGCGCCTTTTTTGGCTGCATTCTTCATGAATGTGGCCCCGACCGGATGATTTACCGTCGGATTAGAGCCGATGATAATAATCACTTCGGCTTTGCTGACATCGGCGACCGGATTGGATACTGCGCCCGAACCCAGACATTCCAGCAAGGCAACGACCGAAGAGGCATGGCAAAGGCGGGTGCAATGGTCGACATTGTTTGAGCCGAAACCGATACGTACCAGTTTCTGGAATAAATAAGCTTCTTCGTTACTGCCTTTGGCCGAGCCGAGACCGGCCAGCGCTTTACTGCCTTTTTCCTCGCGAATTTTTTTCAAGCCATTGGCGGCAAAATCCAGCGCCTCTTCCCAGCTGGCTTCACGGAAAACGTCATACAATTGGTCGGGGTCCAAAAGTTCGGCGGTTTTGGCCACGCCTTCTCTTCTAATCAGCGGTTGGGTCAGCCTCAGCGGGTTATGGATATAGTTGAAACCGTAACGGCCTTTGACACAAAGACGCAAATGATTGGTGAAACCATCCCGGCCTTCGGTATAAAGAATTTTGTTGTCCTTGACGTGGTATTTGATCAAGCAACCTACGCCGCAATAGGGGCATGTCGAGTCGACGGTTTTATCGGCGACCTCCAGTCCCACATTGTTAGCGGGCATCAACGCGCCGGTAGGGCAGGCTTGGACACATTCACCGCAGGCCACGCAACTGCTGGCGCCCATAGGGTCAGCGATATCGAACACAATCTCGGAATGGCCGCCGCGGTTCGCATAGCCTATGACATCGTTCATCTGCTCTTCACGGCAGGCTCTCAAACAACGGGTGCACTGTATGCAGGCATCCAGGTTGACCGAAATGGCGGGATGTGAAAAATCGGCCAGAGGTTGTTTCCGGCCTTCAAAACGGGGTGTGCCGACTTCCAGTTTATCGGCCCAATAATCCAGTTCGGAGTTTAGTGTATAAGGTGATTTACCCTGATTAGGCATATCGGATTTCAACAATTCCAATACCATTTTCTGGGACTTGATAGCCCTTTCACTCTCGGCTTTGACTTTCATGCCTTCACTTGGCATGCGGCAGCACGAAGGCGCGAGCACCCGTTCGCCTTCAATTTCCACCACGCAGGCGCGGCAATTCCCGTCAGGGCGAAGGCCATCTTTGTAACAAAGATGCGGTATCTCTTTGCCTTGCCGTTTGGCAGCCTGCAGGATGGTTTCTCCCTGGAAAGCTGAAAATTCGTTGCCGTCCAGTGTGAAATTGACGATGGGTTTGTTCAAAAATTCCGGATTAGCAGCCATGGGTTGACCTCTTTTCAACTAAACAGTGATTCATAATTCGTGCGGGAAATATTTGATGACGCAGCGAAGGGGATTGGGCGCAGCCTGACCCAGGCCACAGATCGATGCATCGACCATGACCGAGGACAATTCCTCCAGCAGGCTGGTATCCCATTGCTCCGATGCCATCAGATGGGCCGCCTTGGTGGTTCCCACCCGGCAAGGAGTGCATTGTCCGCAAGATTCTTCTTCGAAAAACCGCATGGCATTCAAGGCCAGTTTTTTCGCGCTGTCGTGATTGGAAAATATCACCACGGCTGCCGAACCGATAAAACACCCGTAAGGATTCAAGGTGTCGAAGTCCAGAGGGATATCGCCCAACGAAGCGGGCAATATGCCCCCCGATGCCCCGCCTGGAAAGTATCCGTAAAACTCATGTCCTTCCAGCATGCCGCCGCAATATTCATCAATTAATTCACGAACGGTAATACCGGCCGGTGCCAGATGCACGCCCGGCTTGTTAACCCGGCCTGAAACCGAAAATGAGCGTAATCCTTTTCTGTCGTTGCGACCGAATGAAGAAAACCAGTCAGGCCCTTTTTCGACGATATCGCGTACCCAGAACACCGACTCCATGTTGTGTTCCAGTGTGGGACGTCCGAATAAGCCCACTTCCGCGAGGAAAGGCGGTCTTAAACGCGGCATGCCGCGTTTGCCTTCAATGGATTCGACCATTGCGGACTCTTCGCCGCAAATATAGGCACCGGCACCACGGCGTAAATGAATCGGGGGCAAGCGGTATTTTGGCGAAGGCGGGTTATTCTGCAGATTGGCAATTTCGCGGGTCAGAATTTCCCGGCATCCGGCATATTCATCGCGAAGGTAAACATAAATCTCATCGCAGCCCACGGTTAATGCTGCGATCAGCATACCTTCCAGAAAGCGGTGCGGGTCTCTTTCCAGATAAAAACGGTCTTTAAACGTACCGGGTTCGCCTTCATCGATGTTCACGGCCATCATGCGTGGTCCGGCAAATCCTTTGACAATGCGCCATTTTCTTCCGGCCGGAAATCCGGCGCCGCCTAGGCCTCTGAGACCGGAGTCTTCCATCTTCTTGATGATGCTTTCTGCGGAAATATCCCCTTCATGCAGACTTTTCATGGTCTGATAGCCGCCATTCGCTTTGTATTCTTCAAAACTGATATAACTGGCTACGGGCGCTTGAATGGCGTTGTTTGCTACGGCGCCGGACACTTTTTCAGCGTCGGCCTTATCAATGGGGTTTTGACCGACGACGGCGACAGGCGCATGTTGGCAACGGCCTACACAAGGGACTTTCTGGATGCGGGCTTTATCGCTCAAGCCCTGTTCAAGCGCGCTGATCAGTTCGTGGGCGCCTGCCATTTCGCATGAGACCGATTCACAGACTCTGATCGTCAGCGCGGGAGGAGGGGTATGGCCTTCCTTGACAACGTCAAAATGATGATAAAAAGAAGCTACTTCAAAAACTTCAGCCGGCGACAATTTCATCTCACTGGCGAGTGCGACAAGATGCTTGGAGGATATATGATGAAACGTGTCTTGAATTTTATGTAAGTGCTCTATCAGCAGATCCGGGCGGCGGGGCTCGTTTCCCAGCAAGGCTCTGATTTCATCTAATGCGCTTAAGTCCACCGCATGGCCTTTGGGGCCTTTACGTTTCTTTTTAGTGATCTGTTCAGGTGTAATTGTTATGACTGCCACGCGTGTTTCCTCCAAGTAATCCGCCTCTGTCAGCGGGTCTTTCTTATATTATAGGGCTATACAAACTTATCAGCGCTTTTGCGTTGCGTCTACCGCAAATTGCTGGCACTTTAACTTAGCTACTGACTATGTTTCAACTCATTATTTATTCGGATTGACATCATAAATAATGATAGTATCGCCTCACTATCATTGCACCGGCTAAATCGGCAGCTACTTCAAGGGCCTGCAGAGTTTAGGCGGCTACGAAAACCTGTGTTTGAAACTCAATTCGGTCGGCAGAAGGTGGATACTTTGAACCCTAATCATTTGCTCACCTTTGCGGTTGTGGCTCGTTTAAAAAGTATTACACAAGCGGCAGAGTGTCTGCATATCGGACAACCCGCCGTGTCGGGTCAGCTAAAGTTGCTTCAGCAACAGGTTGGCGAGCCGCTTTATGAGCGCAAAGGCCATCAAATTGAACTGACACCTGCCGGCGCAGGGCTTTTGAGTTATGCTCAGAAAATGTCGGACGATCTCAATCAGGCGATTGACTATGTTCGCTGCCTGAAAAAAGTCAATGCCGGCCATTTAAGGTTGGGCTCTACAACAACCATTGCCAGTTACTACTTGCCGCATTTTTTAGTGGAATTTCAGACCTTGCATGCCGGTGTCAGGGTGACCATGAAAACGGCGGATACCGATGAAATTCTGAAACAGCTTCATGAGCTCGATCTGGGGTTTATCGAAGGCCCTGTTGAAAGCGAGGAACTGCCCGGCAACTATGAAGTCATTCCCTGGCAACAAGATGAAATTGTTCTGGTACTGCCGGAAGATCATGTGTTGGCCAGTGTTTATCCGGAATGTGTTCCGCTAAGCGTTTTTGCCGAGTACCCCGTTATTTGGCGAGAGGTGGGATCAGGTGCCAGAAAGGTGGTGGAAAGTGCTTTAAGCCGCGCCGGAGTCGATGTTGAGGTCAATATCGAAGTCACCGGTGTATCAGGCGTTAAAGAGGCCGTCAGAGCGGGTTTAGGTATCGGCTTTGCTTCCTCCCAGGCATTGCGCAATGAACGCAGCGGTCTGGTTGCGCGGCGTGTCAATCCGCCGGAAGGCTTGATCTGGCATTTAAACATCATTGCTCCCAAAGCCATCATTCAGTCCCGGGCGGCCAGTGCATTTCTTCAGTTGTGTAAATAGCCAAGGCTTAATAGTGTCTCAGCAATTCCCAATTTGATGATAAAAAAGGGTAGGCGTAAGCTTTGTGGGGATGTCGGTAGCAGGGATGCTGCCGTCAAGCCCCCATGGATGGTTTTACGGCGTTCCTCGCAAGGCTTACACCTAGCCTCAAAGCAATATAAAAGTTCAAACTGGGATTTGCCGATAGCATCTAGGCAATAACTGGGTTTGAGGTCAGAACTAGATACAATAATTTAAGTTTTTTGCCCCTTTGTTTAACCGGAGAAACACGTGCGAATTTTTTTGATTTTGCTCTGTATGGTTATTGCCATGCCTCTGTATGCTCAGTCTGCATTAAGTATGACCGAAGCTGCTCAGGGTATTTATGTGCATCAGGGCAAGCATGAACTACCTGATACCACCAATCATGGCGCAATTGCGAACATCGGTTTTATCGTCGGTGATCGCTGTGTCGCGGTGATCGATACGGGCGGCAATCCTGATGAAGGGATGGCCTTGAAGCAGTCGATTCAAAAAATCACGTCAAAACCGGTGTGTTATGTCATCAATACGCATGTTCATCCGGATCATATCTACGGCAATATCGCTTTTAAAATGCGGGGAGTACAGTTTATCGGGCATAAGAATCTGGCTCGCGCCATGGCTGCCAGAGCTCAGTTTTACCTGGATAGGGCGGCTGAGCAAATCGCGGTCGATCTGAAACCGGAAAACCTCATTCCGCCCGATAAGGCCGTCAATGGTCATATGAAAATCGATCTGGGCGGACGTGTGCTGGAGTTGACTGCGCATGCGGCCGCGCACACGGACAATGACCTGACGGTTTATGATCCGGCGACTGAAACGCTATGGATGTCGGATTTGTTATTTATAAGGCATTTGCCGGTGATAGACGGCAGTCTTTTGGGATGGCTAAAAGAAATCAAGGCGCTGGAAAAGCGGTCATTTAAGATCGTTATTCCAGGCCATGGCCCTATTGTCAGCGACTGGCCGAAAAGCCTGCAACCTGAAAAACAGTATCTGGAAACGCTGCAGCAAGAAATTCGAGCCCTGATAAAATCAGGGAAATTTATTGAGGAAGCCATTGAAACGGTGGGTTATCAGTTTAAGGATCAATGGCTGTTGTTCGATCAGTTTCATCGCAAAAATGTTACGGCTGCATTTGCTGAGCTGGAGTGGGAAGAGTGAATCAAGGCTTAGGCTATGGCCTGTCAAATGTAAGTAAATTTTCAATTATCCGTCTTAAAGAGAGGCAAACAATGAAAAGAAACCGATTAGGTTGGCTGTTGGGTTGGAGCTTGTTATTGGCCGCGGCTCAAGTAAGCGCTGCTGAAGATGAAAGAAACTGGACGAATGTTCTCAAGGATCAGTATTACCAAGGTAAGGCCATTGTCGAATCCGACTCGGTGATTACCGTGGATGCGCCTTATCGGGCTGAGGATCCGGCACTGGTTCCGTTAAAAATTGTCAGTCAGATGCCGCAAACGAAAGACAAATTCATCAAGAAAATTACCGTGTTTGTCGACAATAACCCCTATCCCTTTGTCGGCGAATTTGAGATGGGTCCAGAAAGCGGCAAAGCTGATCTGGCCATGCGGGTGAGAGTCAATACTTACAGTTTTGTCAGAGTTGTTGCCGAATTAAACGACGGCCAGCTGTTTATGGCAAAAAAATACATTAAAGCCAGTGGCGGCTGTTCTGCGCCTATGGGAGCCGATCTGGATGCGGCGATGAAACGCCTGGGTAAAATGAAGTTCCGTGTTCCGGAGCAAGTGAAAACCGGCGAGGCCAATGAGATTCAACTGTTCATCAGTCACCCGAATATTTCCGGTATGCAAATGGATCAGGTAAGCCGCACGATTAAAAAGTCTCACTTTGTCAGATCGGTCAATGTGACTTTCGACGGTAAACCGGTGCTGACGGCTAAAACGGATATTGCTGTCAGCGCAGATCCCAATTTCAGGTTCTTTTTTGTGCCCGAAAAATCCGGTGTGCTGAAAGCGGAAATTACCGATGCTTCGTGTGAGAGTCCTACCAGTCGGGCAGTCTGCACTTCCGGAAATGCTTATTCGGAGAGTTATCAGATCAATCCTTGATCTTCCGTCGAAAGGGCGATACCGTCAGGCATCGCCCTTAATCAGCTTTTATTTGGCTGGGGCCGGACTCAATTTGGGGTTTTGAATTTGTTTTACAAAACAACTTTTTTCCGCGTACTCTTCGGCCGCTTGTAATTTTGCTTTAAGTTTTTTGGCATGCTCAGGGTCTCGAAATACGCCTCCTGCCTCGCCGGGCGTTGATCTTAAAAAGCCGAAAGTCCGCGCCTGATCGAATTCTTCAAAACTCATTTTTTCAGCGATTTTATCCACTTTACAGCCGCAACCGTATTGAGAGATATACGTCAGTCCGCCTTTTTTGGCAATGCAGCTCAGTGCATAATCAATACGTTCCTGAGTCGGAAAATCATTGATCGCGACCGGTTCTTCATCCGATTTTTCATGTGTGCCAGTACAGCCCACGGTTCCAGCTATCAAGGCTAAACCAAAAAGTAAGTGTCTATATTTCATTAAAAGTTCTCTTGTTCCATTAGTTTAGAGTGTTAAAAAATCCCCGGCCAGTCTGCATAGGCAGAGTTTTCGGTGGTTTTGTATCCCAGGCCGGTCTAGGCCGCTTTTTTATCACGACCGATTGTAAATTAAAAGTTGTAGGGAGGAAGGCGACAGCCGTATCCGCCAATGCTGTTAAAGATGGATGTGCTATCACTTATCCCTACCCATTTACCACCCAGGCTTTCACGGTAAGTCCACAAAATTATTACTATTGTTCAGCAGCGAAATCGACAATTTTCATCAGCGTTTCGTTCATTTTTTCAGAAAATGCATTCAATTCCGGATGGTCCGTATCGGTCGGCATCAGATGCGTTTTGATGATGGTTTTTCCTTCAAATTGGTATACCACAACATTGCACGGCATGTATTTGACCGCATGCGGTGACATTTGCAGCAAGATTTTGGCATGGGTCAGATTGCAGAATTGAATCGTATCATAGTCCGGAAAGTCCGGTGTGCCTCTGTCCCGAATCACTTTGCCGACCCGGCTGTGACCGGTAATTCTGAAATTGTGTTCGGCGATGGCAACTTCCAGCTCAGCTAACACGTCATCATAGGGCTTGTCCGTTTTTGCTTCGTAGTAACGTACAAACTCTCCCTGAGGTTGTGAAGCACAGCTTGCAATTAGTACTAGAGTTGCGAAAATGAGTAGGCGTATCAGCATCATTTCTAACAATTTACAGGGTTGCGACAAAGCTTAACATTATGAACGATCAAACAAAAGTGACGGGAGTGATTCTTGCCGGAGGAATGGCAAGGCGGATGAATCAACAAGATAAAGGCTTGGTGAAATACAAAGGCAGGCCAATGGTTGCTTATGCGATTGAGGCGATGCGAGCAGTTACCGGAAACTTGATGATTAATGCCAATCGTAATGAAGCTGAATACCGGGCTTTCGGTTTTCCGGTCATTGCCGATCAAACGCAGACCTTTGACGGGCCGCTGGCCGGTGTTTTATCAGCGCTGTGTTCAACCGATGGTGATGTGTTGGTGATCATGCCTTGCGATTCTCCGCTTATTCAGCCGCAGCATCTGCAGCGATTATTGACTGAACGCGCTGAGGCGGATGCCGATATTGCGGTCGCCTATGACGGCGAACGCTTGCACCCTGTTTTTCTGGCACTTAAAACCGGTCTTAAAGACAGTCTTGAGCAGTATCTTAACAGCGGTGAACGAAAAATCGACCGCTGGCTTGAGCAACATGCGCTGGTGAAAGTCAATTTCAGTGAACAACCTGAAGTCTTTCAAAATATCAACACCTTGTCGGATTTGGAGCAATTGGAGGCTGAGGTCCATGAATAATAAACCGGAGATCAGTCATGCCGGTCTGGCTTTTTCAAAATCAGTCATAGCCGTTGACGAAAAAGGTGAGGAACGCCTGATAGAACTGGTCGGAGAACGGGCGTTGACCATTTATGTCGACAAACAGGAAATTGTGACATTAATGACGATGGGGACACACCCCGAATTGCTGACGCTGGGCTATCTGAAAAATCAGGGGTTCTTTGAGAATATTGCCGATATAAAAGCGGTTCAAGTCGATTGGGAAACCGAAGCGGTAGCTGTTGCGACTTATCGGGATAACAGTGATTTTTCCGGACAAATGGCGCAACGAACCGTGACGACAGGTTGCGGGCAGGGTACTGTCTTCGGGCGGTTGATGGAAAAATTAAAAATGATACGTGTACAGGACATGGCGATTAAACAATCGACCTTGTACGGTATGCTGGCGTCATTGAAGGAATATAACGAAGTCTACAAAAAAGCGGGTGCGGTGCATGGCTGCGCGCTATGCAGCGGAACGGACATTGATTTTTTTGTCGAAGACGTCGGACGGCATAACGCGGTCGACGCCATTGCAGGATTTATGTGGTTAAACGGCATATCCGGTCAGGATAAAACTTTTTACACGACAGGGCGTTTAACTTCCGAGATGGTGATCAAGGTCACTCAAATGGAGATACCGGTATTGCTGTCACGATCCGGTGCAACTCAGATGGGATTGGAAATGGCCAGACAATCCGGCGTTACACTGATCGCGAGGTCCAAAGGCCGGCATTTTCTGGTCTTGAACGGGGCCGAACATATTGATTTTGATGTCAAGGAGGAGCACTAACGCAGTTTTCTGATCGAAACAAACTGATTGGTTGGCGTTAACTCCATTTCAAAATAGCCTGAGACGCCGTCACGATTCAGATAGCTCTGAATCTTTCCGGCGGGAAACGCGATACGCCGGCCATCGTCGGCCACGACAGAAACTTGCTTGGCAACGCCCTGGTAAACCATAAGGTACTGGTCGTAGCCTAGATTGAGTGAGAATCGAATGATTTGGTTTTGAGCCATGAAAATGAAAGCCGGACAGTTGCCTGTCCGGCCTCAATAGAGTTGATTAAATTTAACTACCCGCCCCTTTGGAATAGAGGATCTAGGTGATTGATTGAAAAGGCTTCTGCAGCACGGATGTTGCAGAGAGCTGCAGGGACGTATTGATGCGTCCTTTGAAATCAAGCACCTAGACCCAATCAACTGGGAGGGGTGAGCACGGTTAACGTTGGTTTTTCAAGGCGGCGATACGCTCTTCCAGCGGCGGATGACTCATAAACAAGCGGCTGATGCCGCCGCCGTGAATCCCGAATGCGGCCAGTTGACCGGGTAATTCTGCGGGTTCATGAGACCGTTGCAAAGCTTGCAGCGCACCGATCATTTTTTGACGGCCGGCTAAATTAGCACCACCGGCATCGGCCCTGAATTCGCGGTAACGCGAGAACCACATGACCAGCATGGACGCGAGAATCGATAATACGATTTGCATAACGATCTGCGTAACATAGTAAGCAGGACCGTAACCCCGCTCGGTTTTGAATACCACACGATCGACAAAATGACCGATGACCGTTGCAAAGAAATACACGAACGTATTGACCACACCTTGCATCAGCGACATGGTAATCATGTCACCATTGGCGACGTGGCTTATTTCGTGTCCCAGTACAGCTTCCACTTCATCCGTGCTCATGCTCTGTAAAAGTCCGGTACTGACTGCGACCAGTGCCGAGTTTTTATTCATACCGGTAGCAAAAGCGTTAGGATCGGGACTCTGAAATATACCGACTTCAGGCATGCCGATACCGGCTGCCTTTGCTTGACGGGCGACAACGTCCAACAGCCAGCGCTCGGTCTGGTTGGAAGGATGTTCGATCACCTGAACGCCCATGCTGGACTTTGCCGACCATTTTGAGATGGCCAGCGAAATAAACGAGCCCGTCATACCGATGACAGCCGACATGATCAGCAGCGCGTTAAGATTTAGATCAATGCCTTGAGCATCCAGCGTCCCGCTGAGTCCCAGGACATTAAAAATGACACTGATGACAACCAGTATCGCTGCGTTAGTAGCCAGGAATAGAATAATTCGCATCATGTGAGTGTCCTATTTATTAGTTGAGTTGAAAACGATATGGGGTCTCAAAATTTTAATTCAATTGATCTGCTCAGTGCTAACATAGTTCAAAGTTTATTGCAGAGGAATGAAAGATGAAATATATCGCTTATCTTGCGTTATTTTTTGGGTTTACCTTAAATGCACAGGCCGAAAGTAAGCAAGACATTCTTAAACAATTACACCTGCCTCCCGGTTTTTCAATTTCATTGTTTGCCGACCATCTGCCTAATGCGCGATCGATGGCTATTGCAGATAATGGCGTCGTTTTTGTCGGTACCCGCCAAAAAGGCGAAGTCTATGCGGTTCAGGATACCAACGGCGACGGCATAGCCGATAAAACCTTTGTAATTGCCAGGCAACTTTACATGCCCAATGGTGTGGCCTACAAGAATGGGACATTGTATGTTGCCGAAGTGAATAGAATTATAAAATTCGAAAACATTCTCGAGCATTTGGACAACCCACCCAAGCCCCGGGTCGTGTATGACAAGTTACCCTCTGATCAACATCACGGCTGGAAATACCTTCGGTTCGGCCCGGATAACAAGTTGTATACGGCTGTCGGAGCCCCTTGTAATATCTGCGAGCCTGACAAGGACATCTATACTTCGCTGGTTCGGTTGAATCCCGACGGCAGTGATTTTGAGATTATTGCGCGAGGCATCCGCAACTCAGTGGGGATAGCTTGGGAGCCCGAAACAAAAGCACTGTTTTTTACCGATAACGGACGAGACCTTTTGGGTGATGATGTGCCGCCCGAAGAACTCAATCAGTGGTCGAACAAAGGCCAGCATTTCGGTTATCCCTATTGCCACGGCGGCATTATTGCCGAAACTGAATTTGGCAAAAACAAAAGCTGCAAAGACTTTGTTGCGCCTGCCTGGACTTTCAAAGCGCACATGGCTCCGTTAGGATTACATTTTTATCATGGCAAACAGTTTCCTGACAGCTTTAAAAATCAATTATTCGTCGCACAACACGGTTCGTGGAACCGCTCGAAACCTCATGGTTACCGGGTGGTACTGGTCAAATTCGAGCAAGGTAAGCCGGTGTCCGATGCCGCTTTTATCTCGGGTTGGCTGACTGGATCCGGAAAAGTATTAGGCCGTCCTGTTGATGTTCTGGAAATGCAGGATGGAAGTCTCCTGATTTCGGACGATCATCTGGGCGTTATCTACAAAGTTACTTACACCCCCTAGTCGTCAATGGATAAAGCATTTGAAATTCTGAATACCGAGGTGGTTTACCAGGGATTTTTCAGGCTGGAAAAATACCGGTTGAAACATGTTTTATTTGCAGGCGGCTGGAGCGGGGAACTGGATCGAGAGTTGTTCAGACGCGGCAACTGCGTGGCCGTGTTGTTATACGATCCTGATCGTGATGCGGTGGTGTTGATAGAACAATTCCGCGTGGGTGCCATTTTGCGGCCCGAGCCGGCCTGGTTGTTGGAAATCGTGGCCGGAGCCATAGAAGAAGGCGAGACGCCTGAAGAAGTGGCTTATCGAGAATCTCGTGAGGAAGCTGGCTGCGATATTAAAGACATGATTCTGATCAAGGAGTTTTATACCACCCCCGGCGGGTCGTCTGAGTGGATCAGTCTGTTCTGTGGGCGGGTTGATAGCCGGGAAATCGAAGGCATACACGGCTTGGATCATGAGCAGGAAGATATCCTGGTTCGGACGGTAAGTTTTGACGAAGCTTATGCGCTTATGGATCAGGGGGAAATCAATTCAGGTATTCCGATTATCGCTATCCAGTGGCTGGCACTGAACCGGCAAAAACTCCGAAAACAATGGCTTGGTGGATGAGTTATTCAAGCTGACATTCATCGCTTATTGGCAATGGCGGTATCGAACACATGATGATGAAAACTAGCATTGATTTTTTTGGGATAAATAATTTTACTCCTCACGGATATTGCTTAAGCTGGGACTCAACACTGCTATTGCTTCATGTTATGTCCGGCGCGGTTACAGCCTTCTCTTACTTCATGATTCCGCTGGTTATTTTCACCTTTATAAAGCAACGCAAAGACATTCCTTACAGCAATGTGTTTTTGATGTTTTGTGCCTTTATTGTTGCTTGTGGCATGACGCATGTCATTTCCATCATGACCATTTGGATGCCCGTGTATTGGTTAGACGGATGGCTTAAAGCGCTAACCGCCATTCTTTCATTAATGACGTTATGTGTTGTGTTTCGAGTCGTTCCGCAAGCACTCCAGTTACCAAACACGGTGGCCGTATTACGAAATGAAATCCAGGAAAGAGAAAAAGCAGAACATGCAAAAAATCTCGCATTAACGGCATTACAAGCCAGTGAGGAAAGGCTTCGATTGGTTTTGGAAGGCGCGGAGGTGGGGTTTTGGGACTGGGATATTGAAACCGATAATGTGGAAAGAAATGAAATATGGGCAACAATGCTGGGTTACAGCCATGAGGACATAAGCCAGACGAGTCATCAATGGGCTGAACTCATTCATCCTGATGATAAAGAAAAAGTATGGCAGTCTGTAACGGATACGCTTGAAGGACGTTCATTGGTGCATAAAATTGAACACCGTATGTACCATAAAGATGGCGGCATCAAATGGGTACTAGATCACGGCAGGGTGATGCAGTTCGATGCCAACGGCAAAGCCAGGCGGATGAGCGGTACACAAACTGATATTACTGAGCGAAAGCACGCTGAGGAGGCTTTGCTGAGAAGCCGTCATGATCTTAATCATGCACAGGCAGTCGCTCATATCGGCAGCTGGCGAATGGATATTTGTAAAAACAGTTTGTCGTGGTCTGATGAAACGTATCGAATTTTTGGTCTGCCCCCAGGTACGCCCTTAACTTACCAGACGTTTCTCGATATTGTCCATCCCGCAGATCGAGCCTTTGTCGATGCGGCTTGGCAAGATGCTCTGACCGGTCAGCAATTCTCAATTTAAAACCATAGCTTGTATAATGTTTAATTTTTGCAACCTGCACGGAAGCTTATGGCCAGTCCCTTTCATCCCTCAACGAAACCGGCACCCTTTACAGCGCGCTCATTGATTGACAAAACCCGCG
>NZ_JAUSBX010000070.1 GCF_030651835.1 Methylicorpusculum sp. | reverse complement strand
GATTCAGCAGGGTGCGCTGTTTGACCTGCTGCCCTTCACGCACCGATTCAACCAGTCGGTAGGTAAAGTAGGCTTCGCCATCAGCCAGGGATTTTGTTTTGGTTTTTCGAATGTACATGCCGATAGCGTGCTGCAATCGGTTCGGAAAATCAATACCAAGGAAAAAATTCAATGGCACTACATTAGATCGAAAAAATTGACCATTGATTTTAAAGGACTTTTTTTCAAAAAATTGCCAGAAATCAAAATATCAATGACTTAGAGAGGTTTGAGTGACGAAGTTAGGTTAAGTCTGAGGAACCTGAAGCAAAAGCAGAACCAAGCTGGGAAAAGTTCAGAGAGAGATACAAAGATGAGTATCAAACTTCAGAAGAAGCGAAGTCGCTAATTAAGTTACACCCAAAAAGGCAGGTGGTATCTGCGTATAAACAATTAGATTGGAAGCCGGTTGGTATTAATCATTGTAACAATGACCTTTGTCGTGTCATTGCAATGCTTTCAACTATCAGAAACAACTTGTTTCATGGTGGAAAGCACGGAGACATAGAAGTCGATGATAAGAATAGAAATTTGTCACTTCTGTCCCTTGGCAAGCAGGTTTTAGATCAGCTTGCCGAGCAGTTTGGCTATGAAGGTGACTACAAGAGGTACTATTAAAGAGATAACAATGCAAACCAGTATGAAGGCTTTTCCGTTCCTTGTTTTTCGGTTTAACGCTACGCTTCCGCAAAACAATCCACTTCAAAGCCTCAGCTGTTTGCGGCGTTACATGTCCGAGGAAATTGAACTCAGTGCCATTTGACGAAGACGGATTTGAGGTGATTGAAGATGTTGTGGATGAAGCCACAATAGACTCGATTCTCAGTGAATTGGATCCCGCAAGCAGAGAGGTGACGGGGGCAGGATTCCGGAATGCTGAAAAGAAGTTCAATTCAATAAAAGCCCTGGCGAATTGCACAGCCATATTATCTATGGCATCTCATTATTTGTCCGGCACGTCTCAGTTAGTTAGAGCTATACTTTTTATAAAATCGAACCAGAACAATTGGCTCGTAACTTGGCACCAAGACAGAACCGTTTCTGTATCATCAAAATTCGAAGAGAGAGGCTGGGGTCCATGGAGTGAGAAGGATGGTGTATTGCACGTCCAACCTCCTCTGGATGTACTAAATCAAATGGTGACCTTCAGGATTCATATGGATGATACATCCAAAGAAAATGGATGCCTTGATCGTGAGTGTACGCGAGCCAGGTGTCTGCAACCCTGAATTTACGCCAAAGATAAGTAATGATGGTGATATCTCATATATCCCAAGCGCCGCGCCTGTACCGTTCGGAACAAGTTTCAATGCAACGAATGATAAGCTTTCTCCCGGAAGAATTTCTTTGGCTGCAAATTGAGATCTAAATTCGACGGGATAGAACGGTGCTAGCGAATAGGGAAAAGGTCCACCTGAAATAACAACTAATTGGGTTCTGGGTGTGGGAAATCCGAATAGTTCAATATCGCCATCCAAGTGAGACAATGGTTCGTCCGACAAAGCTAGATTTGTCAGCGTCGCTTCTATAGCAATCTCCTCGTTGTGGCCAGCGATAAACGCAGTATTGTTGACGCTCCAATCCCAGAACGTCGAGCTGGTCGCATTGAAGGGGAAGCATATCGCGATAAAAAATAAGCACTTTTTCAACATTTTTTCCCTGTTTGTCATTCTAACAAGTTATTAAGCTGTTAACAGTATATCTACCACGAAACTTGGGTTGCAACAATAAATCTGTGAACTGCAAGGATTTTTCCCTTCCGTATATCATCCAAACTGAGCCAATAGATGTAATTGGAGGTTGTCATGTTGACTGTTACTGCATCCTTGAATCATGCGTTCGAGTCGCAGCTTAGCTTACGCAACATTCCGGACCAGCAACGCCGAGATTTTCATAAGTGGCTTAGGTTTTAACTGGATTTTTGACCCAAGCCAAATTATTGGCGGCAATGACCCAGTTTGCAGTCAGTGATCAAAGATATTTTTTGGCCGGTTTTGGCCGCCTGCCGCCGATGACCAGTGACATATTTCAGTTGCAGATACTCTCGGTTTGAGCGACTTTCAGTTGCAATTAATTCCGGTCGAAAATTGCGCTGATTGTTGGTTTGGGGGGTTTTGATTGCAAGCCGCTACAAGTAGGTATAACTGGCAGCTGGCAGTAGATTTAATCGGCATCTGCAGAAAACTTGGCAAATCAATTGAGCTATCTACCAGCCACAACTGTTGGTTTAACTGGCAACAGAATCTCTTCTTTTTCTGGCTTTTTGCCTTGTTAAATCTTAAGATTAAAATAAAACTAGAGCATTAATTGGAGTGCTGCGTTTTTGCATTAGACAAGGATGGCAATGGTGTACCTTGTGATAGCCAATGCAAAGGGGAAGGACCTATAAATTAATGAATTTAGGCATCAAGATCAGTATCTTTGTCATTCCAGCCGTTCTATTTTAGCGCTGGCTGTCTTTATGTGGTCTTCAAGTGCGGTCATACACGCTTCAAATCTGAGGCTAAATCCGCTTGACTCCATAACCCGACCTAAGAACTTACGGGCCAAAGCTTCTGCGTGACGCCAAGTTTCGTTAGATACACTGCCGTGAATTGTCGCTTCGGATAAAGTATCAGTAAGCCCACCACCACTGCGGGGGGCGAAAGCCATTGGGGTCATGTCATAGGCGGGTGCAATGCTATAAGGCCGACCATGTTCGGATATAAAAGATAAGTTTCCGTTGTGCATATCCGAATTGCCGATTAGCGTGCCAAATGCCCATAGGATATTTGCACCCTCCGCTGCTTCGGGATGAATTTGACGATCATCAGCAAGAACGCGCGCAATAACTGGCCAACCACCTGTTCCTAACCCCGCAAACTCAGCATCAAGCGCGGACAAAGAATGCAACGCACTCCGTCCAAGACTACCAATACGATCAAAACGCTCGACCTCAAGAAAGCGCTGGCCACCGTGGTCTATTATTTGCGTCTTGGCAGCAGGAATACCGCCTTCACGCAATGTCTCAAGCGCAAGGTTTTCAGCTAGCAACAGATCACGCCAGCGTTCGCTTACTGGACCATCTTCCAGTTCGCTAAATTTCACAATGACATGCCGGTCCCCATTCGGTGTCATGGCATAAGCGGTAAATTTTGGCTGTTCGCCACCGGCTGATGATCCAGGTATCTCGCCACGAGCCGCTTCAAGTGCGAATCGGGCATATTCCTCACCTTTATGATTAAATGAGATCGGCTCAGGTATAGGGTTAGCGAGAAAACGATCTCTTGCCTTTTCTCCTAATAGTATATTGCCTACTATGTCATGCCCATGCTCCAACAGTGCTCGCAAAGCGTGGGTATCTGTCCAATCTTTAAGTCGATCTGGTAGCCCCAGTTCAGCGCCATACCGAGCAACATAGGCCCTCCCCAAATATCCTTGTGGGCGCATGTCGAACAACCACCACGGAAGTCCGTCGCTGTGAAGGGTCGTGCCATCCTCATGCCGCATAACAAACCCGTCTGGCCGAACAGGAATCAGCGTTCCGAATTGCCGAATAGTGCCTTCTGCATTGACCCGATAAATCGGAATATCTGGTAATTTGCGATAGTTATCGCGCAGTGTATAGTGAATGGATCGCGCAGCACCAAACCGAACTATTTCACCACCAAGCTCAGCCAGCGCACGAGACATTGTCGACTGACTAATACTTAGCTTTTCACGCAATTTCGCCGCAGACATAGGTCCTCTGGATAAATGTGTACAGATGTGATCAGCGTGAAGTGTCATTGAGCGAATGAATTCATGAATAGATTAGTGAAAGGATATTCTAGTCCTTTTAAGGTTTATTTGGAAAAATTTTAGATCAAGGTTATCTGTGGTCGAATCTAGGTGGAGACAAATCAGGCTTGGTACGATTGGCCACTTACGGTTGTTACAAATATTCATCCTTGAAAAGCTATTTCGTATAATGCATTAACTAAAATCTTTACTAACCGCTTTAAACTATTTCAATTGGTTAAGCATAATTTTTATATTGGGTGTCTGTCAGATTGGCATTTACTCTGCCCGGTCAATTACCGCACAATACATGGTGTGAAAATGAGGACAACCATGATGCCAAGAGATACTATCCGCAGTATCTGGTTCGAAGCTCGACTCTCTCCAGATGTGATGGTCGTGATCAAGCGCGCGGCTGAACTACAAGGGCGAAGTGTCAGTGACTTCGTTGTAGCTGCCGTACAAGAAATCGCGCAACGGACAATTGAAGAAGCCAGTGTCATCCGGCTGTCCCTTGAAGACCAGCGGTGTTTCGTTGATCTTCTGATTAACCCGCCTGAACCATCCCCTGCGCTGCAACGTGCCGCCAAGGCTCACGCCGAATTGATCAAAAGCCAGTAACGGCTCGTTTTAACCTGGAGACTCGCGCGTCCAAGTATAGTCGAACGGGCTTTTCTAGTGGCGTAGAGGCACTGGACAAGTATTTCCGTGAGCAAGTTGGCCATGATGCGGAGCGATACGGTCGGAAGTGGCAGTCTTCGCACTTGTGGTGGATGCCAAGGATGATCAAGCAGTATCCTTTTATCACCATCACGGCTTTGTGAAATTCGGCAGCCTTTCCAACCAACTGATTCTTGCTCTCACAAACCGGG
>NZ_JAUSBX010000069.1 GCF_030651835.1 Methylicorpusculum sp. | reverse complement strand
AGAGCCCGACAGATAAAAGTAGATATTCGTTCCTTTTGGATCATTACGGCAAATCAACAGGAATTGGAGGAATTACGTAAATTGCGGACTGTTAATCGTACCTGGATAAAACCAGTTGCAGAACCGATACAATAATTTTCTTAAAACACTCTTATGGAGGCAATATGGCTGGTCGATTTCAACGTTCCAGCGTTGTTTATAGAGCGCATTCAGATCGGCCTTGGTAAACGTTTTGGGGCACATCAGCGTCGTCACCATGATCTTTCCTCCCGCTTTGAACTCGCGTATGGTCAGATGTTCTGGAGCAGCATGCCAAACGGGTTCACTCATCCAGTCAGGCTTGATTTTCGGCTTGTCCAGACGAATGACATGATCGCGTGATCCCAGAGACTGACCGCGACGAAAGTCGGTCACCCGCTTTCTGGCACCCTGTTGTTCCATCAGGATATCAACGCCTTGCATCTGCATCCGGGCGATGAAGAAATACGTCGGAAAAAAGGCGTCACCCAGTAGAATGTCGCCTGAATCAAGCGTGCCCTCTATCGAACGCAACAGTGTCTGTTCATCTCCACCTTTGCCGTTGAAAGGTCCAATGGCGGCATTCAACAGCGCCCCACTGGATAGGCATGTCATCCCGACCACTCGACAGATGGGGAAACCCAATCCGGGTTTCTGCCCGCGCTGCTGCGGAAATGCCGCCTGATTTTCCTCGGTATCCGGCATGGTCACCGTGGTGCCATCAACCAGTCGAACCCGACGACCCTGCCAGCGCCATTGTGTGGGCGTCTGGTGATCGATTTGCAGCCCAAGATGGCAGGCCAATCCCGAAATCAGCTCCAGGGGCAGGCGTTGACGTGCGCGACAGTATCCCCCGGTATGTGTACTGCACTGTGGCAAACCATTGATCAATCGCTGGATGGCGGCCTGATTGACGGCATGCTGGCAAGAACGGTCAGCACTCATCGCCTGGGCGATGAACATAGCCAGCGTTTCGGTTGGCGGAAAGAGTCGTTGTCTATGTTCTGGCAGGCGTTTTTCGAGTTCATCGAACAAAAGGTCACTGGTCAGTAGATTAAAGGCGCCCAAGCAATCTGTAGAATCCATTTGTGACCGGATCAGGCGTTGTTGGGTACGGACGGTATTGAGGGTATGATGATGCACGTGATTGGTCCCTGGTGTTGGTTGAGGTTTTGGCGAATTGAAGCATAACGCCAATAGCCTTCAAAGCCATGGCGGATTGCCTGATGGTGAATCCGCCTTACCGGGTTTTGGGCCTAACGCCTACTCGATGCGCCGACGCTTTCAGCTATCTTTGATGAACACTAAAGAGATACATGGAAGAAGTATTATTTTAATGTCTGTGCGCCTTGTAATGGATGATGCAAAAATCAAGACCTGACACCGATCTTCTTTTTACCTTGCAGAAGTGTTGCATAACATAGGTAGTTATTGACAAGTACCTATGTTGTGTAACACTATGGATAATATGGATGCTACTACCGATAAACTAATCGAACTAGCGAGATTGAGAGGGCTAATTCGTCCCAGCGATCTTAAATCGCTGGAAATACCCCGAGTTTCGCTGACTCGGGCCGTTCGTCGTGGGCAACTGGAAAGAATCGGGCGAGGACTCTACGGACTACCTGGACGTGAGATATCCGCCTACGGATCACTGGCAGAGGTAGCAATCAGGGTACCCAAGGGCCTCATCTGTCTGCTATCTGCGTTACGTTTTCATGGACTAACAACCCAAGCGCCATTCGAAGTATGGCTGGCCATCGAAAACAAGGCTGTAGCCCCCAAGCTTGAGTTCCCGCCCCTACGCATTGTTCGTTTTTCCGGTGCTGCACTCACTGAAGGTATTGAGGAGCACATCGTGGATGGCGTTACCATCCGCATCACCAGCGTCGCAAAGACCGTTGCCGACTGCTTCAAATACCGCAACAAAATCGGGCTTGATGTCGCCCTGGAAGCACTGCGCGATGCCTGGCACGAGAAACGCATGACCAGCGACGAAATTTGGCGTTATGCCAAGGTATGCCGTGTCGCCAATGTGATGCGCCCCTATCTGGATAGTCTGACATGAGCGTTCGAAATAATGGAGCATCGATTCGGGATCGCCTGCTCAACAAGGCCCGTGCAGAAAAGCTGGATTACAACCTGTTGCTGACCCGGTACGCATTGGAACGCCTGTTCTACCGTCTGAGTGTCTCAGAACAGCGCGACCAATTTCTGCTTAAAGGGGCACTGCTGTTCGACTTGTGGTTCGATGTACCGCACCGACCCACTCACGATGCCGATTTTTTGGGTTTCGGATCTGCAGAAATGCCTCATCTGGAAAAGGTATTCCAGGCCATCTGCCGGATTGAAGCTGAGGATGGCATTGTATTCCTGCCCGATTCTGTTGAGGCTGCCGAAATTCGGAAAGAGGCACATTATGCCGGTGTTCGACTGACTCTGATGGGTTTGCTCGATAGCGCTCGTTGTCCGGTACAGATCGACATTGGTTTTGGTGACTCAGTCGTGCCTGGCCCGGAGGATGTTTTTTACCCGGTCATTTTGCCTGGCATGGCCACTCCCAAAATACGCACCTATCCTCGCTACACAGTCGTTGCTGAAAAGTTGGAAGCACTGACATCACTGGGTATGCTGAATAGCCGGATGAAAGATTTTTTCGATCTCTGGGTGTTGGCAAGCCACTCTGACTTCGAAGGAGTGTTATTGTCGCGCGCTGTTGCGGCAACCTTTGAACGGCGGCGAACAACTGTTCCGGAGGGAATGCCTATCGGGTTAACCGACGAGTTCGCCACCGATTCACAGAAACAAAAACAATGGCAGGGTTTCCTGCGCAAGAACGCATTAGCCCCGCTGTCACTGGAGAAAGTGATCAGCGAATTGCCTGAACTCCTCCTGCCTGTATTAGTGACAATCACACCGGGTGGCGATTTCAACAGAATTTGGCATGCAGGAATGAAATGGCAGCTTTAAAATGGAATGAGTGGCGGCGTTCGTCTGGAATAGGTGGCAACTTTGGACCGGAATACGCAGAGACATAAACCGGTCGCCTAACACAATGAAATTAAGCCAAACAACACAACTGGATGCAAAAATAGAAAACCAGTAGGGCGTTTTCGCGATAGCAAAACGCCAACATTCTTCAAAACTATGGCGAATTGCCTGATGGTGAAACCGCTTTAAACTATTTCAATTGTTTAAGCATAATTTTTATATTGGGTGTCTGTGAGATTGTCATTTAATATGTCCGGTGAATTACCGTACAATACAAGATGTAAAAGCGAGGAGACCATGATGCCAAGAGATACCATCCGCAGTACCCGGCTCGAAGCCCGACTCTCTCCAGAAGTGATGGTCGTGATTAAACGCGCGGCTGAACTACAAGGGCGGAGTGTCAGTGACTTCGTTGTAGCCGCCGCACAAGAAATCGCGCAACGGACAATTGAAGAAACCAGTGTCATCCGGCTATCCCTCGAAGACCAGCGGCGTTTCGTTGATCTTCTGATTAACCCGCCAGAACCGTCCCCAGCTCTGCAGCGTGCCGCCCAGGCTCACGCCGAATTGATCAAAAGCCAGTGACGGCTCGTTTTACCTTGGAGACTCTTACGTCCGAGCATGAACGGACGGGATTTTCTAGTGGCGTAGAGGCACTGGATAAGTATTTCCGTGAGCAAGTCGGCCAAGATGTGCGCCGACGCGTGACTGCTTGCTATGTTGCTACTGAAATAACTACGAGCAGGGTTGCCGGTTATTACACCCTGGCGGCGGGAAGTATCCCTGTAGCCGACGTGCCAGAGCAGTTGGTAAAGCGACTACCTCGCTATCAAACAGTGCCGGTTGCCAGACTTGGACGTCTTGCTGTCCATTTGGACTATCGCAGCCAGAAGCTTGGCGGTGCTCTTCTGTGGGATGCCATGATGCGAGCGATACGGTCGGAAGTGGCAGTCTTCGCACTTGTGGTGGATGCCAAGGATGATCAAGCAGTATCCTTTTATCACCATCACGGCTTTGTGAAATTCGGCAGCCTTTCCAACCAACTGATTCTTGCTCTCACAAACCGGG
>NZ_JAUSBX010000066.1 GCF_030651835.1 Methylicorpusculum sp. | reverse complement strand
CGGCAATTGCTTGAATACTTTTATCGCCGCGTTGCAAGACTTTACTCAGGGCTTGCTCTTTAAATTCTTCACTATAACGGGTTTGCATTAGGGTTGCCTCTATAAATGGGTGAGGCGACAACTATCCTGACACAGGGGGAGGCGGAACCGGGTTCCGACGAATTGCACCTCTGATAGCTCGTAGGACGGTTTCGCGATAGCAAACCGTCAACCTCAAAGCTAGGGTGGATTGCCTGCGGCGAATCCACCTTACGGGCTACGTCAAATCCTGGTTGAGCAGGCCGGTGTTGCCTCCGACTGCTGCTGTATTGATGCAAAGCGTTTGCTCGCTGGCAAAGCGTTTTAAATAGTCAGGGCCACCGGCTTTGGGGCCTGTCCCGGATTGCCCCATGCCCCCAAACGGTTGAGAGCCGACGACGGCACCTATCATATTGCGATTGACATAGATATTGCCGACTTTGGCGTGCTGCGTGATGGCTTGGATCGTGTCGTTCAATCGGCTGTGTATGCCCAGCGTGAGACCATAACCGCTGGCATTAATAGCGGTAATGACCTGATCAAGACGGTCTGTTTGATAGCGAACGACATGCAGTATCGGGCCGAATACTTCGTGTTTTAATAAGTCCATGTTTGGCAGTTCGACCAGAGTCGGTGGAAAAAAATGACCTTGGCGGTTCAATTCATCGGATAAATGCAATTGGTAGAGCAGTTTTCCCTGTTGATTTATCTCATGCAGATGCGCATAAAGCCGATCTTTAGCGCTTGAATCAATGACAGGGCCAATATCTGTATCGATATATAAGGGGTTCCCCAAAATCAACTGATTCATCGCTCCGATAATCAGTTGAATGACTTGTTCGGCAATTTCTTCAGGCAAAAAAAGTACCCGTAAGGCAGAGCAGCGCTGGCCGGCGCTATTAAATGCCGAGTAGATAACATCTTGAACCAGCTGTTCCTTATGCGCGGAGTTGTCGGCAATCAGCGCATTTTGTCCGCCGGTTTCGGCTATTAACGGCACAATGGCTGGAAGCTCGATCAGTTTGCGCGCGATGTGCTTGGCGGTTGCTGTGGAACCGGTAAAGGCCACACCGGCTATGCGATAGTCCGAGAGTAATTGTTCGCCAATTGCAGCGCCGGAACCAGGCAGAAAATGCAGCACCGATTCCGGAATTCCGGCTTCATGCAACAGCTTGATGCAGCAAAATGCGGTTAATGAGGTTTGCTCGGAGGGTTTTGCAATCACGGCATTACCGGCTGCCAGCGCGGCGGCGATCTGGCCGATAAAAATAGCGACAGGAAAATTCCACGGACTGATGCAGACAAAAACGCCGCGTCCGTTGTAAGACAGGGTATTTAGTTCGCCGGTAGGGCCGGGCAAGGTGATAGGCGGGTCAAATTGCATGACAGCTTGTTCCGCATAGTAGCGGCAAAAATCAACAGCCTCTCTGATTTCTGCCAAGGCATCTTTAACAATTTTACCGCCTTCGAAAATACACAAGGCCATTAGCTCAAACGCGTTGGTTTCCAATAGATCTGCGGCTTTATTTAGGGCTGCAGCACGTTTTTTAACGGGCGTTAACCGCCATGTATCGCGATGTTGATAGGCACAAGTAATGGCCTGCGCAACTGCATCCGCGCGGCTGAATGCGACTGTACCAAGTTGTAAGTCTTGATTGAAGGGGCTGTAAACCGGAGCGTCATCACCTGAAAATACCTGGCCGTTAACAAGAGGGTGAGCGGTATAAGCTTTGTTTTTTCGCGATTCCAAATAGCGTTGGATTTTATCGAGGAAAATAGGATCAGCCAGATTAAAACCTGCCGAATTGAGCCGCTCAGGCATGAACAGTGCGCCGGGTAACGATACGCCGGATTTTTTTGAATCCTTAAGCGCCAACCAAAATGCAACAGGATCTTGAGTCAGTTTTTCAATGGGGCAGTCCGGATTTTCAACCTGACTGATAAACGATGTATTTGCTCCGTTTTCTAACAGTCGCCTGACCAGATACGGCAGTAGTTCCGTGTAAGTGCCAACCGGCGCATAGATCCGGCAGGGAATATGCCATGGTTTGCTGATGACCAATTCATGATAAAGCGCTTCTCCCATTCCATGCAGTCGCTGAAACTCAAAGGCCTGTTGCCTACCGCCAAGATGATAAATTGCCGCGACCGTATGGGCATTATGGGTTGCAAATTGTGGATAAAAAGTATCCGTATGGGTCAGTAAAAAATTGGCGCACGCCAGATAGGAGATGTCGGTCGCCGATTTACGGGTAAACACCGGGTAATGGCTTAAGCCGTTTTCTTGAGCACGTTTGATTTCGCTGTCCCAATAGGCGCCCTTGACCAGCCGCACCGGAATTTTGCAGTGGTGTTGCCTCGCCAGTGCGTCAAGCCAGGCCAAAACATGAATCGCGCGTTTCTGATAAGCCTGTACTGCTAAGCCTAATCCTTGCCAGCCGTTTAATGAAGGATGCGTCAGTGCTGCTGCAACTATATCCAGTGACATTTCCAGCCTATCCGACTCTTCTGCGTCAACCGTCACGCTGATGTCCTGCGCCTTGGCGCATTGAGCCAGATAAATCAGCTTGCCGGTCAGTTCTGATACGGCGCGGTTTCGTTGCAGCGGTTCAAAACGAGGGCATAATGCGGATAATTTGATGGAAATGCTGGGTTTGTCAAAAAAATCAACATTTTGAGCGCTTTGTCCTGCATGTTGAATGGCAAACAGGTAGGCTTGATAGTAGCGTTCCGCGTCGGCCGCGGTTAACGCTGCCTCGCCCAGCATATCGAATGAATGACGGTATTCATTTTGTTGCTGGCTTTTGTGTAATGCAGGACCCATCGCTTCGGCCATGACGAACTGTGAGCCTAACAGCTGCATCGCCTGTTTGACGGCTTTTCGGATTAAGGGCATCCCCAATCGGGCCAGCAGTGTATTTAAATGGAATTGGTGCTGCTGATAACTGGGCTTGAGATGCTTTTCAAATTGACCGCTTAACAGCAGGGCGTCAGTGGACAAATTGACCAGCCAGGAATTACTGTGATGTACATGATCTCGCCAATTGGCTGCGGCCAGTTTTTCAGCGAGAAACTGGTCCTGTGTCCTTTGGTCGGGAATGCGCAGCAAAGCTTCGGCAATGCTCATCAAGACAATCCCTTCGGTGCTGTTGAGCTGATATTCATGCAAAAATGCTTCAGTAACCGATTGCTTTGGTTTTGCGGTTCTTATCGCAGTGACCAGGTTTTCAGCCGTTCGACGGGTTACATTTGGGTCATAATTTTCCAGCGTTTTTAGTAGATGATTGACCGCGTCGGTTTCATCACTCAACCAGGCCGTGTTGATGGCTTTGCGTAATGATTCCAGTGTATGTTGAGCCATAGCGAATGCGGCAGTTAACAGTGAAAAACAGGTCTAATCCGTTATTTCGAAAGCTGAAGTGAGGACTCCAGTTTTTCGCAGTAGGCCTTGAGGATTTTGATGCGTGCATATTTTTTGTCATTCCCTTCGACCAGTAACCAAGGCGCACTGCGGGTGCTGGTGCGGGTAACCATCTCATTCACCGCGTGTTTGTAGTCGTCCCATTTCTCTCTGTTTCGATAATCATCCTCGGTTATTTTGTACTTTTTATAGCTGATTTGTTCCCGCTCGTGGAATCGTTTCAGCTGTTCATCTTTGTCGATGTGCAGCCAAAATTTTAGTAAAAGAATACCGTGACGTACTAGCGCATCCTCGAAATTGGCTATTTCAGAGTACGCGCGCTGCCATTCATTCACTGATGCAAAGCCCTCGACGCGTTCGACCAGAACCCGTCCGTACCAGCTTCTATCATAGAGTGTCACTTTACCTGCGCGTGGAATATGGCGCCAGAAACGCCAGAGATAATGATGTGAACGTTCCTCGTCGGTGGGGGCTGCCACAGGAATAACCCGGTAATTTCTGGCGTCAACAGCATGGGTGATACGCCTGATGGCGCCGCCTTTACCGCCTGCATCCCAGCCTTCAAAAACCAGAATACAGGACCGTTTTTGTTGTTGGGCGATTCTGGCCAGATTTTTTAGCTTGCTTTGATAATAATCGAGTTGTTCGTTATAGGATTTCTTGTCAATTTTTAATGACAAATCCAGCGAGTCCAACAGACTTTGCTGGTTGGGATTGATACGAGCGGTACCGTTAGTTTTATTTGTGCTGTTGACTTTAGCGGTCCTGTCTTCGATGTGTTGTTCAATTCTGTGTAAAACATGCTGACCTACTGAAAAGCTGCTGTAACGTATATCGCTGCCATCGACGATAAGCCAGGGCGCATCACCGGTACTGGTTTCAGTCAGGGTCTTTTCAGCAACACCAATAAAATCATCGTAGAGTTTTAAATGTTTTTTATCGCGCTCGGTGACCTGCCAATTAGTTTCGGGGTTTTTTTCGAGATTCTTTATCCGCTTTTTTTGCTCGTCTTTTTTTAGATGCAGCCAGCATTTGATGATCAATGCGCCATCGTCGAATAAAAGCCGCTCGAGTTCCTTGATATTCATCAGTTCTATTTGCAACTGATTGTCATCAATTTCGCCATACACGCGTTGCGATAGAGGGTCGCTGTACCAGGAACCGACAAAGATACCAATGCTGCCTTTGCTCGGTAACGTCCGCCAGAATCGCCAGAATTTGGGGCGTTCTTTTTCCTCATCGCTGGGTTCGTCAAAAGCGATTGTTTGCATGTAACGCGGATCCATCCATTCGTTAAGCAGGTTAATAACTTCACCCTTTCCTCCGCCATCTACGCCGGAAATCAGAATGATTACAGGGAAGTCGCAGTTCATTAATTTTTGCTGCGTCAGCAGTAATTGAGTCCTGAGTTCCGGGACTTGTTCGTTGTAATCGGTTTTTTTTAAGGTGTGACCCAGTTCGGCAATTTCAAACATTGTTATTCCTTCATAGGTTAGTCTGGCTTACTATAGCTTAAACCCTAAGTGGGACAGGTTAAAAAGAGATAGATAGCCGCTAAAAAACGTGATCGCCTGTTGCGATAAAAGAGCCAATTTTAGCCTCAATCAGTAGCTTTTGCTGTTAAGCTGCAGATTTTAAGAAACCGGTAATGAATAAATGTCAGCAATTTTTACAATTAATGACGACCAAGAACTGATAATAAATAGCAACCTATTGAAATTTAATTATAAAATACTAATGGTTCTATTTTTGCTTAATAAAAACTATGTTTGTCAAAGTGTGAGAGATATGCGCGTATTTAACTTAATGACTGCTGTGCTAATAATGCTGTTTTCAACGGCTATCAATGCCGATGAAGCCAACAAGGATGCGTCCGGTTTACGAAAAATGGCTCAATCTTATGAGCATGGGCACGGCGTTAAGAAAAGCTACGATCAGGCTTTAGAGCTTTATTGCAAGGCTGCTCTGATGGGGGATGCGTTATCGGCTTACAACAGGGGTTTTATGTATTTCATCGGACGTGGCGTTGCCCGTGATTTGCCGCTGGCTATTTACTGGTTTAAAAAGTCTGCAGGATCAGGAGATATTTATGCCAAACGAATGTTACTTAAATTCCGCAGCGTTGCTTCCAAAAAAGATGAGTCCTGCCAGCCTGACCCGCTTGTTGAAGCGGATGCTGATCCGGTTATTAAAGTTAAGTTAGTCGACAATCCCAAGCGAGACAAGGTTATTGCCTGGGTCAATCAAATTGCGCCGCATTACGGCATCGATCCCCAGTTGGTTATGGCTGTCATTCAAGCAGAATCAGCTTTCAATACTCAGGCGCTGTCCAATAAAAATGCCCAGGGCCTGATGCAGTTAATACCGGCTACAGCTGAGCGGTTTGGCGTAAAAGACAGTTGGAATCCTGTGCAGAATATCAAGGGCGGAACAGCCTACCTCCATTGGTTAATGCGGCATTTCGCAGGCAATGTCGAGCATGTTCTTGCGGCTTATAATGCAGGGGAGGGCGCTGTTGAACGCTATCAGGGCATACCGCCTTATCAGGAAACCCAAAATTACGTAAAACGTATCTTGTCCAATTATCCAAAAAAATCCCATCCAATCCCGCCCGAGCATCCGGAAAAGTTTGATCTGGCTAAGCTGAATACACTACAAGTTTCCAATTTGTAAAAGTTTTTTACAATCGAAAAATTTCGGAACGCAAAGCTAAATGCCTGACTATGGACCTGCTTGCTGCACAACTTGCGCTAAATGTCATCTGTTTAACATTTCATTCAAGCGTATTGATCAAATCACCCATACTCTGCCGAACCCCGGGCAGAGGTTGTAAATCAAACCGGCGCGTAATAAATTGAATGATAGATGTCGTGTCATAGACCGTATGGTCAACATGCTGTTTTTTGACGAACGGGGAAATAAAAATCGCCGGAACTCTTGAACCCGGTCCCCAGCGATCACCTGCAGGTGGTGCCACATGATCCCAAAAGCCGCCATTCTCATCGTAAGTGACAATAATGTACATATTCGGCCATTGCGGGCTGCCTTGCAGTTGTTTGACTACCTCGGCAATATGAGCGTCACCCGACATAACGTCGGTATAACCGGGATGCTGGTTCAAGCTTCCCTGGGGTTTATAGAACACCACGGCAGGCAAGGTGCCGTTGGCAATATCCGTTTGAAAATCCGCATAGTCTTTTAGATGCGCTGCACGTTGAAGTGCGCCATCCGGGGTGGCTGGATCAAAGCGGCTGAAATAATTGAAGGGCTGGTGGTGAGACTGAAAATTAGCCGCCCCGCTTCCCTTGTTGTAGATCACTTTGCGCGGTTTGTCAGGGCTTTGTTGACCATCAACCAGCGCTTCACGCCATGCCCCGGCATACCATGCCCATTCGATACGCTTCTCCGATAATGTGTCGCCTATCGTTTTTTCGGTTTGCGGGCTCAAGACAGCGGCTGAACCTTTGGCGTTTTGATTAGCCAGTCTCGGATCACCGTCTTGTGCAGGAGGCGTTCCGCTGGGTTGAAACGGCGGTTGCGTGGTATTTACCGCGTAACTGCGCTGCGTAATTTTGTCTTGAGGGGTGAAATTGAAATCCCCTGGATAGTATGGCGCTGAATGTAAGCCGCTAGATGATTCAACACGCAACAGCCCGGTTTTATCGTCCAGGATAGCTGTCCGGCCCTCAGGCGCTGTGGCCATAGACGGCGTGCAGGCGCAGACCAGCCAAAAATGATTTAGAAACGAGCCTCCGAACGCGCCCATGAAAAAATTGTCTGCCAAGGTATAGTGTTTGGCAAGTTGCCACATCGCCATTTTGGCGCCGTCGTAATACCCCATCGACAAACCGCCGGCATCGGAATAGACCGCAAACTGATCATTGCGGCCACCATTAATCTGCATCTGATGATTGTAGAAACGGTGCACCAGATCCGGGGATGAAACGTTGGCGCCGGTGTCGCCCGGTGTGCCGCCAGGCGCGGCATCAATCTGGAAAGGCTTGTTCGGTAAGTGTGCGACAAATGACCAGTTAGGATCATCGCTATTCCAAACCGGCGGCAATGTCGGTAACACGGTTTTGCCGTCGCGATCACGTTGTAAGTAGGATTCAGGATTAGCCAACGCATTTGCAATGCCATTAGCTCCCGGAAAAAGGCCGTAAAGATTATCAAAACTGCGATTTTCCGCGTAGATCACCACGATGGTTTTGATCTTGTTTAGAACAGGCTCGGATGAGGTTTTATCTGGGTTGATAGGGTCGGCTGGTTGAAAATCTGCCGAAAGGGCGTTGGTTACCAGTAAAGAACTGACGATTAATCCTATTAGAATTTGACGGCGATTGGTGAGCATGGATTTTTTGATTCAAAATGGCAATGAAGGCCTATTATAGCGGTCAAATTCAACAATCCAACAAGGCAAAAAACTTTCTCCAATCTGATCTAAACGCGGTGTGTTTGGCGAGGATGTTCTGGCTACAGTGCCGGGCAAAAGGTCTTCTTTCCCCGCATGAATGCTTTTAACCGCGCCACCTTAGCATGGATTTCCGGGGTCCAGATTGCATGGGTCCTGCTCCGAAAAGCATTAAAGGGAACATGAGTACTTCCGTGTACCCTGGATACCGGCAATCCCTGCCGGCGTGACAAGTGCTCCACTATAGGTTGATTTGGCTGAAAGTGATGCGTAATCAGGTCACTTAGGATATCGCGAAAAATAACTTCCCCCTTTGAAAAAGGGGGATCGAGATGGATTTATTAAAAACTCTCCCCAGCCTCTCTTTTTCAAAGAAGGGGGATAATCGTACGGTTCGACACAATCCGAATTTCGGGAAGTTATTTATGACGGAATCCTTAATGCTTCACCTGCAATACATTGACGTTATCCCAGATGCTGTTGATGAAATCGGTATCCATCTCCAGCATGCCATCTTGTAACCATCGGGTAATGACCTGGGCGACATTCGGATAAGTGATTTGCACGGCATGATCTACCTTTAGCCAATTGCCGATCGCTGTAGCGTTCAGATCCTTCATGACATGACCATAACCCAATTGCTGCAAGGCCGCTGCATTGGAAATCTGTTCCATTTGATGGTGCAAGGGTTTGGCCAGTATTTTTTTGCCTAGCTGCAAGGCCTCACTGGCGAGTTCAAATCCGGCATTGCTGATTATGCCGCCACAGTCATATAAGTCTTGCATAAATCCCGCACGGGACAAGGCTTTGCAGACGATATGTTTATGGGGTGAGTCTTGAACATCAGGCGTGTACACATAAAAATCAAAATCCTTGAACGGTGCCAGTAGCTGGAAAACCTCCTGCGTATCTTCGAAAGGGAGATAGACGACGACCTTGTGTTTGAAAAATGTATGCGGCATCGCCGGTGTTTCAATAATTGGCGGCAATATAGGCTGTCCGAAATGGTGCCAATGCAAGCCGATACCCCGGTCTGCCGGAGCAAAATACTTCATCACCAGATTGGCCAGAGGGTCTGATCCGGCGCGAGGAATAGTATGGCCGAAGGCATATTGATGACCAATACCCAGCACCTGCTTGTTTTGCCGCTTGGCAGCCCAAGAAGTAACCGGTTCGAAATCGCTGATCACCAGATCATAATCACTCAAATCGAGCGATTGAATATCACGAATAAAAGTGATCGGTTTGGCTTCTATCGCCGTTTTTAAATAACTGACCTGTCCATTATGGGTATTAAAGGTTAAACCGGTGCGCACCTGAAAGCCGTTGAATACCGCCATATCGAAATAGCTGTCCTTAGTGCGGCCGGTGAATTGAAAATGAACATCCATGCCTGCAGCATAAAGTGCTTCCGCCATGACGCGGGCGCGCGTGATATGGCCGTTACCCGTGCCTTGAACGCCGTAGAAAATTTTCATATCGATTGGGTGTCAGAGTAGTTGATTTATCTGACAATCTAAGCCATGTCTGTGACATGGATATGACGTTTTTATTAACGATTGATGACAGTGCAGGTTTTTATGTCGAAGACTTCATTCAACTTGTGATTAGGTCATCTCATGGGTTACGACTATCGCCTTACCTACACTGCATGTAATTACAAAAGTTGTACTTGTTAGGAATTCAAAGAAACAGGTTTGTCGATATAGCGCTGGCGTTTTTTGGGTGCGATTTTGTCAATTTCAACCATGATCAGACTATCGATACAGTTGTTAAAGTCAGGATCGATATTAAAGTCGATGAAATGGCAACCTTTGTCTATACACAGTTCCACATATTGTTTGTAAAGTGTCGGCACTTTAACGCCCAGTTTTTTTAGCTCCTTATTCAGCACTTTGAAGCTGATAGGGTAATCGTCACTGAATTCGTCTCTCGCAAATTGTTCGCATTCCTCGGACATGACAAACGGCATTCGCGCCTTGGCGGACGTTAACGGTGAGCCAAATTGCTGACGATAAAAACCGATGATCATTTCTTTAGCCAATTGAGGATAAGCGTTACTGAGGCTGAGGGGGCCAAACAGGTATTTGATTTCCGGTTGTTCCCGTAAGTATGCACCGATGCCGTACCACAGGTAATCCAGGCTATGCTGGCCCCAATACCGGGGTTGCACGAAACTGCGGCCAAGCTCTATGCTGTAAGGCAGATAGCTGGAAAATTGGCCGTGCAGGTCGAACAAGGTGTGGGTATAAAATCCTTCTATCCCGAATTCCGCCATGATCCTTGGGCCTTCGCCCAAGCGGTAGGCGCCCACGATTTCCAGACCGATGTCGTCCCACAAAACGATGTGGCTGTAATACACATCGAAACTATCCAGATCGAGCGACAGGCCGGTGCCTTCTTCCACTGTGCGAAAAGTCAGTTCGCGTAAGCGGGCAATTTCCTGCATTACCGGACAATCGCTGGTAAAGCGATAGAGAAATATTTTTTTTCCGTCCCGGGTTTCGCCCAACTGCCGCGATCGGTACAGGGCTTTTTTTACGGCTTTGGCATCAGCGGGGTGAATCACGGTGGCAACAGTGTCGAACAAAGGCGTTTTGTGCTTTTTGCCGAGGTTCAATACATGTTTGCGGAAACGTTTGCAAAGCAATTTATTGCTTTCTCCGGATTGATCGATCGCGCTGTGGGGTATCGGTGCACCGACTTGAAATTTGATGGTCTGATTCTTTTTATTGAACATCTCCTGGATCAATAACAGCGTGCCTAGCGGCTTATATAAGGTCGACATGCTGTAAAAAATGGCCGAATTCTTAGCCTTGATGTGAATGGGTAAAATGGGACATTTCGCTTTCCTGGCCAATTTTAAAAATCCGCTTTGCCACGCGCCATCCCTTATGCCTTTAGGCGTGATTCTGGAGACTTCACCGGCCGGAAAAATGATGATGGCCTCTTCATTTTTCAGTGCCTGCAGCATCGCCTGATACGTTTCTTTGAGTTGTTTTTTACCGCTGAGTACGTCTACCGGCAAGAACACCGATTCCAAGGGCTGCATGTGTGACAGGACACGATTGGCGACAATGCGGACATCCGGCCTGACCGAACGAATCAGTTTTACCAGCGCCAAGCCGTCAAGAGTGCCGATAGGGTGGTTGGCGACGATCAGTAAGCGACCTTCTGAAGGGATATTGTTGTAGGAGTCGTTATCGACCTCATAATTGAACTTGAAATACGCCAGCATCTTGTCTAAAAATGCAAAGCCGCGAAGATGCTGGTTTTTTTGGATGACGGCGTTAAAGTCATCTTCGTGGATTAATTTTTTTAAGGCTTTTACTACCAGTTTGTTGTCTTTACCCAGTTTAAAATCGGGATAGGTTTGACGTAATATATTTTCGGCATCAATCATCGGCAAGTTCCAGCAATAACATAGAATGAAGCCGATTCTAGGCAGGAAATGTGTCATTTATATGAAACGTACAAATGCTCGTATGTGCACCACCAAGATAATGCGGATTGCAGTTGTTTTTAAAATAAAAATGGCTGACTGAAAGTCATTTCGTCATTCAATTGTCATAATTAGCAAACAAAATAGGGATATCCGGCAGGTTGCCGCTTTTTGATTGTTAATTATGACCAGTCCACAGTACCGCACGATCTGGATTTCCGACCTTCATATCGGTTCCACCCAATGCCAGGCCGATACACTATTGGATTTTCTCAAGCACAATGACAGCGAGAAACTCTATTTGGTGGGGGACATCATTGATTTTTGGGCGCTATCGAAAAAAATGTATTGGCCACCCGACCATAACACCATCATCCAAAAGCTGTTACGCAAGGCTCGGCATGGGACTCAAATCATCTACATACCGGGTAATCACGATGAAAACATCAGGGAATACGACAGCTTTGTCTTCGGTGATATCGTGGTTAAAAATTCTGACATTCATACGACTGTCACTGGGCAACAATTTCTGGTCGTTCATGGTGATGAGTACGACACCATTGCTCGCCATCACCAATGGCTTGCCAAAATCGGCAGCATCGGTTATGACTGGCTCATTGATATCAATCGCATCATCCGTTTCTTCCGGCGATTGCTGGGCGTGCAATCCCAATTTTCGCTTGCCGCTTATGTCAAATTCAAGGTCAAAAATGTCGTGCAGTTTATTTCCGATTACGAAGAAAGCATTGTTCATACGCTTAAGCATGAAAAGCTGGATGGCGTGATTTGCGGACATATACACCATGCCGAAATCAAGCAAATTGAAGGTTTTTGGTACGTCAATACGGGTGATTTTGTGGAGAGTTGCACGGCCATCGTCGAGCATTTCGACGGAAGGCTTGAGATGCTGCGTTGGCGTAAACAGGAACAGCAAGATCAGGAATCGTCATTACCATTGGGTTTGGGCGATAGTTAGCAATTAGCCGTATTTCTACCATTATCCGATTAAATTGTTCAGAGAGCACTATAGCGATTTAATCCGGCAATAATCGAAGCCATGTTTGCGTTAAAAATGGGTGTACTCCGGCACGGATTGCCGGGATTCAGACGCCATGGATGGCGTTGGACTTTCACCTTGGTGTGATTCTGGATGGAGCTATAACTAAATCTGGTGTACAACCCGACTTGAAGAGAGGTGGCGTTCTCTGCTGAAATAAGATTATCGAGATCAAATAACAGCATTAATGAGAAACGCCATGAACAAAGATAAAGCAAAAGAATGGGGAAATACAGA
>NZ_JAUSBX010000065.1 GCF_030651835.1 Methylicorpusculum sp. | reverse complement strand
TATTTGGGCAGCAGCAATCAGCCATAGACTGTATCCTGGACTTTATCGAGCAACAGGTGTGGCGAGCGAACCCGGATAACCAGCATCCGTCGTGGCTTTGATCAAGGCTGTACTATCGGTTTTTTGGCTATCGAAGAGGATGGTGGCTGTTTTTGAATCGTAATCGACAGTCACTGCTTCCACGCCTTCGACTTTCTGCAAAGCTTTCTTGATGGTAACTGTGCACATCGCGCAGGTCATGTTCTCTATGTTCAGCGTTACCGTTTGCTGCCGGTTTGGCTGTGTAACCGTCGTTTGAGCTTGTGCTGCCGATATCCACAACGCATTTGATGACAAGCTCAAAATTAACAAACTGGATTTAATAGTCATTGCGGAATCCTCTCAAGCCATGAAAAAAAGTGCTACCCAGGGAAAGGCTAGCAGTATCAAAATGAATGCGGACCCCAACCAAAACATCAGCCGTTGTCGGCGCTGGATGTCCGATATGCCGCAGCTTTCATCTGTGTCACAGCGGTGAGGCGTTAGATAGAGTTTTCGATATCCTAACGCTATAAAGACCAGGGTTAGGATGATGAAAAAAGGCCGAACCGGTTCCATTGCCGTTAGTGAACTCAGCCAAGCTCCGCCCATGCCTAACGATAAAAACAAAAAGGGCCCAACACAGCAGGCTGATGCGCCTAGCGCGGCCAATACCGCGCCGACGCCGATCCATGATGTTGTGCCGTAAGGTGTTTCAGGATCTTGAAGATTCATTGGTACCCCCAAAGCTAAATAATTAACATGTTGGGAAGCATAAACCCTGTGGCAAGGAACAGAGTAAAGCCGTTGATGGGTTTTTTTAGTTCTTGGTTGGTTGGTCGAGGTTAAATGCTTCGAGAATGGCGCAATGGGCGGATGCAGGTGTTTGCCGACAACTCTCGACCAAGCTGCCCAATGCTTGCCGTAGAGCCTGTAAATCCTGAATTTGTTGATCGATTTTGTGGCATTTTTGTTCGGCTAGTTGCCGCACGTCGTGACAATGGGTCCCATCGAGCGATAGTAAGGTGGCAATTTCCTTCAAGGTAAAACCGGCTTGCTGCGCACGTTTAATGAAGCGGATTTGCTTAACCGTCTCGGCAGGGTACAGACGATAACCACTGGCGGGTTTGGCGGGTTCCTTCAGTAAACCCAGTCGCTGATAATGGCGTATGGTCTCGATGGTGACATCGGTTTGTTTGGCCAGTTTGCCGATAGTTAAAGGCGTCATTTCATTTAACCAAATGTTGAATGGTGTTTATTGTCGCTCAGTTTTCCCTATCATGAGCAATTTACAAATAACCATGAATA
>NZ_JAUSBX010000061.1 GCF_030651835.1 Methylicorpusculum sp. | reverse complement strand
CTAAAACCTGCAGTGTATGCGGCGCTATCCATGAACTGAAGTTATCGGATAGAACGATGAACTGCGAGTGCGGAAACACGCTAGACCGTGATTTAAACGCAGCAATAAATTTAAAGAATTATGCCGTAAGCTCTACGGTGCTAGCCTGTGGAGAGAAAAGCGCTGACGCTAAGCTATTGGTAGTGTGAAACTATTCTCTATGAATCAGGAAGAAAAACTTAGGTTTAATTGAAAATCATAGGTTGTTCAGAGCGGTAGGCCGCCAGTATGCTGATTGAGAAAATAATAAAGTGAAGTGAGGATAACATGAAAAATAATAAAAATTTATTCAAGTGCTTGGCTGTTATCGGGGGATTATTGATTTCTTCCGGAGCGTGGGCTTTAACGGAAGAGGAAAAAAAAGCGCTTTGCAAAACGCCTAAAATTTTGGGATTTAACCTGCCTGAATACAGTCAGGATAATAAAGTTGAAGTGCCCCCTGAATCGGAAATTCACTTCACCATTTCTGGCTGGACCGATATCAATACGCTGGTCGTGAAGGCTAAAAATGAAAAACTGCCCTTGACGATTGAAAACAAGAATCTTTTTTACAAAATCAGCACAAAACTGCCTGCTTCGTTAAACGGTAAGTTTGTCAGAGTCAATGTTGATGCCAAAGCCGAGTTTGGTTGCCGGGGTTCGGACGGATGGTTGCTGAAAGTAGCAAATTCAGGACAAGCTGCTGAGCCGGTTCCAGTCCCTGAAGCCGCGCCGCCTGCTGAAGCGCCTCAAGTGGCGGCTGAACCAAAAGTTGATGCAACTCAGGCAGTCGATCAGACGCCCAAAGCGGCTGAGCCTGAAAAAGAAAACAGTGCGCCTGTTCAATAAAAATCATAGCGGTTGATCTGTAACTACTCCCTTTATACTCAAAAAATGGTTAACTTTATGAAGGTATGGGGTGTGGCTAGCGAGGATGTCGGCAGGAGGGATTGCTGCCGTCAAGCCCCCATGGAGGGGTTCACGGCGGTCCTCGATAGCCACATCCCATACCTTCTATTCTTAGACGGTTTTTCAATCAAAAGGGAGTAAAGCCAGGGAAGGTTTTTTTAGATTTTTGCTATTCGGTCGTGTTTGCCGATACGATCTCTGCAAATCAATACGGAATTTTATCCGTTGCTTTATTCCAGAGTTTAAAAGGCGTTTCCGCTTCTTCCAAGTCTATGTTCAGCATGGGTATCGATCGAATGGAGGGGTCCAGCGGAATTTGCTCGTAAATGAAGCTGTCATCAAATCCGGCCATTGCCGCATCAAAGCGATTGCACGCAAAAAATACCCGGTCTATCCTCGCCCAGTAAATGGCGCCGAGACACATGGGGCAAGGTTCACAGCTGGAATAAAGCGTGCAGCCTTGAAGCTTGAAGCTGCCCGAATGCTGGCAGGCACTACGAATGGCCATAATTTCAGCATGGGCAGTGGGGTCCATATTCTGAGTCACTTTGTTGCCGCTGGCAGCAATGACAACGCCATCTTTAACGATAACGGCACCGTAAGGCCCACCTGCTCCTGAATCGACATTTTCACAAGCCAATGCGATTGCCTGTTTTAAATACGTTTCATGCATTTATAAACCTAAGGGGTTTTCCGGATCGATGCCGGTCATAAAAGGGACTCGTCTATCCTGATCGGTGATTTGATAAATCTTGCCCAGCCAGTTATTGAAGACGGCCTTGGCGGTGTCTCGCCACGTATTGTCAATATGTTCCAACAGCAGTGCTTCCGGAAATTCGGCCGGTATATTCTTGGTATTTTTAGCTGCGATAACCTGTTCCTTATACTCTTCCAGGAGCTGTCGGCAAACAGCATTAAAATAATTTTCCGGGAAGGGCGGGTAATCATCCCTTTCTGCATGATAAAAACGCAGTACTTCACGTTTGTATTCTTTCAACAGGCTGATGTCATCGTATTCCGGGTGGCCCTGAAAGAAAACGATACGAAATCCGTCCGGACTCGTGGCGAGGTGGACACCGGCTTCTTTGCCGGCAACCAGAATCTTTAGGCCATGCGCTTCCATGTCGGCCTGAAAAATTTCGTTAAACCGGGAGTGGGGCACATCAAAACGTGTGTTGATTTCCGCAACCAGAGGATGCGTCCGATCCAGTACTTTATGTGGAAATACCCCCCAGCGTTTTGCCGGTAAAGGGGTTCTTTCTATGCCGTAACAATATTGAATCAGCGCATGCGTAGCAAGGCAGGAGCAGAGTGCTGAGGGTACGTTCTGCTTGGCCCAGTCAAAAACTTCGCTTAAAGGCTGCCAGAATGCTTCTTCGTCCAGTTTGGGATGGGTGACATTAGCGCCGCTGATAATCAATGCATCCAGGCCGTCATTTTTGATGGTATCAAACGATTCATAATAACGGTCGATATGCATTTGGGCTTGCGGACTTCTGGGTAAACCTTCAATGGTGAACGGGTGGACATGAAATTGGGTGATCTGATTACACGCACCGACCAGTCTGAAAAACTGCCGTTCAGTGGCTTCCAGAGCAGCATCCGGCATCATGTTCAAAAGACCGATATGCATTTCGCGGATGTCCTGACGACTGGCGCGTTCAGGGGTTAATATTTCTTCGCCCTCCGCACGCAAGCGTTCAAAGGACGGTAAATCGTTATAGGCGACTAAAGGCATTACGCTATCGCTCAGTTGTGCTGTTCAGCAATCGCTTTAGCGATAAGCTGGATAAAATCATCTTCGTTATTGACCAATGCTGTGTCATTAGCACTGATGGTATAACCATATTGCGAGGCAATAGCTTCATAACGCGGTACGCGGGCTTTGAATAATTCCGGAAAGACCCAGCTTACGAAGTCATCAGGGGGGATTAAATTGGGATCGTTGTAATTAAATGCCTTCATGAAAGCATCCAGCTTTTCATCAAGAAACGTTTCCCGGTAATAAAGCGGTTTGGGATCGCTTTTAGCACGCGCAATGATGGTTTGTTCAAGTTCAGACGGGATTTTGATATAAACGATCAGCGTATGCTTTGCCAATGTTTCCAGCACCTCAGGACAGTTCAGTTCACAAACGCTGCCGCCCGCATCGTTGATGAAATGCTTGTAGCCGTAAATGTCTTCGGCTTTTTTGATAAAGTCGGGAACGTCATACATCGCAGCTATTTCAGCTTGATGATGGAGTTGTTGACGTCTTTTGAACTCTTTTAAAGATAAACCGCCGAGATCCGGATTGCCCATTTTTCCGAGAAAACTCGAAACAGGGGCTAAATTTTCAACAGTGACGTTGTTACAAATGTAGATACTGTCAGAAAGTAACAGTTCTCTTAAAAAAGGCACCGCCATAGCGCGCTGTTTGATATTGTCCAGAATCGGCTCTTCCAGATATTTGGTGCCGATACGGTAGTCGCCGGAATAGTGAAACCATTTTTCCTTGGGCAGTTTATTCGCCAACGTGGTTTTTCCTGCGCCGGACATGGCCAGCAGGGTAATGCTTTTGGATTCCCAGTCCAGGAATTCCTGCGCACTCATTCTCATTGAATTTGTTTCCTGTTATTCCAGATAGTCGGTGAAGTTTTCATCGTCAATTAAGCGGGTATGATCATCGGGATCGCTGTAACCCAGATCATCCGATTCCAGTTCATAAGGAGCGCTCCAGTCTTCCGGCGCTTCAATATAATCGAAGGTCGAAGTATACCAACTGTCGTTGTCATATTCGCCAATCTCGCCGTTTAGATATTGTACTTCTATAGATTCGTCACTTTCATCAATAGCAACAACCTTGAATGTCAGGTTGTTCTCAACATCTTTGTACCATCTATCGATGACGGGATCTGTTATGGTAGTCATGCCTACATCCTCATTATTGAGTAGAAAATCCTTATGCAGTTAATCTTACTTTGATTTACTAACTGCGGTTATCTTTTTACTATACCCGATTAATGCTTGCTGCAAAATCCTAAAAAGAGTGGTTCCGACTCGTCTTTGTCTTCCAACGACCCCGTCTCTTTTATTTTTAAAAAATTAGCTGAATATGCAGGTAAAGCAAAGAAAAATTACAGCTAATTTCAACATGTTTACCACCTGATCCTGTAAGGACTGATCAATGACCGACTCCTATTTTGTTTTATCCGTTGTTTACGGCGTTATTCTCATCCTTTTATTGATTGCGATGATGAGTGTGCTGCTCAAACTCAAGCATCTGATCAATTTGGCGTCTGACGCGGGCATGCAGGAATTGCTTCATTTACAACAACTCCATGGCAGTAGTCTGAAAGAGGGGTTCATCGAATCCAGAAAAGAGTTACGGGAAGTCAGTTCGGAAAACCGGCGGGAAATGCAGGAGGCTTTTAAAAACTTTCAGGATACATTGCTGAACAGGATCACCGAAAACAGCACTCTGCAAAACAAGCAATTGGATAGCTTCAAAAATACTTTGAATGAATTATCTGAACGGCTGATCGGTCATTCAGCTGATTTTAAACAAGGCATGACCCTCACTATTCAGGCTTCCAGCGAGGCGTTAAACCGGAAACAGGACGAATTCAGAGAACACAGTATTCAAAAGTTTGATGCTTTTGATCAAAGCATGAAAATCGACGCCAAAATTAATCGTCAGGAACTTAACGAAGGCCTCAAATCATTTGAGGCCAAGTTTGCTGAAAATATTAAAGACTTTAATGAACAATTGCGCATCAAGTTTTCCGATTTAAATAAGCAGCAACTCGAAGCCAGTCAGCTGGCCAAAACCAGCATCACAGAAATAAAAGACACGATAGAGCGGCAACTGAAAGCGATACGCGAAGATAACAGCCAACAACTAAACGAAATGCGCAGAACAGTGGATGAGAAATTGCAAAGCACGCTGGAGAAGCGCTTGGGGGAATCGTTTAAGCAGGTCAGTGATCGTTTGGAGCAGGTACACAAAGGCTTGGGCGAAATGCAAACGCTGGCTGTAGGTGTCGGCGATCTGAAAAAAGTGTTGTCCAATGTCAAAACCCGAGGCATTTTAGGTGAATATCAATTAGGTAATATTCTCGAGCAAATCATGTCGCCAGATCAGTATGCGACCAATGTGGCAACCAAGGCAGGCAGTCAGGCTAACGTGGAATATGCGATCAAATTACCGGGCAAATCCGATGAAAAAACGGTGTGGTTGCCCATCGATTCCAAGTTTCCGCTGGAAAGTTACCAAGCGCTGTTAAATGGGTTTGAGGAAGGCAATATTCTGGAAATTGATGCCGCCCAAAAACAACTATTGAAAACAGTGGAAAGTTTTGCTAAAGATATCAGCAGCAAATATATTGATCCTCCCCATACCACCGATTTTGCCATCATGTTTTTACCGGTAGAAGGCCTGTTTGCTGAAGTATTGCGCCATCCTGATGTATTCGAACGCTTGCAGCGTACCTACCGGATTACGATTACCGGTCCGACGACGTTGTCGGCATTATTGAACAGTTTACATATGGGCTTTAGAACCTTGGCCGTGCAAAAGCGCAGCAGTGAAGTATGGAAAGTGCTGGCCGAAGTAAAGACAGAGTTTGCCAAATACAGCGAGCAGCTGGCGCTGGTCCATAAACAGCTCTCGACGGCTTCGGGGTCGTTGGAAAAACTGCAAACCACGCGTACCAGTGCCATGGAGAAAAAATTACGCGGTGTTGAGATTCTGGGGCTGGATGTCGATAAAGAGGTTGCGGTGGCGTTAATCGAGCCGGTCATTGGGGAGCCGCTGTGACGGTTGGTTGGGCTGTCGCCAGCCTAACTGGTGTAGTTTTCATTATCTTTTAGTTGAGACCCGTACCATGTCCACTACCATTAAATTTTCAGATCTGGTTGACGCTTACGATTGGGTAAGTGCTGGCGCACCTTTTGAGAATGCCGCCTACTTGGATAAAGAGACCGGAGCTGTCTACCTCAGTTCGGAGTTGGTTGATGTCGACACTGAATTACCCGAAGATTATGAGGACGAAAGCAAGTACATTGCTGTACCTCATAAATTTGATCTGGATTTAGGAAAAAACCTGGCGCTCCAGTTTATTGAAGAAGTGCTTCCGGATAAGTCCGATCAGGCACATGCTTTCTTCCGAAAACGCGGAGCTTACTCACGATTTAAAGACTTACTTGAACGAGAGGGTCTGCTTGATGCTTGGTATAAATACGAAGAAGAGGCCATTAAATCAGCCCTCTGTGAATGGGCCGAAGAAAATGACTTAGAGCTTGGATCTGGCGATAGCTAACCCAACATTGCCCGAGAAAATCTCCACAATCCCGAAAATACAAGCTTATAAGGTGGGCTTCCTATCCAGTTACCGCTTTATTGCCCAGCTTCGCTACCACTATGAGTATTGACGTAGAGTTCAGCTAACGTTAGCAGTCTTGCGTAACGCTGAAAAAACTGAGCCACATATTAGCTACGCAAAGTTTGAACGTAATTTCAGGCCGGATGTGTGAATGCAAGACCTGTTCCCGTATGTTCCTTTTCGCAAGAAATTCATTCAGCGCATTAAACAAAAACCAAGACTGCTTTACCAATTGCTATAAACAGCAAGCTGAAAAGCAGGAAATGACTTATTTTCTGCAATCTGTTTTGGGCTAACCAAGATTGACGAGCCGTGTGAAAAAAAGTGAATAAAGCCTGATGAATTTTAAGAAACAAATAACCCGATATAACAATTGCTATGAGCAGATAGATCCAAGCAGCTATGATCCGAGCTTGGCGAAGCTCTATTTCAAAAGTCGATTGCAGTAGTGGTTCTAAAAATAACCCTAAGATATTGATTTTTAACTGTATAATGATTTTAATTAAGGGCAGGGTCATATCATAAAATACCACTGCCAATAAGACCAACACCGTTAACAACACCTTATAAGCAATATTTTTTGTCATTATCAATACCTTTGATTTTGATAATTTAGGTTGGCTTCTGTCAGTACTGCCTTTTAGTCAAGTTTGTAGTTTTTTACGTCATTAATATACGATTGCACTGTTATTTACCCCATTAACAACGAAGGTAATGGACTATAACGACATAATATTCGTCTTGTTATGAAAAATATTTTTGCCAAGGTTGAGCATCCCTGCTTATTTTGGTTAGTCCAACCTCTGAGTTATTTATTCAACATATGGTGAATAGGGTAAAGAAGACTTATGAACGATGATTCTTAGCTTTCCATCTTTTCCTTTTTTGAAAACCCACGTTTTATCTACCATCACTTCATTACCGCTCTTATCGGTAACCCACACATTACCCATTGTTATTGCTACTGAGCCATATATTTGTATCCCTTCATTATTATCACCTGTGTTGTCGTATTGAGCTTTTACCCATGGCTTAAGGGCAAAGCCTTTGTCATTGGGATAATCTGGATCTCCGCCAACAAAATAGGCTAATGCGCCTTTTTTATCATTTCTAAACGTCTGGTCGCCGAAAGCCAAAGTTGGCTTAAAAAACACTTTCCCATAATCGTAGTTGTATGCTTCTGAAAGCACTTTTTCAGCATAAGCCTTGTAATCGCCACCTTCTTCTTTCAATTTTCCTATTTTTACCAAAGCATCACACCACGCTTGTTGTGCAGCATTAACTTCATCGTAAGTAATAATAGAATTTGCTCCCTCTTCGACATAGACTAAGCCTAATTCATCAATGACTTGTTGTACTGCCTTGCTTGATTTTGAACTGCCAGTTGGGGTTTCTTCTTTTTTTGGAGTGGCACAGGAAGTCAATATAATGATTGTCCCAAGGTAACTATTCAGACCCCCAGACCACTGGAGGCAATTTTGGAATCGGCCGTCCGGTCCGCTGATGATCAATGACGACAGCCAAATAAAGCCAAGGGGATTGTTGTCTTTTACGGCAGGTTTCGATCACGCTGATTAAAATG
>NZ_JAUSBX010000060.1 GCF_030651835.1 Methylicorpusculum sp. | reverse complement strand
CGCTGAAAATCTTGGAGTGTGCCACAGGCACACAAGCTGACGCTATACGGAAATAGAGGTCAGATGTGTATAAGCTCATTGGAAGATGATGGTAGGCCCATCAAAGTCTGTTGTCGGAAACTGGCTTTAAACCACCTCAAGCTGCTGGCATTAAGAGTGCCGGTAGTGAGCGTTGAGGAAAAGCTAACTTTGAATTAGCAGGTAGGGTATAGAGAGACGAGTTAAACCGAACCTATGTTGACGCGTCGTTATTCAGAGACTAGACATCAAAACCAAGGGCGTCCAAGACTCTTGGGATGAGTCTGCAAGCGGATCCGAAGGCTGTGCAGATGGTGTCCGGCGTATAGTAGGCGTGACTCTGTACTGGGCTTTCAATGGGAACTGTGGGAACCAGTCATCATGATGTTAAGGGAGAAATGCAAATAACTAAATTTATGAGTATGAGAGTACCGATGCATGATACTGGGGCGGAGTTGCTCGTAGTAGCGAGGAAGCGTTTGTAATGAACGTGGAGCGAAGGGGCAACATCAGGCAGCCTGTGTTGATGTCACAACTGTCTAACGACAGGAGGATGATGTGAGCGAGGCAAAGCCATTTGTCATTTCGAAATGGCTGGTTATGCGTGCATTTGAATTGGTGAAAGCCAATGCGGGTGCCGCTGGAGTTGATAAGCAATCACTGTCGGATTATGAAGGAAATCTGACAGATAATCTTTACACGCTATGGAATCGGCTGTCGTCAGGCAGCTATTTCCCACCGCCTGTGAAAGCGGTAACCATACCGAAGAAAGCAGGCGGCGAACGACTTTTGGGCGTCCCCACCGTGAGTGATCGTATTGCTCAGATGGTCGTCAAACTGGAATTTGAACCTCAGGTTGAGCCGCACTTTTTACCTGATTCTTATGGTTACAGGCCGAATAAATCAGCATTGGATGCGGTGGGCGTCACGCGAGAACGTTGTTGGCGCTACGACTGGGTACTTGAGTTTGATATTAAGGGGTTGTTCGACAATATACCGCACGATTTATTACTTAAAGCGGTCTATAAACATACGGATACGCCGTGGGTGAGGCTGTATATTGAACGCTGGTTAACGGCGCCGATGCAGATGCCCAATGGCGAGTTGGTCAGTCGGGACAAAGGCACTCCACAGGGTGGGGTTGTCAGTCCCGTGCTCAGTAACTTGTTTCTGCACTATGTATTCGACAAATGGTTGCAAAAACATGACCCGAATGTAGTTTGGTGTCGTTATGCCGATGATGGTCTGGTTCACTGCCGTAGTGTGGCGGAAGCCGAACACATGCTGGAAGTTTTGGAACAACGCTTTCAGACCTGTGGACTTGAGCTTCATCCGGTGAAAACCAAAATCGTTTACTGTAAAGATGGAAGCCGCAAAGGGCACTATGAGCATACCTCCTTTGATTTTCTGGGGTATACGTTCAGGCGGCGACTATGTAAAAATCGAAAGAGAAACAGCGTGTTTGTAAACTTTACGCCGGCAGTGAGTAAAGCGGCGCTGAAGTCAATGCGGCTAAAGGTCAGAAAGTTACGGGTCAGAACCCGTACCGAGTTGAGCTTAGATCAAGTAGCAAAATGGCTGAACCCCATCATCAATGGATGGATAGCCTATTATGGTTGCTATACCCGCTCAGCGTTATACGGTATGTGTCGTCACGTCAACATGACCCTGGTGAGGTGGGCAAGGCGAAAGTACAAGCCGCTCCGCCAGCATAAGATAAAAGCAATGCTGTTTCTGGAGAAGATTGCAGATCAATACCCCAACTTGTTCGCTCATTGGCGGGCGGGAATGATAGGTGCGTTTGCCTGATGGGAGCGGTATGAATCGAGAGGTTCACGTACCGTTCTGCGAGAGGCTGTGGGGGGAGTTCCTGCGGTCTACTCAACAACGGAGCGCCAGCGAAGTGAAGATTTTTAGTCCCCGATAGCCGTAGCGCCGGGCGGGTTTTCGTAGCTTGCGGAGAAAACCTGCAAGGCATCGCGAAACGGCGTTAAGTCATGCGAGAGCCAATGTTTCGACCCCTTGTTGGGTCGAAACGAGGCGACGCGGAC
>NZ_JAUSBX010000057.1 GCF_030651835.1 Methylicorpusculum sp. | reverse complement strand
CGCCGGTTGCCAGGTTGAAATGCTGCTTGTACAGCGGTGAGGCGACCATCGGCTGGCCGCCGATATCGCCGATCATGCCGCGGGATAAGACATTGGCCTGGCCAAACGGGTCGAAATTATCGAGCGCGTACAGCGCCTGTTCTTTGGGCATATAGAACAAGGCAATCTGCCGCGCATTGACCTTTACGCAGATGCCGGAATCCGGTTGTAAATCATCGACACTGCAAACTTCCAGCCAGTCGCTCATGATCAGGCCTCCTCGAGCAGCGGGAAATGCTTGTGCGTTTTTAACACGGCGCGTTCCTCGTCCCGGGCCGGGCGGATCTGGCCGCGTTCTTGAACAAACACAACGTGGTCATCGGGCTGGTCGCTGTTGACGAAATGCCGGAAGCGTTTCAGTTTGTTGGGATCATCGAGCGTGGTTTTCCATTCGCATTGATAGGTATCGACGACGTGCCGCATCTGCGCTTCCAGCGCTTCGCCCAAGCCCAGGCTGTCATCGATAACCACGGACTGTAAATACGCCAGTCCGCCTTCCAGGTTGTTCATCCACACCGAGGTGCGTTGCAGGCGGTCGGCGGTACGCACATAAAAGATCAGGATGCGGTCGATGTATTTGATCAGCGTCGCTTGATCCAGTTGGGTGGCGAACAGGTCAGCGTGGCGCGGCTTCATGCCGCCGTTGCCGCAGACATAGAGATTCCAGCCGTGTTCGGTGGCAATGACGCCGATGTCCTTGCTTTGCGCTTCCGCGCATTCGCGGGTGCAGCCGGATACGGCGAATTTGATCTTATGCGGCGAGCGCAGGCCTTTGTACCGGTTTTCCAGAGCCAGGGCCAGGCTGACACTGTCATCGACGCCGTACCGGCACCAGGTGCTGCCGACACAGGATTTGACGGTACGCAGCGATTTGCCGTAAGCATGGCCGCTTTCAAAACCGGCGTCGACCAACTCCCGCCAGATCAGCGGCAGCTGGTCGACGCGGGCGCCCAACAGATCGACCCGTTGGCCGCCGGTGATTTTGGTATACAGCTTGTATTTTTTAGCAACCTGACCGAGGACGATCAATTTGTCCGGTTCGATTTCACCGCCGGCGACGCGGGGTATGACCGAATAGGTGCCGTCTTTTTGAATGTTGGCCAGAAACGCGTCATTGGTGTCTTGTAAGCCCAGATGCGCATTGTTCAGGATGTAGTCATTCCAGTACGAGGCCAGGATGGAACCGACGGCCTGTTTACAGACTTCACAGCCGCGCCCGCGGCCGTGTTTGTCCAGCAATTCCGCGAAAGTCTTGATCTCCTCGATCATGACCAAATGGTACAGACCTTGCCGGGTATGCGGAAAATGCTCGCAGAGGTCGGTATTGACGGCAATGCCCTGTTTGGTCAATTCGGCATCCAGCACCGATTTGAGTAAGGCGCTGCAGCCGCCGCAGCCGGTGGCCGCTTGCGTGGCGTGTTTGAGCGCACCCAGCGAGGTGTTGCCGGCTTCGATGGCGCAGCAGATGTCGCCTTTGCTGACATTGTGACACGAGCAAATCTGGGCCGAGGCCGGCAGCGCATCGGCGCCCAGGCCGACCGGCTCGCCGGACAGCCGGGGCAGGATCAAGGCTTCGGGGTGTTCCGGCAGGGTGATGCCGTTCAGGCAGTATTGCAGCAAGGTGCCATAATCGGCGGCTTCGCCGACCAGCACTGCCCCCAGCAGGGTCTTTTTATCGGCACTGACCACCAGGCGTTTGTAGACGCCGCTGTCGCCGTCTTGATAGGTGTACACCAGGGCGCCCGGTGTCGCCGCATGCGCATCGCCGATACTGGCGACATCGACGCCCATTAATTTCAGTTTGGTGCTCATGTCGGCACCGGTAAAGCCGCTGTCGGCGCCTTCGAGCACCGAGACGACAGCGCGGGCCATCGCATACCCCGGCGCCACCAGGCCGAAAATCCGGTTATTCCATAAGGCGCATTCGCCGATGGCAAAAATGGCCGGATCGGAGGTGCGGCACTGGTTGTCGATGACGATACCGCCCCGCGGGCCGACGGCCAGGCCGCTAGCTGAGGCCAGGTCATCGCGCGGGCGGATACCGGCGGAAAACAGAATCAAATCGGTTTCCAGCACGTCACCCCCGGCAAAATTCATTTTATGCAAACAGGTGTTACCGTCATCGATCAAGGTGGTGTTTTTATTGAGATGAACGCTGACGCCCAGGGCTTCAATTTTACTTTTCAGCAGTGCGCCACCGCCTTCGTCCAATTGCACCGCCATCAGGCGCGGGGCAAATTCCACGACATGGGTGGTCAGGCCCAGATCGGTCAGGGCTTTGGCCGCTTCAAGGCCCAGCAAGCCGCCGCCGACCACCACGCCAACTTGAGAACGCGCCGCAGCGCTTTGAATCGCGTCCAGATCCTCAATGGTGCGATACACCAGACACTGCGGACGGTCATGGCCGGGCACCGGAGGCACAAAGGGGTAAGAACCGGTCGCCAGCACGAGGGTGTCGTAAGCGATCACCACGCCGCGTTCGGAAATCACCGTCTTGGCGGCGCGGTCAATGGTTTTGGCCTTATCCCCGACATGCACGGTAATACCGTGTTCGGCAAAGAAACCGTCCGGGACCAGCGACAAATCCTGCGCGGTTTTACCGGCAAAATACTCGGATAAATGCACCCGGTCATAGGCCGGCCGGGGTTCTTCACAAAAGACCACAATGTGAAAGCGCGCCTTGGCCGGGCTGTTGACCAGACTGGCCAAAAAGTGTTGGCCGACCATCCCATTACCAATAACGACCAGTGTCGGTGTGTGACTCATCGGAAACCCCGGATCTGCTGCATAGAAAAACGTAAAAACCTAAATTTCGGGCAAAAAAAAGGCATCCGGCCCCGTGAAAAGAATCACGGAACCAGGACGCCAGTGCCCCAAAATCATAACCGCTCCGACGAGGAGCTTTGTCTTAACTAAAGCAAGGGTAATGCCAGAAAGGCAGCTTGAGCCGGTAAAAAAAAGTAAGTGCTTGTTTAGTAAGGGAGAGAAAGTGATCGATCACGCCTTGAGCCCAACTGCAAAGCACGGGAAACACCAATCAAAGCATCAGGAATGCACTGATTCGGGGAGAAAGAAGAGGTATTGCACCATTGTGGAGCGAAAACTCGTCAGGTATGCCAAATAACTTGATAAGGTCCGCCAAATAGGATGTGCCGACGCCAGGAGGCGCATCTGTCGTGTTACCCAATACTTTTAATCTCAGGTATTTCATTATTTCCCCAATTCTTTTCATAAATACCTTGCCTCACATAACGATGAAAGCTTGAATACGGCCAATCGCTTACGTTTTTAACATGACCGTGTTTTACCGGGTTCCAATGAATATAATCAACATGGCGGTTGTAATCGTCTTGGTTTTCGATTAAATGCGCCCATAATCGACGTTGCCAAATTCCTCGTTCTCGGCGTTTCCGGCGACTTTTTGAAATTCTTTCACCCGGGTCGATTGCCCTGGAAAATCTTCCTTTCAACATATTCCAGCGAACTGAATAATCACCGTCATCGGACGGCAATGTCCAAATAGCATGCAAATGATCCGGCATGATGACGATGGCATCAATATGAAAAGGTTTTCGTTGTTTTACCTATCGAAAGGCATCACG
>NZ_JAUSBX010000055.1 GCF_030651835.1 Methylicorpusculum sp. | reverse complement strand
ATCGGCAATTGCTTGAATACTTTTATCGCCGCGTTGCAAGACTTTACTCAGGGCTTGCTCTTTAAATTCTTCACTATAACGGGTTTGCATTAGGGTTGCCTCTATAAATGGGTGAGGCGACAACTATCCTGACACAGGGGGCGTTTGGCGAAGGTATTGAACTTACCAAACGCTTGTTTAAACACTTGGATCAGAAGAACGCCTTGAAGCATCGTCAGGTTAGTTGGAAATAGACTTTGGTGACTGCGCTCACCCCGAGTCTATTAAAAACACCGTATCGACCATCACACATCGAGCGGTTTATTTAAAGATCATCCGGACTGGTTGCAAAATATCCCAACCACAGAAAATGAGCCGTATATTCAGGTTGCCGCAGTTTTTACCGGCACGCTTACCTGAAAGTACTGGTCATACCGAATACCGACGTATATGTTAAGAATGTACATTTTAGTTAACAGTGGAGAGCGCTATGCAAACCGCACGAATTTTTACTAACGGCAACAGTCAGGCTGTCAGATTACCAAAAGAATTTCGTTTCGACGAAGACGAAGTTGTCATCAAAAAAATGGGCGACAGGGTCGTGCTTTTACCCAAAAACTACCGAGCAGAAAGCTTTCTGGCCATGTTGCAGGAAGTGGGCCCAATGGACATAGAGCGCCATCAACCTATCGAACTTCAGGAACGGCACTTTGAATGAGTTTTTATTTGCTGGATACCAATATCTGCATCTTCTTGCTCAACCAGCGAGGTGGCTTTGAGCACATCCCTAAACGTGACCTGATGGCACCCGATACCGAACCCACGGACGAAGAATTGCAATTAGTCATGCGCGAGGCGCTGGATTTAGCGATGACACGAAAGAAGCAATCAGATAATTGGATTAAGCAGGAGCTTAAGAGAATTGTCACTCTTGTTCGCAACGATTTTGAAAATAGGCACTCATGAACTGGTTCGGCATCAGCAACGAAAACGAGTTTTACAGCCAGCATGACCTGTCGAAAATCTTTTCCGGCGATGTTCGGGGTGTCATAGAAACCTGGGCCGAACAGAAAACCCAAGCCCGAGAAACCCGCCCGCGCACAATCATATAGAACCTGACTATCGTCCGCCCTATGCCCGCTAAACAGCATCCTGCGCGAAGTACTCAACCATCTCGACAGCCTGCAACGCCCACATCCAACCAGTGAACGTGTTGCCAAAGTCAGTGCGTTAATCCGCCAACTGCTGCAAATTTTCGAATTGCCCTGTCAACCTACACAGCAGCCACTTAGCGGCAATGACGATTGGGAACTCCCTTTACTCGCTGAATTGCGCACCCCGCAGGATGAACCCTTGTTATGAGTGCTGAAAGCCCAAGCCCTGGATGAAGGCGATGAGTTCAATGCCGATTTGTTAAGCCCGCGCCTACATGCCGTCCAGCTCACAATTCAGCCATGTTCACGTCGCTAAAGCACTCACAGACGCCGATGCCCCGGATTGGCAAAAGTTACTATCCAGCACTGTTTTTACCCGAACCCGTCCGTCACCAGTGCCAATATCAACTGAAACATCTCCCCTGACACCGAGGGTTACTCATGCGATTCGCTCAACAATCACAAGTGGACCTTTATTCGTAATCATGGGGCTGTAAATTTGAAATATTGTCGAATCGGGTATGTTGCCCGCAAAAATACAATCGAACCGTCCCAATCGGACCGTTTCTTTGTTTGCCGATAATAATCTCGGCAACGCCTTTATCAGGTGAGTCAGGGTTGTAGACTTCATCCCGGTACACGAAAACAATGACGTCGGCATCCTGCTCGATACCGCCCGATTCTCGAAGATCCGACATGACCGGCCGCTTGTTGGGCCGTTGTTCGAGATTCCGATTCAGCTGTGATAGGGCAATGACCGGCACGTTCAGTTCCTTGGCCAGGGCCTTGAGGCTTCGCGATATATCGGAAATTTGTTGCACGCGGTTTTCACCGCTGGCAGGCGATTGCATCAATTGCAAATAATCCAGCACGATAAGACCCAACTGGCCGTGTTCACGCATCAGGCGCCGGGCTCTTGACCGGACTTCGGTTGGCGTCAGTGCGGGCGTATCATCGATAAACAATTTGGTTTCCGCCAGCATACTAATCGCCGAGGTCAGACGGGGCCATTCATCATCATCCAGTTTACCTGTTCTGACCTTATGCTGATCAATACGGCCTAACGACGACATCATCCGCATGGCCAAGGAGTCACCCGGCATTTCCATACTGAACACGGCGACCGGTTTTTGCCCTTTAATCGCAACGTTTTCAGCCATGTTCATGGCAATGGTGGTTTTCCCCATCGACGGCCGTCCGGCTACGATAATCAGATCGGAGGGCTGCAGGCCTGACGTAATGTCATCTAAATCGCTAAAGCCGGTGCTGGTACCGGTTATTGAACCGCCATTTTCAAAATTAAATTCAATTTTATCGACCGCTTGCGCCAGTAATGACTTAACTGAAGTAAAACCTCCTTGTCCGCGCTGCCGCTGCTCGGCAATCTGAAACACCTGCCGTTCGGCATTCTCCAATAATTCAGCCGTATCTCGGCCTTCCGTATTAAAAGCGGAATTGGAAATATCGGTCCCGACATGAATCAACTGCCGGAGTACCGCTTTGTCCCTGACAATTTTGGCATAATAAGCAATATTAGCAGCACTGGGCGTGTCTTTAGCCAACGTAGCCAGATAAGCCAGTCCGCCGACCGTCGTTAACTCGCCAATCGCTGACAGGGATTCGGATAGCGTGATGAGATCAAAAGGCTCCTGTTTTTCAGCAAGCCGCTCGATCGTCTTAAAAATCAGGCGATGGTCCTTGCGATAAAAATCGCGTTCAACCACTTTGTCAGCAATGGCGTCCCAGGTCTGATTATCGAGCATCAGGCCGCCCAGCACCGATTGTTCGGCTTGTATAGAATGCGGCGAGGATCTCATTGGGTCGTTGACCGAATCTATTTCATAATTTTGATGATGCATCTAAATGACCTCTTTCCATTAACGTTTTAATGTTGATTTGATTTTTTGTAGCGCTGATCTCACGTTTTCGGCGTTAATAGGCGATGTTAATGTCGGCGTATATTGTTGGTAAGCCGGACCCACGCTCTCTGTCTTTTCTGTCGCTAGAGCCCGAAATTTCGCAATGGATGGCGGCCAATCTAAGCTCATTCGGCACTGATCGATTGCGTGCTGAATTTGGTCTTGATTAAGGCCCGCCAAGCCTATGGCCCATTGATTCATAGCCGTCTCGACCTGCCCAGGCACAAATTGATCGGCCCATTTTTTTGTAAAAATCCCCTCCAATATTTTAAAAATCATGCAAATGTCTATTATTTCGACGGGCTCTTGCGAGGATCTCGTCGATTTCACGGGCAATGACTGCACTGTGATTTTGACCAGTTTTTCGTGTGTTAGCTGTTCCATAAAATGCCTCAACGTTATGATTTAATTCATTTTTCGACTTATTGAATTGATCCTCCCATCGCCTTTCCCTTAGATAGCGCCCTGGGTTCGGAATGAATCGACCGTTTTCCCGCGCCCATTGAGAATTTGATTGTTTTGCTTCCCGTACTGCTGTTAATATTTGCTCCTGAAGGCCGGCCTCGGGGTTTAAACATGCCCAGGCTATTTCAGCGTCATAGCGATTAGATTGGTTTGGATAAATATCCCAAAATTGGTCAAATCCGGATTCATCAATACCCCTCTTTTTTTTAATTTCTTTTATCTCTTTTTTGCGTATTACCGAATTGATGAGGGGGGGTGTCACTGAATCAGTAAGGGTTTCCAGATCCGTATCCGTTACTGATTCAGAAAATTCGAGCGGAAAAGTGAATTCATAGAGACTTGAACAGGATTTCCCTCCGTCCCCGGTTTTCCTAATCCAACCGAGCTCGGCTAGACGACTGGTGGCGGTAGAGATTTTATTAGTCGCGATTCCGCACCGTTCAGCAATTGTTGAGCGTTTTGGCCAACATTTGCTCTTATCGCCGGGCATAAATGACAAAATTGCGCACAGTACGCGCAATTCTGTTTTGCTAATTCTGTTATCTCTTAAAACTTCGATGGGTACTTTCGCAAAATAATTTTGTGATTTCATCGTCAAGCCCCCTCTTAAACTTTATTCTGAGTTATGAATTGATCGAGATCCGATTTTCGATAGCGGACGCAAGACCCCATTCTGATCATCGACAAATTTTGTCGACCGGTGCTTGCCCAGGTTGCCAGTGTTTTTTCAGCAATACCTAAGTATTTAGCCGCCTCGCGACGGGTCAACAGCGGGTCCTCGTTTGATTTTTGGTTCATAGCTCATCCAAATTTTGTCAGTGAATACGATTCATATTAAAGACGGTGTCCCCAGCTTTTTCCCTTAGGTAAAATTGGAAACTAAGTTAATAATTAATGAATTGAGCAATTGTGTTAAGACGAATTATTGGTAGGAGCTGAAGAAGTTAGTTCTGCCCACTGGAGATGGCTGCGGACGGCATGACGCCGTGCACTTGCGGGTGGTAGTCGAGCCGGCGGGAATGAGTATGCAGAACCGACATCACCTACATTCGGCTGCCGCATTGATCAAGAACGAGGTCGCGCACTGGACAACATCTTTGTCGAGCGACTGTGGCGGACGGTGAAATATGAACAAATCTATTTGAAGCAACACAACAACAGCATGCAGGCCTTGCTGATAGGTTTTAACGGTCTTACTACCAGGAACGACGGTATCATCGTTGGGTTATAAAACACCGGATGACGTGTATCAAACGGCTACAGGCGGCGGTGCCATGATTGTCGATAAATTTAGCAGTACAAAGGACACATCGGTACCCGCAGAACAACTAGGACAGCGCCATTCAGATGGAGTGTGAACAGGTCCCTATATTAAATTTGTATGGACAATGGGTCCACTGTAAGGCTAATCCTATTGCCTTAGCGCGCTAGTGACCCCGATATCTTTTTTTCAATGTCTGACTAACATATGCCGGACTGACCGCAAGTTTTTTGGCAATTTCCGATTGCTTAATTCCATCCTCCGCCATTCTGATGATTATTGATTCTTTGTCTGTTTTACGCTGGTCACGAAATTTGTCATCGTGCATTAGCCAATTTTCAGCGTTTTCCAAATACCGAAAGACACAATAGGGGTGGGAGGTGGTTTCAATGCTGTCATTAAGACTCGCGTAAATATGCTGCACAAAGCCAGCCCAACCCAACTCGTCATGATACGAATTTTGTTTCAATAAACGGGTGACATAGGGCAGTTGCGTTTCAATTAGGCTTATCCAAATGTTACGAACTGAATTCCAATCCGTGACTGTTTGAGTGAAAAAATTTTGAAGAGTAGGGCGAAAAACAATTTTGTTGGAATTCCTCTCAAATTCACTGACAGTTAAATCATCCTGGATAACCCCCTCCTGATTGCGGAGGGCTGCATAGGCCCGCATTCTTTTTTGGAAATCAGGAATTGCCTGGCTAACCCGTTTTGCGCGCAGATATTCTGTATTGTTTTTTGATGAATTGTGAATTGGACAGAATTTTGAATTTTCGGGTGCGCGACGAAAACAAAATAAACAAAATTGTATTTCAGGTTCAGTCGGGACAAACTGATTAATGAGCTTTAAAACACGTAATAAAAGACTGAGTGTCTCACACGTTTTAGAAATTTCCATCCCTTTCGCACTGCTGGGATCTCCATTCAGCAGCTGAGTTAGCAGTTCTTCCTCACGATCCAATTGTCGGCCTAACATTTTAATTTTGTCATTTAATAAAGTTTTTGACTCTAACAATTGTTTTTTTAATGGCCACAAAGCCACACCTAACAGGATAAAATAGCCATCGCGTCCTTCCGGATAAAGGCATTGGATTATCGGATCAATTTCAGCAACAAATAATCGGATTATAGGAACTCGCCCCCAAAAGAGTTTATTTTGATTTAAGGTTTTGTTTTTAACATGGGTGTTGTCGGTATTCGTGTTGGCGATCGCCGTTCCCTCACTAATTTTTTTTAGAAAACTTACAATCGCCAATTTAAATTCCGGCTCAGCATCCCTATAAACATCTAAAGATTCCTGAGTTTGCTTGACAAATTCATTGATTATTATTTTACGGGACTCGCTCTGTGGAGGAGTCCAGGTCGTTGTCGTTCCCCCTCCGTTTTCACACGTTTTTGCTAACAATTCAAGAAGATTGTTTATAGGTATCATTTTGTATATAGGTCCTGAGTTTTCCAAATAATATTATCAGCTGATTGAGCTATTTGGTAACTTATCACTAACTCATAGCACGAGCCGCTGCGCATTGCTAAAGTGGTTCGGGCAATTAAGTCATCGTGTGGACTCGCGCGTTGGGTCCGATACAATAGATATTGCCAAAACTAAATGCCCAATTTGGCTCAGTTTAATTGGCCATTAACACCCACTCCCACAAATTGATAAAATATGCGAAAAGTTGCTTTAGGTGCCTGCTTGGAAGTCTTGGATTAAGCCATAAGTGCGATCGTAAAATCGATATTTTTTGTTTTTTTAAATAAAAAATCACCCTTTCAATGTCGGATCTAGCAAACAAAAACGAGCAAAATATCGGCTTTAGCAAACACGCTAACGTGTGTTTGACTTTTCTTTTTCTGATTTAATTGTCTGAATTTATGGTAACTCATAGTCGCCTTATCCGTGGTTCGCTCGCCATCAATATCGGCCTGATTTCCCCGTCCGCTTCGGGTGCCTTGAAGATGCCCACAGTCATTACCAACGCCTTTTCCTGTGGTACACCCAATCCCATTGCCACTCGGGCATCGGTTATATGACCCCGGCCACCGTCCATTTCGACCAAGCGGCTACGGTATACCAAGCCCGCGCCAAAACCCTGGAGACGGCTTTCCTTACCAAGCCAAATCGATTCAAAGGAAAGTGCCCTTTGCCACCCAGCTTGCCTAACGGCGTTTGGATCAATCCGCCTAAAAACACAAAGGAGAAACTTGACCCATTAATACACAACAGTTAGATACTAAATAAAACAACTTGGTGTCTCAATGTCATTTACCGAGGCGGACTCAAAATCCTGTTTTCAGGGGCCAGGGTTTTATCGAGTGAGGGTTTGCCAGGTGTATTAGAAAGGCAAGGCGTGTTAAATGCAGGAGGCGCAGGCTCTAAAAGCCGCGAAAACACGAGACAAATACCGGGGCCGATGGCATCAGCCCCGCAGCGCTTAAGGGTTGACCGCGTCTTTCAGGTTTTTTCCGGGTTTGAAGCCTGGAATGTTGGCAGCCGCAATAGTGATGGCTTCTCCGCTTTGGGGATTCCGTCCGGTGCGCTCGGCGCGGGCCTTGACGGCAAACGTGCCAAAACCGACCAAGCTGACTGAATCACCGGCTTTTAATGCGGTTTCGATGGTGTGGAGCAAACCGTCCAGCGCCCGGCCTGAATCGGCTTTGGTTAATTGGGCGTGCTGGGCGATGGCGTCGATTAAGTCGGCTTTATTCATAGAGGCGGTTCCTGAGTATTAATGAAAAGAAGATGCGCGTTATTTATAGCAGCGAATTAAGAAATCTTCACGTGCTGAGGTTAATTTTTCTTGGCTACCTGTGCCGCACCGCACTGAATATAGCCCGCCCGTCCTGAACAGGATTTGGGGTTAAGAAGCGGTGTTTAAGTAGGCCCTTTTCACGTTAATCGTGTCTGTAATATCCGGCGTCGTAAACGGCTCTACAACCGGTTCAGGTTTAGCTTGATGCACTGGCTTTTCGGATGTGGTTCTAGGGTTTTTTATAATGAGATAAAGACTATAAAGGACCAACCCGTTGCGGATAAACGTGTAATGCCTTGGCGATGCGTTGCTGTTGTGTGGCCCCTAATGCGTCATCGAGTTTAAGCGCTACAGGGTATAGTTGGGCATGTGCAGGGCTTGTTCTTTGTTTCTGTCGACCAGGCTGCGTTGCCGTTCATCTTCCCAGATGTTGATGCCCTGCTCTTGGGTGATTTGACCTCGCTCGATCATCAGGCATAACCCTTCCCGCAGGCCCGCCAGTTTTATAATGATCGGATCCTGCGGATACGCAGCAATGTGTTTGCGCCAATCATTGTTAATGGTGGCATCGTGACAATAATCGGCTTGGGCCGGCTCTTGGGCGTGAGCGGCGGTGGCTAACAACAGCAGGTTTAACAGAATTGTTAGTTTCATCGTGGTTCCTCGGGTTGGAAGAGCGTTAACACGGTCAGAGACACTCATCAGCACCACTGACGTTCGCACGGAATGCCATCGTTGTCTCCATCCATTTTGGTGTTGGGGCAGTTCTCCAAGTAGAAAGTGGCTTCTTCACAGGATGACATCTCTGAACACCACTCTTTACCCTGACATTGAAACCGAGGTGCTCGTGTCTGTAATGTCGGTAGGCTGGCTGTAATGGCTTGAGGCGCTGTCTGTTGAGTCAAACCCTGGACTTTAATCCACGCGGCAATGCCAATTGTCACCGCTATCAGGAGGATAACAGGCTGGCTATTGAAACTTTTGGGGGGGCGTTGCACCTGAGGCCGTTGTAATGGCAGGTTGGCCTTGTTTGAAGAGGCTTGGTTATCAGGGACTTTACGTGGGGTGGGTAAGTCTGTGTCTAATGGCAGCAATGACCAAGCGTCTGGGCTTATTGTGTCTTCTTTGACGCCCGCTATCCGGGCATTGATGGCGCGGGTTTTACCGTCACGATCAACACTGACGTGGTAGAAAATGACATCGCCAACCGCAGGTTGTCGGCCCCGGTTTTTAAAGGCCCTGATATGAATAAACAATTCCCCCTGACCGGTTTCAGGTTTAATGAAGCCAAAGCCCCTCGCCTCAATCCAGCGCGCCAGTTTCCCTTGTTGCGTACTCATGTTTTGATTCATGTCTTTCAGTGTAACGGTTCAGGTCTTCATCGGTTGATTTAGCTTAGCGCAACTTGCGGGCTTTTTCCGGCTTTTTACCGGGCGTAAAGTCATCGCGCTGGTTACAATGAGGCCCTCTCCTGTAAACGATAAAAGATGAATAAAGCCATGCCGGAACCGCGATTAATTTATATCCATGACCCGATGTGCAGTTGGTGCTATGCGTTCAGCTCGAGCTTGCAGGCGTTGCAACGGGATTTGCCGCCGGGGATAGTGTTTGATTATGTCCTGGGCGGTTTGGCACCGGACACCACCACACCGATGCCACTTGAGATGCAGCAGGCCCTTCAGCAGACCTGGCGGCGTATTGAAACAACGGTGCCCGGCGTGCGGTTCAATTTTGACTTCTGGACAGCGACCACGCCGGTCCGTTCCACCTATCCGGCCTGCCGGGCCTTATTGGCCGCGAGGCAACAAGGCCCTGACTGTGAAACACAGCTGTTACGGGCCATTCAGTTGGCCTATTACCAACAGGCCCGAAATCCTAGCAATTCTCAATTTGGATTTAAAAAGTAAATAATTTCAATAGGTTATATTTTTTATGACTGCCGGACTTTTTTGCATGCCATTGAATTATAGGGTAATTTTTTTCAAATTGAGAATTACTGCCGAAATCCATCGCTGCTTGACACGCTTGAACAATGCGCTGCGGAGGTTGGCCTGGATACGGTTGCGTTTGGCCGAGCTTTACGTAGTCCCGCGATTGAGCAGGCTTTACAGCATGACATTCATACTTCACGGAATATGGGCGTAACGGCTTATCCGTCCTTACGCCTACTGCATGAGGGTCAGCAGTCGGCGATTACCGTTGATTATTTCAACCATCAAACGATGCTGGAGCAAATAGCCGGTCTGCAGAATCAATGGGCACGAAGCGAATCAGCCGGTTAAGCCAGACTATGCTCCTGACACGGCGGGGTTCATCACGAAATAATGGCTACCAAACTTTGCACGTACTCAACAAGCTATCCTGAATTGCCCTACCCCTGAATCCCTGCAGAGGTTCGCCTTCATCTGCAAAACCTCGATTCATCACATTAATATTCCCTTTACTCAACGCTATAAACAAGCACTTGATTAATCATGTTAATAGCCAATTACAATGGGCCAAAATAGCCAGCCATTTTGATTCACTTTTCCAGGCTTTATTTGTACGAATAAATTTGATTAAGTCCCTGAGTTTTTAAGAGCGCTTCGTAAAGGTGTGGCTTTTGATCCTGCCGATTCCAGACCACGATCAACAAACGGGAAGCAATAGCTGGCTCAAATTCGGCTTTATCCACAATCAGGACAACGTGGTATTCATCAGCCCCAGCCTTGCAAGGCAAAGCCAGAGTTGGAGACTGGAGGTCTACAAAGCAGCCATTGGCGACCTCACCTATCGGCCATTATGTGAAGTTTCCTTTTATGCACAGTGTCTTGGTTTCGAATAGCTGACATCAGGAATTAAGCTGATTGAGCAGGCACCCCGAGAAAAAACTGGTCATAATTTTTGCAAAATTCAGGAGTGGATTTTCTATTGAACAATTCAGAAAACAACCCTCAGTACAACAGTTAGCATTTTTCTACTTAAATTAGTTCCCGCTAGAAAAACAATCATGCGGAATTTATCCGTCATATCGATAAAAAGTGATAATTCGAAAGGCCAGATGACATCGGCTGGAATAAACGCTGAGATTGCTCTTTTTTAGTATATTTGAAAGCTTGTTTCAAATTATGGAAATTATGCAAAGCTCCTGAGCGAGATATATGCCTCGAAGCTAGGCCACACCTCGTTTGCGGCAACACCGCTATACATAAAAGGAAACTTCACATAATGGCCGTTATGCAAAGCTTTGCATAATGGCCAAAAGCCGACTAACGTGCCTGTCGAGTCGATGACGGGTGTAAGCCTCATAGCGGCCGATCAACGTTACGAGAATAGGCGTCGGAAAGTTGAAAAATTAATCGTAGCCTAGCCGCGCGCTGATTGAGCACGATAAACACCGGATGCTTGATTGCAAGACCCCATTTTTTGCGCGCTACGCGCTGTCACAAAAACATCACAAAAACATCACAAAAACATCACATAATAGTATGTTGGACACGTTCCGCAAAAAACGACATTTTTGGCTCGCAGTCTGAAATGCAGCATTAAATGCTCGTAAGCCCAGAGCCCCAGAGCGGGCTTTGGCTAACAGTCTAGGTAAAGCTAAGGCGGTCGGCTGTAAGCAGGCAGGCAACCGAATACCACCCTTTAAATCAACATGGAGTATGGACATGCGTTTTACCCAACCCCTGCTGGCCGCAGGCTTGCTACTGAGCTTAACTACTCTCACTGCAGAGGCCTCCTTAACCGTCTACAACGCTGCCGGCAACACCCCGGTGGTTTACAGCAGCGTCAGTAATGCGACCTGGACCGGCGATGCCAATCTGCTCGGCAGCCTGATCAGCAGCCAAGGCTACAACACCGTGGTCAATGCTATCATCGCCGCCAGCCCAACTATTTATGACACCCCTAATTACTTCGATGGTTCATATGGGAATTATGATGGCAGTAATCTTTTGCCTTATTCAGGTGCTTATAGCATAACAGCCGGGGACTTCAGCAGTAGCAACTATGGTCAAACAAACTGGTTCGGCGCCCAGGCATTTACTAAATATCTCAGCAGCATTAACTACGCTGGTTCCAATCAATGGGCCTTGCCCAATTCAGGCGCCAATACACAAGATGGTTACAACCAAACCGGCGGCCAATTCGGCCAGTTGTACTACAACGAACTCAATGCCTTGGCGTATCCAGGTACTAATAATAGCGACTTTGGCATCTTGCACGACGGTAGTTGGTTTACTTCTGGCAATGCGGGACCATTTACTAACGCTCAAACCAATGTGTACTGGTTGGCCACGGAGTACGAGCCTTTGTACTGGTTGTCGTGGGTGCACGCGCCCGGTCCTATCTCCGCGTGGTTCTTCGTTACCTACAATGGCGGCGAGGGCTACCTCGGCGGCTATAAGTACCAACAGTTCTACGCATGGGCAGTCAGCCCCGGACAAGTTGCCGCCGTGCCTGTGCCAGGCGCTGTCTGGCTGTTTGGCACTGGTCTGGTGGGATTGCTTGGCTTGAAGCGACGCGGGCACGCTGGGTAATTGGGTCATTTTATGGTTCCCATGCTCTGCGTGGGAACCCTATCAGGGACGCTCCAGCCTCCTGAACAGCAGAGCGGTTCGGGATGCATTCCAACGCTGGAGCGGGGGAACGATGAAAATTCATCATACAAGGCTGGATCGAGCGATAGCAAAACCCAGCAGATGCTTTGAAATAAGTGGGGTTCTTTACATTCAAACTGCTTTTAGCGGGGCGGTTTATTCAACCGGCACTGAACTTTATCCGACATTGATGCGAGCTTTAACTGCGCACCCGGTCCTGCCTGGCCTATTTTGGCCTAGTCTTTCTCAAGCAATTCTAAACCTCGTGCCAAGTTTCCACGCCCTCTTTCCGCTCGAATTAAAAACGGGTTTCGGCATCCAGTTCGGCGAGCATCAAAGTGGCCATTTCGTCGATCAGGCGGTTGACGCTGGTGCCACGCTGATGCGCCACTTCTTTTAGTCGGCGGTACTTGTCATCGGGTAGTCTTACGGTCAGTGCTGTCATGTTGCTATTTCCTGCAAAAATGCTTCAGGTGTCAGTACAGTCAAATGCGGAAAATTTAATTCCATTCTGGATAGATCACGAAGATTACGCGTCACTATAAATTTTGCATTACCGGCAACCGCTAGTTCGACCAAATGGTTATCGCCCTCGTCAAGTAGATTCGGGCGCCAACCATAATAGATCCGCGTCCATTGACAAACCGAGAGGAAAATAGCCAGAAGCTCACTACGTTCTTCAGCATTCAGACGACTACGCTGAAATAACATGGTCCGGGCAAGACATCTTCGTACTCGTTAAACAGTGCCGTGCCCATTAATGGGATGGCCTGACCTTGTAAACAAGCAGCAATCACCGTGTTAGCAGCGCCTTGGCTTAAACAAGCCGCCAAAAACATATTGGTGTCCACGAGAATTTTCATAAGCCTGCGGTAGCATAGCTGCAACCACTAAACTTGGTAATGACATGATTTAATGTCGGAGGATCAGCATCTATCAGTTGCGGAATAAGGAAGTTTTCGGATATTGACTGTCAGATAAGTATTAGTACGCCGACAGTCGGAAATTGAGCTGAGTGTCGCTTTTGGGTCGATACCGACCATACGATTCAATTATCGCTAAAAAACTATATTTCGGACAAAAACTGCGGTCAACGAGCCGCGCATTACAATAGGCGTAATTAATCAGATCCCCATGCGGCATTTAGGGGCTTTTTCATCCAGGCTCTCGTATAGCACTCAAAAAATCTGCGGGTTTCTTGGAGGGTTGCAGTCAATAGTTTTAATCGCTGTTTTTTGCTGCATTCAACATGGCCGCCGTGGCACGATTGACAGATTCCCTGACGGGATCAAGATCGAGTCGCGCATAAATCGCGGTGGATTGGGTGCTCTTATGATTGAGACTTTTTCCAATAGTCAACAGACTGGCTCCGGTTTTCGCTTGCCAACTGCCTAACGTGCGGCGCAAATCATGAATCCGTAAATCGGGGAGGTCGGCGCGTTCCAGCAAGCGCTGCCAAGCTTTTTTAGGTTCAACCAAATGACCTGTCTTACCTGAACTGGGAAAAACCCATTCGCTATGAGCACTGAGTTTTCTTTTTGCCAAAATATCAGTGACCTCGGGTGACAAGGTTACCGTTTGAGCGGAACTGCCCTTCGTAATGATGCGCCACTCGCCGCGTTCTAAATGAATTTCATCCCAACGCATCGCTAGAACGTTCGATTTCCTAACCCCGGTTAACAAGGCCACCAGAAAATAATCGCGCATATCAGGATTTTCCTCTTTAGCCAAGGCATCGAAAAATCGCGGAAGCTCATCAGGGTATAAAAATCGATCCCGCTCGTTTTCAGGATATTTTTTAATTTTTTCGGCCGGATTCGACACCGGGTAAGCCCGTTCCATAATGCCGAAGTTGAAAAGACTTGAGATTAACGCCATGGTGCGGTTTGCAGTTGTTGGTCGATCATGACCCAATTTCATATGTAAAGCAGACATTTCGGTGCCAGTGATTTTGGATAATTTTCGGTTAGACCATGGCTCCAGATAGTATGAAAAGGATTTCCTGTACTCGACCAGTGTTTTGGTAGAAAGGTGTTGGCCTTTCTTATTGCGTTTGTGCAGAACGAAGTCTTCAAAGAGCTCTAACAGCGTGGGTTCTGTTTTTTGGAGTTTTATAGGTTCATTAGGGTTGTCACCATTTTCAACAGCAGCATTAAATTGTGCGGCTTTGTTTCGTGCCTGCTCCACCGTCATGGCTGGAAATCGGCCCAAAGTAATACGTTCTGGTTTTGAGGCGCCTTTGATCCAGCGATAAAAACAGAAAGTTTTGGTGCCGGCAGAAGAGACCCTTAAAAGCAGTCCCTTGGCTTGGGTATCATGAAACTCAAGTCGTTGGCCCTCAGCAGGTAACTGCAAAGCCTCAATTCGCCCTTTAGAAAAGTTCATCATGTTTTTAGCCATGGTTACCACGCTGAATTTTTGGGTTAGAATCCTGGGTTAGGTATGGGTTAGGATTCTAGTCAATTTTGAGGGTAATTGATAGTACTTTAGAGAATTTAATATTCATTTATATTATTGATAAATAGTACTTTATAGATAACAAGGGAAGTGCAGAGAATGCAGGACCAGCTAATTTGTAATCAGCCGGTCGCGGGTTCGAGTCCCATCACCAGCTCCAATAAAATCAAGGCCTTAGGTTTTTTACCAAGGCCTTTTTTATTGCCTTATGCACTGTTGGTCGAATTTAGGTGTACTTAGGCTTGTCATCAGAAACCGATTTAGCTCCCCATAAATACTTCATTTTATTTTCTTGTATTCCACATTTGTTGTCTTCACTTTAAGTAAATCCCCTGCCCCAAATCGTTCCGCTCAGCAATAAAAAATAACCCCCGAAAGTCAATGCCGGCGGTTATTTTGGTTATGCGAATAACTGGTTGCCGAAAGGGTAAAGCGCGCAGCTGCCTGAAATGCAGAGCCATGCCCATACTGCTCATAACTAAAAGCATCCCGTCCATTTACAATCGCCTGGACATAGCCGCTGTTAATATGGCCAAAGAATTTCGCTTTGGATATACGGTCTGATTCTAATCGGGCGCAGGCTTTTTCAAGCGATGCAAACGGGTTACAGGAAGATCAAAGGTCCAACCTGCTCAGGGAAATCGTTAATCCTCGCTGCTTGAGTTGCCGAATAGGATGGCAGGGGTAAGCAGGTACTTGTCGTTACTTACCGTATTACCTTTTTGCACTATTTAATGGACATCGCTGTTTGCTGAGCAATGTTTGCCACATGAAGTTACCTGATTTTAAAGATGCTTCAGCAACAACGTCTTTCCGGCAGGGATTGCCGGAATCCAGAACACAAGGACGTTTTCGGCGGTCGCCATCCATGGCATCTAGATCTCGGCAATCCCTGCCGAGACGACAATTTTTTTATATGCTGATTGATCTTTATAATCAGGTGAAGTTATGCACATTCCAGCTTGCCCTTAGCCAACTGAACTGAATATCTAGCCAAGTGTATTGAAATGGATACACACAAGCGAAAAAAGGGCTGGAGAAAGCGTTTTGAGGATGTCGGCAGCAGGGCAGATTTTTATTCCGGACAAAATCTGCATTTCCACCCTCCTTGGCGGTCAGATGCTGCTGTCAAGCCCCCATGCAAGGGTTTACGGCGTTCCTCAAAAGGCTTTTCCCAGCCCAAAATGACGCCGAAAAGATCAAACTGAGAATTGCTGGTCTAAACGTGATTGAAGGACTGGAGCAAAGAAGTGTAAATACCGTTCACCCGTTCTCGCTAAACGAAGCTTTGAAACCCGTTATCTGACGGTTATTTATTGCTCAGATGAACTTAAGGCGCACGGAAAACTTGGCCAAAGCTTGAAGAAAAATAATGAAACGTGTTGATGCTGAGCTTCTAAATCCAAACGAAGTAAGATTTTGTGATAGCAAACGGCCCAATTTTTTCGCCACAAGTAAATGACTCTATGTTAAATCCTGGTGAATCTGTCGGTACTTGTCTTGTAGTGGTTTTTCCTTGCAGAATAATCCTCTATCACAGTCGATTATTCCAACCTAAAGACTGTTATGGTGTTATAAAGTTACGGCATTAACCCCTCCAAATTTGACACGAAAAAATGCATGATTGAAGACATCAAGAAAACCCTCTGGGCCACCGCCGATAAACTGCGGGCCAACATGGACGCTGCCGAATACAAACACATTGTTCTCGGCCTGATCTTCGTTAAATACATCTCCGACACCTTCCAAAGCCGCCGCGCCGAACTCATGCGCAAGTTTGCCGATAGCCAGGATGATTATTATCTGGAGGACGCAGACCCGGCGTTGATTAATGCAGAACTGGAAGACCGCGATTACTACAAAGAAGTTAACGTCTTCTGGGTGCCCGAGGCCGCCCGCTGGGAATGCTTGCGCGCCCAAGCCAAGCAAGCCGATATTGGTAAACGCATCGACGACGCGCTATCGCTGATAGAAACCGAAAACCCCAAGCTCAAAGGCATCCTCGACAAACGCTATGCCCGCGTGCAATTGCCCGATGGCAAACTGGGGGAGCTGGTCGATCTGGTCTCGCAAATCGGCTTTGGTGAAACCTGCAAGGTTGAAGACCGGGTTAAAAATCACGCCCGCGATCTACTCGGACAGGTTTATGAATATTTTCTTGGCCAGTTTGCCAGCGCCGAAGGTAAACGCGGTGGCCAATTCTACACGCCCGCATCGATTGTTAAATTGTTGGTTGCCCTACTCAACCCCCATAAAGGTCAGGTCTACGACTGTTGTTGTGGCTCAGGCGGTATGTTTGTGCAATCGGAAAAATTCATCGAAGCCCACGGCGGCAAATTAGGCGATGTCTCCATCTATGGTCAGGAGGCCAATCCCACGACCTGGCGGCTGGCGGCGATGAACCTTGCCATTCGCGGTATCGACTTCAATCTGGGCAAAGAACCTGCCGATAGCTTCTTGCGCGACCAGCACCCCGACCTGCGCGCGGATTATGTCATGGCCAATCCGCCGTTCAATATTTCCGACTGGTGGCACGGCAGCCTGGAAGGCGACCCGCGCTGGGTTTACGGTACGCCGCCGCAAGGCAATGCCAACTACGCTTGGCTGCAACACATCCTCTACCACCTTAAACCTACAGGCCGTGCCGGCATTGTGCTCGCCAATGGCTCGATGTCTTCCAGCCAGAACAGCGAAGGCGAGATTCGCCGGGCTATGGTGGAGGCCGACAAGGTTGAAGTGATGGTTGCACTGCCCGGTCAACTGTTCTTCAACACCCAAATCCCTGCCTGCCTGTGGTTCCTGGTCAAAGAAAAGCGTGTCAGGCAAGGTGAAGTCTTGTTCATTGATGCCCGTAAACTCGGCAGCATGATCAGCCGTGTGCAATGCGAATTCACCGATGACATCATTGAACATATAGCCAACACCGTTGAAGCATGGCGGAATTCCCCCTCTCCCCTCGCGGGAGAGGGCAGGGCTGAGGGGGAAAACGCTTATCAAGACATTCCCGGTTATTGCCGTAGCGTCAAATTAGCCGAAATCGCTGAGCATGGCCATGTCCTCACACCGGGCCGCTATGTCGGTGCAGAAGCGGTAGAAGAGGATGACGAAGCCTTCGCTGATAAAATGCAAAAACTGACCGAAACCCTGGGGGAGCAAATGGCGAAAGGTGCAGAACTGGATCAACTGATACGCCAGAAGTTGGGAGGCTTGGGGTATCAGTTTTGATTTGTACAATCAGTGCTTTCATAATGGCAAAAACTCACGCAAATAAATCAGGAGCAACAGCATGCTGAAAACCTATGAAGCCGTTCTGGAACCGAATGGACAGCTGCACTTTTTAGAAGCCGTACCGACGCCGTCCACAACCTCCTGCCGTGTGCTGGTGACCTTTACCACGGAGCAACAACCCGCCGATACGGCGTTGTGCGGTGCGTCACTTAGCGAAGCCGCCTTGGCAGAGGATTGGTTGCGGAACGAGGAGGATGCGGCATGGGCACATTTGCAGCTCGGCAAGTAACCCTGTTGCCTTTTCCCTTTTCCGACCTTTCCGCCAGCAAATTACGTCCAGCGCTAGTGTTGGCGGAAGCGGGCAAAGGCGACTGGGTGCTCTGCCAAATTACCAGTAACCCTTATGCAGATGTCGGCGCGGTGGCGCTAACAGATGCGGACTTTGTGGAAGGTGGTTTGCAACGCGTCAGCTACGCGCGCCCCGGCAAACTTTTTACCGCTAACGAAACGCTGTTTCAGCGCACTGCGGGAACATTAAGCAGAGATAAGCACGCCGAGGTTGTCAAAGTCATTGTGGAACTGTTGCGGGTTGGAGTATGAGTTCTGAGTGGCGACTAACCACGTTGGGCAAAATTTGCGTGTCACAAGGTGGCGCAATACAAACCGGCCCTTTTGGAAGCCAACTTCATACCTCAGATTATAAAATTGTAGGCGTACCTGTCGTCATGCCAACAAATATTGGTGGTGATGGAGGTATTGCGGAAACAGGAATTGCGAGGATCGATCAATCTGATGTTGACCGGTTGTCTCAGCATAAACTTCAAATTGCGGACATCGTATTTAGTAGACGAGGTGATGTAACCAAGAATGCATTGATTCGTTCCCATGAGGTAGGCTGGCTTTGTGGCACAGGTTGCCTGAAAGTTCGACTTGGTAATGAAACTATCGCATTGGCTAAATTTATTTCTTACTATCTTAGGCAGCCTGACATCAAGGAATGGCTGGTTCGCCACGCGGTGGGCGCGACGATGCCCAACCTAAATACCGGTATTCTTTCTGCGGTTCCAATTTTTCTGCCGCCGATTCAGATTCAACAAGGAATCGCCGAAATACTTGGCGCCCTCGACGACCGCATCTCCCTATTACACGAAACCAACACCACCCTCGAAGCCATCGCCCAAACCCTGTTCAAATCCTGGTTCGTGGACTTCGACCCCGTCCACGCGAAACAGCAAGGCCTTGAGCCGGAAGGTATGGATGCCGAAACCGCCGCACTCTTCCCCGACAGCTTCGAAGAATCAGAACTGGGCTTGGTGCCAAGGGGGTGGAAATCTGGAATATTAGGTGAGGAGCTGAAGATCGCCTACGGAAAAAATCTTCCAACATCTAAACTTCTCGAGTCAGGCTATCCTGTATTTGGAGGAAACGGCCGGATTGGTTTCATAGATAAATTTATCTATGAAACCCGGCAAGTATTGGTTGCTTGCCGAGGCGCTGCCTCAGGTAAAATTAATCAATCACCGCCCCTATCTTTTGTTACAAATAACTCCCTTATCTTGGAAAGTAATGAATCAACATTGTTACCCTTTGGGTATTTAAAGGGATACATGTTGAGATCCGACTTGATACCATTTGTCACAGGTTCGGCCCAGCCACAAGTAACAATTGATAATCTAAAAAACTTCAAAATTTTAGTGCCAAGCACGGAAACTCTTAGTGCTTTTGAATCGTTCTCCTGCAAGATAGAGGATAGAATCGAAGAGAACACCAAACAAGCCCAAACCCTCGCCTCCATCCGCGACACCTTACTCCCCTGCCTGATCTCCGGCCAACTCCGCCTGCCGGAAGCCGAAGCCATGATTGAGGGAATAGGCAGATAAGCATGTTTTGGTCTACGGTTGGTCAGTATCGGCAATAATGTCAAATAACGATACCATTTTATAATCTGAAGCAATTCACCTATATGCAAATCCTCATTTACAATGAATAACATAGGACGGCTGCAACACATCAAACTCGAGGGCTACCGGTCCATTCAGTCACTGGACCTATCGTTGTCTCCGCTGAATATCTTGATTGGCTCCAATGGTGCAGGCAAATCCAACTTCATCAGTTTTTTCAAGTTCATGAATAAGCTGGTGGATAAGGAAATGCAGTTACATGTAAGGACACAACTCAACGGTGCGGACAGAACGCTGTTCTTTGGACGCAAGACTACCGAAAAGATGGTGATCGATCTACATTTCAGGCCCAATGGCTATCGCGCAGAATTGGTGCCGACAACTGATGATACGTTGGTATTTGCCAGGGAAGCCGCACTTTTTTATGCGGACGAGTTGAGGTATCTGGGGGGAACTAAAGCATACCCTTTAGCAGGCGCAGGCGCTTTGGAGTCAAAGCTACCTGCAGCAGGGACGCTTAATCCATCAGAACATGTTGCCGGTTATCTGCAAGACTGGAAGGTTTATCATTTTCACGATACCAGCGACACTGCCAAGGTAAAAACGGCATACAACATTTTTGGAGCCAACCGGCTAATGCCACAAGGAGAAAACCTGGCGGCATTTTTGTATGGCATCCGAAATACCCCCGCTTACACGCACATAGTACGAACTATTCAGAGAGTAGCCCCTTTTTTTCAAGACTTTATCTTCGAACCTGAACCCAATTTCATGATTCGTTTACGGTGGAAGCATAAAGGGAGTGACGACTATTTCGATGCCACCATGCTCTCTGACGGTACCTTGCGCTTTATTTGCTTAGTTACGCTGCTATTGCAGCCGCGATTACCTACGATTATTTTGCTGGATGAACCCGAACTAGGGTTACACCCGTTTGCGATGCAGCTACTGGCAAGCCTCATGCGTTCTGCTAGCGAGAAAACCCAGATCATTGCCTCGACACAATCAGTGACATTGGCTAACCAGTTCAGTTGGGAAGATTTCGTTGTCGTTGATCAAGTCAATAATGCTTCGGTCTTCCGTCGTCTACAAGAAACAGAAGTGGCGGCTTGGTTAGACCACTATAAGTTAGGTGACGTTTGGGAAATGAACGTACTGGGAGGCACCCCGGAATGAAGCGATTAGGCATCAGCGTGGAAGGTTCGACGGAGAGGGAGTTTGTTAGTCGAGTGTTACGGCCGCATTTATTGCAGTTTGATTATTCGGTAACCCCCATAGATATTCGAGGCAATGTCAGTTTGGATAAAATTCGTGGGGAACTGCCGAGGCTATTGGGTTCATTTGATCGTGTCACCACTTTTTACGATTACTATGGTTTCAAGGGACGAGGACAACGCAGTGTCGAAGAATTGGAGATGGCAATTCGTGAGACGATTGACCCGTCCTTCAGCAACCGCCTGATTCCCTATGTACAGAAGTATGAATTTGAAGCCTTACTGTTTGCAGTTCCGGACAAAGCCATAGAATGGCTGCAAGGCTCCGCCAACCAGCTAAACCAAATGCAAGAGGCCGTTAATCGCTGCGAGTCGCCGGAGTTGGTGAACGATAGCGTAGAAACTAGCCCATCGCATCGAATGAAAAAATTGTTTCCCGGTTATGACAAAAAGCTGCATGGCCCAGAGATCATTGAACTGGCCGGGTTAGTCAACATCCGTCTACACTGCCCACGTTTCAATAATTGGCTGACGCAGTTGGAAAATTTGAATTAGCTAACTCGCTACTCATTCGACTTTTCTTTCATAACCACGCATCCTATTAAAGATTGTTTTAATATAACGGCTCCCTACTAAAGAATGTTTTCACACCATGCACAGCACCGGCGACTACTTCACTTCCACAACATTGGGCAAGCCTGTGCGGGCGTTTGTGCTGCATCCATTGCCGCCTGCGATTCGGCTCTGGCCATCGACAGCTATGTCACGCTCAACCATGCTGCCGAGCTGGTCTTTGCGCGGTTGCCGGTGGTGAAACAACCGGCAGGCTTTGTGTTTCGTAATCCCGGCATGATGCGAGTGCCGGTAGCGCAGGCTTTGCACGGCGGTGCCAGTGACTGTCGTAACCGGACCTTGCACCAGTTGTTTTTATTGATCAATCTGGGAGAACGGGCGGGCTCCGGTTTGCCGAAAATTCGCGCCGGTTGGGTAGCCGAAGGGCAAGTCATGCGCTTGCCCGATACGGTCGAGCCGTTTGACCAAACAGTATTGGAGATGGATTGGGCGGTGGTTGCTTCTGCAAATTCCACAGACGCGTCGGGAATTAGTTCACCGATAGGTTCACCGATAAGTTCACCAAAAACCGAGGACAAAATTCTTCAGCTACTGGTTGAAAATCCGCAATGTTCGACTCAGCAATTGGGCGATGCGCTAGGCATTAGCAAACGTGCTGTTTTAAAACAAATTGAGAAACTTAAGCAAGAAGAGCGCTTGGCGCGCATTGGGCCGCCTAAAGGCGGGTATTGGCAAGTATTGGAATAAAAACCATGACCGAAGACCAACTGGAACAAGAAACCCTGAGCTGGCTAAACGATGTTGGCTACACCTCAGTCTATGGCCCTGACCTTGCCTTCGATGGCAAGACGCCGGAGCGCAGCAATTACAGTCAGGTGGTTTTGGTAGAACGCTTGCGCAATGCGATCAACCGGCTTAACCCTTGGGTGCCTTTGGTCGCCCGCGAAGATGCCTTACAGCAGGTCTTGAATCTGGATACGCCGGTGCTACTGGCAGCCAATCGCCACTTTCATCACTTGCTGGTTAACGGCGTGCCGGTGCACTATCAGATCGATGGCGAAACAAGAGGCGATTTTGTCCGTCTGATGGACTGGGATTCACCCTCATCCGGCCCTGAGGGCCAGCTTCTCCCGGAGGGCAAAGGAAAAAATGAATGGCTGGCAATCAATCAGTTTTCCATCAAAGGCCACAAATATACCCGTCGCCCGGACATCATTCTATTCGTCAACGGCTTGCCGCTGGTGCTGCTGGAACTGAAAAACCCAGCCGACCTGACTGCCGATGTATGGAAAGCCTACGGGCAGATACAAACTTATAAAGAGCAAATCCCGGATGTATTCCAGTACAACGAAATACTGGTCATCTCGGACGGCACTGAAGCTTTAATGGGCTCCCTGTCTGCCGAAGCAGAGCGGTTTATGGCCTGGCGAACCATTGACGGATTAACGCTTGATCCGCTCGGTCAATTTAATGAACTGGAAACACTGGTGCGCGGTGTCCTGGCTCCAGACTATCTGCTGGATTTTCTGCGCTTCTTTGTCCTGTTTGAAGATGACGGCACACTGGTCAAGAAAATTGCCGGTTATCACCAGTACCATGCGGTGCGTTCAGCCATCACTCAGGTCATAGCTGCGTCAAGACCCGGTGGCAGTCAAAAAGGCGGGGTGGTCTGGCACACCCAAGGTTCAGGCAAGAGTATCACCATGACCTGTTTTGCCGCCCGGGTGATGCGCGAAATAGCGATGGAAAATCCGACCATCGTGGTCATTACCGACCGCAATGATCTGGATGGGCAATTGTTTGGCGTGTTCTCGCTGGCTCAGGATTTACTGCGCGAGCAGCCCGTCCAGGGTGAAACGCGTCAAGATTTGCGGGCCAAGTTAGCCCATCGCCCCTCTGGCGGCATCGTCTTTGCGACTATTCAAAAGTTCATGCCCGGAGCGGATGAAGACAGCTTCCCCGTGCTGTCGGATCGTCATAACATTGTCGTGATAGCCGATGAAGCGCACCGCACGCAGTATGGTTTTGAAGCCAAGCTAAAAACCAGAAAAGTACGGGGTAACTCGTCGAGTAGTGACCTGTCGACTCAGCAAGATGCCGTTTCGGATGCTGCCTCGTACTACCAGGTCGGCTATGCCCAGCATTTGCGAGACGCTTTACCCAATGCAACCTTCGTCGCTTTTACCGGCACCCCGGTAGCCTCCGAAGACCGCAACACCCGCGCCGTGTTTGGTGATTACATCCACATCTACGATATGCAACAGGCACGGGATGACGGGGCGACAGTCGCAATTTATTTTGAATCACGCCTGGCTAAACTGGGTTTGAAGGCCGAGTCATTGCCCGACATTGATGCCGAAGTGGATGAACTGGCGGAAGACGAAGAAGATGATCAGCAAGCCCGGCTTAAGAGTAAGTGGGCGGCATTGGAAAGCATTGTCGGAGCAGAACCCAGAATTGAGCAAGTGGCAGCCGATCTGGTTGCCCACTTTGAAGAACGCAGTAAAGCGCAATCCGGTAAAGCCATGATCGTAGCCATGAGCCGCGAAATCTCGGTACATCTTTATAATGCGATTATCGCCCTGCGACCCGACTGGCATGATGATGATCCCGAAAAAGGCGTGATCAAGGTGGTGATGACCGGTTCTGCCAGCGATAAGCCCTTGTTGCGCCCCCATATCTATTCCAAACAAGTCAAAAAACGACTGGAAAAACGCTTCAAGAATCCCGACGACCCCATGCGATTGGTGATCGTGCGTGACATGTGGCTGACCGGTTTTGATGCGCCATGTGTGCATACGATGTATGTGGACAAGCCGATGAAAGGCCACAACCTGATGCAAGCCATTGCCCGAGTAAACCGCGTATTCCGCGACAAACAGGGCGGTTTGGTGGTTGATTACATCGGCATTGCCAGCGACCTAAAACAAGCTTTGAAAGAATACACGGCCAGCAAAGGACGCGGCAGCCTCACGGTCGATGCCCATGAAGCCTATGCCGTGCTGGCCGAAAAAATGGATATTCTGCGGGCTATGCTGCACACCTTCGATTACAGCGGATTCCTGACCGGAGGCCATAACCTACTGGCGAAGACCGCCAACCATGTGCTCGGCATCGAAGAGGGCAAGAAGCGCTTCTGCGACACGGCCTTGGCGATGTCCAAGGCCTTTACCTTATGTTGCACGCTGGATGAGGCCAAGGCCGTGCGTGAAGAAGTCGCCTTCTTCCAGGCAGTCAAAGTACTCCTGACCAAGAAAGACCTCAGCAGCAAAAAGAAAACCAATGAAGAGCGTGAGCTCGCCATTCGCCAGATCATCGGTTCGGCGGTGGTATCTGAAGAAGTGGTGGACATCTTCAATGCGGTGGGTCTGGATAAGCCCAATATCGGCATCCTGGATGAAGACTTCCTTAATGACCTACGCAACCTGCCTGAACGCAATCTCGCCGTTGAATTGTTGGAGCGTTTGCTGGAAGGCGAAATCAAAACCCGCTTCGCCAGTAATGTCGTGCAGCAAAATAAGTTCTCTGAACTGCTCGTCAACGTCATCAAACGTTATCAGAATCGTTCTATCGAAACCGCGCAGGTGATGGAAGAGTTGATCCAGATGGCAAAGAAGTTTAAGGAAGCCGTCAACCGGGGCGACGATCTTGGTCTGAATGCCGATGAACTGGCCTTTTACGATGCGTTGGCAAACAATGAGGAATCGGCGCGTGCGCTGGGTGATGAAGTTCTGAAAAAAATAGCCCATGAATTGGCGGAAAATTTACGTAAAAGTGCCCGTGTCGATTGGTCGGTGCGGGAAAGCGTTCGTGCCAGTTTGAGGTTGATGGTCAAGCGTATTTTGCGCAAATACAAATACCCGCCAGCCAAACAGGAAGAGGCGGTTCAACTGGTGCTGGAGCAAGCCGAGAATTTGTGTGCCGAGTGGGTTTAGCGGTAGAACCTTGCTATATCGCCGGAGCAGTCTGGGAAAGATCCTGCCCGTGCAGCAGCGCGTCCGAAAACGGAACTGGCGGCTATTTACCAAGTCCTGAATATAGATCCTTTGCCGGAAGGTGTGCAAAAGACTTACGTTTGCCTTAAATTAACAGCATTGATCCCTTCCCTGCTGATAAATCCGCCACTACCCAGTTACTTTGTTTCCTGGTAACTACTCGCCCGCTTGAAATAGAAGGTGTAGGTGTTTGATTGAAAAGGCTTCTGCAACAGGGATGTTCCAGAGAGCTACAAGGATGTATTCATGCGTCCTTTGAAATCAAGCTCCTACACCCAATAAAATAGGAAGGGGTGAGCTGATACGTTTCCTGAATGTTCACTCAAGAAACCATCAAAACGCTTGCTTTCATGCAAATATTTTCAGGACAATATAAGCAATTACTTACATAACAGACCGCCTTATCAATTAAACCGGCGCCCTCTTCCTGCCGGTTATAAAAATCCAAATTGAACGGGAGAAGACCGTGAGACGAATCTATTTTTTAGTTCCGGATATTGCCACAACGCATAAAATTGTTGATGAGTTACGTGGAGAAGGCATCGAAGACCGTTACCTACACATTTTGGCAAAACGGGACACGCCCCTGGAAGATATGCCCGAAGCATCAGTATTTCAGAAAACCGATTTCATCCCTGCGCTGGAACGGGGTGCCGCACTGGGTGGTGTAACCGGCGTACTGGCAGGCATGGTGGCTTTGCGATTTGCCGGTTTTGCAATTGCAGGAGGACCGCTTTTGGGCATTTTATTTTACGGCGCGACCATCGGCGCCATCATGAGCGGACTGGCGGGTCTTCAGGTGGGTAATTGAAAGGTTAAAAACTATGAAGAAGCTATTGAAGCAGGCCAATTGCTGGTCATGGTCGATATTCCAAAAGAACGCATAGACGCAATCAGTCAAGTGATTGTTAAACATCATCCAGACGCTAAGTTTGAAGGCATCGAACCGCTTTTACCATCCAATTATTAATTCGATCTTTTTTAACAGCGTTTCGAAAGCATGACGTTAGACCAGTCAATCAAGAATTGGTATTAAAATTGCTTTCGCCAGTCAGAATCGAAAAGAAATAAGCGGACATACCGGCCGGTGTAGAAAAGTCTGGATGTATACCATCGATAATAATGCGATTTCCGAGAAAGAATTGCTGGAGCTGCCTAAAGAAGAGTCATTCCATGAGTCATCTCCTTTCGAGCCACCCCCTTTGGATCACTTTCAGGTGCTGATTGTCGGAGGAATGGGCGCCGGGCTAGCGAGTCGCCTGCAACAAAGAAATATTCAAGCCTTGATCACCAAGGAAACCAATCCGGAACAAGCTGTAAAGGATTTTTTAAACGGCACCCTGAAAACCGAACCTTTTGAACCCCATGAACATGCGCATGAACACAGCCATCACTAAAGCCATGCCTTTTGTACAATACCCTTTTTGGAGGCAACATGACTATTTCTAAGAAACTCCGGGCTCTGTCATTATCATCTTTCGGAATCCTGCTGATCGGCTTATCAAATACTGCCTTTGCCGCGGAAAAGTTGGATGTCGGAAAAAATGAATACAATTCGGCATGTGCCGTTTGTCATGGCTTAACCGGCAAGGGTGATGATGGACCGCTAAAATCGTTGTTAGCGAGGCCAGTGCCCAACCTGACCGTACTCGCCAAGAATAACAATGGCATTTTCCCGTTTGACCGGGTTTTTCAGATCATAGACGGACGTCAGGAGGTCAAGGCGCATGGGCCGCGCGAAATGCCGATCTGGGGAAATGCCTTTAATAACCAAAGTTCATTGTACTTCGACAATTATCCTCCGCAAGATAGCGAATCAGCTGCTCGCAGTCGAATTTTAGCATTGACGGAGTATGTGTACCGCCTGCAGGAATGACACTAAACCGTCATAGGTTGATCACTCAGATAAAATCTGAGGGGCATTTGCCATGTTGACGTTAGCCAGGATTAACTAAGTTGCCTACAACCTATCAATAATCGTTCAACGTCCGAAAATGGCTCGCGCTAAAAGTGTCAAATTAGAGAGCCACGACGGAGTTATCAGCATCAGCTTATAGAGGCCTGATCGATAGTAAAGTCAGGGAACAACTCGTGACAGGATTTACAGGTAGTGTCCATTCTATCCAACGTAGCGGGGATATCGGCTAACTGATGGGTTTGGGCTTGAGTTTTGAGGGTTTTCACTTCGTTGCGGAGCTTATCTGCCAGAGCAAGGAACAACTTTTGCCTTTCGGCATTGAGATTTAAACTAGGCACTCCTGCTAACATGCAGTCCATCGCGCTTTCAGCGCCTGTGGCAACATCCAATACTCGTGAGGTTATCTGCCGCCTTTGGCTATCTAATTCCAGTTCTGTCATATTGCGCTCTAACATCAGGTTGTTCACCCGGTGCATTTGGTCCCTCAATTTACTACCGGTGATCACGTGTAATACCGCCTGACGGTCAGTAATAATTTGTTTTGGCATAGCCCCTTGTTCTAGCGATGCACAGCCGGTAAGAACCGCTGCCAGTGATACTGCGGTTAGGGTTGATATTTCTGGCATTGCTTTAATCCAGGACACTTGATTTCTAGTAGCCCGTAAAAAACTAAAAGAACTAAGGCGCCACCACTCTAAATTTTCAAAATAGCCGGCAGATTGCTCTTCACCGCATTCGGCCAGCTGCTTTTCGTAAGTTGCGAGGACCTGAGATTCATCATTGATAGCGTGGAATTCGATTTCGATGTCATTATTCAAGCCTTATCCTCCAAAATGAAAAAACCTAGGATACCGGCAAGTACCGTAGCTATGACAGGGATTGCCGGTGCCTGTAACAATGCGTTGGGAAGCATGCCGAGAAATGCGGCACTGAGCAATGTCCCGGTCGCATAACTGATCAGACAAGGGATAAGCACTTTGCGAATGCTTTCCGGAAAAAACAAAAACAAGGCCGCACAACAGACAGCGCCGACGCTGCCTAAAGCACTGAAACCCATGATCCATAGCAGCATTTATCGTCTCTTTTTGAATAACGCTTTACGATCAGGGCTGTTGTTCAACCATGGATTCGGTAGCGTTTTCAGTATTGATTACCAAAGGCTCCACCGGGCTCATTTGTTTTCGACGGGTGATTTCATCCATTTTCTGAAACAAAGGACCGACCGGAGAATTTTCAATGCCGGTGAAATATAACCGACCAGCATTGACTACGACAAAGACCGAACTGAGATGATGAAATAATGCGGCCACGATAGGGTTAAGGACTCCGAGGGTTGCCAGGGTTAGCCCAATCGCGTTAAAGCCCATTGCCCAGATATAATTTTGCTTGATAATGCCGCCCATTTTTCGACTAAGTCGCAGTATCGTGATCAAGTCCTTGGCGTCGTCGCCTAGAATCACAATATCGGCAGACATGACCGCCAAACTGACATTTTTATGGCCGCCTATGGCAATCCCGACATTAGCTGCAGCCAGGGCCGGTGCATCGTTGACGCCGTCGCCCACCATGGCAACCTTGCCTTCCAGCTGCATCTTCTTGACCAACGCAGTTTTATCATCCGGCTTAAAGTTGAAAAAATAGCCATCGGCACCGATGTATTCAGCCACCCGTTTCGCTTCGCTTTCCTCATTGTCACCTGTGGCCAGCAGTACTGTTTTGATCCCGCAGTCATGGATGGCAGCAACCAAACCCTGCATTTCGGCACGGATAATGTCGCGAATAACAATCACCCCTTTAACTTCTCGGTTAACAGCCACCCATATTGCCCTACCGGTGTAATCTAAAGCGGGCAGTTCGATATCGAGTTGCTGCAGGGTTTCCTCACTGCCGATCAGATCTTCATCAGCTCCGATTCGGGCTTTTATGCCACGGCCCGGCAAGTCTTCGACCTGGGTCACTTTTTGCAAATGCGACACACCGTGCCCATTGGCATACGCGACGATTGCATTGGCAATCGGATGATCGAATCGGGATTCAACCGATGCACATAAGGTCAGCAAGTCCTGTTCGGCCATGGTGAGGGCAATCACCTGGCTGACTTCCGGAACAGCCATCGTGACAGTGCCGGTTTTATCCAAAATCAGGGTTTTAATATCCTGCATGTTTTCCAACGGCTCGCCGCCGCGAGCCAGAATGTTGCTACGCGCTAAGCGGCCGATATTGGCGGCAAAGGCAGTGGGCGTTGCCAAGGCCCAGGCACAGGGACACACCACGGCAAGCGCCGTAGCCATCAGATGCAGACTGCCGGTCATAAACAACAGCAAAAAGGCATAGGCTGTGACGCCGAGGATGAGCACCTGAACGGTTAAATCGGCGCGTTTCTGTAAGGTGGATTTTTGCTGGAGTCCGGCTTCGATTTCCCGCGTCATAATCGCAATAAACGCGTCATTACCGTTTTTTTCCGCGACCACCTGCAGTGGCGCGGTTAAATTCAAGGTGCCGGAAATCACTGCATCGCCGCGTTGTTTAAATACCGGAAAAGGCTCACCGGTCACAAAGGCTTCATCGATAGAAGACTCACCTTCGCTGATAACGCCATCGACGGTGATCATGGCGCCTTTGGGTACGATGATCACATCCTGCTTTTGCACCTCCAGCAGCGGAATTTCATGGATTTCATCGCCCTGCATGACTTGGGCGGTTTTTTTGCTGTCCTGAATCAGCACTTCGATTTTTTCACGGTTTTTTCTGATAATCGTAAACGAAATATAAAGCCCCAGCCCAATAAACCAAGCGACCATCGCACCACTCAGCGGTTCACCGTCAATCAAAGTGACGATCATCACTAAGACGATTAATAACTCTGCTGAAACCTTGTGCATCAATAGGATGGTTTTTAACAAGGCTTCCAGATAAAGCGCCAGACAGATCAAATAAAATGGAATACCCAACCAATAAAGCACCGGCATGTCATAAAAGGCATCCAAAGCAAAACAGACCACCGGAATGGCCGCGGCAATAACGCGCAACAACATGATGTCCCGGCGGGGGCTGATTTTCAGTAGTTGGGCGTCGATTTTGTCGAAATAAGTTTTATACGGCATTCGTTAGTCCTTGGTTGAAGGTTTAATGGCGTTGATGGACATAGAAGCTTGATGCTGTCCGCCCCAATAACGAAATATCAGCACCACAGCGATTGTGATTAACGCAATCATTGTCAGCCATGCCATTGAGGTTCGCGGATGCTGGCTATAGGTCGCTAATTGATAAAACAGCGTTGCAGTCAGATAGGCTAGACCGGTGGACCAGAACACCATGAATACCGACCAGCGCAGGCTGGATTCTCTATAGGCAGCCGCTGAAGTGGCAATACAGGGAAAATAAAGCAAAACAAACAGCAAATAGGCAAAAGCGCCTACTTGTCCTTCAAAATGGGTATGCAATTCGGTAATAAATGTATTTTGGCTAGTCGGTTGCGTTACCCCAATCCCGATCATTTTTTTCAGCCCCATGGGAATCGTCATAAAAGCCCGTTTGACCGCATCATTAAGATTAAAGTCTTGTGCTTGAAGAGCTGCCTTAGCGGCGGGACTTTCCGAGTAGATGGTTTTCAGCGTGCTGATCACGACGGCTTTATGCAGAATCCCGGTAAATAACGCAACGGTTGCAGGCCAGTTATCTTCTCTGATACCCAGTGGCGCCAGCGTCGGCGTCAATGCACGCCCAGCCGCACTGAGCACTGAATGTTCAATATTATTTGCTTGATATGAGCCGTCTGTTCCCAACGAACTGAGCAGGTTCAAGATCACCACCATGGTAATAATGATTTTACCGACCCGTACCATAAATGCTTTGAGCCGAGTCCAGCTGTTAATCAACACATTTTTCAGCTTCGGGATGTGATAGCTGGGGATTTCCATCATCACCAGAGAGGATTCCTCTTTCAGAAAACTGTGTTTCAGCAGTAACGCCGTCAGCAGAGCAGCCACAATCCCTATCATATAAAGTACAAACACGACCATCCCGCCGTTATCCGGAAAAAAGGCGGCCGCAAACAGTGTAAATACCACCAAGCGAGCGCCGCAAGTCATGAATGGATTCAACACCAGACTCAAAAGCCGGTCACGCGGACGCTCCAGCGTGCGGGTCGCAAGCATGGCCGGGACGTTACAGCCAAAGCCCAGGATCATTGGTACAAAGGCTTTGCCGGGGAGTCCCAATACACGCATGAAACGATCCATCGCAAAAGTCGCTCTGGCCATATACCCGGACTCTTCAAGTACTGAAATAAACAGATACAGAAAACCGAGAATCGGGATAAACGCAGCCACCTCCCGAATGCCGTTACCAACACCCGTGGCAATCAGTGTTATCAGCCATTGCGGGCTGTTCATCAGTCCTAAAAATGCGCCCAACCCGTCCACAAAAAATGCCTGAGCCAGATCGTTAAAAAACGGCTTGAAGACCCGGCCCAGTTTAATGGTGAAGGTGAACATCAAATACATTACCCCGAGGAAGATCGGAATGGCTAAAAATCGATTTAATACCACGTTGTCGATTGTATCCGACAGACTCGGAGCCTGCCCGGATTGCCTGGTCAGTGTCTTTTGTACCAGAAGGCTGATAAATCCGTAGCGGCTGTCAATAATTATGATATCCGCATCTTCAGTGGCTTTGTCTTCAATCTCATTGCGCAGTTTTTCCGCTGTCTCAGTCAGCAGAGCATCGGCATGACTCAGCGCGAAACCGTCCCGCTCCAGCAGTTTGCCTGCAAACCAGCGCGAATTGCCAAACCGGTTGGCTAATTTTTGTTCAACTAATGGCGAGAGCTTATCCAGCGCAGCTTTAACCTCTAGCGGATAGTCGATAGAGAAAGTCGACAGCGTTTTATTTTCGGCTAACTGGTTAATCGTCGCTTTCAGGGCTCTGACATCATCGGCCCGCGTTGCGATCAACGAAACCAAGGGGCAATCGAGGTTGCGGGCCAATTCATCGCAATCGATGGTTATACCTTGGCCTGTGGCATCGTCCATGTTATTCAAAACCACCAGTATCGGCAGCTCCATTTCCAGGAGTTGTATGGTCAGGTACAGGTTATGTTCGAGATGGGAGGTGTCGACGATATTTATGATCAGGTCGGCCTGCTGGGAAAGGATGTAATCCCTGGCGATTTTTTCATCTAGAGAAGTAGCCGTCTCGTTCACGTCCAGCGCATAGATGCCGGGTAAATCGACCACTTTGACGGCTTTATTTTCGTAACGGTAAAAGCCGGTTTTTTGTTCGACAGTAACCCCCGCCCAATTGCCAACATGTTGACGGGCACCGGTCAGACCATTAAAAAGGGTGGTTTTACCGCAGTTGGGATTGCCGATGACAGCGATGGTATATTCCGACTTCTGTTCCGGTGTTGGCTTCAAACTGAGTGCTTCGTTTTTAAGGCGCTCAATTTTCAATCCAGCCACCTCACTCTGCCGCAGACTAAGATCGGTGCCGCGCACTCTGATTTCAACCGGATCGCCTAAGGGCGCAATGCGTACCAGTTCAAATTCAGTGTCGGGCGTTAAACCCATAGACAGCAGTTTCTTTTGATAAGGCAAAAAGTTTTTCCGGAAACCTACCACGCGTCCCCGATCACCCTGCTTCATGTCACATAAATTGATACACATTTGAAACTTCCCTGAAAGAACTTTCTTAATTGAGCTGGTTGCTGCAAGTGCGGAAGACAGTCAGAACAGCACAGTACGTTTCGTCATCCCCGCATTCGCTAGAATGAGGAAGTTGATTTAATCAACGAGACACCCTAACCGTGCTTTCTCATGCCACCTTTACCGTGTTTCGAAGCGTTACGTTCGAAAGCCGGCAAATGACGGTCACGGGAAGCGGATTGCAGGTTTTCCAATACCCGGCGAATATCCGGTTCCGGACTGGCAGCGATCAGCTGGTCATACATTGCCCTATTGGCTTTTTCGTCAGCGACCGCATTTAGGCAAGCTTGTTCAAACGTATCAGGAACAGTGATCCGTTCAGACCAACGATCTTCCGGAACCGGTATTTGATACTTCTCAAACAATGCAATCAAGGCGTCGACGTGGCGACCCTCGGCCTCAACAATGTTGACGAATGGGCGGACCGGACCGAATTTTTCAATTACTTTTCGATAGGTCGCACGCGATTTATATTCATCTTGCAAAGCGTCTGTCAAGCGCTGCGTTATCGTTTGATGCATTTTCATTCTCCAAAAAATGTGGTCGTCGCTTCCATGGTTAGAGATGCAAAATGTTGCGTCTCTACAGCCTGTTGGTGCGGTTCAATCAATAAGGGCCCAAACGCACTGAATAATTACTTGATTTATTGTCTCGAGAGGTTTGATTAGCGCTCATGCCATAGTTGAGTCTTAGCCTATCTCCGCCGTACCTGCTAACTTTAAAGTGTCTAATGATTTATGTCCGACCACATTCCATAAGTCGATCACTGACACCTCGGGGTGATGATGATCGTAGCCCAGCATGCTCACCGATGCGGTTCCCAGCGGGAAATGACTGGCTTCAGTGATCGGTAATCCGATCCATCGCGCCGCCAAAATGCCGCCGAACTTGCCATGTGAAAACAGTGCAACATTACCTTTAAGCTGACGCAAACGGGCAATCAGCCGGTCAGTGCGCGCTAAAATTTGTGCGGGCATTTCACCGTTTGGACAACCGTCCGCCAACACATTCCAGCCTGGGTGTATTTGTAGAATCTCGGCTAAATGCAGCCCTTCATAATCACCAAAAGCCCATTCCGCCAAATCTGCTTCGATTTCCGGGGCTTGATCCAGGCTAACCAGTTCACAGGTGCGCCGGGCACGCTTGAGCGGACTGCAAAGCACATGTTCAAAGGCAATGTCGCGGATATGTTTGCCTAGTTCACGCGCCTCATTCTCGCCATTTGTGGTTAACGGAATATCCGAGCTACCAGTATGTCGACCGGAGATAGCCCACTCGGTTTCGCCATGACGAATCAGGTAAAGGTGTAAAGGTTTGGCGACATTTTCATCCCTGCTTAACAGGTCGTTGTCTCCAAAATCCCTGGATTGTTGTGAATTCATGGGCGTTTGCTCCACTTCCAATTAAGAATCTCAGGCATGTCTTCACCGTACTGATTAATGTAATGCCTGTGCTCGATTAACTTGGCCTGGAGTTGTTGCTTTAGGGATACCGCAGGCATAAAAATCCCGTCATAATGGTAATTTTGCGAAATACCTCAGGCCGACAAAGATGAAAGAAACCATTGCCCCGTCCGTCATGTTTACAGAAGAGCTTGCGGAATTGATTACCCGCTTGGTAAAAC
>NZ_JAUSBX010000049.1 GCF_030651835.1 Methylicorpusculum sp. | reverse complement strand
TGCCCTTTACCACCCAGCTTGCCTAACGCCGTTTGGATTAATCCGCCTATTAACACAAAGGGAGAAACTTGACCCATAAATACACAACAATTAGACACTAAATAAAACAACTGGGTGTCTCAATGTCATTGACACATTCCGATGGCGCAGGAAATGATTTTTAGGCCTTGCGTTCTTTGAAGGTCGTGAGACTGTTGTTCTGTAGTTTTTATTAACCGAGCCGTATTTTCGGGAGACCTAAAAAGTGGCAAAGCTATGGAGAAAGTCATGCAAACCCATCAAGCAAAACTCACAAAAGTGCCTATCGATCACATCAGCGTTCAAGATGGATTCAATCCACGCAAATTCTTTGATAACTGCGAATTTCAGCAGTTAGTTATTTCGGTTCAGGCTGAAGGAGTGATTCAGCCGATCATTGTCAGGCCGGTGGCTGATGGCAATGGCTATTGGGTGGTAGCGGGTGAACGCCGCTGGAGAGCTGCAAAGGAAGCCGGTTTAACTGAAATTACTGCGGTAGTGCGTAATCTGAGCGACAGAGAAGCCCGACTGATCGCCACCGTCGAAAATTCGCAAAGGGCTGATATGAGTCCAGCCGAAGAAGCGGTTGCTGCAAGGGATGTATTAACCGACTGCGGTGGCGACAAAGCCGAAGCATTGAGGCTTTTGGGCTGGAGTACTGTTAAGTTCGATGCGCGGTTATTGCTGCTTCATGCGGCTCCGGAAGTGCTCACTGCGCTGACAGAACGCCAAATCAAATTGGGTCATGCGGAATTGCTCTCGCAACTGCCCAGCGACTTCCAGAGCGCAACGCTCAGCAAAATTCTCGAAAACGGCTATTCCGTTGCTGAACTGAAAAGCCGATTGGCGTCATTCTCTCTGGATTTGTCGAAGGCCACGTTCGATAAGACGGCTTGCAATGGATGCCCTCATAACTCCAGTATGCAATCCAGTCTGTTCGAAGAACATATCAACGAGGGACGGTGCGCGAATCGGGCTTGCTTTGAGCAAAAAACCGAAGCGGCGATGTTAGAGAAAAAAGCGTCATTATCCGAACAATACGCTGTCGTTTTTCTCGACACTCAAAGAAGACCGGATTCTTTCAAGATTATCTGCCAGTCCGGTGGGGAAGGCGTTGGCAAATCTCAGTTTGAAAAAGGCTGTAAGCAATGCGCTCATTTGGGTGCCTTGCTATCCACTTCACCCGATCGGTTGGGTCGAATTACGGAGGATTGCTGCTTTAATCTAGATTGCCACAAAGAAAAAGTGACGGCCTACCAAGAAAGCTTGAAAACGTCATTCGTTCCCGCCAACGACGATAAAAGTAAAACTTTACCCAAGAAATCAACCAAACCCGCCCATCCAGCGACCGGGAAAAGCCCGGATTCTAGCATTGGTTCCGCCGAAAATGAGGATGACACCCGCAATGCAAGTGCGGCAATTCCCCCAGCCAGAGTAATTGAGAAAGTCGAAGGATTTTACCGCGACCTTGGCGCAAAACAGATTTCCGATAATAAACTGGCGGTCTTGTGCGTGAACACATTTGCGCTTTATCGGTTGGTGAGAAGTTCGTTTCCGTTTGAAAAAATGCCAGCGTCCTTAAAAGACCCGACAAGAATTGGCGGCGAAATAGGGGAATTCGTGAGGGCGTTGTCGGATTTAGGTATGGAAGACACGCTGGCTTTCAATCATCGTCTGTTAAGCCATTTGCTGGGCGAGCATGAAAAAACCCATCCGATTCTGAATAAGACATGGGCGAAAGGCGCTGCATCCGTATTGAATGTTACACAAGCAAAACTGGCTGACCATTTCATTCTGGATAGGGAGTTCTTGGGCTCGTTCACCAAAGCAGGAATCGAAGGTGTAATGCGTGAAGCGGTAAACGGCAATGACGTATCTTTCGTCGAGCATTATGAAAAGCAAAGCGAGAAACACAAAATTGCCGCGCTGATGAAGAAGAAAAACAATGAAATCTTGGATGAAGTTTTTGGCTGTGGTTACGACTTTTCAGGCTTTGTACCGAGTTGCGTTTTGAAGTTTATAGGTGATGATTGTCATCAAGACATGGCATTGAGCAATCAAACGCCAAGCCCGTTCAAGGGTGATTTGGCAGACGACTTGGATTGCGAACGGACCGAATCAGGCACCGCAAACAGCGACGACGAAAGCGCGACCTTGGATGCGGTGATGGCTAAAGTGGGCGAGTTCGATGATCTGGATGCTGAAGAATCTTCAAAGCTTTCGGCTTATATGCGTGATGCGGATTGGTTCGACGACGAGGACGAAGCCATGTCTTTAAACACCCATGGTTACACCCAAGACCCTGAAAACGAGGCCGCATAAAATGATTTTTGAAACTTTTCAAAACATGCTCAAAAACGATGAGCGCATACAATTCACGGTCACCCGCAAGGGTGACCAGCTTGCCGTCCTGATTCAGCCGGTGCTGCAAGGCTCTGTCGATGATAAAACCCCTGAAACCGTTAAGGCACTGAGAGCCGCATTGGCCATGCCTTTGTATGTCGTCACCAATCCTCAAGCTTTGGACGCGGATTTTCCGCGTTCTCTGGCTGATTATGCCGAGATGCGCGAAGACGGCCATAACGATTTAAATGATGTGATGAGCCGTATCAAGGAAGCCGGAAAACAAGCGAAGACCGAGGCGGCAAAAAACAACCAGCCGGATAAACCTGCGGAAAAATCTCGGTTTGAAGAGCCGCATCATCAGGACGATAACACGGCAAGGGCAAAACCAGCAGAAATTGCCGTAACCGATAAATCATTGTTTTAGTTTTTGGGAATTCAACATGGAAAATAACAAAGCCACTGTCATTCGCCCGGTCAGGGTTTTCAAAATGGGGTCTGTTCGATTGGCCGATCCTGCCCCTGACTTGTCCCCGGAAGAAGCGATCAAGCTCTATGCGGCATCCTATCCGCATTTAGCCAAAGTCGAACTCAACGAGCCTGAGCTGATAGGCGAGGAATTGCACTATGCAATCAAACCCCATCAAGAAATTAAAACCAAAGGCTGATGGTTTTGGTATAGCGCAGTTGAAAGAATGGGGGAATCAATCCCCCATTGATAAAAACATGAATGAGAACGAGTCGCCATGCTTTCAATTCAGGCTGAACCTGCCGAAATTGCCCAATCGAACGCTTACGGGCATAGACCCCAAGCAGTTACCAATGTTGTAGGTCAATTGTTCGGTCAAGTCAGGATCGAAACCGACTTGAGCGGTTTGATCGACGATATTCGTCAGCGCAAAGACAAGACCGATTTTGAAACTTATCGCAGCGGGATTTCCTGCATGATTTTGTTGGCCCATTCAATGAGACTGGTAGAAGAAGCAGAAATCGATCAAGCCGTAACTGAAGGATGGGAAGCGATCTACCGGCTGTATCATGAGGTCGTTGCCAAGGTCATGGGCCACCTCAACGAAGAGTCAATGCGTGTTGCCGGGGTTGGCGTGGCGCATAACGACTTCGAGCCGATGAGTATTGAAATGCAGCAAAATAAAAGCGAAGGCGTGTTCTTGGTGTTAGGCGTTTTTCCCAGATTCTCCCAATTTTCCTTGTTGGAAATAGATCGTGAACTTGCCCGAGCGGTGGCCGGTTGTCTGAAATGGACGATCTTCAATGGCGGCATAGGGATCATGATCGATGATCTATCCGAGGCCTGGATGATGATGGGCGATGAACTGGACGCGCTGAAGGAAGCGTTGGACACGAAAAGCCATTTGAGCAACGGTGAATTGGCTGAATTCTTTTTGGAAAATGATGTTTATCCGTTTACCGAGATAAGCGACGAGCAGGAGTCTCTGGAAGCGCATATTGCCTACCTGAAATCGATTTTAATCAATAACTCTAAATCGGTGTTCGGTGAGTTGCCGGAAATCGCTGAAATCAGGCGAATGCTATGCGGTTGGCGAAAATCCAATCGGGCTATCTACCAGAATCCCTGGGTCAAATTCATTCGGGAAACGATCAAGCTTTGGAAGTGGATTGAAAAATCAGGGTTGAAAGCATCGGAGTCCAACCTGTACCGATGCAACGAAAGTCATGGCGATGTCTGTTTGGATTACGGTCATGTCATCGGCTTTGGTTTCGGTTGGGAAGAAGCAGTTGTGAGCGATGTTTATGACAACATCGGACAAGCAGGAGAAAATCCGGAAGCGATTATTCGGTTGCATCCGCTTGCATGTTCGGAAGTCGGTGAGAGACTAATTTTGTTGGCCAAGTCGAGAGGGTTGATTCGATTGGCCGAGGTTACTAATTCAGCGTTGGAGGCTGAGAGTGAAACCTAACGATTTTTTCGAGTTTTACCAAGGCGAAAAGCCAAGAATTGTGCAAAAACACGCCATTTTGATCCATCAAGCCAAGGCACTTTCAGATACTAATGCTCAGTATCGAGCCAGTGATTTTCTGGCGTCGATGCACGATTTCGTGACGAATGAGCAAGGGGAGTCGGTCATCGGTGCCGGTCGCTTGATGTCGAAGGAGGATGTTGAATCGGTGCTGCGGTCAATGCTGGAAATGGGTAAAAGAAAAATCAGCCTTTTGCCACCGAATGTGGTGTCGATTTCCGAAAGCCATCTCGCCTGGACGGTTCCAGCCCAGGTTCGCCCCATGCTATTCAATATCACAGGTATGCCGATGAAAAAGATCGATGTGCCTTGGCCAAGGTTGCTGATGGTGGCGAATCGTAATGGGAAACTGGCGGTGGCAGCGTTAAAAACAAACGGCAGGGTCAGTGCCAAAACAAAGCTCTACCAACCGCCGTTAATGAATGTCTACGCCAATGGCAATGTCTGCACGGGGTCCGCGACATTACCCGACGAATGCGGGATCAAGCAAATTAAAGCGTGGGAATCGGTCATGTTCGATAGTGCGTTCTCCCATGTGAACAATCCCTCAACCCTTTTCCTGGCCGGGGATAAGAACAATGCGGTCGATAACAAAGCTCATTATCGGTTCTGGCTTTCCCTGTCCAAGAAAAAAGTGGACAAATTTCCGAATGAGCGTTTGAATCTTTTGCGCTGTAGCGTAGAGGGTTTTATCGAAAATCATGCTTAAAACTTGGTGATTCAAATGAGTAACACGCAAGATGGAATTAACAGGGTTTGTGACTATCGGGGCTTACCTAAAATAAAGAAAGGCTCTAGGTGTCTGGTTGACGGCAAAGATGGCGTTATATTCGGCGGAAATCATTCGGCAAATTTCAATGTAAAATTTTCGGATACAGGACGGGTTTTAAATTGCCACCCGGAATACAAGATGACCATTTTTTTGCCAAACGGCGATATTTTGTACCAAAGTAAAGATGGGTAGAGGAAAACCAAAATGAGCGATTTAGAAGCGTGGTCAACTAACAACGAAGATTTCAATTACAGTTCAGTTGAAGATTTAATCGACAGCAATAGCGGCGAGCTTGCAGTTGGGCAAAGGATATATGTTGGGGATGGCCGGAAACCTAAATTAAGCGAGCTTTGTGATGCCGATGCTGTTATCGAGCTGATGCAAAACAGAGGCTTAGATATTGGCGGTGAATACGCGGATAGCTTTATGGACGATGTATCGGTAGAAGCAAAAAAGGAGCTTGATGATCTATTAAAAAGCTGGATGCAAAAGCACGTCACGATCAACTTCTACACTGTACATGATGCGCGTGAGTATGTCCTGACCAGCAAGGATTTGCAGGAATAAACCCGTTTCATATTGAAAATTCAATTAGCATAAAAGGGCAAAATGCTAAGTCCAGAAGAGTGGCTGATCAAGTTTATGTCATGAACGATGAAATTATTATCTTTCGATTGCAAAAATGCTTCGATCTCAAAACAAACCGTGAAGTAGCTAATTTTCTGGGGCTATCAGAGTCAATGGTTTCTAAAATATTGAAAGGCAAAAAAAGTTTGAGCCTTTTTTATCGTTTGAAAATCCTTTGTAAATTTGGATATGTGAGGGATTTGACCGCTGAAATAGGACCTGAGCAATTAGGAGTGAAGCTAATTGCACTTAGCATTGCTAATGCTCAAAGGGGAGTTGGAGCAGTGTTGCCGAACGATTCAGGCGCAACTGATTTTGATGGAAATGACCAAGAAGTTCTTGATGAAATTGACATTAAAGCGCTTAAAAATCGAGGTTCTATAGCTTTAAATCTATATTGCTCACATTTGATTAAAGCGTTTGAAAGATTATTTCAGTTTAAAAATAATGAGAGCCTTGCTGAAGCTTTGGGCGTTGATTCGTCAACTATCAGCAATATCAAAAATGGTAGACACGGAATTGGCGAAGGGTCCTGCCTAAAAATTCTTTATCGGATTGAGGGGGATTTTGATCTTAACTTCGTTGAACGAGTGACTTCCTCAACTGAGCTTTTGGCTGAATTAATTGACGCGTATCATGATTAACTACCTCACCGATCGGCGCGACCAAATTGTTTTTAGTGAAACACCAACGCTCATGCAGCCTTTACATGGAGAAGGATTACCCAAACCTGAAACAGGAAAGCACCGTTTCGTGATTGCCAGTGACGGGGTGTATGTCGAAGCCGTCAATCAGGTGGTTGATGTTAGGTTGCCGGTAGCGAAGTCGGGAATCAAATTGCCCTATGGGCAAATAGGCGCGGTCGGCATCTGTTTGGTGAACGGAAAGATTCCGAAAAGGATTTTGCAGGATATTTGTGAAAAGACATTCTTGTGTGGGGAATACGAATGGGCCGGGTTAGTGGTGTGGGACAAAATCCGCAAAGAATACGAACTGTATGAACCGGAGGTAATTTCGTTTAGCGCGGGTCATATTTCCTATCGGAATGTCCTTCCGGATAAGTATAATTTGGTCATGGATCTGCATTCGCATGGAACTGTGCCGGCGTTCTTTTCCAAAACAGACGACCAATCCGATATTGGCGGCTTCTATATCGCCGGTGTCGTTGGGAATTGCGATTCGGGTGAGCCTACCTTTGCCACAAGAATCGTGGTCAATGGGCATTTCTTTGAGAGTCCCGATTTTCGAAAGTTTTTTAATTGAAATTAGTCAAGAATGGCAGGAATATCAGAAGATGAAGAGCGAGCTAAAGCTAAAAACTGATTCAAATGTTTCGAACGCGGATTTGCTGGATAAGCTCAAAGAAGGCTTTGACTATAAAACTGATATCGAAGTTGCTGGATTCCTGGGTCTCAACAAGGACACGGTTAGTCAGATTCGCCAAGGCTTGCAAGGCTTGAGCATTGCACAAAGATTCAAAATCATGGATAGGTTGGTTAGCATCCAAATAAGTAATTTGCTCGAAAAGATTGCGCCAGATCATTTATATCGAGAGATTCATAGACTCAGTTTGCATGGCGCGGAGGGATTAGTGTTTGACGAGATCGAGGCAGGTGAACCAGAAGAAATTGATGTCAAACTGATTGATTTATTCAAGTCGTATGGACAGAAGTTGAACTTGGTTCATACGGACCAACAAATGGCTGATTTTCTTGGTTTGAAAAGAGCCACGATATCGAGTGTTAGAACCGGAAAATGCAAACTGGGTCCGTTACCTCGTTTGCGGATGCTCAAGGCCATTAATCCTGAGACAGACATCGAGCAGGTTCTAAACGGAATCGAATCAAACAAGTCGCTTCACGATCTGATCGAAAAGCACATTGAGATACAGTAGAATTGTGAAGTAATAAAGTGAAATTGAACGTGATATAACTTCATGGCAGGAATTTCAGAAGATGAAGAGCGAGCCAAAGCTAAAAACTGATTCAAATGTTTCGAACGCGGATTTGCTGGATAAACTCAAGCATCAGTTTGGGTATAAAACAGACGCTGGAATCGCAAGATTTCTAGGCGTAACTAAAGAGACCATAAGCCAGATACGACATGGAGAGATGGGATTAAGCATAAACCAGCGGTTAAAAGCCATGGACAGACTAGATATCGTTAGTACTCCTGGTTTATTGGAGAAAATCAGCCCCGAGTATTTGTCTAGTGAACTGCTTAGGCTCAGTTTGCGTGGCGCTGAAAGACTAGCGCTTGATGAGCTTGAGAATGGCGAGCCAACAGCCGTTGATACAAAACTCATCGAGCTGTTTAAAGCATTTGGACAAGATGAAAACTTGTTCACCGTAGACCATGAAATGGCCTCATTCCTGGGTTTGAAAAGAGCATCCATTTCTGGAGTTAGAACCGGAAAAAGCAAACTGGGTCCGTTACCTCGTTTGCGAATGCTCAAGGCCATTAATCCTGAGACAGACATCGAGCAGGTTCTAAACGGAATCGATTCAAACAAGTCGCTTCACGATCTGATCGAAAAGCACATTAAGATTTAGTCGAATTGTGAGGTAATAAGGGATACCGCAGGCATAAAAATCCCGTCATAATGGTAATTTTGCGAAATACCTCAGGCCGACAAAGATGAAAGAAACCATTGCCCCGTCCGTCATGTTTACAGAAGAGCTTGCGGAATTGATTACCCGCTTGGTAAAA
>NZ_JAUSBX010000044.1 GCF_030651835.1 Methylicorpusculum sp. | reverse complement strand
CTCTCGCATGACTTAACGCCGTTTCGCGATGCCTTGCAGGTTTTCTCCGCAAGCTACGAAAACCCGCCCGGCGCTACGGCTATCGGGGACTAAAAATCTTCACTTCGCTGGCGCTCCGTTTCCAAGATTTTCAGCGGATGAGTCTGTCTTAAAGTTTTGCCAGAAAAAAACCGGTAACATCGCAAATTTTTTTAACGGGTAAGCGACCATAGTAGCGCCCAGCGTTCCGCCTATGACTAAAATAAAAGACGGCCAATTGATTAACGAGACCGGATTACCCTCATCCAATACGAAGGCGATTGCAATTGCGCTTATAGCAACAAAAGGGCCGAAAATAGTTGCAAAATCCATCAGAGCAGGGTGTTTCCCATATTTTATGCCGGTAAAAAATTCCGAAGCGTCTAGTTATTCAACTTGCTGACCGGAACTCGTAAAATGTAACTTTACCTTAAAGGTTTCAATAACTTAAACATTTAATCAAGCACAAATCATACTAATCCTGAAGTAACCATAGCTCATAATCAAGCAAAGTAAAACTGCAATATTTAATACCGGACTGACCTAAACCATGGTCCATCAATTGCCGATCGGACTTAGACACGTTCCTTCAAAGCCCTTAGCGACACAATACCTGATCTTAAAATTTCTTGTTACAATCGAACCTAATCTATTCACTCATTCGTCATCCCCATGAAACAAGCGCTAGCATCATTAACAATAGTTCTCAGTTTTTTATCACCGGCAGTTCAATCGGAAGAAATCGGCTGTGTTACAACGGCATGGAAACTCATTGGAGCTAACCACAAGGTTTGCGTACAGGCTTTTGATGACCCCAAAGTTCAGGGCGTTACCTGCCATATCAGTCAGGCGAAAACCGGAGGCATTGCAGGCACACTGGGAGTAGCAGAAGACCCTTCTCAATTTTCGATTGCCTGCCGTCAAGTAGGACCCATCGTTATTAATGGCAAATTGCCGGAAAATGAGACGGCATTCAGCGAAAACACGTCCATTCTGTTTAAGGAAACGCGGGTGAATCGTCTTTTTGATTCGAAACGAAATACGCTGATTTATGTCGCCATCAGCCGCTTGTTAATTGATGGTGCACCGGCGAACAGTATTTCAACCGTTCCTATCATGCCTTGGAATGGCAAATAAGCGTTTGTCGGAAAATTTGAATACAGTAAAAAAGGATATTTATGGTCTTTCAACTTGGTGAAGTCATCAGTTTCTTGGCTCATTCAAGATAAAATGATCAAAACTGATAAGCCGACAAACTTTAGGGCAGTTACCAACTCTCAACATATGCTGTTGTTGTGAGTTGGTATGAGACCTTTAAATGACAGTCACTTCTTCTGCTTGAGGTCCTTTTGGGCCGCTAGTCACTTTAAATTGGACTTGCTGGCCTTCATCCAAGGATTTGTAGTTGCTGTTTCCACTCAGGATATTTCTGAAATGGACGAAAACATCGGGTCCTTGTTGCTGTTCAATAAAGCCAAAGCCTTTATCTGCATTAAACCATTTAACGGTACCTGTAGCTATTGTCGACATAATGAGTCCTAAAAATATGTAAATGCTGCCTAAATTCGGGCAGGTAAAGCTGATAACGAGGAAATTACTTTATGAAGAACAGAACGAGAGACTACAGGAGTGACATCGAAGTGGTAAACAAAGGGTAAGTCAGGTTTTCGAGCTTCGGCAATTGTAGACTGATCCTTGTTGATGTCAATGCAGTGATTTCAACAACTGACTACCCATCCGCGCAACCTCTCCCCAGTTAGTTTGAGCAAGTACCCTTCCTAAAGACTCAGCTGATGGCGTTACAGACATTAAAGCCATCACTGCCACCAGCAATAAACCGGAAGCAAGCATATCGTTATAACTGAATAATTTTAAAGCCGTGCCAAATGACTTTTTCATTCTAAATCCGGATAAATTGACGCTATAAATTTCATCCAGACATAAGTGCACAATAAAACCAAAACCAATAAAAATCCCGTTATACCAAGACTGCAGGCTATCCCAGTCCAAAAACCAATGACTGAGACAAGTAACCAGAAAGCCGAAAAAAAGCGCCCCCAGCAGAGAATGGAAAACGCCGCGATGTTTGGTTGTTTTATTGAATAAATAAAATAAAGGGAAACGAATCAGCAGCGCAGCAATAACAGCATACAAAAATAACTGCTTTGTAGGTATCAGATTGGTTTGCCGGGATAAAATCAATCCAGCGGCCAAAAAGGCCAGACTATTAAAAAGACGTCTGGCCGGTACTGAGTTTTCGGCATCAACATCCGGCAATAAGCCGCCTATGACGCCAAAAAAAATCAACCTTGGGATATCAACAGCATCGACTATCGAAATTTGATACAAACCACCGGCAAAGGCAGTGCTTGCAAACGTAGCGACTGAAAGGTGTGTTTTAAAATTGGCCATGGATGTCCGTCGTGCCGATGCGACAAAAACGGGTCATTTTACCGGTAACTAAAACTAATACTGTAAAGATTTCTATAAGCACAGCAATTCCCTGATTAATGATAAAAAAGGGAATTGCAGCTATCAGAGGGTGGAACAACAATAATGATTAATCGAGGTTAACTATTCGCCCGCTTTGAATTGAGTCAGCTTAAAGGAATTGTCAGCTATTTTTAGGGTGTGTCGGCAAACCACGTCAACTTGGCTAACGGCAAGGGAGATCGACGGGATCGCCGCACTTCTGGATAAGCCACGTAGTGGTCGACCCCTTAAATTGACTGGCGATGCCAAACGTTATGCGCTTGACCAAGTTAAGGAATCGCCCCGCAATCTCATGACGGTGTTGGCGCAACTGGCCGAACACTGGATAGAATATCTCGGTCAGCATCGCCTCGCTTAAGCGGCAATGTTGGGTTGGCTACGCCAACCGCAACCTATGTTTATTAAATTGAAAAAGCTATTCGGTCGGATTAAGCGGACGGCCGGTTTTAAGATTTTCCACTTTCCCGATGGCCAGCTTGAGCTCTTCATCGCTTAAAGTTTCCAGCAATAAGAGCCCGGCGCGAAGTATTTCGCTTTTTTTAGCCTGCAAGCCCATAGTCAGGCATTTAGCCTTGAGTTCCGAGATTTTTCGATAATCTGATTTAGGAAAGGAAAAACTGTCTCTGACCACTTTAGGTGACTCGTTTTTCTTCTTCTTGGCTGATTTTTCCGGAGTTGATTCGCCGGTTGTTGCCGTTACGGTCTTTTTTTCCGGCTTTTGACTTTGAACCGGCTTTGCTTTTGAAGAGGTAGGCTTTGCTACCTTTGCTTCTTGAGTGACAGATGATTCGACTTCTGTTTTTTTTGCTTTATCCGTTTTTGTATTCATTTTCATCGTTCCTATACAGTGGGCTTTAAATAAAAGTATAAACCGTATAGATCGTTTTTTAAAGCCTTATCTTGCAACCTTAGCTTTTATCTAAGGCACTATCGGTCAGTGTAATCGACTCAACCGGACGATTAAGCGACTCCGCCGCCAAACTGATGTCATTGCTGATGCGGCTCAACTCTTCCTCCGCTAGTTGCGCATTAACCGCACTGCGCAATTCTTCTGCATTCAGTTCTTCTTTGATTTCCGCCTTGATTTTTGCAACGGTATTTTGGGTTTTACCCAACCAAAATCCGGCGATTCGGGCAATTTTTGGCAATTTCTCCGGACCGATAACGATGAGACTGACCAGTCCGATTACACAGAGTTCGGTAAAGCCTATATCAAACATACAAGAGGGTTAAACTTTGCTTTCTTCATGCAATTCGACTTTGCCATCCCTGATTTCGGAGGCATTGGCACTCAGTGTTTTATCCCCTTCACCTTCTTTCATTGACGAGCGAAAATTCTTGATGGCTTCGCCAACGTCGGCACCTATTGTTCTAACCCGTTTAGTGCCAAATAATAAAATGACGATCACCATAATAATGACCAATTGTGTCACGCTGATACCCATACTGACTCCTGACTGTTTAACTCATGCTGTGCACGAAAGTGTAAATGTGAATCCCGAAAAAAAAAGAGGCATCCCTGCCTCTAAATCGTCCTTGACCAACTACCTACTCCTGGGTGCGCTAAAGCTTACTCTTTATAAACCGACAATACCGCCGTCTTCACGCGTGATGACGATGGTCGATGAACGGGGACGCGCGCCACTGGTACTTGAAACTACCGGTGCATCGCCTGGATGTCTGTATACGGCACCGCTGTCTGGCCAGTTACTGGTAAAACTGTTTACCCCTGATCTATCACCTGGATGCTGAAAGTTGACAAACAAGTTTTTTCCATCAGGCGTTGACACAACACCCGTAGTTTCCTGATCGTTGGGACCAACCAAAAAGCGTTTTATCTCACCGGTGACAGGATTGGCAGCCAACATCGCATTAGCACCAAAAGGACCTGACGCTTGTTGTGAACCGCTCATATCGGTTTGAATCCATAAAATGCCGTTTTGGTCTATCCACAACCCATCAGGGCTCGCAAATATATTGTCTTGCGTCAAAGCAGGGCCGCCTTGCTCCGGCAATACTTGACTGTTGTTTTCAGCACCCGCCAATACAAAAATATCCCACTCAAACTTTTCAGCCCAAGAGCGATTGCCTTGCTCGCGCCAACGAATGATATGACCGGTTGGATTAGGACCCCGCGGATTAGCAGCATCGATATTACCCGCGTTTCTGCTACCATTATTGGTCAAAGTGAAATAGACTTCGCGGGTTTGCGGATGCACGGCGCCCCATTCTGGTCTATCCATTTTAGTTGCACCGACCACATCAGCAGCCAAACGGGTATTGACCAATACATCAGCCTGATCTTTAAATATGACACCTGCTTCTGCGGCCGCAGCCTGGAAAGCCAGATTGTTATAATCCAACGCCAACCATGTGCCGGTACCGTCGTCGTTGAAGCGAGCTACATACAAAGTGCCTTCGTCCAAAATATCGCCTTTGACAGTTTTGGTGTAACGCGCTTTGGTAACAAATTTGTATATGTATTCATTCTGCGAATCGTCACCCGAATAAAATGTCAATGGTTGACCGAGTTGGGGAGCAGCAAAAACACAGCCTTCATGCGCAAAACGGCCCAAGGCAGTTCGCTTTTTAGGTGTGCTGTTAGGATCGAATGGGTCGATTTCCAAAATCCAGCCGTGGCCGTTAGGTTCATTACGATAATCCTCAATAGCTGTCGTGCCTTTGACTGAAGCATCAAAACGGACATATTGGTCCTCCTGGCTTTGTGCAGTTTCCCATCTATAACGACCGTTGCTGGTGCTTACACCGTAGCGACTGTGTTCTCTTGGACGGCCTGTTTTGTTAACAAAATAACCAGCCCAGTTTTCTTCGCAAGTTAAATAAGTACCCCATGGCGTGTAGCCATTTCCGCAATTGTTGATCGTACCGCGAGCTGTTGTGCCATTAGGGCTGTACAGAGTTTTAACCAGATCGCTGCCACGCACAGGACCCCGGATATCCGAATGAGTTTCTGCTGTAACACGGCGATTGTATCGGCCATTGACCACATTCCATTCACCGCTCACAGCATCTTTCTTGACTTCAACAACACTGACGCCGTGGCCTGCTATTTCTTTTCTGACTTCGTCAGTAGGACGTTGGCCATTGACCAATGTTGCGCCGTTTTGATGAAATATGTTTTGATCGACATATTCATGGTTGATACATAACAAACCATGACCATTCGGATCACTCGGCATTGGAAAATAATGTATGCCGTCATGATGCGAACCTACTTGTTGCTCTTGTTCAGCACCTGTGTTTGACCCGTTGGCTTTATAAACCGGATAAGTGCCGGTGATAGGTGTGCCCCAGGGAGCCAGCGTCTGTACTTTATATCCATCCGGAACGGTAGCCGTATCCGAACGCAATACGGGTAAGGCCGTAAAGCTCAACGCTGGATTCAACGCGAAAGGCGGTTTAACGCCCGCTGCAGGAGGCAATAAACCTGGCGCAGCATTGGCTATGCTTGACAGCCCGGACGCACCAAACATGCCTGCAACTGCTACACCTAAACTACCCGTCAGCATTTGTCTGCGCGATAGATTCTTTTCCAAAATCGTTGAAAAATGGGGATTATCGGAAAGGTTGCTCATCGGCTCATCGCCGGAATCAATCTCAACCAGGTCTTTATTAAAATCGTTCATGATGTCCTCGTCTCTCTTGCGGGTTAACGTGAGATCACAAGAATAAAGATACTGTGTGAAATTATGATGAAGGTTTGATGACAAGAAAATGTCAAAACCATGACAGTTAATCGATGCTGTAAGCAACGATGCAAAATAATGAAAATCCTCAACCTGTTCCGGTTGATTGATTCAAACACAGAATTCTTAAAACGGACGGGGCTTGCAGAAAGCAGTGCAGGATATTAATTTACAGCAATTCCCAGTTTGATAGCTTCAGCGTCATTTTGGGCTGGGAAAAGCCTTTCGAGGAACGCCGTAAACCCTTCCATGGGGGGCTTGACAGCGGCATCTGACCGCCAAGGAGGGTGGAAATGCAGATTTTGTCCGGAATAATAAATCTGCCCTGCTGCCGACATCCTCAAAAAGCTTCACCCAGCCCTTTTTTCTCTTAAAATTGAAAATTGCTGGTTAATTTAGGTTATGTTTGCGTTATCGTGAAAGCCGATGGGTAGGGGGCTAAGCGGCGGCAGCGCACCCACCTTTAACAGCGAGGATGCAGCTGTCGCCTTATCCGCACTACTACGCTCTTTCATTTGTCGAGGTAATGCCAAGCCTTCAGATGGGTTAGTAGTTAAAAGGACATCAATGCCGTCACTCCGGCCTTGATTGCCGAAAACAAGGTCACATGGTTGTGAAAATCCAACGCCATCCATGGCTTCTGGACACCGGCTATCCGTGCCTAACTTAACGTCGTTGGGGGTAACGTTCCGCCATCAATGAGGGTTATCCCAACATTTTTTTACGTCTCGACATGCCAAAAACTCCTGCTAAAGCAGTAGCCATCAGCGGTAGAGCCGCCGGAACAGGAATGGGTTGAACAACCGAGTAAACACCGATACCACCTCCATTCAACTCATATCCGGCTATTAACAAGTCTTTACCGGTTGGATTGAAAGCCGCTTGAATAAACAAAAGCGATTCGGGCGAAATCAGTCCATCAGCCAGACTGTTGATATAACCGGCAAACTCCATTTGTTCAGGGTTGGTAATATCGTAAGCCAGCAGACCGTTTTGTCTTTCCATGCCGATAAAAGCATAACGCCGACCGTTGATCTCACCCAAAGCCAAACCCTCAGGTTCCGGTCCTTTGTCCGCTGAACGCGCGTCTCTTGTAGATGTGTCACCGCCAGTGATGTTGTGCAAAGTAGGATCCAGTTCCAGAAGCTTGGTCTCAAACGAACCACTGTCGCTGACCAACTGACCGGTTTCAGCATCCCAAATGGAAAAAGAACGGGTACCGGTCATGGTCAATGTCTCTATTTTACCGTCGCCATCGGTATCCCCGTCTATTTTGGAAATACGCAAGCGGCCCAAAGCACTATCCGCTTTGTAATTACCGTAAATAGCATTGAGCTCGGCTTCAGTAGCACTGTCAACAGAACCCGCAGGCAGATCTTTTACCCGAATCCGGTCATTATCATCCACGCGAAAATCGCCTTCATTAGCCGTCACGATGAATTTTTTTCCGGCTGAACTGAACGTGGCAATAGTATCGGGCATAGGCAATCCGGCTACTTTATCGTTGATAAACGCACCGCCATCTCTATCGGAGGCATCAACAACCTGCGCTATTGTGCCCAGTTTATGAAGGTCAACCCATTTTTCCGACGCCAAATCAAACACACCGATCGCATTGTTTTCCTGAAGACTGACGTACAAACGACCGTCTAACTCGGAAATAAACTCCGGCTCAACATGCCGGTAGAGTTCAGTCGCTGTCAGATCATTAAAGCGAAGTCCGTCCAAAGTCAGGCCATCGGCCAAATGATGAGACTGGAAATCGAATGTTTTCACATGGGCACTGGTCAAAGATGCAAAGTCGCTGAGCGACTGAATGCCTGAAAGATCGATAATGCTGATAGAACCCGGTGCATCGGTATTACCGCCACTGGTAAACTCTCCCTCGTTAGCCACAAACAAGCGGCTACCGTCTGCTGAAAACCTGATACTGTCAGGATGATATCCAACATCCAGGGTCGCCAAGGCACCTAACGAACCGTCACGGTAATCAAAAAAACCTAATTTTCCGACTGTCGTGCCGTTGGCTTTAGGTATCAGCGAAACTGCACCAAAGCCACGACCTAATGGATCTGCAGCCGTCGAGGAAGCGCCGCTAATATCGGCTACACCGCCAAAAACCGTATCAAAAGTAATCAGTCCTCGTTCACTCAAAGTGCCTGTGCTGCCTAAAGATAAAACCTGAACACCTGTTCCGCTGCTGCCTGACATCGTACTTAACACAGTATACTGGTCGGGTGTATAAGCCACGATTTCCGCGCTGCCGTTACGCGCGCCATTGGCGCTGGTGAAAGCATGCAGCAAATTGATTTCCAGATTTGCCTGTGCTGAAGGGGCAAAGATTGCAGACAACGTCACTGCCAGGGGTAGTGATTTATTCATGAATGTCTCCTGAGATGATTTTTTGAAATACACAAAAGTGTGATGTATTTCACCAAAAGATCGTGACAATTAGGTGACAGCGGCATTAGACCAATTTCGTCACTACAGCATATCCGATTCATTGCGAAGGTCTTAAATAACCTGAAGTTTCCCAATAATTTCAGAAGAGAACTGCCATTCTGCTTGAGATGCAGGAATTATCGATAGAGTCTATGTAAACGGTGACTAACCTATTTAACAAAGCAATGTCGCGTAAGGCTGAGGGAGTCATCCCGGCATGGATTGCCGGAATCCAGGTCACAAGGATGTGAAAGCCCTCGCCATCCATGGCTTCTGGACCCCGGCAATCCCTGCCGGGGCGACATCCACTATTTACGCGAACAGTGCCTTATTTTATGACGTTATTTTTCTTCAAAAAAACAGGTATCAAAGTAATCACAACAACGATGATTAATGAAACGAGAATATCGAAACTGAACAGGTCTTTAATAGAATGGATGTGATCGAGTTGATTTCCGCCATTGGCATAAATCAATGAAGCAGGCGTCACCCCGATAAGCGTGCTTAATAAATATTTTTTGAAAGATATTCTAGAAATACCCCCCAATATATTGATTAAAAAATAAGGTACAACCATAACCAGTCGTAGTGATAAAAAATAATAAAACCCGTTTTTTTCTATTTCATTGCCGATAGAATCCAGTTTATCCGAATAACGATTTTTAAATATCTTGTTGAACGAATAACGGCTTATTAAAAACCCGATCAGGCAAGCCGCAAGGGTAGCGGCTATATTGTAAAAAGCACCCAAATAAAAGCCGAAAAAGAAACCGCCTAATACTTTCAGAACCGCTGCCAGGGGAATCGGTGAGTTAATAAATAGGATGCAGAAAGTAAAAAACATAACGACTGAAAAAAAGTAATTATTACTAATAAAATACCTTATGTATTTTTCATTATTTTTTACGTTATCCAAGGTGATGAAATCCGCCGAGTACAGGCTTAGGATAATAATCAATACTAATAAGATAATCAGCCAGTTTTTTACATTAATCATGTCAGGTTTTACCGTAATTTGGAGTATTCAACGGCTCTTCAATAGTAACGCAAGTATTCAGTCCCCCTCTTTAAAAAAGCTATGTTTGCGTTAGTAGTTGAAAGTAAATCAACACCGTCATTCCGGCATGGATTGCCGGAGCCGTTAGACCGCGTAAGCGAATCCAGGTCACAAGGATGTGAAAGCCCAACGCCATCCATGACTTCTGGACCCCGGCAATCCCTGCCGGGGCGACGCCTACTATTAACGCGAACATAGCCTT
>NZ_JAUSBX010000043.1 GCF_030651835.1 Methylicorpusculum sp. | reverse complement strand
CTCTCGCATGACTTAACGCCGTTTCGCGATGCCTTGCAGGTTTTCTCCGCAAGCTACGAAAACCCGCCCGGCGCTACGGCTATCGGGGACTAAAAATCTTCACTTCGCTGGCGCTCCGTTTCCAAGATTTTCAGCGTATGAAAGCGCTTTATAGTTCGACTTGATTTTTATCGGAAGCTAAACGCACTAATGGCGCATCCTTGCGCCATTAGTGCTTACATCAGTAAAGTAGGGGGCTTTACTAATGATCAGGGTGTTACTCTAATTTCATTGCTGAAGCCGGATTCACCTGCTTTGTTACACGCTGTTACCTTGTAACGGACGGTGTACCCAGGATGAGATTCAGCAAAATTATTTGTTGAGCTGGTTTTATAAGGAGTGGATGAATAGTTGCAGCTGACGGTTTTATTTTTTCTTGTTCCAGTCAATTGTTCAGTGCAACGAAAGACGTTATAGGTTGTAGCATTAGTAGAGGTGTTCCAGTTTAATTCGATAAGGGCTTGGCTGGTCTCTTTGCCTTTATTTTTGGCCGTTAATGTTTTTAAGATGGAACTGGTTAAATTTGACGGTGCATCCGGAGTCGTAATCGTAGCGATCACTTGAATACTAATGGTTGCTGTTGCACTGGCACCAAAACTATCCGTTACGGTAAAGCTAAAAGTATCGGAACCGCTGAAGCCTGAGGCCGGATTGTAAGTGACTTGACCGTTTGCCTGCAAAGAAACTGAACCATTGCCGGCGTTTTTGGTGATGGAAAAAGACAGCGGATCGTTATCTGCATCTGCTGCATAGTTAGCTAAATTAATAGTCAAAGCAGTATTTGCGTTGGTTGAATAGCTGCCGGCAAAGGCTTGTGGAGCATTGTTAGCTTGGGTATTAGCACTTGCAACGCCTGACAAACTGGTTTCGTTACCATGGGCGTCTCTGGCTTTGACTTTATAACTGTAGCTATACCCCGCCATCAAATTAGTTGCAGAATAGCTTGGATTTGTTTGCCACTGACTGGTTACGCATCCGTTAGGGCCTGCGACACAGACAAATTGATATTCAACTGTTCCTGATGCATCGGTTGCGGTGATTGCTTTCATAGCAATCGTTGCTCTGTCAACGGCTTCTGGCGATGTTTCCCAGCCCATTGGATTAGGTGATGGAGGGGTGGAATCAGTACTGGCAACCAAACTGCCGGAAATGAAATATTGGCCCAGACTACCGTATTCGGTATAAGGCACTTTGATATTGCCTGTGCCGCGAACGGTCAGTAAGTATTTTCCGGCAGGGACTGTGACCTTGATAGTGGCATCTGTTTCATCAAGAGGATCAACTTTTTGTATCAGTTGGCCATTCCAGTTATAAAGCGCGGCTTCAATGTCTAAATTGGCGCCTCTTCTGGAGGTGCGATAAAACGCATCCCAAGCTGGGGTTACTGAGATTTCAATACTACCGGCACCGCTTTCGAACATGAAGACATCAATATCGGCAGCTGTTTCAATTACACCTTTGTTGAAATTATTTAAATTGCTGGGGTCGTTTTCCGGATTGCTTGAAACAATTTTATTGGAAGCATCAACATGTAAGGGTGTTGGATTTGCAAAGGTATTGCCATGGTCATCACTTCTGGTTGTCAGGCGAGAGATTAGAATGGCGATATCGTCTTGAACTTGATTAGCGCCTGTGTATTCACCTTTGCTCCATTGGGTTACGTTGTTGTAGTAGCCAACGCCCATAATGGGTGCCCATGATACAAAGCCTGAGCCATGACCTGTGTAATAAGAAGAAGTTGAAGTTCCATCATGGGACAATCCCATGTTATGCCCAAGTTCATGGGAGGCGGCTTCGGCGATGTAATTGGGTGCAGAGGCTAAATTATTGTAATAGACAAGAGCAGGAGAGTATTTGGTGTGATAATCAGTGCGTCCCCAGACATTCACGTAAGCTACACCACCAGCAGTCGAGCTGGGCATGTTGACATTATTGGCGTCTACATTGCGGGTAATGAGGACGTGACCTACATTAGGTCCGAATGTAGCCGGCTTCTCGGTGGTAACATCAATATCAAAAGGCGCATAATCTTCAGAGACCCGATGCCATATTTCAGCGATTTGATTGAGCTCGGTAGCACCAAAGCTGTTTGGATTGCCATCGGTATCAAACGGTCTTGCAGCAAACGACGTAACACTGTGATTCCAGGCTGTTCCGGTAATCGTGTGGCCTTTAAAGTTTAAATAAACCTTGTTTTTTGCGCCTGGCTTGCTGTGCAGCGTGAACGCCTGAACGGCATCAATCGCCTGAGGGGAATCCACTGTTTCAAGTTCACCAGCGGTAATTTCTTCTAACTCGAAATCATCGGCATAAAGCACGCCGCCGTCCTTGTCAATTTGAATATGCTTGAGATCGTGCTCAGCGAAGGTAAAGCTATGCATCCATTTCATAGCCCGGTCGCGTGAGCTTTTGGGTAATTTGTTCAAGCGATTTTTTACTCGACCTTCTGGCAGGTCTTTTAGTAAAAAGGGTGAGTTCAAACCGAATTGTCGGGATTTGTTTCTTTTTATTTCTTTGGCTTCTACGTTAATGAAGCCTAAGGTCATAATAAGTGTGATGATGATACTGATGGTTTTGTTTGACTGTGTGTTCATGATCTTCCCCTACCTCTTGTAAGTGTTGAAAACAGTCTAGGGACTGGGGGCAGACAATTTTGAGCGGCAGTTCTCATGTGAAAATTTATAGTGGGACTGACTTCTCACATTAAAAAAGCTAAGAATTTTTATTTGAAGTAGCTCACGAAAAGGTTTTATAGCTGTGCTGAGTTGAAATGAATCTATGCAGGCCCCATTAAGTTGCTAACGAGAAGAATTCATTACTGAGGTAAATAAAATGAGAATGGATAAATTAACCAGCAAGTTTCAAATGGCTTTGGCCGATGCGCAGAGTCTTGCCGTGGGTAAAGATCATCAATTCATAGAACCTGTGCATGTAATGCTGGCATTAATCAATCAGGAAGGCGGCAGCATTAAACCTTTATTGGCCCAAATCGGGGTCAATCCGAATATGATTCAGGTGGAATTAAATAAAGAACTGGAACGCATGCCTTCAGTTTCAGGCGTAGGAGGCGATGTTCAAATATCCAATGAATTGTCGCGATTACTGAATGTGACTGACAAACTGGCTCAAAAAAAGAACGACAAGTTTATTTCCAGCGAATTGTTTTTGCTGGCTGCCTGCGAGACGGAAGGCACACTAAAGGACATCCTTAAAAAAGCAGGTTTAACCAAGGCCGCAGCAGAAAAAGCGGTTGACAGCATCCGGGGGGGGCAGTCTGTTAATGATGCCAGTGTTGAAGATCAGCGTCAGGCTTTAAATAAATACACCATCAACCTCACTGAGCGGGCGGAAAAAGGTAAGCTGGATCCGGTTATCGGTAGAGATGACGAAATTCGCAGAACTATTCAGGTCCTGCAACGCCGAACCAAAAACAATCCGGTTTTGATTGGCGAACCCGGTGTGGGTAAAACGGCAATTGTGGAAGGCTTGGCACAGCGGATTGTCAACGGCGAAGTACCCGAGGGTATCAAGGGTAAACAGGTCTTGGCTTTGGACATGGCCGCGCTGATTGCCGGTGCAAAATTCAGGGGTGAATTTGAGGAACGCTTAAAAGCGGTTTTGAATGAACTGGCCAAACAGGAAGGTCAAGTCATTCTGTTTATTGACGAACTGCATACTATGGTCGGTGCCGGAAAGGCCGAGGGTGCGATGGATGCAGGAAATATGCTGAAGCCGGCTTTGGCGCGTGGCGAATTACATTGTGTCGGCGCAACGACGCTGGATGAGTACCGGCACTATATTGAAAAAGATGCTGCGCTGGAAAGGCGTTTTCAAAAAGTATTGGTCGATGAACCGACGGTTGAAGATACCGTGGCTATTTTGCGCGGCCTGAAAGAAAAATATGAAGTCCATCATGGCGTGGATATCACCGACCCGGCCATTGTCGCGGCAGCTACTTTATCGTATCGCTATATCTCTGATCGGCAATTACCCGATAAGGCAATAGACTTGATTGATGAAGCGGCCAGTCGGATACGCATGGAAATTGATTCCAAGCCGGAAGCGATGGATAAATTGGATAGGCGGTTGATTCAGCAAAAAATTGAGCGTGAAGCATTAAAGAATGAAACCGACGAAGCCTCTAAAAAAAGGCTGCTTATCTTAGAGGAGTCCATCGCTTCGTTGGAAAAAGAATATTCCGACCTGGAAGAGATTTGGAAGGCAGAAAAAGCAGCCTTGCAAGGCACGGCAGCAATCAAGGAGAAGCTTGAGAAAGCCCGTCTGGATTTGGAAGTTGCGAGTCGCGCCAATGATTTGACGCGGATGTCTGAATTGCAATACGGCCTTATTCCTTCGTTGGTCAAAGAACTTGATTTGGCCTCTCAGGCCGAGATGCAGGACATGCGATTGTTGCGTAATAAAGTGACGGAAGAAGAAATCGCCGAAGTGGTCTCGAAGTGGACGGGCATCCCCGTATCTAAAATGATGGAAGGCGAGCGGGATAAATTATTGCGGATGGAGGAAGAGTTGGGTCGGCGTGTTGTCGGTCAAACAGAAGCACTCAAAGCGGTCAGTAATGCTATCCGCAGATCAAGGGCCGGATTGTCCGATCCTAATCGCCCGAATGGGTCGTTCTTGTTTTTAGGTCCTACCGGCGTAGGTAAAACAGAGCTTTGTAAGGCTTTGGCCGAGTTTTTATTTGATACCGTAGATGCGATGGTCCGTATAGACATGTCGGAATTTATGGAGAAACATTCAGTTGCCCGGCTGATTGGTGCGCCTCCCGGTTATGTGGGTTACGAAGAAGGCGGGTATTTGACTGAGGCGGTCAGGCGAAAACCTTATTCGGTGATTTTGTTGGATGAGGTAGAAAAAGCGCATCCCGATGTATTTAACGTCTTGTTGCAGGTGCTGGATGATGGTCGCTTAACGGATGGTCAGGGCCGTACCGTAGATTTTCGCAACACGGTTATCGTGATGACCTCGAATTTGGGTTCTGATCGCATTCAGGAAATGGCTGGAGAGAGCAATTACAATATGATGAAGTCCGCCGTGATGGCAACCGTTGGGTTGCATTTCAGGCCGGAGTTCCTGAATCGTATTGATGAAGTGGTGGTTTTTCATCCGTTGGGAAGAGATCAAATTAAAGCAATTGGCAGCATTCAACTTGAGTTTTTACGCCAACGGCTTTTGGAAAGAGGTATCGATCTTTCGTTGTCCGAGCAGGCAATGGACAAGTTGGCGGAGGCCGGTTATGACCCTGTTTATGGGGCAAGACCATTGAAAAGAGCCATTCAGCAACAGATGGAAAATCCTTTGGCCCAGGAAATACTGGGAGGGAAATTTGTAGCCGGAGATACTGTAGTTGTCGGTGTTGAGAATGACATGATGGTGTTTACAAAAACATCACAGAAACAATGACGAACTTTTCCGGAACACTTTTGTAAATCACTCAAACAGTAAAAAAGGGGATTATTTCCCCTTTTTTGTTTCCGGAATTACAACGATTATTTCTTTTCTTTAAGCAGGTCACGAATTTCAGCAAGCAGCACTTCTTCGTTAGAAGGGCCTGGTTCAGGAGCTGGCGCGGCTTCTTCTTGTTTTTTAAGTTTATTGATAAATTTGACAGCGATAAAAATCGCAAAAGCCACAATTGTAAAATCGATCATGGATTGAATAAATTTGCCGTAGCCTAATGTTACAGCGGGAGCGTCCATTGTGGCTTCTTTGAGTACAACGGCAAGATCAGAAAAATCAACACCACCGACCAAAATGCCGATGGGGGGCATGATTACGTCACCTACAAATGATGAAACAATCTTGCTAAATGACGCGCCGATAATAATACCAACGGCCATGTCAATCACGTTGCCTTTGACGGCAAATTCTTTAAATTCTTTTAATACACTCATTTGATTTTCTCCTTTGGATAATTTTACAGCCGATTTATGTTAATGGATTTGCGGAGCTAGTGTAACTCAGGTTCCGAGTTTAAAAACAGATCTAAATGTCTGTTAAATAAGCAATAAGGGGGTCTTAAGCGATGTGTCTATGGATAGTTGAAGACCGATTAAGCTAATAGACGATTAATGAACCTTGGCTTAACGGCTAATGTTAGCAACGATCAATCCCCATGAAAAGTTATGAGTAAATGGGGTGCGGGTTTGATTAAATCGGTTTCAATCATCCTGAGCGGATAAATTTGCCGGGACATTCGAGGAGTTCATGATTTTAAGATCATTGCGCAGTTCCCGATTACCCGTTTAACAACACTGGTATTAAAAGCTTCATGGGCTATGATTCAAACGGGTCCAATCGATCGAGGCACGAACAATAAAATGAATGATTTAACGTATCCCTCAATTAAGCACCATGGCGCTGTCGATGGTGTAACCGGTTCGTGTCACGAGTTAAAAGTCGATCAGGACAACTCAATCCTGATTGATTGCGGGTTATTTCAAGGTGCAGAAGTATCCCCCGAAGGAGCGGGTTCCAATCATCTACAAATTGAGTTTCCGGTAGATAAAATAAAAGCCTTGGTCGTAACGCATTGTCATATCGACCATGTCGGACGGATTCCTCATTTGATTGCGGCCGGATTCAGAGGTCCTATTTATTGCTCAGAACCGACGGCGGAATTATTGCCGCTGGTTCTGGAAGATGCTGTCGCTATGGGTGTTACGCGCGACAAATCGCTTATCGAGCGAGTGATAAAGCTCATCAAATCCAGGATAGTTGCAGTCCCTTATGATCGCTGGCAGCCGGTGAATAGGGTCGAAAATAGTAAGAGCCGTTTACAAATCAAGTTTAAACCTGCCGGTCATATACTGGGTTCTGCCTACATTGAGTGCGATATTGCATCTACAGGAAAGAAAAAGCGCATTGTATTTTCGGGTGATCTGGGCGGACCTTACACACCGTTATTACCATCACCAAAATCCCCTTATCAGGCCGATGTGCTGGTGCTGGAAAGTACTTATGGGGACCGCCAGCATGAAAACCGCAAGCAACGCAAAGACCAGCTCAAACAGCTGATAAAAAAATGTCTGCAAAATCGCGGAGTGATTTTGATTCCTGCCTTCAGCATAGGAAGAACTCAGGAACTGCTTTATGAGTTGGAAGAGCTAATTCACCGGCATAAAACCGAAGCGCTTGCAAAAGGACTGGTGTGGCAAGAGTTGGAAATTATCGTCGATTCCCCACTTGCAAACCGCTTTACCGAGGTCTATCGAAAACTCAAACCCTATTGGGACGCCGAAGCCAGGGCTAAAGTTCGGGCAGGCAGGCATCCCTTGGCGTTTGACCAATTGACGACGATTAACTCGCATCAGGATCATCTTGCTGCGGTTGAGTATTTAAAGAAAACTGCGAGTCCTTGCATCGTCATTGCCGCCAGCGGCATGTGTGCTGGAGGCAGGATAGTCAATTATTTAGAAGCATTGATCGAAGACGAGCGCACCGATATTCTTCTGGTCGGCTATCAGGCAGCCGGAACCCCGGGGCGCATCATTCAAACGTATGGGCCGCGTCAAGGCTATGTGGAATTAGAGGGGAGGCGATATCACATCAAAGCGGGCGTTTATCAGTTAAACGGTTTCTCCGCGCATGCCGATAAGGATTCGTTACTGCGATTTATTAAAGGCATGCGCATCAAGCCCGGTGAAATTCGCTTGATTCATGGAGATGAAAGCGCCAAAAAGATTCTGAAACAATCAATAAGCGAGCTATTTCCCCACATTAATGTGTTGATTCCTTAGTCGTTAGTCAATTTAGTTCTTACAGGTGGCTTTAGAAAACCCTTTGTGGTGAGCAAGGCCGATGCTCTCCATTTAGCTGGCGCAACCTGCCAAGTCAGAAAAATTTTATGACTGTCAATTAAATAATCAAACTGTTATAAAATCCATTGAATATTCTTACGAATCGCCATCATGACATTACCTAAGTTGCCTTTGTCCATACAAAACTTTGCCGAAATCCGCCAAGGCAATATCTGCTATGTCGACAAAACCGAACTGGTCTGGAAACTGGTTGATTCCGGCAAAGCCTATTTTCTATCACGGCCAAGACGCTTTGGCAAAAGCCTGCTTGTAGATACCTTAAAGGAACTGTTTGAAGGCAATCGAGCGTTATTCGAAGGTTTGTATATAGACGATAAATGGGACTGGTCCAAACAGTATCCGGTGATCAAACTCGATTTTGCCAGTGGCGTATTGCAAAATCGAGCGCAACTGGATGAGCGCATACAGACCCTGCTGATGCTTAATCAGCAACGTTTGGGAATAGAATGTGATCGCCGTTTTGATCTGTCCGGCTGTTTTGAGGATCTGATCCTCAAAACCCGCGAAAAATACGGCCAAAAAGTGGTGGTTTTAGTCGATGAATACGACAAGCCGATTCTGGACAACATCGATTATCCGGAACGCGCTGCGGAAGTGCGTGAAGGATTGAAAAACATCTACTCGGTCCTGAAAGGCCAGGATGCGCATTTGCAGTTTGTCTTTATGACCGGGGTCACCAAGTTTTCCAAAGTCAGCTTATTCAGTGGTTTAAACCAACTCAAAGACATTACCCTGGACGAGAACTACGCCACTATTTGCGGCTATACCCAAACCGATCTGGAAACCACCTTTGCCGGACATTTGGCCGGTGTCGATTGGGTTCAACTCAAAACCTGGTATAACGGCTATCAATTTCTCGGCGAAGCCGTCTACAATCCCTATGACATCTTACTGTTCATCAGCGGCAACAGACGTTACCGCAACTACTGGTTCGAAACCGGAAATCCCAGTTTTTTAATCAAACTGTTCCAGCAAAAAGCCTATTTTTTGCCCGATTTGGAGCAACTGGAAGTCTCGGAAGAAATTCTTGATTCGTTTGATGTGGAACGCATAAACCCGGTTACCTTACTCTTTCAAACAGGCTATCTGACCATAAAAGAAGCATATACCGACGTGATGGGCGAACAGGCTTTTGTTTTAGTGGTACCCAATTACGAAGTCAAAATGGCGCTCAATAACCAATTGATTGAAGGCTATTGCCAAATTGATACCGAAAAGAAAGCACTACGCACTGAATTGTTCACACTATTGCATCAGGGTGCCATTGATGGACTGAAGCCGATGCTGCAACGCCTGTTCGCCGGTATCCCTTGGCGAAACTTCACCAACCACGACCTGCTCAATTCCGAAGGCTACTACGCCAGCGTCCTCTATGCGTTTTTTGCCAGCTTGAATGCAGCCATCACCCCGGAAGACACCACCAACCACGGGCAAGTGGATATGACCGTCGCGTTGGGTGAGTTTATCTATGTCATGGAAATCAAACTCGACAAAAGCTCCGACTATCAAGAGCAAGCCCCCAATCCGGCCTTACAGCAAATCCAGGATAAAGACTATGCCCAAAAATACCGGCATCAAGATAAAACGGTGTTTGAAGTGGGCTTAATTTTTAACCAACAGCAGCGAAATTTAGTGCAGCTGGATTGGATATCTACTCCCTTTTGACCGAAAAAACGTCTATCTTTAATTTCGAGAGACAGCGAATCACGGGGGTGTACTATGATCCGCAGGATACGCCTTCAACACTTGGCTCCGCAAGACCGAAGAGCTTGGCAAAAAGCCTATTATAATCATCAAAAGTTCTGGCAACGTAGACGGCTCATTGTGCTGAAAGCGATCTGGGACGGACTGACCCTGGCGGAAGTTTGCCGCCAATACAAAGTTCGTCGCCAAACCCTGAACCAATGGCTCGACAGCTATTTGCACGGTGGCTTTGACCATTTACTGAAGCGTCAGCCGGTGCACCGACGGCAACGACTTTCCGATCAGCAGCAAAAAATCCTTCGGTTCATGATTCTGCATAAAACGCCGGTCGACTATGGCATAGACAGCTATCAATGGACGGCAGAACGAATCAGAACTGTGATTGAGCAAAAATGGCACATTTCAGTCAGCTGCGCCCGCCTTTATCAATTGTTCGGCCAGTGGGGCTTGTCGTTGCAAAAAGTCCATCGTGACTATGGGCCGGCCAATCCCCTCGAACAAGCGCGATTTATCGACGACTTAAAAAAAAACAGCGCAGCTTAGTGAACACGCGGCCGTGATTGCGCTGGATGAGTTTGCCTTACAAAGCATCCCTGATACCCATTACGCGTGGGCTCAAAAAAACACCAAACCGCGTGTTCTGAGTGATGAACGCCATCGCCAAAAAATGAATGGTTACCTGATGGTCGATGTACAACGAGGCGACACGTGGGTGGAGTTTCATGAGGACAGCCGCTCCGAGCAAGTTGCAGGCGTCCCGGTAACACTGTTGCTCAGCTACCTGCAGCAAGGTTATCGTCAGGTAACGGTGCTGTTGGACAATGCTCGGACCCATGGTAAACGCATGCAGGACGAAGTTAGTCGATTGCTGCAGGAGCTCAGTAGTCCAAGCGCATTCAAAGATTTCACGGTGAACTATAGGCATACGCCAACTTATTCGCCCCAGCTCAATCCGGCCGAATACGTCATTCATGCCATCAGGCGAAATGCTTTGTATCATGTTCCTTGCACGCTCAGTTTGGCGAATAAGGTTGAGCGGGTAGGTGCACAGCTAGCGCGGGGTTCTCCGATGAATGACGTGCAAATGCGCAGCTTGTTGGACTACATTGCTCGTTACAAAGTTAAACGGTTTTAGAGTCAAAAGGGAGTAGAAATAAATGAAGCCTGTTTGTTGCCCGTTTTGTAAGATTTGAGGGAGCGGTTGGTGATTGTTGGAGTCAGGCCAAGTCTAGATATGAGATGTCTTCAATATTCACCGCATTCTATGTCGTAAGTCAATCTCTGAAAATCTTGGAAACGGAGCTTTAGCGAAGTGAAGATTTTTAGTCCCCGATAGCCGTAGCGCCGGGCGGGTTTTCGTAGCTTGCGGAGAAAACCTGCAAGGCATCGCGAAATGGCGTTAAGTTATGCGAGAGCCAATGTTTCGGCCTCTTGTTGGGTCGAAACGAGGCGACGCGGACGAGTCGGGGCCGCCGGAGGCGTCAGTGGTCGCGTAATTTTTGCTGCTTGATTGGGCTGGGATGCCCAAAATAAGCTTTCGCAAAAATAGCGACCCCCCAGGCTAGTGTTTAATTGCGTAAATTAGCTATTGTATTTTTTATCTGACTACCTTGTACCTCTCTTCGACGCCATTTAAAAGGTTGAGCCTTCTGATTATGCCTTACGATAAAGGCCTCAATCGCACTCTTTAGCTCCTCAGCACTTGTAAAGCTGGCTCCTTTGAGTGTTTTGCGGGATAAAATTCCAAACCAT
>NZ_JAUSBX010000042.1 GCF_030651835.1 Methylicorpusculum sp. | reverse complement strand
CTGGTTCGGCTAAGGGTATCAATGCTTTTGATTGGCCATCACCCAATGGGTGAGTCATGATCTCTTGCATAAGCGCCTCATTCTCAATTGATATCAATTACTTGAGATAGTTTAGCAAGTTTTAACTGCTCTTTTTAGGATTATCCCTAACGCTAAAATCAAATAGTTACTTTAGGTCGAGTTAAGCGGTTCAACATTATGAAATATTTAAAATTTTCGAAATCTGCTTTTAATGAACCTGAAACTTAAAAATTGCTAAATCCTAAGTGATAGTTTAGTTTCTCCAACGAAAAAATAGAATCGGTAAACCTTATAATGTTCCAGGTTTCTAAAATCCCGATTTTGTTAGTTGATTGAAGTTTCCCGTTTTTTTATAAAGTGAAGCAGGTTTGCAAGGGTATTAATTTAGACCCCATCGGGTCATCGCCAGTTGGCGGCAATCACGGGAGTCAATTGAGTTTGATAATCAGGCGGCAAAACAGTCTCGCCCGCTGCAGGGGGAGCAAACGCCGCCATAGCCGACACCAATACATCTACCTGACTGCTTAACAAGGTTTGTTCGTCAGCAGTCTTAAATTGCTCGATCCGATAAGCCGCACTTGAATACCAATTCTTAATCGATATTTTATCGTTACTGCCGATAATACTGACTTCGAGATTCCGGCCTGCTTTTCTAAACCAAAGTTGATCAGCCGCAATGTCATTTCCAAATGATAATGTGTCGGCATTACCGACTGCCGTATCGTAGTCATCAATAGTATCTTTACCCGATCCTCGACTGAATAAATACGTATCCGATCCCGTTCCGCCGTTCAGGTAATCATCTCCGATGCCTCCATCAAGCAGATCATTCCCTCTATCCCCGTAAAGCGAATCGTTTCCGGCTCCGCCTGTCAGTGAGTTGTTACTTACATTACCCCTCAGTAGGTTGTTGAGTTCATTCCCTATACCATCAATCACGGCGCTTCCGGTCAACGTAAGATTCTCAATATGACGGGATAAGGCAAAGGATACAGAGGATTGAACAATATCGAAGCCTTGATTGCTATATTCAATAACGACATCGCCGACGTTATCCACTATATAGGTGTCATTGCCGCGCCCACCTATCAAGGTATCAGTGCCGGTGCCGCCATTTAGAATATTTGCAGCGATATTACCCATCAACACATTATCTAATTCATTACCGGTAGCGTTGATAGATCTAATACCTGTTAATTGTAACCACTCGACATGTGGGCTGAGTTTGTAAGAAACGCTGGACTCAATTTTATCAACGCCTTCACCTGCATTTTCGATAACACTATCTCCAGCGCTGTCTACAATGTAAATATCATCGCCGATTCCACCCGCCATGATGTCATGACCTCTTCCTCCATTTAAAACATCATTACCCGCATAACCAAACAGCTTGTCCGTGCCTGCCAAGCCATTGAGTAGATCATCACCACGACCACCAATCAGACTATCTCCGCCAGAACTGCCGGTGAGAATCAAGCCGGGCATTCTGGCAACAGTAATGTCAAAAATATCGGAGACCGTCAAGTTTCCCGTGTCTTTCGCAGTGACTCTCACGCTGAGCGTCCCTGCTTTATCAGCAATACCTCTGAAAGTCAGTGTTTCAGCGTCAAAGACCAGCCATTCCGGTAACTCACTGCCGTCAGCCTGTCTGGCACTATAAGTCAGCACATCACCGTCATCCTGATCGTCAAAAGCATTGCCGTCGATGGTGAACACGAAATCATCTCCCTCAAAAACCTGCTGGTCCGAAAGTGCTTTAGTCAATTCCGGAGCCCGGTTACTGATCATTTTGGCTTTAACCACAGCCAAATCCCAAACCGTCCCATTAAAAAATTTGATCTGTTCAACCGAGTAAGGCGTGATGCCGTCATTCTCCATGTAATTTAGGACTGTCAGCGTGTCCGATGTGCTTTTAATAGAAAATTCAAGATTGTTGCCAATCCGACGAACCTGGATATCATCTGGTACTACTGACCAATCAAACTGTATAGCATCGATTTTGCCAGCAGTCGTATCGTAACTATTGACCCAGTCCTGGCCTGATCCTTTGCCAAAAACATAGGTATCATTACCTGTACCACCTGTCATGATGTCAATACCGGCACCGCCGTTTAATTCATCATGACCTTCTCCCCCATAAAGCTTATCATCGCCCGAGCCGCCACTCAGGAAATCATTGCCGATACCACCGTATAGTTGGTCGTTTCCTGCCTCACCGTATATCGTGTTGCTGTCAAAAAGCCCATAAATGGTATTGTCCTGATCCTGCGGATTAAGTGTGACGGTCGGCTTTGCCTGCTCGATCAACTCTGCGATTGTCATCACCGTTCCGTCACCAAATTCAATACGTTCCAAGCCCATGCCGGATAAATCAGTAGAATTCGGTAAGACAATATCGACACCACCTCCCGCCCACAACAAAGAGAGCACTGCATGAACTGACTGATTGCTGACTGCATTGCCTTCTCTAAGGTGAATGCCCGGTGATAAAAGTGTTCCGTTATTGCGGATACCCTCAACCACTTGCTCGCCCCAAGAAAAAGTTACATCATTTGGATTAATGGCAATCAAACGTAACGTATCTTCGACAATAGCTTGAGGCTCATCGACAGGTGCCGATACGATTTGCTGACCCCCTGCACCTGTCGATAAAGGGGTAGTAAATCCCAATCTATATCCTATTGATTGTCTTAATTGAGTTCCTGTGTCCCAAATTGTATCGATGCCGTATTCACCCGCGAATACAACATAGGTATCTTGACTAAACCCGCCATCCAGAAAATCATTTCCCTCTCCTCCAACTAAAGTATCTCGGTAATAGCCGCCATAAAGGCTATCATCGCCGGTATTGCCATAGACAAAGCCACCGATCACTGTATCGATATCGGTTAAATAGGTTGTTTCGTTATTGAGACCCGGCCTGCCGGACGCAAAAAGGGTATCGTTACCTTCCCCTCCATCGATCATTGAGATACTGTTATCTCCGTGATAGCGGTAGCCTCTAATCGTATTGTCACTGTTGCCACCTTGGATAAATTCAACCTGGGTCGTGTTGGTTTCACTGATTTGCCAGTATTGCGTCATTGCGGAAGAGGAAGGGCTGGCACCGATCAAAAAGCCGCCTAAAATATTGATGCCGCTGTAGACAGGCATTGCCGCATCTAGACTGGTATTGACGCCATTTATCCCGAATTTATTTAACAAATGACTCCACTCTTTGATGGAAACATAGTGCTGACCTGAAGCGGCATTATTCACTTGATTAGAGGGCGAAGTGTTAATGACATTAACGGTGCTGCTGGAGTAAGTTTTATTTTCTGAGCTACGTTGGATTTCTGCCGCATCGCTAGCAAAGTCGACCCCTTCAAACCGTTCTGTGCGGATAATTGCCGAATCAGAGTTCACCGCGGACGACTGGTAGGTTGAACCGTTAACACGCAGATAATTAGCAGAGGTATTGTTCAGTAATTCACTGGCCCATTGGGCGCGGGCCGCATCGAAAAAATCAGCCTTGAGTTGATCAAGATCCACCGTTGTCTGCGGTGAGGCCACCCAATCGGCAACCCCGGTTGAAACACCTGCTTCATCAAGAATTATCCACCGATGCGTAGCGGAAAAATAGTCTTTTAGCGTTAAGGTTGAAACACCACCCCTTAGCGAGATAAGCAAATTATTTGCTAACCGAGAATACTTCAAATCACCCAAGGTTGTTCCGTCTGTCAAGGCAATAATGCTTGAACCATTAGGTGTCTCCTCAACCACATCGTTGCCAAGCGCTCCCCAACCAAAGAGATAGCTGTCATTGCCGGCTCCACCGGCCAAAATGTCATTACCTGCTCCTCCGGACAAAACATCATTCCCGGCATAGCCCTCGATTCGATCATCAGCCTCAGTGCCGAATAACCGATCATTGTGTTCGGTTCCCCCATAGACACCAACAGCCGACATCGTCATTTCAGAGGCAAGCAACTGTGTATCATCATAAAAATGCAAAGCTGACACAGTGGGGCCATCATTAAACCAGCCATCGAACAGAATGCTATCTTGACCGTTTCCGATCCGCAAAAGCAGACTTCCGTTAGCCAACTGAAAAAACCCTAAGCCGCTGGCCTCAATACCTTCGCCGAAATAAACGACGTCACCGGCTGAATCGCTGGCGCTAGCTGTAGTGATTACGTCAGCGCCATCGCCTTTATTAAACCGATAAACATCGCTGCCAGTTCCGCCAGTAAGCACATCGGCTCCTTGTCCACCTCGAAGCGTATCTGAGCCGGCCCCACCGATCAAAACATCATTTCCACGACCACCGTCAAGCCAATCATTACCGTCATTGCCGTTAATAAAATCGTTACCGGCACCACTTGTTATATGCTCAGCCGCATCGCTCCCATTTAAAGCAAGGTTTTGGTTCGCATAGACAGATAACAATTCGCTTAAATTTCTCTCTACCCCGTCAACCAAAAATGAATTGACGATACCCAAGAAACCTTGCGCTATGCTGGCCCGGGCACCATTAGCAAAAGTCAGCAAAAGGTCTTGCTGCCCTGTTGCATCGGTTGTCAATGAAATTGCCTGCAATTGAGTTGATTCATTTAATACAATCCGGTTATTGTTATCCGCATCAGTGATAACATCTTGACCCTGACCTACCCTGTAAATATCCGTACCTTCACCACCAGCAAGATAATTGGTGCCGCTACCTCCGATGAGAATGTCGTCACCGGCGCCGCCAAAAAGCTTATCATCGCCGCTACCGCCATCTAAATAATCCGAACCGCCATCACCGTGTAATTCGTCGTTACCTTCCCCGCCATCAATAAAATCATTGCCGTGAGCGGCGAAATCTATATGACTGCCATCACCTATGAGTAAATCATCGCCACTGCCGCCATAAATTACATCATCACCTCCCCCACCCAACAATGTGTCGTGACCCGCTTCGCCATCCAGGTAATCGTTACCCTGGTATTGCGTAGCAATGAAATCAGTTCCGGCATCCCCCTCGATATAATCATCACCATCGCCGCCATAGAGAGTGTCGTCACCACCATGCCCCCAAATCGTATCGTTGCCGCCTTTGCCGTCGATGGTGTCCGACCCGTGATAAGCGGCCGGTACATGAAGACCTCTGAGATCGTCGCCTTCCAGCGTATCGTCGGTATCACCGCCAAGGATGATGTCATTACCGCCGTTGCCTTGCGCAAATTGCTGAACGTTGCCTGAGCCTAAATCTATGTAATCGTTACCATGCTGACTCAAGTCTTGCGCATTAAGATCGCCATGGATTGCATCGTCGCCTTCACCGCCAAATAAAGCATCGTCCCCAAGGCCACCATCAATAAAATCCATTCCGCTTTCACCATAAACGATATCATCGCCTCTACCGGCCAGGATCAAATCACCGCCACTACCCCCGTAAATAATATCCCGCCCACCTAGGCCTGTATCGAAGAGTCCGACAATCGAGCTTAAACCAATTCCATAATTCCATCCCGGGGAAGACTGATCGGCAGCTTGATACATTTCCGGTAAACCTTTGTAAGTCCAATCAGGATCAGACGTCCTATAACTGGCATCACCATAAATAAGGTCGTGTCCAGCGCCACCAAGAATAAGATCATCTCCTTCACCACCCATTAGTGCATCACTCTCGGGACTCCCGATCAAAATGTCATTTCCGGAACCCGCCGACAAAAAATCACCGTATTGGCCATTTGTAGTTTCACCACCAAAATCAAGATAGTCAGTTAACGTTATTAAATCCACAGCCTGATCGGCAAATAGGACATCATCACCATTCCAGCCCTCCAAAATATCCCGATCAGCCCCGCCAACCATATAATCATCCCCAAAAGTACCGATAAACTTATCGGGTTGACCTGACTGCGAATCACCCAGAAAGATATTTGCAGGTGTCGACGTCGGTACAGCTGAAGACGGAGGGAGTGCCAAGCCAAGATCACCATCGTGGAAATTTTTGATCATGATGCGGCCGCCGTCTAAAATGCTACCGTTGATATACAAGTTCCGTTGTCCAAATTGATCAGGCGCCCCCAAAACTAATAAAGTAGTTTGATCCGCCGATTCCCAGACATCCGCGCCGATTTTTTTGGCGCCGGTAAGGTCGAGCGTGACATCGTTAACGATGATGCTTCCCAGACCGTCGCTGTCTTCAATCGTATCGAAACCATCGCCGGAATGATAAATATAGGTATCTCGCCCTTGACCTCCGATAAGCCGGTCATTGCCTTGCCCACCTTCTAGAATATCGTCGCCGGAGCCGCCTAACAACTTGTCTGCTCCGCTGTCTCCGTTCAGTCTATCATTACCGGCACCGCCTTCCAGATAATCGTTGCCGACGTTGCCGGTGATAGTGTCGTCTCCGATTCCGCCGTAAAGGTGGTCGTTTTGGCTTCCGCCCTGAATATCTGTATTATCAGAGTCGTCGCCGAAAATATAACGCTTACTGTCGGGTGGTAAATCGGGACTTATGTAACCGATCCCCGCTGTCGAGAATACCTGTCCGGTCTTCAAGTCTTGAAAGGTTTCGTTACCTTCGCTACTGACGACCATGTCGGAATCCGCAGTATTGCGTCGTATCGATTGCGCCAACAGGTGGGCGCGGTCGCTTAGCCACATGTCGGAATAATGAGCTTCGCCATTCGCTTGCTGCTCTGTTGTCATAAGATTATCTTGCTCCCACTGCAAACCCAGTTCAGTGTTATTCAAACTGGCACTCTGCAGAAAAGCCGTCGCTTCGATGCTATTGGGTTTCAACGCAAACGGTGTTAAATGTACCAAACTTAGAAATAAACCGAAGTCCGCACGTGCTTCGCTGGACGTGGCGGCAGGAGCCACAATACTAACTTGGCCGATCAGATTTTTGAAGCCAGTTGCCCCGATTAGATCATTAATAGCTGAATAAAGATCGTTTCTATTGTCAGTGGTAATAGCGGGCTTGTTACCCAAAATAAGTTCAGTCAGTGCAGCTACTGAAATTTCCAAACTTTGGTCGACTTGGTTACTGGATTTTTCAAATAACTCTTTAAGCTCAAGAAGAGCGGAAGCTGTAGCTTGATCCTTTAGATTGTTATCTAATCTGATAAATAAATTGGCTACCGCAAGGCTATCCGTCATTTGACCGGCGCCATGACCAAAAGTAAAGTTCGAAGGCTCCGACTGCTCTATAAATAAGGCATCATGTGAGCCTTTTTGGAATAATCCTGGACCATTTTGAGTAATAAACTCCGGCATTTTATCGCCGAATAAATTGTGTATCGAATCCGAGGTAAATTCAAAGTCACCACCCAGCATCAAAAATAGATTAGCAACATTTATATTGGCATTTGTACCAATACCTAACAGACCATCACCCCCAAAGCCGGCAGCGTTGATAGTTAACGCCTCGGCACTGGCGTTGGGGAAAAGCCGAGTAAATGCTGCGGCAAGATGTCCGCCCAGCGAATGCCCTGTTACTGCCGACAATTTTCCGGAAAATCCATCAGGTTTGGCTCCCAAGGCGCGTGAGTCTGTAAACAAAGTAATTGAGTCTTTGAACTCTATTGTTCTGATCGTATGGCTGGGTAAGTCGATCACAATGTCGGAACGGGAACCCCAGGAAGCGATTAGTTGTTCCGGAGTAAGCTCAGTCGGTATAGGTGTGACTAAAGAATTGGCATTATAGGCCGCCCATGCAAAAAGCGAGTTTTGTAGCTCTGTTGTCAGCGTTGCATTTATTGTTAACTCAGCAGCCTGATAACTCTGATCGGCTGTCGCATTAAGACGCTGCCAATCATTAAACATATCTACAAGTTGGTCTAATGCCAGACCATCTAGCACAATATCGCCAAGGTCGGCACCTGGTAAATCCGGGTCACTTAGAGTGCCTCGAATTGCGTAGACATATTGACCTTCTTGGAAACCGCTTGGTTCGTCAGTATCAATTCGTTTAAATAAAGTTGCAGAAAATCCGCTTTCAGTATCGGGTTGATGTGAAATAACCTCCCAATGTAATAAGAATGCTTCAGCTTGTAACGAAGAAAATAGAGGGTTTGAATCTGGACTTGCATCACTTTGTAAGGCTAATTGCAGATTTGAATTATTCAAATCTGCATAACTAGATTCAGCCAATTGAGCTAATTCAAATATTTTATTTGCATAAATCATTTTTACTCTCCAAGTTCAATTACTTGTTTAATAAATGCTTTATATCCAGATCTTCGCTCCAGTTCGCTGACTGTTTTATAACTACCACAATAGCTTTTAACTAACCAACGCTTTAACTGTAAAATACTGAAATCTTTACTGGTCCACATATTTCCATAGCCACTGCTATAAGTTACAAGTTTAGCTAGCTTCTGATTATCACGACTATCCGCTATAAATTGCGTTGTCTTATGAATAGGTAACGGATATAGAATATTTCTTTTGATATCGCCATCCAGGTAAATTCGCTGGTTTATCATTAACACTTTGTCTGATGGATCGCTTATCAATCCTTTAACGGGGAAGTCCCAAAGCATTTCTTTATTCTTACCCAATGGTTTTAGATCCTCAGTCGTCAAATCAGGATTTTCTATTTTCCACTGATTGGGTGTTTTATAAACAAAGAACCCAGCTTGGGTATCGCAGTAATATTTATACATAATCAGTGTTGGAATTAGATCCCAAAACACCAGGTTATACATGATTAACGCCGCAACTAATCCGCCTAACCAGCCGCGTTGATAGTTGACTTTCGCAAATCGATAACTTTTACGAATAACCCATATGGAAATGGGCAAATAGATTAAAAAGAAAAAGACAAAATAGAGCAGCGCAATCATATTTCCTATCTCCTGAAAGCAACCCGGATATTCAAAAAATTGTCACCTTGATTAATAGACATGGCTAGTTTTTGGGATCAAATGCAAAGGATAAGCCGATACTGGCCGCCTTTTGATGTCAAAGGAATGAGCAGAAATCGTGTGCTGAATTATTACCGAACGAATGGCCTCTTCGTAATTTATGTACAAACGGCTTAAATCAGTCGCTATGGACTGCATAAAGTTTTATTGCTAGCGTTAAATAGATATAGCAGAAAATTCACCGCTTATCCGAATTTGCGAATAGTCACTAAAGGTCGGCCAAATAAAATTTGAAATACGGCTATAAATTAACTGCTAAGAGCGAGTGGGATTGTGATCGAGTCACCATTATGAGTTCATTAAACTGCAAAATTTGCCTGATAACGATGATTACCAATTCTTGCATCAAGCATCCCGGTTGAAATTACGCTCAACCTGATCGATTACACTTGTTGATTCTTCCGAGGCAAAGCACAGCCCATAATCCTGACAGACTTGGCATGAAGGTGCGCGGCAAAGATTCAGGCCTTCCATTTCGCATAACTGCTTATACAAAAACTTTTTCCATTTCATGTCTTTGTTGTTGCGTGCTGCCAGTTCAGGGAAGTTATGACTCATCAATCCGGATAATTCCGAACGTGACCATAAACCCAAGTCCTGCCATAGATGATCACTGCCCAGGCATCCGGCAACCAGGATAGCGATAATCCATTCAGTTTCAGCCACATCCGGCGCGCGAAAATCACCCAGTAACGTCTCCAGATCCTGTTTTTCGAGCATCCGGCTGTAATCGACCGTTTTGCCTGATACGGCAAGATGAGGGAGGGCAATGTCTGAAAAACAATGGCTCCGTAGATTATTGAATTGTTCAGGGGAAAGCCCCAAATAATCGGGCAATGCGCCCTCGCCGACTCGCCAACTGGCAATCATTCTAGCCAACCAGATTGCATTACCGGATCGGTTAGAACGCTCTACCAGTTCCCGAAATATCCGTTCACGAGTCATTGCGAAGGTCGCCAAGGCAGTAGACCTTGATTAACTGATTAAATAATCAATATTCGACGCGAATGTCCTCATCCCTGACGATCATCTGACAGGCTAAGCGCCATTCGGTAGGCAAATCATCGACAATCATCGTTTCGACTTGGTCTTTAGTGATTTTGCCCAGTTGCTGCAAGATGATTCTTTCTTTATCAGTTAACGGACCTCCCATACGTTGATGCTTGTTGTCGATACTGCTTACCCTGACGAGGCAAGTCCCGCACTCGCCGTCTTCGCATTCGAAATTAATCGGGATCTTGTTCTCCAATGCCAGCTTTAAAACTGACTGCGTGTGACTACCGGCCACCGCGTAAACGGTTTTATCCCGGTAATCCGGGCTTGTAAATGTAACTAAAGCCATGATTTATTCCTCAACAATTTTTAAACTTAAACTGGATGTACTGAAATTTCGCCGCCCAATACCTGGGCCTGACAGGCAAGCCGGTTATGCTTACCGGCCATGTTTTCTCTTAAAATCTTGTCTTCTAATACGGAGGGTTCAGTCAGATGATTCCAACCGGAGGTCACTTTCATAATGCAGGTTCCGCAATCGCCTTCGCGGCAACCGTAGGTAATCCCCGATCCGACTTTTTCTGAAACCTCGATGACTCGGGTTCCGGCAGGAACGGTGACAGTAACGTTGATATCTTCAAATGTAATAGTCGATTTGGCCATTGGGTGACTCCTTAGTTAAAGTTAGTAATAATTGACGCATGAATCGCCTTGTTTTCCTCTTTCAAGCCAAATCGGCAAAATTGAGGACTTTTTGACTGCGCAGCCCCATTAATTCTTTGGCCAATTCCAGGCCGAAATCATGACAGGCCTGAATTTCTTCATCGGTAGGAATTAATTTGACGCGCAATCCGGGGATAGGGACACGCATTTTCAAACCGCGCAGCCGGTCTTCAACCAACGGGACGCCTTCGCCGGTCCAGCCGTAAGAGCCAAAAACGCCACCCAGCTTGGTTTTGATATTGATGACCGTCAGTGATGACAACAAATCCCAGATGGGTTTTACCGCATCACCATTGATAGTCGGCGTTCCGAATATCAAACCGTCGGCTTCCTCGATCAAATCGACAAAAGGGTCCACTTCGCCGCCTTCCAGATCGTATAACGATACCCTGACGTCCGGCACCTCCATTGCCCCTGCATAAACAGCTTCCGCCATGCGCCGGGTATTGCCATAGGAACTGATATAAAAAATCAGCAGCGTTTTTTGATCGCAACTGATTTCACTGGCCAATGATGGACTGGAAAGCTGACGATACCGTCTGACATAGCGGCTCGGTCTATCTCGCAAGATGGGACCGTGGGTAGGCGCAATCATCGTGACCGGCAAAGGTTCTATCAAATCCAGAGCACGCATCACATAATCTTTGAAAGGCCGCATGATGTGCGCGTAGTAATATTCGAACGAAAAGCGAAAATCGCCGACATGATCATTAAATAAGCGGTTATCGCAATAGTGGCAGCCGAACACATCGCCGGAAAACAGGATGTTTTCCTCCGCCAAATACGTGCATTGGGTATCGGGCCAATGCAGATAAGGGGTATGTAAAAATTCCAGGGTCCGATCTCCCAGAGATACCCGGTCACCGGTTAATACCGGCGTATAACTCATTTCATCCTGCTTGAGCAAGGCTTTCAACATCGATTGCGCTTTTTGGGAGATATAAAGCTGCGCTTGCGGTGCCCGTTTCATCAATTCCGGTAATGCTCCGGTATGGTCCGGCTCCAAATGATTCAGCACGATGACTTTAATTTCGGAATAATCGGCAACACTTTCAAGTCTAGAGAAAAAATCATCGGCAAAACCTTCCTTGACCGTATCGACAACAGCCACGCCTTCGCTGCCTCTGATCACATAAGCGTTATAGGTTGTCCCGTTAGCGCTTTTAAGAATAATGTCGAATGTTCTTAAATCAGGATCCAGAGAACCCACCCAATGCACGCGTTCGGACAACATGACCGCTTTTGGCTTTCCATCACTGTCGTGGAGTTCAAGCTTATTCATGAGCGTTCACCGGCTTGCCGTCTATCGCGGGTACAGGTTTCCATATCGCGTCCGGCGGCACCCGCAGACAATCCAATCCAGGCATCGACCTGCTCAACATCAAATCCTGCCCAGCGAATGCCGTCCGATTCAATCAGCGGACGCCTTATCAGAATGGGATCTTCTATCATTGCCGCAATCGCCTGACTTTCTGACAAGATCAGAGGATTTACCAAGCCTTGTTTGATTCGGGGAGCGCTAGGGTTAAACCATTCGGCAACCGGTCTGTTATGAAAAAATGAGCGCAGTCTGGCAACGTCATTGCGCCAAGGTTCGGACAATAAATCATGAACAATAATCAGATGTCCGGCGCCAACCAGCAGTTGTTTTTGCCTGGTGTTGTTCAGACATCCCGGTTTTTCGTAAAAATAGACAAGTGCCATAACAGTTCACCTTAAAAAAATCGGTCAATTCGCTGCGGCATAAAAAACTGTCGCCCATTTCATTAGCTGGTAGGCCGGATTAGCGCTGAACTGCCTCAGATTCAAGTCCCGAGGCGTTGGCCGTAACCCAGCTTGGACATTGACCTATTGGGTTAGTATCTACCGAACCAACCCAACCTACCCTTTAATGCGCCTGCAACTCAGCCATTGCTTCAGCCATTTTTTCCGGTGGAATACCGGTCAAAGATCCCGGAGGATTCAGCGCAACACCCAAGGCATCGAGTATCGCTCCTTCAATGGGACAAATATTCGCACATTGCGGTACCGCAAAATCGCCTTCGCATTCGGTGCATTTTTTACTGTCAATCAAAAAATGCGGTTTAGCTTCATAGATTGCTTTGCTGGGACACAAGGGTTCACAGGCAAAACAATTGACGCAAGTCTCGATGATTTTTAAAGACATAATGGTTCATCCGTTCAAGTCCAATGGAGTGAGCTTAACAAGCAATCCGGATTAAGCCGTTGCCCGGTTATCCAGACAGATATCATCGAGTTTGCCGCTTTTCGCCATTTCCTTGTAAACCGCCATCACAGCCTCTTCTATCGGTTCCATTGCATGTTCACCGTTGGGCATGATCCCGGCGTTTTCCAGCATTTCCCAGGGTTCGAATCCGACTTTGGAACACAACACAGCTTCACAACCTTCCAGTGATCGAATAGTGGTTTGCAATACCGATTCCCCATCACCGCAAGTGCTGTCACCACCACAATAAAGATCGGCTTTACGATGACTGATAAAACGAACACCTTCAGGAGACGCTTCATAAATCAGAAACTCTTTGGCATGACCAAAATGCACATTGATAACGCCTTGTCCGCTGGTAGCGACCGCCATCAGAACAGGGCGGGACGTGAGTTTCGGTTCTTGCGCGATTTGTTCGGCAAACTCGGATTTCTGTGAGCGCTTGCTGTTCATTTCTGCTTCTATCGCTTGATGAATCACTTTTCGCTTTTCCATAGCCGCTTCGTAATCGATGTCCATCAATTCGATCTTATCCATCGTAAATTCGTCGCCTCTATCCTCGCCCAGCATACCCACCGCATCGGCACGGCATTGACGGCAATGACGCATCATATTCATATCACCGGAACAGTCGTCTTGTAACTCTTGCAATTCGGCGCCGGTTGGTCCACGCTGTCCCATCACACCATAAAAGGTGCCATGCTCGGCTTCAGCAATCAAAGGCATCACATTGTGCAAGAAGGCTCCTTTAGCCTTCACTATCCGGCTGACTTCGGCCAGATGCTTGTCATTGACACCCGGAATCATCACCGAATTGACTTTAACCAAAATGCCTTTGGCAACCAGCATTTCCAGACCTTTTTGCTGCTGCTCGATCAAAATTTTCGCCGCTTTTTTGCCTTTGATGCGTCGGTTTTCCCAGAAAATCCAGGGATAAATCTTCGCGCCAATTTCAGGATCGACACAGTTGATCGTAATCGTGACATGATCAATATTGTGCTTGGCTAATTCCTCAACCGATTCAGGCAGTGAAAGACCGTTGGTCGATACGCACAATTTAATGTCGGGGGCTTCTTTGCTCAGTCGTCTAAATGTTTCGAACGTTCGCTCCGGATTTGCTAATGGATCGCCGGGACCGGCTATGCCCAATACTGTCATTTGCGGAATATTGGCTGCAACCGCCATCGTTTTTTTAACGGCCTGATCCGGTGTTAATAATTCAGAAACCACACCGGGCCGGGACTCGTTGGCGCAATCGTATTTTCGGTTACAGTAATGGCATTGAATATTACAAGCCGGTGCAACCGCTACGTGCATACGGGCAAAATAATGATGAGCATCTTCGGAGTAGCAAGGATGATTTTGAACCTTGGCTTTGATTTCATCGGACAGATGATTCAGTTGATCATCGGTTGATCCACAAGACCCGGCGGAACAACCGCCCTGGCTTGCAGGCTTTTCGTTTAGTACTGGCAATTCCATGAAGGTTGACCTCGCTGATTAAGTGTTATTTAGCTATCAGCACGGTTCATGCCATTCTTGCTAAAGCCACTAATTCTGATAGTTCAATGACTTACGCAAGCGACGAAAAGACATTTTGTAGGAAAAATAACAACAATGGTCAGGATGAATGTGGGCAAACAAACAATTACCTGATTGCGAAAAGGTTTGGCAAAAATCGATAAGGATGGGATTCAATAAAGTTAAATGCAGACGCGTCAAATATAAACAGCGCTTACATAAGTTGAAAAATTCATGTTATTGAACCTTGCCTGAGGGGCGTATACTCACCGGGTTAAGATAAAAGAAACCAAAGAGAGCAAGCCTAACCTTGTTTGGAAACAACCTTAGCCCATTGACGATACCCCGGCGAACTCATCTCGCTATGCTATTGACCAGCCATCGAACACCTGAATCAGGAGATATCATGATTTCTTTCCCTAGGCTTGAGTGCTGCAACAATACGACAAATATGGCGACCGTTGTCGCCGAAGTAGACAAAAAGCGTGTACTTTGCCGAATCTCACTGCAAAGTTTAAAAGATAAATTTGGTTCATTGGACGCGGATGATGAGCTGATGCGCTCAGTAGCTCAACATCGAACGGCCATTCAAGAGGCTGCGAGAAGGCTGATAGAAAGTGAGCATTTTGAACTGGATGGCTCCGTTCTGATCCAGACGCAAGATCTTTATTAGTGGTTGATGGGCACGCAAGTTTTGCCCATCCTACGGATAATAGACGGGCCTCTCTGGAATAGCGAGTAGGATGGGCAAAGGCAACGCCGTGCCCATCACTGTTTTGGAATGAAAATTAAATTTCGGCCGTGTTGTTGATGGACACGCAAACTTTGCCCATCCTACACGGTTAAGGATTATCGTATTAAAAAGTGTGAACCGCTCTTACTCGGAGCGTACTGTATTTGTTGTAGCGGTCCTGATCGCCGTTAAAAAAGCCCTGAATCCAGGCGCTGTTACTGTCCAGTTCCGTAGCGCTCCAATAGTCGTCATTGGCAAAACCGCCCACCCGGCTTCTTTGTTCATACAGTAATTTTAATTCGGTCTTTGACGGCAACCGCCATTTAGACCCATAAGCACTGGCCGCTATGACCGCGTCATTCCAATTAAGCGAATTTATCTCATCAGCAGCCTTGGCTTCCAAGCCATGCTCACCCGAAGCATCGACAAAATAGACTATGCCGCCATGAGGGCCAACATCGCCGGGAACATAGTTGGCCGAATCAGTCTGATCCGCTGCTTGCAGCGCATGACTCATCAGCAAGACTGCTGCCATCGTAGCGACTTTTAATGCTCTTTTAAATTCAATCATTTCAAAACCCCTTTCTATTTTTATTAAAGTGACAAAACACGCTATAAGGTACCGATTAAATTAAATGCGATCATCAGACATAACGCTTCTGTTGGTGACCGGGTTATTCATAAAAAGTTCGGGGCTGCATAAATTCTCAACAAAACGTGACTGACCAGAAAGCAATTTTTTGAAGGTAACTACTCGCCTGCTTTGAATTGAGGGCGTAGGCGCTTGATTTTAAAGGTCACGTAAATACATCCCTGTTGCAGAAGCCTTTTCAATTAACCACCTACCCCCAATAAAATGAGAGGGGTCCACTTTGACTATTAAAGTTAAATACAGCCGCATTGCTTGCTGCTGTTTGACAAAAGGGGATCGGGCAGTACATTGAGATCTTGAAAATAGCAGATCATTAACTCATGAAGTAGCCGCTTTGGCTGTTATTTTATCTCCTTGAATCGCTTTAATTGCATTAACTTTTAAATAATTCCAAATGTCGCCTCCATTAAAATCTCATCCGGCTATACCGACAAATTCACGGCAAAAATTAATTGCAGATTACCAGCGTGTCCGCAATATCAGTCTGGAAATTTGTGCACCCTTGATGGTCGATGACTATCAAATTCAAAGCGGCGTTGAGACCAGTCCGCCCAAATGGCATTTGGCACATGTGACCTGGTTCTTTGAAACCTTTTTGCTGGAAGCATTCGATCCAGGTTATCAAACCGTCAACCCGGAATACGGTTATTTGTTTAACTCCTATTATCAAACCGTTGGTGCAATGCATGCACGGGCAAAACGCGGTTTATTGTCACGTCCGACCGTTGAACAGGTGTTGGATTACCGTTCTGAGATTGATAACCGCATCTTGGATTTTCTGGATGACTGCGACGAATCCCTGTGGCAACAAGCCGCTTTTCGTCTAACTCTGGGTTTACACCATGAACAGCAGCATCAGGAGTTGCTATTCATGGATATCAAGCACAACTTTTGGAACAATCCCTTAAAACCACGTTATCTGCAGCGATCTCAACCGGCTATTGAAGAAACCGGAAAATTAGATTGGGAGCAGCGCCCAGGCGGCCTGATAACGATAGGGACGGACGGCATTGATGGCTTTACTTTTGATAACGAGACGCCCCGGCACCAGGTTTGGCTGGAACCGCACCGTTTAAGTTCTCGACTGATCACCAACAGTGAATTTCTGGATTTCATGCAAGACGGAGGTTATATGCGTCCTGAATTGTGGCTATCTGATGGCTGGAGCCACATCCGGAATAACCAATGGATAGCGCCGCTTTATTGGGAAAACCATGATGACCAATGGCTTGAATTTACTCTTTATGGACTTGAGACGCTGGATCCGTCAGCACCTGTCGCGCATATCAGTTATTACGAAGCAGATGCTTATGCTCGATGGGCGGGCAAACGGCTGCCATCGGAAGCCGAGCTTGAAACAAAAATGCTCGAAACACCGGTTACAGGGCATTTTAGTGAAAGCGGCGTTTTTCACCCGCAAGCCGGTGAAGGTCAATTCTATGGCTCGTTATGGGAATGGACGGCCTCACCCTATCTGGCTTATCCACGCTTTAAGCCGCTAGAAGGCAGCATGGGTGAATACAACGGCAAATTCATGTGCAACCAGTGGGTATTACGAGGCGGTTCCTGTGTCACACCGGAGAATCATATCCGCCCAACTTACCGCAATTTTTTCTATCCACAGGATCGCTGGCAATTTTCCGGCATCCGTTTAGCGGACCACTTATGAACGCACTCAGCCAAAAAATCAGTTTCCACGATTTTCAACCTGAACTGGAAAGCTTTCGTGAAGCAGTCCTTAAAGGTCTCTCCCGCCGACAAAAACAAATAGCCCCCAAGTTTTTTTATGATGAAACCGGATCAAAATTGTTTGAAGCAATACTGGAACAGCCGGAATATTACATCCCAAATGTTGAACGTGACCTGTTACAAAGCTATGCGGATGAAATAGGCCGTCTGATTGAGCCGGGATCGATATTGATCGAACCCGGAAGCGGTAGTTGCGAGAAAGTACAATTACTGCTGGAAAGTCTGCTCCCATCCGCCTATGTCCCGATGGATATTTCCCGTGAATTTCTGAAGCAATCGGCCTGCGATTTAGGTCAGCAGTTTCCCTGGCTCACTATTTATGCAGCCTGCCTTGATTTTACTCAGCAGATGATATTACCGCAGGGAATCCCGCAAGGGCGGCGTGTCGTATTCATTCCGGGTTCCAGTCTGGGCAATTTTGACCCGCTGGAAGTTCAGCATTTTCTAACCGGAATACACCGTCTAACAGGCAAAGGGGGCGGTTTGCTGATTGGACTTGACCGCAAAAAGGAGCCTTCCGTCTTGAATGCAGCCTACAATGATGCGGCCGGGATCACAGCAGAGTTCAATCGCAATCTGCTCACCCGCATCAATAACGAACTGGACGGTCACTTTGACCTCGACCGCTTTGAACATCGTGCCTTTTACAACGACCAGCGAGGCCGTATTGAAATGCACCTGGTCAGTCGCGAAGAACAGCAGGTCAGCATTTCAGGTCAGGATTTCCGCTTTATAAAAGGCGAAACTATCCATACCGAGAATTCTTACAAATACAGTCCTGATGAATTTATGACCCTGGCTAATGCCGGCGGCTTTAAGTTGCTCAAATTATGGTCCGATGACAATCATCTTTTCAGCATTTACTTTCTTGTAGCTGTCTGAAAAAAATCACTATTTCATTCAACACGGAGCAAAAAAATGAAAGCTATCTGGAACAAAGCCATCATTGCCGAAAGCGATAACACAGTAATAGTCGAGGGTAATCATTATTTTCCTGCCGATTCGGTTAAAGACCAATTCCTTAAAGAAAGCAACACTCACACTTTCTGTTCGTGGAAAGGCGAGGCAAGTTATTACGATATCGTCGTGGATGATGCGATTAACCGCGATGCCGCATGGTTCTATCCGGATCCAAAGCCGAAAGCGTTGAATATCAAAAACCACCTCGCATTCTGGCGGGGCGTAGACGTTATTCAATAAAGTGCATTTCAAAAACCCCCAGCAATTCTCAATCTGAAGAGAAAAAAATGATGCCGAAAAGATCAAACTGAGAATTGCTGCGAAAATCCCCACGATAGAAGACCGCACCTAAAACAGTTCATAATACCGGAATGATGATTGATCACAGCTTAAAAGGCGAGCTATGGACCATAAAGCAGAAGAGTTGGCGTTGATAGAAACGGTGACGCTCAGTCACTACAATCAAAATGCCGAAGCCTATTGGCAGGGGACAAAAGATCACGACGTAACGCAGAACTATGCGGCCTTTTTAGCCCCGTTTCCAATCGATAAAAAACTCGATATTTTAGACTTGGGCTGTGGCCCCGGAAGAGATGTTCAGTATTTCAAATCACTGGGCCACAGGCCCGTTGGCTTGGACGGCAGTGAGGTATTTTGCACGATGGCTCGCCAGTACTCGGGTTGCGAGATCCTTCATCAAACCTTTCTTGACCTGGAATTATCCGGATACCACTTCGATGGCATTTTTGCCAATGCCTCTCTTTTCCATGTCCCCAGCCTCGAACTGCCGCGTGTTCTTGATAAGCTGCATGCCGCATTAAGACCCGGCGGCATTTTATTTTTATCTAATCCTCGCGGAAATGACGAGGGCTGGTCCGGACAACGATACGGGCATTTCATTCAGTTGGATACCAGTGTGCGATTTCTTGAAACAGCGGGATTTTCAGTGCTGAATCACTATTACCGGCCTTTAGGCAAAGCCATTGAAGATCAACCTTGGTTAGCGATCGTAGCTCAAGCCGTTGCTCCTGGAATAACCATTTGATCCACGAAAAACACCAAAAATACGAAGGCTCTGCCAGGTATAAAGCAGCTCATATTCAGGAGCAACCATCCTGACTTACCGGGCGAAAAGTGTTTAATCCGAATCAATAATTATTTTTCGGCTTTTTTTTGATTCGTATGCAGCGTATATTTCTAGGTAACTTTACGCCGGGTGAACCTGTGATTTACTTATTTCCGAATATCAACTCTTCCCTTTTTGCCCGACAAGACAGTTTGCTGTTGTTTAAGGAACTCCTCAAACAACAGGACATCCACCTCAGCGAGAAATTTGATCCACACCAATCAGTCGCCGCCTTACTCGAGGAAAAGTCTGATTTTATCGATCAAATTCTAAGTTGCTGCTGCCAATATTTCCTGGGCGAATATGTATCTCAGTTGTCACTGTGTGCAGTCGGAGGCTACGGACGCAGGGAATTGTTTCCCTATTCTGATATTGATATTTTGGTATTGCTGAATTTTGAAGAATCAACCGTTATCAATGAAGGCCTTGGTCGCTTTTTGACTTTTCTTTGGGATATTGGCTTGAAGCCGGGCTTTAGCGTGCGCACTATCCATGAATGTGTAGAGGCGGCCAAACTCGATCAGACCATTATGACCAGCCTTATGGAAATCAGGCTGATAAATGGTTCTGTTATTCTTTTGGAGGCACTGAAAGCCGAAATCACACCCGAAAAGATTTGGCCGGCCGACCAGTTTTTTGCGGCTAAAATGCAAGAGCAGAAACGCCGATACAAAAAGTACCATGACACCGCTTACAATCTTGAACCCAATATCAAGGAAGGTCCTGGCGGGTTGCGCGACCTGCATGTCATTGCCTGGGTATTCAAACGGCATTACGACACCTCAGAACTCAGGGAACTGGTCAAATTCGGATTTCTGCCCGAGGAACTGGTCAAGTTCGGTTTTTTACCCAAATCCGAATATGCCGATCTACTCGCTGCGCTGGATGTGCTGTGGCGTATTCGTTATGCGCTGCATCTTTTAACGCGGCGTTGTGAAAACCGCCTGTTCTTTGATCATCAACGCGCCCTTGCCCAACAATTTGGCTTCAGCGAAGAAAACCAGCACTACAATGAAGATGTTGAACAGTTCATGCAGTTTTACTTTAAAACGGTGCAAGGTCTGGAAAGACAAAATGAAATGCTGTTGCAGCTATTTAACGAGCGATTTATCTTTGGTGACTCAGCCGAAAACTCGACACCTCTCAACGACCATTTCAAGGTCATCAACGGCTATCTTGAAGCGATAGATGATGAAGTTTTCGAGAGAGAGCCTACGGCCTTTTTCGAGATTTTTCTGCTGCTGCAGCAAAACAGTTCACTGACCGGCGTCAGAGCGACGACCATCCGCTTGATACGAAAAAGCCTGCATCTGATCGATGAAGATTTCCGGCAAAATAAAACGGCCAATCGTCTGTTTATAGAAATATTCCGGCAGCCCAGAGGCATCACCCAACAGTTAAGACGGATGAATCGCTACGGCATCTTAGCCGCTTATTTGCCCTGTTTTGCCAATATCGTTGCAAGGATGCAATATGACTTGTTTCACGTCTATACCGTAGACGAACATACGCTTTTTGTAATCCGTAATTTGCGCCGCTTTTCGCTGGAACTTCATAGTGATGAACTGCCCTATTGCAATCAAATCTTTTTATTGATCGAAAAACCGGAAGTGCTGTATCTGGCCGCTCTGTTTCATGACATTGCCAAAGGCAGAAACGGAGATCATTCAGTCATTGGTGAAGATATCGCCAGAAATTTCTGCATTCAACATAACCTTTCCACGCACGATACCAAGCTGATTACCTGGCTGGTTCGCTATCACCTGATCATGTCAAAGACAGCTCAAAGGCGGGATATCAGCGATCTGGATGTCATTCATAAATTTGCCCGTAAGGTAGGCAGCATAGAATACCTTAAGCATCTGTATTTACTGACCGTTGCCGATATACGGGCAACCAATCCTAAACTCTGGAATTCATGGAAGGATGCCTTACTCAAGGAGCTTTATGCCGTCACTTATAAAGCGCTGCAAACCGGCTTGTTAAATCCGGCCGCACTCGCTGATCGACGTCTAGAAACCAAAAAAGAAGCGAGAGAGGAACTCATTAAACTGGGCTTATCCGAACCGTCCATTGATGCTTCCTGGCGGCATGCGAGTGACGATTATTTTTTACGTTTTTCAGCCGATGAAATTGCTTGGCATACCATCGCAATAGCCTCTTCCAGTGAAGCCGAATTCCCTCTGGTCCTGCTGCGTCCGCAAACGCAGTTGGGCAGTGCTGAAATTTTCATTTATACCATCAACGAAGGAACAATCTTTTCACTGAGTACAGCAACCCTCGACCACTTGGGCCTGACCATTCTCGATGCCCGATTTGTGACCACAATCGACAATTATGTCCTGAGCAGCTTTCAGGTGCTTGAACAATCAGGACAACCCATCAACGAATTGTTTAGAGAAGTTCAAATCTGTAAAACCCTGCGCGCCAGCCTGTTGCAAAAGGAAGTCAAAGGGGACGGCAATATCCACCGCCAGTCAAGGCAGGCAAAACACTTCCCGATTCCTTCCAGTATAAGATTCAATGCCGATTCGGTCAGTCGGCAGACGATGATCGAACTGATCACAACCGACCATGCCGGTCTATTATCTAAAATCGGCCATGTCTTTTTAGATCAGGGCATACATCTGCACAGTGCCAAAATTACGACTATCGGCAGTCGCGCAGAAGATATGTTTTATGTTACAAATCAACACCACTTACCCATCACAGAGCCGGAAGAGCAACAGAAAATAGAAGCCGAAATTCTTAAAGTGCTTGATGATTGAAAAGGCTTCTGCAACAGGGATGTTGCTGAGAGCTACAGGGGTGTATTTAGGCGTCCTTTGAAATCAAGCACCTAAACTTCTAGTTCAAAGCGGGCGAGTAGTTTTCCCTCAGGATTGTTTTATCATCAAAACCATAAAATTTCACTTTTCCGGTTTCAATGCTGTACATCGCACCGACAATGTCAATCTCGCCGCTTTTGACCATGCCATCCAGCAAAGTACTTTTGCTTCTGATCTGCTCGACGGTCAACTGTACATTTTTATCGGAGACCTTTTGTACCTCGTCTTCGTTATCAGCCGTTACCGCTAAAGATTGCTCTGCATTCACAGCATCTACAGCCGGCTTGATTTTGTGTAAAAGCCCGCTCAAATGATCCAGTTCAACATGTGCGCAAGCGCCTTTGATCGCTCCGCAATGGGAGTGTCCCAGCACCACGACTAACTTTGAACCCGCAATTTTACAAGCGTATTCCATGCTGCCGAGAATATCGTCATTGATAACGTTGCCCGCCACCCGAACACTGAAAACATCGCCCAAGCCCTGATCGAAAATCAGCTCTACCGATGTACGGGAATCCATGCAGCTAAGAATAATTGCAATCGGGAATTGCCCTTGCCGGGTATCGTTAATCTGTTCCAGTAAATTCCGGTTTGACTTGAGATTATTAACAAAGCGCTCATTGCCTTCTTTCAGCAGCTCCAGCACTTTAGCAGGAGGCAATGCTTTCTGGATGTCGTAGGTGGGTGCCCGTGCATTCTCAACCGGAGAAAGAACGCCGTAGCCGCGCAGGTTTTCTATAGTCAGTTTGATATGCTTGCGCTGGGCCTCGACCTTGAAGTTTTCAATGATTTCGTAGACATCATAATCAATGTATTTTGAACGGGTTGCGTCAATCACAACGTCTGAGTAGTCGGGCAATTGTTCAAAGGTTTGCTGGATATTAGCCTTATTCAGAAAAGAGACATGTTCGGATAAGCGCAGTATGGTTTTATTGCCGATGTGAGACTCATTAAAATAAAAGGCGGTTTTATAGTTTTCAAGCAAAATAGAAAACAAGGCGGTAATCAGGCCGATAGTCAGACCAATGAGCAAGTCGGTAAAAACCATCCCCAAAATAGTCATGCAGAACGGGATAAAATGATACAAGCCCGCTTTGTACATGACCCTGAAAGATTCCGGCCTGATGAGCTTATAACCCACAACTAATAACACGCTTGCTAAGCTGGCTAAAGGAATTTTGTTGAGCAGCGTCGGTATAAGAATGACCGCAAAAAACAGCAGCAAGCCATAAATGACACCGGCCGCTTTGGTTTTTGCGCCGGATTGAACATTAATGGAACTGCGCACGACGACTTGCGCCAGAGGAATACCGCCGAGCAAACCACTGAAGGCATTGCCTATGCCCTGAACTATCAGTTCGCGGTTAGCCGAGGTGACTCTTTTAATGGGATCCATTTTATCAACCGCTTCCAAAGAGATTAGCGTCTTCAAACTGGCAACAACCGCCAGCGTTAAAGCGGTAAGGTAAATTGTCGGATTGTTAAACTGGGAAAAATCGGGAAAATGAAGCTGACTCAATAAATCGCCGGAATTTTGCAGCACAGGCACCATAACCAGATGATTACCAGTTAACGCCAGTTCCGGATAGAAACTTTGCAGCCCTTGATTGATCAGCACAGCCACTACGATTGCGGTTAAAACCCCTTGAAACAGCTGAAAAAACCGGTAATGCCTCATAATCGGTTGCTCCCAGAGTATAAGAATCGCCAGCGATATAAGCGCTATTACAATAGCGGTAGGCGAACTATATTCCAGCATGTGCGACAACTCGGAAAAAGACGAGTAGCTATCCGCCTGAAAAAATGAAGTGTCACCTTCATAATCCAGGTCATAGCCAACGGCATGAGGAATTTGTTTCAGAAAAAGAATGATGCCTATGCCCGACAACATACCGTTAATGACAGACGACGGAAAATAATAAGCAATAACCCCGGCCCGGGTCAGGCCCATGATTATCTGGATTATCCCAGCCACCAACAGCGAGAGAAGGAAACCCTTAAAACCAAGCGTTTCAATGGCCGACAGAACAATAACAGCGATTCCCGCACTTGGACCACTGATTCCCAACGCGGAACCACTCAATGGCGCAATGATTATTCCTCCGATAATACCGGCAATCAAGCCGGAGAACAGCGGCGCTCCAGAGGCTAGTGCAATTCCCAGAGACAATGGAATGGAAATCAGAAAAACCGCAATACCTGCTGGAAAGTCGTATTTCAGGCTGGCGAACAGGTCACTGTTTCTATTTGGGGGCTTATGAGTTTGCATTTTTTAAACATAAAATAATTTAGGATACCGCCAAATATAACTCCCCTTACAAAATGGGGCTTGAGGGGGAATTCCGGTGAGAATGAAAGGCCAAATACGCTTGGATCAAACGGGTTGTATAGCTAGATTTTTTAAAAAGTTATCCGGGATAATTAATCCGCGAGGCGTCATAATCCAGTATTATCGCAGCTATAGCCTCCAGTTAAAACCATAGAACGATGTCATCCGGCAACTGGTGATTTTTACGTCCCATTATAAAACGGCTCTTAAATGACGTATGTAACAACAAAACAGGTGATGCGATGAACTACTTGAGGGCAGTTAGGTTTTTTTCGTTCATCAATGTCCTGCTATGGACCGCAAGTTGTTCGGACATAAAAGTTCTTGGTAATAGAGTCGATTTGACTCTGGATCAACCCGAAGCGCATTTTTCGATTTTGCAAATTAATGATACCTATAAAATCGAGGGCCTGGAAAACGGCAGTATCGGTGGTTTTGCTCGTTTGCGCACGCTTCGCAAGCAGCTTGAGGATGCGGGTAATCAGGTATTGATGCTGCACGGAGGAGATTTTCTGTTTCCATCGGTCATGAGCAAGTATTTAAAAGGCGATGGCATGATTAAAATTTTAAACCTGATGGATGGCCAGGAATCGGCTTTCGATGAACGTATGATAGTCGTGTTCGGCAACCATGAATTTGACGATCCCGATCCGGGCGTGTTGTTAGGACGCATTGCTCAGTCAGATTTTGCCTGGATTTCATCCAATGTCCGGTACCGTTCCTCCGAGCAGTCATCAGGAGCCCCCTTCTCTGAACGGCTGTCCAATGTCCACGAGGTTCTGATCAAGGACATCAACCGCCTGAAGGTAGGCCTGTTCGGCATCACGCTGGACAGTCAGCAACCGCCTTATGTCAGCTTCGATTACGACCTCGAAGTTCGCCGTAAAGTGATCAGTAAGGCCATAGCCGATTTAAAGGCAAAAGGCGCCGCTGTGATTATCGCGCTGACGCATCAGACTCTTGACCAGGATCAATGGCTGGCGCATGCGTATCCGGAAATAAACCTGATAATTGGCGGTCATGAGCATTTTTATATTGAGCAACAAGTCGGTAAGGCCTGGATTACCAAGGCCGATGCAGACATTCAGAGCGCCGTGCTTCATGATGTCTGTGTTTTGCCTGACGGCAGCGTCGAAACCCGTCACCGGAAAATCGAGGTGAGTAGTAAGCTAGAAAAAGATGCTCGGGTCGATGCGGAGGTGAGCAAGCAGTTAACCCGATTGACGGAAGAGCTCAGCAATAAAAACAAGGTGCTTAACCAAGTATTAGGCTATACCCGCTATCTTCTGGAAGGTGTCGAATCGGCAGTGCGAGGCAGGGAAACGGCTCTGGGTAATTTTCTGACCGATGTCATCCGAGAGCACATGAAAACCGACATTGCGTTTACCAATGGCGGGGGCATTCGCATGAACGACAACATTCCGCCCGGCCCGATCACGGTTTATGATATGGAAGGCCTTTTTTATTACGACAATGGACTGGTTAGTTTCGAGCTTTCCGGCGCCCAGCTGATGGAAGTCCTGAAAAACTCGGTGTCAAAATCTCATCTGGGTGACGGCCGTTTTCTTCAGGTCTCCGGGCTTCGTTTCAAGTATCTCGCGATGAAATCAAATGACGATTATTCCTATTCCATAGCGCCGGCCGATGTTGAGGTCAAATTGCGAGGTAACTCTGCTTACCAACCGCTGGATATTAATAAAAAATACCGGGTAGCCACTAATGATTTCATTTGGGAAAAAGGCTTTACCGATGGCTATAATCTCTTTGCTATAGGCGCAGGAAAATCAAGTCCCACCCGTCTCGATAACGGAACGGCGGTGAGTTTCCGCAAAACCGTCGAGGAAGCGATCAGCAAGTTGCCTGACAAAACCGTAAGCTATCAAATAGAAGGCAGAATCATCCGTGAAGAACAGTAAAAACCATGTACGATCATATTAATCATTTCCGGCAGGATGCGCTTGAGTGCGGCACAGATTATTATTCTGATGATTCGTTAAAACCGCAAAATATCGACACAGCTTTTAAAATCTATCAGCATGCCAGACAGGGGACGACATTACTTGACGCCGATGGAAACACCATAGCTTTCGGGGTGACCATTGTCGGCCGCCTGGCACTCAGGGTAAGTGTCCGCAAAGACAACGGCGAAAAAGAATTTACCTGGGTTCCATCTGACGAGTCATTTCCAAGTATTGATGCCATCATGAAAGAAAACCTCGGCACACTCGCCGAAGAATCGACGGGCCCGATTGGCAGTATTCTGGACACCCGAAACTGGTCTTTACTGGCAAATGACGCCTGGTTACTGGGGAGCCTCCAGGCCCTAACTGAATTTCATTTTGCCTCGCCGCTTAGCTGGAGCAATCTGTGGGACGACACGATGAAGCGAATAACGGTGACAGCCAGAGAAGTGATTGGTATTTCAACACACGGTTATGAAATCCGAAGACCGAATCCAAAACTGGAAGCCGTTGCCATTTGTATCGACAAAAATAAAGCCCTGGCTGCATCGTTGATAAGCTATAAAGACCGGGTGAAACGATACGGTAACCCTGATGGACTTAAATCTCTGCTCAAGATACAAGGTTAACCGAACATTAGGTTGATTCATTTGATGAACCTCTTGCCAAACAATTCTTTAACTTGATTAATGGCTGTTACCAACACTGACTATCATTATTTCGATGGCCTTTATACCATCCCCAATGTACGCAGGGATTTTCCGGATTGGCATTTAGGCCGATCGCGTTTTGCATTATGGGCAATTGACGTTGATTACCCTGGTGTCCGTCAGAAGGTCAATGCCGCAAAGCAACATCTGTCCGAATTTCTGCTGGATGACTATAACCGCCAACCCCATATCACTTTAAGCATCTGCGGATTTCCAAGCAATAATCCCAAACACTCAGACGATTTCGGGGCCAATTTCTTTGAATCCCAGCTGTCATGGATAAGTCAGGCCTCTCTCAAGCCTTTTGAAATCAAAATTGGTACATTGTCGAGTTTTTCTTCTGCCCCTTTTTTGCATGTTACCGATACCAGCACGAGCATTGCTAGTTTGCGCACTTGCCTGACTTCATCGGCGCATCTGGGTTTTAGTAGCGTTTACACCCCTCATGTAACGGTTGGACTCTATGCAGGGACTTGGCCAAGAGAACCTGTTTTTGCGCGTATAAAAACATTTTCACAAAGCGACGTAACATCCTGTTTAATCGAGCGAATCAGCCTAATGAGTTATGCCGCAGCTGAAATTGGCGGTCCATTAAGAACCCTCGCCGATTTCCATTTGGAACAAGCCAGAATTGAATGGCACGAACCCTCGCCTTTCAAATAAGCAACGAGTGAAAAGTCATTATCCTGTTTTAAAATTGCAAAACATTAGTTATCCAAAAAATGAACAGACGCCAATGGTCATTGTCTGACGCATGGTAAAAATATCATACGCTGAAAATCTTGGAAACGGAGCGCCAGCGAAGTGAAGATTTTTAGTCCCCGATAGCCGTAGCGCCGGGCGGGTTTTCGTAGCTTGCGGAGAAAACCTGCAAGGCATCGCGAAACGGCGTTAAGTCATGCGAGAG
>NZ_JAUSBX010000041.1 GCF_030651835.1 Methylicorpusculum sp. | reverse complement strand
CTAGGAGCCTGTCCGAGAATAGCATAGAGAGAAGGATTATTTTTTCGAAAAAGCATTAGAATATTCGAATATTTATATGTTATGCCGGAGTTTTGTAACTTTTTACGTATAAACTGGCCTCTTATCTTGCTAATCCCCCTTATTTTTGTCTATGTGGCGGGATTTAATGCCCATTTCCCAAAATTTGGACGCACCAATCCCTTACCCATCGCTTTGACCATTTTTTTAAGGTTGTGTGTGGCGCAGACCAGCGAGAATTCGCCAGCGACTTTGTCTTTGCCTCTGACACTGAAGCCCCGGAAACCGCTGTTCTTGATCTGCCCGAAGACCGGTTCGACAATGACTTTGCGTTGCCGGTAAACGGCCTTCGCAGCCGGTTGCCGCATTTTTTCGCGCATCTGTTGCCGCAATGGCTCTTGGGCGTCGGAGCTCAGCGTCCGTGCTTCGCCCTTTTGAGACTGACAGCAGCGTTTGAAGTAAGGGCATTCAACGCAGACCGAGGCTTGGCCTTGATAGACCTTCTCGCCTTCGGCGTTATGCCGAACCACGGTAAGGGTTTGTTCGCCAGGACAGGTATAGGTGTCGTTCGTCTCATGATAGGTGAAGTCGGCCTTGGCCAGTTTCCGCTCGGATGCGGCCAAGGAGCTCAACGGCGTGGTTTCGCCTTTCCCGGGCGCCAGGTAAGCATCGACACCCTGTTGCGCGAAGGCCTCTAAATTATTGCCGGAGAAATAGCCGTTATCGGCACTCAACTGATCGGGCAGACGCCCCGTGCTGTCTTGGAGCGCGGTTAAGGCCGGTTCGACCTCTTGCATGTCGTTGGCATTGAGACTCAGGTGTTGGGCAACAATAATTTGCTGGTCAGCATCGACGCTGATTTGGCCATTGTAGCGGTAGTTAAAGTCACCCTTTTTGCCCATGATCCGGGCATCGGTATCGGCAAAGCTGATTTGTTTTTTGCCATCGATCGGCTGGTCCGGATTGAGCTCGGCTTCCCGGGCTTCGAGCGCTTGTTTGGCAGCTTTGATTTTGCTCAGCCGGCCTTGTTTGAACTGTAAGTCGGCCGGTAGTTCATAACCGGTTTGGCCGTGGTAGCGCTGATCTTCTTCCTGGTCGCAGCGCGCCGCTTGGGCGATCAGCGCCTCAATCTCGTCGGTTAACTGGCGTTCCTGTTCTTTGAGGTGCTGATAGCTCATCGCTTTGTGCTTGGACGTATTCGCTTTGAATTTCGTGCCGTCCAAACTGATGTGACCCAACGAGGCCAGCTTTAACGCCAAGGCTAATTGGACGGTCTGCTTGAAGCAGGTTTGAAAGAACGCGGCATGGTCTTTACGAAAGTCACTCAAGACCCGAAAGTTCGGACAGTGCTTTTGCGCGATGAACATGAACGACAAGTCCTCGCGGCAGCGCCGCTCGATTTGCCGGGAACTGAATACGCCTCGACTGTAGGCGTCACGG
>NZ_JAUSBX010000040.1 GCF_030651835.1 Methylicorpusculum sp. | reverse complement strand
GATTTTGAACAGCTTTAGCTGGCCCGAAGGGCGAAACCCAGGGATGGGTTTCGTAGCAGTATCGCGGTTGTCGGTCCGCGAACCGACTCCACTTAAGCGTCGCGATAGCGACACAAAGCCTTTTTTAGGTTTCAAATAAACTCAATCTTATAGTTAATCCGGAAAAAGTAATAGTTTAACTATCTGATTTTCTATAGTGTTTTAATGCGTTTGCCCTGGGTCGTGGACAGGTTGATATCTAGAACTAAACCCAGAATAAAGATCTGAATGTTAATTATTGTTAAAGAACCATTGGGGTAGAACACGATGAAAGTTTATCGAAATAATCGGACACTGATGATTTTAGCGTTTACAGCGATTGCGGGGTGCGGAGCAATACGTCCTGTTTCTGCAACGAATCCAGTGCCAACTGCTGAGTTTTTAAATGGACGGGAATGGCTGCTGGAAGATCTGGGCGGGCACGGTGTGCTGGATCGCGTTCAGGTGACGCTAAAATTCCACGAAAAAAATAAAATTTCAGGCCGGGCTTCCTGTAATCAATACAGTGGGCAGGTTGAGATCGATGAAAAAGGAGGCTTCAGGGTTCTAAATAACGGCTCGATACCATCAACAAAAATGATGTGTCCTCCTGCGGTATCGTTACAAGAAAATCGTTATCTGGATGCTTTGAAAATGGCGCACAGGATTGAGATGGATGAACCCTATCTATTGATTTATTCACCCAAACTGAGCAAGCCATTAAAGTTTACTCAAAAGTAATGTCAAGATGGCCTTTTTACGGTAAAAAAACTGGAAACTCCTGATTAAAAGAAGTCTCCAGTTAATGTTTTTTACGCCTTACAGATTGAAAATCTAAAGGTGCAGAATGTGTCTGCCGAGGACCGCCGTGAACCCGTCATAGGAGCTTTACGGCAGCTTCCCTGCTGCCGAAATCCTCGCCAATTACACCCAGCACCTTCCGGAAACGAGATGTTTTTCGATCAGATAGGAGTTACTATTTACTGATGATTTCCAACTGTACGCGACGGTTTTTGGCGCGGCCTTCTTCCGTTGCATTACTGTACATGGGGTTATTCAAGCCATAGCCTCTGGACGTAATGTTGCTTGAATTGGATTTTTCCACCAAGAAGTTTTTAACCGCTTCCGCTCTTCTAATGGATAATCCCAAGTTATGTTGTGCCGAACCGGTGCTGCTGGTATGGCCTTGAACTTCAATTTTGACATTGGGATGCTGTTGAATAGCAGTGGCAATATCTTCGAGTTCATGGAAATACTGGCGCTTGATCACGGCTGAATCGTTATCAAATTTGATATCGACTATCCAGCAGCCATATTCGTTGACATGAGTACCCGGTAAGGTATTTGGACACTTATCATCGCAATCGTTGATGCCGTCTGAATCTGAATCAAGCGTCGTACAAACCGGAACCGGATTGCCTTGCTTCAGAAAAACCTGTTTGACAAAGTCAGCCATGCCATCAGCGCTGGCAATAGTTTCCGCATTGGTGCTAAATCCGCAACCGGCAACATCGGAGAGTTGTTGCAATACTTGTTGTCCGGATTTTTCTTTATGATTGCCCACCCAAATAGAGTAGACGCAGAGTCTATCACCGTAACGTTGTTTCATCGCTTTGACTTCGGCGATACCGTTTGAATCCAGATTATGACCGTCACTGAGTATGACGACGGCGATATTGCCGGATGTGCCTGCCAGATCTTCCGTTGTGCCGCTTAATCCGCTGGAGATGGGTGTGCCGCCGCTGGCGCATTTCAAGGTATTGATGCCTGAATCAAACGTTGATTGGGAATAATCGGTAGGCGGGTAGTTGAGTTGGGTAAATCCCCAGGATAAACAATCGCCATAACCGAAGCTACGAATGCTGGTGGTCATTTTCAGGTTTGGAATCGTCAAATTCATCCGGCTCAGGATTTCCTTTTCGACGGAAAACTTGTTAGGAGTGGGCTGAGCAACATAGATTGAGCCGTGATAATCATCATTCATTGATGAAGATGAATCATTGAGAACAAAGAAATTATCGGCTTTTTGTATATATTGCCCGGAAGCCACCATCGGATTAAGGTCTTGAGCCTGGAATGCCTCAAAGGTACTGGTATGAGTCGCACAGCCCGAAGCCAGAAGGCTTATAAATGCGGCTGTAAAAAGATTTTTCTTTTTCATTATCGTATCTCTTTAGTTAACTACAACATTTAAAATGATGTCGTAACACTTCAAATACATAACATCACCACACGTTAGTCATGAATTTATCGGAAATTATCAAGCTTTCCTCAGCCAACAATGCCGCATTGCAGTAAAAGATAATCCAGTAAATTGATAACCCTCCCCCCCCATGATGAAATTTCTGAAATCTTACGAAATGTCTTACATATACCATGAGGCAAATTGAGGATTAAGGCTCATGAGCACTCGATTTTCGCATAAAAAAAGACCATCTGAAAGCCTGTGTCATCAGGTGAGAAATTATTTAAATTAATGATTTCAAACGCTCAATATTTGCACATAAGTAGAGCATCAATGTCCTTTTTTGGAGCGGAAAATTACGGAGTTTACGGTTTAATCAAAAATACAGCCGATAGCTGAATTCCGCCTGGTTGAAGTCGTCATGATTATTCCAAAAGTGTTTTACCGAGAACCGTAAAGCCTGATTTTGGCTCAGCACAAAGTTGTGTTCAAAGCCGGCATGATAGAGATAGGAACCATCGATAAAAATTTTTGAATCAATTTCCACTTGGCTGGTACCCCATTTTGAATAATACAAGTGGCCCAGACTGATGCCTGTGCCCGGTTGTAGATGATGATCGAAGTGCTCATTGTGTTCCAGGTGGGCATTGATAAAGCTGTAGCTCAGGTTGTTATCTATCCAGGCATAACTCAAGCCGGCACCACCGTTAAGATAGCCTGACAATTTATCCTCACCGTAATTTTGATAAGCCAGGCCAGTTGCCAGGCGCCAGGAGATGGGCTGAAAAAAAAGATCGCGAGGGCTGAGTGAAGTTATGTTGAGCAGTTCCAGTTTTTGTAAGCGATACCGGTTGTCTTCGTAAGCGCGCGCGGTCAGGTCAAAAAAGTTGATGGCTGCGCCCTTAAAATAGCCGTCCGGGTTATCGAGCAGATCATGATAATTAAGCCGGTAACCGAGTTCAGCATATCCTTTGCCGTCGTCAAATCCGCCTCCCAGTGTTAAACGCTGGGAGTTATGGCCGGTTTGCGGGGCGCTTGGGGTCGCTATTTCCGGCTCCGTCTGGATTTCTTGGGGATAGCGGTTCAATAGATTCAACATGCGGTAACGGCGTTTGGCTGATTCCGCCGTTCTTTCTTTGCCAATGGCGCGTTGACTCATCAATTGATAAGCGGCCGAGACCATTTGTTTTTGAAGGCTAATGGGTGCTTGTTTAAAAGTAACGGTATCGGCAACAGTCATATCATGCGATAGCTGCTCAACAAGAGGTTGGTAATGCTGGGGTATGGAAGCCAAGAGGCTTTTCAGTTTTCCGGTTTGTGATGGCCGATAATGAACGGATTGAATAAAGCCCTGGTCATGAATGGCCTGCACAATTTCGGAAGGAATCGCCGTCAATGAGAATGATTCGGTCAGCTGACTGCCTGGCCTTGCGACTTCCAGTAATTCCAGCAAGCGAAAGGAACAGTTTTCTGAGATATAAAAATAATCGAATTCGATGTCTTGTAATTCCCAGAGATGATTGAGTAAACGATGGGTTTCGTCCGGGGTTAAATTCAGATGGTATTCCCATAAGTCCCTGTTTTCCATGAAGCTGTATTCCTTGATTTTTTGATAAAAAGGCATCAGCTGGAATAAGCCGGTGTAACCCCCCGCCAAACCTTTGAAGGCATAAAAAAGAGAATTATCGTTTTCATCGACAATGGCGCCAAAGTTCAGTGCATAGGCCAGCCAATCGGTATCGTTTTCATCTTTTGGCGGGTCCAGTCTCATCAAGGTATGACCGAACATTGAGGAGGGACTGTTCAAATAGGCTGAAGCAAAGATCAGGCTGATGCTTTCAGTATTCATTTCCTTACGCCACTTTTCATAAGTTGGGCAGGCGGGTCTTACGAATTCTTGAGCATCCTGCGGCAGCACTTTTGATAACCATTGCAATCGGGCCGGAAAGCGGCAGCTGGCGTGTTGATCGCCTTGCAGGGCTGGATCGGTCAATGCAGAAAGGGTTGCCCTTAGTTCAGCTAAGGGGTTCTGTTGGCCGTCTGGTGCCAAAAAAAATTTGGTATCATCGACATAACTTTGCCATTGGCCGCTCAAAGCTTTATGTTGGTAATGGATGAGCGACAGCCATTCGTGGCTCTCGGCCAATTGTTTTAGGAATGAGGGGGCAATTGTTTTGGCGTCTGCTAGCGAGCCAGCGCTGAAAAACAGACATACAGCAGCAGATAAGACAAGGCGGTTTAAATGATGAGACATGTCAGGCGTCACCGCATCTCAGTCAACGCTGGGTTGGAAATTGACTTCATGAAGCCCAAGTCTTGAGTTATACCTTTCGCACTTCAAATTTCGGCAGTGCCTAAGGCGTCAACGGGTTGTTCGGCATAGAGCCTATAGGGATGTATTTACGGCGTCCTTTGACGGGCACCCCGGTGCCGAATTTCGATCTACGATGGGTATAGAAGGCCGGGTTATTCATTGAATAGCCCGGCTTTTGTTCAGTAGTCTGTCTAAATGAGGATATGACTAAATCCTGAGTGCCGGTGATCTCAGCTTAAACCGCGTATTTGGCTAAACGGGCATCGTTTTTCATCAGAACAAAAAGGGTGTCTACAACGTGCTCAGCGCTTACGTTTTCAGAAGGGAATAATTTTTCAAAATTAGCGTGAGCAATTTCAGCAAAAACAGACCGGTCCTGTTTTTCTATGCCGAATACGACCGCTACTGTATCCAGTGCTTCACCATTGCCTTTGGCGACATCTTCGGAAAATTCGGTCATGATTTGCGACACGGTCATCGCATTCTTGCCGGAATAGGTGAGCCTTCCACGAGTTGAACAGCCGTTCGTTCCGCTGGTCATGCCAAAGGTGTTGTTACCAAACGAACTGTTAAAAGTCGAGGCCATAAAATGATAGCCTGCGCCGGCTTTGCCTTCAAAAAGCATATTGCCCCAACCGCAGTTGGGTCCGCCGGGCGCGTCAGCGAATGCGGATGAAGAAGCGCTTATTAATATAGTTACCAGGGCTAGTTTTTTCATAATCTACTCCGTGTTTGAAAGGAAATTTCAACAATAAATAAAACGCATCAGATTTATCGTTAAAGAACGACAAGCTTAGCGCTAGACAGAATTCTCGACAATAGTTTTTGCCTGCTGGTCCGCATGATAAGACGAACGGACCAATGGCGCGCTGGCGACATTTTTAAATCCCAGCGATTTTGCATGCTCGCCCAGTTCATCGAATTCCTGAGGAGTCAAATAACGTTGTACAGGAAGATGCGACTTGCTGGGCGGCAAGTATTGGCCCAGTGTCAGCATACTACAGTTGTGATCGATCAAGTCCTGCATGACTTGAATTACCTCTTCCTTGGTTTCACCAATGCCCAACATCAGTCCCGATTTGGTAGGCGTATTGGGTGCTAATTGTCTGTAATCTTTCAGCAATTGCAAGGAGCCGGCATAGTCGGCACCGGGACGTGCTTGTTTGTAAAGTCGGGGTACGGTTTCCAGATTATGGTTAAACACATCGCAGGGTTGTTCGCTTAAGATGCCGATGGCTTTGGCAATGCGTCCGCGAAAATCCGGTACCAGAATTTCAATTTTGGTATGTGGGGTCTGTTCTCTTATGGCTTTGATGCAGTCCGCAAAATGGCCTGCGCCGCCGTCACGTAAATCATCTCTGTCCACGGACGTAATAACCACATATTTTAAGGCCATGGCTTTGATTGTTTTGGCCAGATGCTGCGGTTCGTCCTGATCCAGCGGCAAAGGCTTGCCGTGCGCGACATCGCAGAACGGGCAGCGGCGAGTGCACAGATCGCCCATGATCATGAACGTAGCCGTGCCGTGTTTAAAGCATTCGGCAAGATTCGGGCAGGCGGCTTCTTCGCAAACCGTATGCAGATTGTTCTCTCTGAGCAATTGCTTGATGCGATTGACTTCTTCGCCAGCCGATAACGAAACTCTGATCCAGTCAGGTTTGCGCAAGGTTGTTTCAGCCGGTTCGACTTTAATCGGGATTCTCGATAACTTTTCGACATTGCGTTGATGAGATTCCGGAGTGAGCCGGGAGGGGGCTTGATAAGTCATGATGTCAGTGCCTCTGAAATGAAGTGGGCAACGGGTATGGCAAGTTCCTGCGTTGTTATGTCTACGCCGAAATCTGCTAACTGGGTTACGGTCAAACCGGCATAGCCGCAGGGGTTGATCCGTGTAAATGGACTTAAGTCCATCCGATTGTTCAGGCTGAGTCCGTGGTAACTGCAATTGTTTTTGATGCGCAGGCCAATTGAGCCGATTTTTTTGTCATCAATATAGACGCCCGGCGCTTCGGGTTTTGCTTTAGCGCCTATGCCGTATTGAGATAAGGTATGGATGATTGCCTGCTCTAACAGCGTCACCATTTGGCGTGCGGTCATTGAATGGTGTTTTGTATCAAGCAGCGCGTAAAGAACCAGCTGGCCGGGTCCATGATAAGTGACTTGGCCGCCGCGGTCAGTGCGGATCACTGGAATATCCCCAGGGTCCAGCACATGCTCCTGTTTGCCGTTAAGACCCAAGGTAAAAACGGGCGCATGCTCTACAACCCAGAGCTCATCAGTTGCTTCCGGATTACGGTTCAAAGCGAATGCCTGCATGGCCTTAAAAACCTCGTCATAAGGCTGTTGACCCAGAAAACGGAGTATGGGCTGCATGAGCAGGGCCGCGAATCAGAGCGCCATCAGTACATGAGGCGAGTCAGTCAAGTCTTGATAGATCGCATCCAGTTGTTGCTTGCTGGTTGCGGTAATCGTGACCGTGACAGCGGTGTATTTTCCGCCTTTACTCGGACGGGATTGAACCGAATTTTCGTGAATATTTTCGACATGTCTGCGGACAATTTCCACGACATGCAAATCCAGTTCAATCGTGCTGGTTCCCATCGCTTTAATGGGAAATTGGCAGGGAAACTGTAATACGGACTCTTGTTCACTCATTATTGTGCTTTTTTGAATGCTTGATAAAGTTGATGCATTTTGTGCCACAGCGGCCCCGGTTTGCCGTCGGCAATATCAGCGCCATCCAGATTGACGACAGGAATAATTTCCCGGGTCGAACTGGTGAGCCAAATTTCAGAGGCTGATTTCAAGGCTTCGAATGCAATGATATCTTCACAATAGGATATGGCGTTGGCTTCGGCAATTTCAAGAATCAAATCACGGGTGATGCCGGGTAAAATTTCAGGGCCTTTGGGTGGGGTGATTAACACGCCGTCCAGTACGACAAAAATATTACTGGCCGCACCCTCAGTCACATAATCTTCTTTGACCAGGATCGCTTCGGCGCAGCCTTGATCGATAGCGGCCTGTCTTTGCAGAATGTTGGCCAGTAAAGTAATTGCTTTGATGTTGCAGTGGCCCCAGCGATTATCTTTCACCGTGATTGCTTTAACGCCTTGGTCCAGATCAGGCAATGGCACAATCGGAGAGCTCATCGCAAAAACGGTAGGGACAGTGGGAATGGGGAACGCATGATCGCGTTTGGGCGCTACACCCCGGGTAATCTGCAGGTAAATGTATTGGTCCTGATCCGGTGTCAGTAACGGCTGCAATAGTTCTGACCATTGCTCACGGCTATGCGGGTTGACCAGACGGATGCTGTCAAGGCTGTTTTCCAGGCGTTCGAGATGTTCCTGCAAGCGGAACAATCGGCCGGAATAGGCAGGGATGACTTCGTATATACCGTCGCCGAATAAAAATCCACGGTCAAGAACAGAGACTTTTGCTTCGTTCAGCGGCAGATATTCACCGTTCAGATAGACAGTTTTAGTATCAATGATCATTTTTTTACCAATAAAATAGCAGCATCATAAATTCTGCGGAACAGGTTGCCTTTTTCGATTGTAGACAATGCGATCAGTTTTTGGTCTGCTATCACTTCGCCTGCCAGGCTCACGTTGACTGATCCCAGTGCGTCTCCAGCTTTTACCGGTGCGAAAATCTTCTGATCGAAGTTCATGACGGCTTTCAGGTCTTTGTATTGACGACGCGGAATGGTGACATACAAATCATCAGCCAGTCCAAGTTGCAGTAATTTTTCGTCACCTTTCCAGATGCGGGTCTCTTTAAGCGGTTCGCGGCCTTTGTACAGATGATGAGTTTCATAAAACCGAAAACCGTAATTCAGTAATGTGCGGTTTTCAGCTGTACGTGCGCGCTCACTTTTAGTGCCCATTGCGACGGATATCAACCGCATATTGTCGCGGACAGCAGATGCGACCAAACAAAATCCTGCCTCTTCGGTATGGCCTGTTTTGACGCCATCAACCGTTTCATCGGACCACAGCAGTTTGTTCCGGTTACGTTGCGTAATTTTGTTATAGGTAAATTCTTTCAAAGAGAACCATTTGTAATATTCAGGATATTCTTTGATCAGCGCGCGGGTTAAGATTCCTAGGTCACGAGCACTGGTATAGTGCTCCGGATTGGGTAAGCCCATGCTGTTGGTAAAATGAGTGTTAGTCAAGCCGAGTCTAGCAGCTTGCTGGTTCATCATTTCCGCAAAGGTGGACTCATCTCCGGCGATATGTTCAGCCAGCGCCACGCTGGCATCATTACCGGATTGAATGATCACGCCATGCAGCAGTTCGCTGACCGTGACTTGTTTATTGACTTCAATAAACATGCGTGACCCGGGTGTGCGCCAGGCATTGGGGCTGACATTAACATTCTCATCCAACTGCAGATGGCCCTTACTCAGCTCATTGAACGCAACATAGACGGCCATGATTTTGGTCAGGCTTGCCGGCGGCAGTCTGCTGTCTGCGTTATTTTCGGCTAGAACACGTCCACTGTTGGCATCAATGAGAATATGCGAGGACGCTGCAATAGTCGGGGGAGGCGGGATCAGAATTTTATCTTCACCTTGCCCTCCGGCTGCGGCTAATGTCAGAGGCGGCAAGGTCATCATGAAGGCGACAACGATAAAAAAATACAGGGTTCGGTAAATCTGTAAAAGTGTCATCTTTTTAAAAACTTAAGCTATTGGAATGGTTGCGTTATTGTACCAGTGATTGACCTAAAATGACGGGTCGTGTTTCATTTTGCTTAGCTGATGCGGCGTTTTGACGCGCTCAATATTCACTTAATTGAGCGGTGTTTTTCATTTCAGTTAAAGGCTAAAGGTCGTGACGGTATCAATTCACGCGCCTTAACCCCCTCATTCATCAGAGTGGTTTAGACCGGGTCACCTCTTGGCGATTGGTCAGCGCCTGACTCAGTTGAAATACGGCCATGGCATAAAGCGGACTGTGATTGTAGCGGGTAATGACAAAGAAATTTTCAAGGCCCAGCCATAAGTCATCGCCATGAGTTTGCTCAAACGCCATGAGTTTAACCGGAAGATTAGCTGGCAAAGTAGCTAGAGGCTGAACTTGATACGCTTTAAGTTTACCAATTGTAGTGTCGGTTTTAAGCGCGCTGTTTAACAAGGTTTTGTGTTTGTTACCAATAGCGGTTGCCTGATAGGCAATAGCCTGACCTTGTTTCCATTTGTGCTTGGCTAAGTAATTAGCGACGCTGGCAATTGCGTCAGCCGGATTACTCCATATATCCCTCCGACGGTCATTTTCAAAGTCGGCTGCAAAAGACCGGTAACTGCTGGGCATGAATTGGGGTAAGCCCATTGCACCGGCGTAAGAGCCCACTGGCTTTAGCGGATCCATGTTTTCTTCGCGGCACAGCAGTAAAAACTGTTCCAGCTCGCCGGTAAAAAAGGGGCTGCGCTTTGGGTAGTGAAAAGCCAGGGTTGATAGCGCATCAATAACACGGTAGCTGCCTTTGTTGCTGCCGTATTGGGTTTCGACACCGATAATGGACACTATGATTTCTGCCGGTACTCCGGTTTGTTGTTCAACTTTTCTTAGTGTCTCGCTATTTGCCTGCCAAAATTTCAAACCACCATCAATGCGTGCTTCGGTCATAAAAATCTTGCGGTATTTGTGCCAGGGCATCGCTTCGGCTGGCCGGTTCATGGAATCGATAATCTTGGATTGCATAGACACGGAGTTAAACAATTGATTTAAAGTCGGTTCATCAAAGTGATGTTTAGTGACCATTTTTTTGATAAAGGCATTGACTAGCTCCGGCTTTCCAAGAGGAGTAACCACGGCCTGTTCGGGCTGGTTTGCCTGAGGTCTGGCAATGCGGGCATTTTGTTCAATCGTCGCCGGTTCCTGAGCGGGCGTTGCTGCCGCAGTTTTAGTGCGGTCAGGAAGTGTTGAGCAGCTGCATAGAATTAAACCGGTAATACCTATCAGAGAGGATGCTTTTATTTTATTTATCATGGTCAAGAGGCTAAAAATTTTTTATGAGTATGAATGGACATGAGAATACCAAATCCGGCCAGCAATGTAATCATTGATGTGCCGCCGTAACTGACGAGCGGGAGGGGGACGCCGACAACAGGCAATATGCCGATTACCATGCCCATATTAACGAAAACATAGACAAAAAAGGTAAATGACAAACTCCCTGCTAACAGCCGGCAATAGGTGTCCTGAGCTTGCAAGGCGATATAAAGACAGCGGCAGATAATCGCGAGGTAGATCAGCAGCAAAACGATACAGCCGATTAAGCCGAATTCTTCGGCAAAGACGGCAAAAATAAAGTCGGTGGAACTTTCGGGCAGAAAATCAAGCTGGGATTGTGTGCTTCCCTGCCAGCCCTTGCCATAGAGGCCGCCGGAGCCGATTGCAATTTTTGACTGGATGATATGATAGCCTCTGCCCATAGGATCCGCTTCAGGGTTTAGAAACGTCAAAACACGATCCCGCTGGTAGTCCCTCATGAAATGCCAAAGCACCGGTGTTAACGATGCCATTACTATGGTCACAGAGATGATGAACTTCCAGGAAAGGCCGGCAAAATAAATGACGGCAGCGCCGGAACTGGCGACCAAAATGGACGTGCCAAGATCGGGTTGTTTGGCTATCAGCAATGTTGGAATAAGAATATACAAACCGGCTATGCCCAGTTGTTTCCATTTAGGTGGCAGTGCCGTTTCGGAAAGATACCAGGCGATCATCATGGGCGTTGTGATTTTTAACATTTCCGATGGCTGAAATCGGAAAAATCCCAGATCCAGCCAGCGTTGTGCGCCTTTGCCTATCTCGCCCATTATCAAAACGGCGATCAGAAGAGCTACTCCAATACCGTAGAGCAAGAGCGAATGACGTTTGAATTGATAAGGATTAATGTGAGCCAGAACCGTCATCAGCACAAAGGCTGCGCCGATGCGGGCGCCTTGACGGACGAGCACCTGAATATCTTGTCCGCTGGCGCTGTAAAGCACCAGAAAACTCAGACCGGTGACCATCAAAAGTCCGGCGAGTAAAGGCACGTCAATATGAAGCTTTCTAAGAATATCGCCGATCAGAGAAGGCGGATCCAGTTGTTCGCTGCGTAGTTCAGTTTTCATTGGCTTTGTCCTTCAAATACTGGCGAATCACTTGTCCGGCAATCGGGGCGGCAACGGTGCCTCCGTGACCGCCATTTTCAACAACAACGGCGACAGCAATCTGGGGGTCGTGGGCGGGTGCAAACGATATGAACAAGGCGTGGTCGCGTAGCTTAAAGTCGATTTGATTTTCATTGTATTTGGCGTCCTGTTTAACGGTAAAAACCTGAGCGGTCCCTGTTTTTCCGGCGATTTGATAGTCTATGCCTCGGCTGATGACTTTGGCTGTGCCTCTGGCGCTATGCACAACGCTGACCATGGCTGAAGTGACTGTGTCTACATTTTGCGGTTTCAACTGCAGCATTTTGGGCTCAGCAGCAGGGGGCAGCGAAGTGATGCCGTTTGTCACCAAATGTTCGACTAAATGGGGATTGACGACATTACCTTTGTTGGCAAGCGTTGCTGTTCCTCTGGCCAGTTGCAGTGGTGTAAATTGTGTATAGCCTTGGCCTATTCCGGTGATGACGGTTTCGCCGGGGTACCAGGACTGATTCCGGGCTTTGCGTTTCCATTGTTTGGAAGGGAGCAGGCCGGGTTTTTCTCCAACCAGATCAATGCCGGACAATTCCCCAAAACCAAATTCAGTCAGAAACGAATGAATCTTGTCTATGCTCAGGGCCAACGCAAGTTCATAAAAATAAACGTCGCAGGATTGAACAATTGCGGCGTTCATATCTATCGTGCCATGGCCGCCTTTTTTCCAGTCACGGTATTTATGCTTAACATTCGGTAATTGAAAGTAACCCGGGCAGAACTTTCTTTGTGTCGGTGTGATTGCCTGGTATTCAAGGCCGGCCAGCGCCATAAAGGGCTTGATGGTTGAGCCTGGCGGATATTGCCCCCGCAGTGCCCGGTTGAACATGGGTCTTGCGTCTGAGGTTTGCAGTTCGTTATAGCTGTTGCTGTCTATGCCGTAAACAAAGGGGTTGGGGTCGAATCCGGGGCGGCTGGCAAACACCAGCACACCACCTGTTTTGATCTCAATGGCAACCACTGCACCGTTGTATATGTCCAGCGCATCATAAGCCGTTTTTTGTAAATCTATATCCAGGCTTAAATACAGATTGGACCCGGCTATCGGATCGATTGTTTTAATTGTGCTTATGGGCCGTGATTGGGCGTTGGTTTCAATTTCAGCATAGCCTGATTTGCCATGCAAGGCAGTTTCGTAGGCCAGTTCAATGCCTGCTTTACCGATGTGGTGACTACCTCTGTATTCCGAAGCAGGCAAGCTTTTCAGTTCTTCTTCGTTGATGCGCCCGACATAACCAATCACATGGGATGTCAAGACATCGTAAGGGTAATTTCTGACCAGTCGCGCTTGTATATCAACGCCGGGAAAATAAGGTCTGACGGTTGCAAACCGGGCTATTTCCTCTTCGGACATGCGCAGCAATAAGGGTATGCTGGTGAAGCGCTTTTCACGTTTTCTGAGTTTCTGGTAAAGCTCAATCTTTTCGTCCGGGATTTCAAGCAACTTCTGAAGACGGGCGAGCGTGTCATCCATGTCTTTTATTTGTTCCGGAATCAATTCCAGGCTGAAGGTCGGCGTGTTTTCGGCAAGCACTCTTCCTTTTCTATCGAAAATAATGCCGCGAGTGGGGGGAAGCGGCGCTATCTTGATATGGTTGTTATTGGCCAGTGTCGAGTAATGATCGTGGCCGATGATTTGCAGGTAGATTAATCTGACGATGAGTCCGGTACTTAACAAGCCGATAAAAATTAACGCAATTGCCGCTCGGCGCACAAAAATGCGATTTTCTTCATGGGTGTTTTTTATGGTGTGCGATCTCGACATGGCGCTTATCGGGAGCGATTATGCAGTCTGACTACCCGAAGAAAGGAGTAAACCAATGGCCAGCAAACGGTCCCGGTTATTACGGGTAGCCAGAATGATGCCTGAAATCTGAGTGGTGCATGCAGATTTTCCAGCCAAAAGGACAGGAACTGTGAACAGAGCAGGCATAACATAATAAACAAACCTTGCTGCGGCAGAGGGTATTGGCGTAACCGTTTGTGCAGTTTAAGGCTAAAAAAGGCCGCCAGTGAATAAGTCAATGCATGTAATCCCAGCATTCGCCCGGTTAATACATCGGTGAGGATGCCAACCGTCAGTCCTGTGAATATGCCGCGCCGTTCAGGCGAAGCTAGTGACCAGTAAATGACGGTCAGAAGAATCCAGTCAGGATTATAGGCCGTTAAGGGTTCCTGCCAAGGCGCAATCCTTAGGCACATCGCGAGAATAATGGAGAGAGCAAACCGGAGTAGGCTGGATGGGTTATTCATGGTTTGGCTCGATGCTTATTTCGGGCGTTTCCTGGCTGAACAAGGGCACGGGTTCTCTGTTGCTCCATACAATCAGTAATTCACGGCTTTTGTTGAGTTGCGCCTTAGGGGTTGCATAAATTTCTGCGAACGGTTTATTGGGTTGATAATTAATTTCATCAACAACAGCTACAGGATAGCCTTGAGGAAACGCCCCGCCTAATCCTGAGGTTATGAGTAGGTCGCCTTTTTTAATATCTGAATTGTTGGGTAAAAAAGGCAACTTGATGCGGTTGATCTGACCGCTGCCCACGGCAATGGTTCGCAGTCCGTTACGATTGACTTGAACCGGTATTGCATGGCTGGGATCGGTGATGAGCATGACTTCAGAGCTAAAGGGTAAGGCCCGAATGATTTGGCCCACAACCCCGTAGGCATCGAGCACCGGTTGTTCCGGATGGACACCAAAGCGAGAACCTTTATTGACCAGAACCACATGTTCATAAGGGGCCAGATTGACCGAGAGCAGTTCGGCTACCAATACCTGTTCGCCCAGTTTGAAAGATTTTTCGAGTAAAGCGCGCAAGCGGATATTTTCACGTTCCAGTGCCGCAAATTTCAATAACTGGGTTTTATAAATCAACTCATCCTGTTTGAGTTTTTCGTTCTCCTCTTTTAGCTTGTGCATGTTTTTCACGGTTTCAACTGTAGAAGAAACCAGATGGACAGGCGCGTCAACCAGATTGTGGATAGGGTAAACCAGGACCGAAAGAGCGGCACGAGCGCTCTCAAGTCGCGTTCCTCTGTGCTCTGTAATCAAGAGGGTCAATGAGAACAATACAGCGACCAGCAGGCGTGTGTTAAGCGATGGGCCGGTGGCAAATAATGGATTGATAGCGATATGCCTCTGGGAGCAAAAACAGGACAGCAAGCAAGCCCTAAAAGGCCGCTTCAATTATTTATTAGAAAAAACAGTAGCTACTCACCCCTTCCATTTTATTGGACGCAGGTGCTTTATTTCAAGGGTGGGATGAATTTGTTTCTGCAGCATCCCTGTTGCAGAAGCCTTTTCAATCATCTACATCCTCTATTCCAAGCGAGCGAGTAGTTACAAAAAACACCTATTAGAATAGTCATTTCTAAATCCGGCAACTTATTTTTCCGCTCCGTAATCTGCCGTAGCGAGCGATATATAAGCCGGATTTTGATGTGTAACCATCCTTTTGTTTAATTGCCGGGACGCCGATTATTCCAAAGAGAATGCCGACGCGCCTTTTTTATCGAGCATTTCCAGAACCATGCCGCCGCCTCTGGCCACGCAAGTCAGCGGATCGTCAGCGATATAAACCGGCAAACCTGTTTCTTCAGCAATCAATCTATCGATATCTTTAAGCAATGCGCCGCCGCCAGTGAGGACGATGCCGCGATTCGCGACATCCGCACCTAACTCAGGGGGTGTTTGTTCCAGCGCGACTTTGACCGAGCCTACGATGCCCGCTAACGGATCTTGTAATGCTTCTAAAATTTCATTGCTGTTTAATGAGAAACTTCTGGGTACGCCTTCAGCCAGATTACGACCTTTGACTTCAATCTCCCTTACTTCGCTGCCGGGGTAGGCTGCGCCTATCTCGTGCTTAATTCTTTCGGCAGTTGCTTCACCAATCAGGGTGCCGTAATTACGGCGAACATAATTAATGATGGCTTCATCGAAACGATCTCCGCCAATTCGGACCGATGCCGAGTAAACAATGCCGTTCAATGAAATAACAGCCACTTCGGAAGTGCCGCCGCCAATGTCCAAAACCATTGAGCCTTGCGCTTCATCTACCGGTAATCCCGCGCCAACCGCTGCCGACATGGGTTCTTCAATCAAGTATACTTCCCGTGCTCCAGCCATCGAGGCGGACTCGCGAATAGCCCGGCGTTCCACTTGCGTTGATCCGCAAGGTACGCAGATTAAAATGCGAGGGCTGGGTCTTAATAATTTGTTTTCATGCACTTTTTCTATGAAATAGCGCAACATGCGCTCGGTCACTGCAAAGTCGGCAATAACGCCGTCTTTTAAAGGGCGAATTGCGGTGATGTTGCCTGGTGTCCGGCCCAACATCATTTTCGCTTCAGTACCTACGGCTGCGATGGTTTTATGGCCGCGAATCTTGTCTTCCTTGATAGCGACTACGGAGGGTTCGTTCAATACGATCCCTTTGCCAGGCACGTATATCAATGTGTTTGCGGTGCCTAAATCAATCGATAGATCATTTGAGAAAAGACCGCGAATTCTTTTGAACATCTTAACCGGTTTCCTTAGCGAGTAAATTGCATTACTTTATCAATCAAGCGGGTATTTGAGCAAGATATAAAGTATCATATCGTCATTAATTGTTAATGGAGTGAGAAAGTGTCGTTAACGGCTGATGATGTAAAAAAAATCGCGCATTTGGCGCGTTTGGGGATTAATCCTCAAGATGAAGACAACTATGCCCAGGATCTGTCGGGTATTCTGGATTTGATGGTGCAAATGGGCTCGCTTGATACCAGCGAGGTACTGCCCATGGCGCACCCGATGGATCAATCACAACGTTTGCGTCCTGATAAGGTGACCGAACAAAATCAAAGGGAAAAGTTTCAGGCCATTGCGCCTCAGGTTGAGGAAGGTCTTTACCTGGTTCCCAAAGTCATTGAATAAAAGGATTAAAAAGTGTTGTCTGAAGTCGCTTGGACGGGACGATTTATATCCATTTCAAAAATAATCTAACTTGCATTCAACGCGGAAGCCGTTTCTTTCCCTACGGACAGGGCTCTGAAACCTATACGCTGAACAGTTACAAAATTAATCCAAATTAACCGAGATTATCTTGACCATGCATACTAAAACCATCGCCGAACTGGCTAGAGGGTTACGCAGCGGCGAATTTTCGAGCGTCGAACTGACCCGGAATTTTCTTGACAGAATTACCCAATATCAAAATCTCAATGCGTTTATCACCGTAACTGCGGATCAAGCTTTGGCGCAAGCGGAAGCGGCTGATAAAAAGTTAGCGGCAGGTTCCACTGGTTTGATGACAGGTATTCCCATCGCGCAAAAAGATATATTTTGCACTGACGGGGTGAAAACCAGTTGCGGTTCAAAAATGCTGGATAACTTTATCGCTCCTTACGACGCGACCGTTGTAACCAAATTCAATGATGCCGGGGCAGTGATGCTGGGCAAATTAAACATGGATGAGTTTGCGATGGGGTCCTCCAATGAAACGAGTTTTTACGGTCCTGTCTTAAATCCCTGGGACACCAATGCAGTGCCGGGGGGTTCATCGGGTGGCTCTGCCGCTGCTGTGGCCGCTCGTCTGGTCCCTGGTGTAACAGGCACCGATACCGGAGGTTCGATCCGGCAACCTGCGGCATTATGCGGGATTACCGGATTGAAACCAACCTATGGCCGGGTGTCACGCTACGGCATGATCGCCTATGCATCCAGTCTGGATCAGGGCGGTCCTATGACCAGAACCGCTGAAGATGCGGCCATTCTGCTGCAAACCATGGCCGGATTTGACGAAAAAGACTCCACCAGCGTTGATAAGCCGGTACCTGATTATCTGGCAAGTATTGCTCAGAAACTGGACGGACTGACCATAGGTTTGCCTAAAGAGTTTTTTGGCGAAGGATTAGATGCCGGTATTGCGGCTATTATCGAATCTGCTGTCGATGAATACCGTCGGCTTGGGGCAACAGTCAAGGAAGTGTCCATGCCCAACCTGAAATATGCGATTCCGGCTTATTACATTATTGCGCCTGCCGAGTGCTCGGCTAATTTATCCCGTTTTGACGGAGTCAGATTCGGTTATCGCTGTGAAAATCCGGCAGATCTGACCGATCTTTACACCCGTTCACGAGGCGAAGGCTTTGGCAAGGAAGTCAAGCGGCGGATATTAATAGGCACTTATGCGCTGTCGGCCGGTTATTACGATGCTTATTATCTAAAAGCCCAAAAGGTGCGGCGTCTCATCAGCGAAGATTTTAAAAAGGCCTTGTCAGACGTCGACGTCATCATGGGGCCGGTTACCCCGTCTACCGCGTTCGGCTTAGGCGAAAAAACGGGCGATCCCATTCAGATGTATTTGTCTGACATTTACACCATTGCGATTAACTTGGCCGGTCTTCCGGCTATTTCGATCCCGGCCGGTTTTTTAAATGCCATGCCGGTGGGTTTGCAAATCATCGGCCAGTATTTCGCTGAAGACCGCTTGCTTAATGTTGCACATCAGTATCAGCAAGTCACCGATTGGCATCAGCGGTCCCCTAAAGGTTTTGAGTAAGGAGAACACATGGACAATCAAAAATGGGAAGTTGTGATCGGCCTGGAAATTCATACCCAGTTGGCCACCCAATCCAAAATTTTTTCAGGAGCATCTACTGCTTATGGTGCCGAGCCCAATATCCAAGCTTGTGCCGTTGATTTGGGCTTGCCGGGTGTGCTGCCTGTTTTAAATGAAGAAGCCGTCAGAATGGCCGTTAAATTCGGTCTGGCCATTGAAGCCGAGATCGCGCCTTATTCAGTTTTCGCGCGAAAAAATTATTTTTACCCGGATTTACCCAAAGGCTATCAGATCAGTCAGTTCGAACTGCCGATTGTCGGCAAGGGCTATCTGGATATAGAGGTGGATGGCGTCAAAAAGCGCATTGGCGTAACCCGAGCGCATTTGGAGGAAGATGCCGGTAAATCTCTGCATGAGGATTTTCATGGTTTGACCGGGATCGATTTGAATCGCGCCGGCACACCGCTGTTGGAAATCGTTTCCGAGCCGGACATGCGCTCAGCCAAAGAGGCTGTGGCTTATATGCGTCAATTGCATGAGCTGGTGCGTTATCTGGAAATTTGCGACGGCAATATGCAGGAAGGCTCTTTCCGCTGCGATGCCAATGTCTCGGTACGCCCCAAAGGTCAAAAAGAATTCGGAACCCGCGCCGAAATTAAAAACATCAATTCGTTTAAATTTGTCGAAAAAGCCATCAACCATGAAATTGAAAGGCAGGTTGATTTGATTGATGCGGGCGGCAGAGTCGTCCAGGAAACCCGGCTATACGATGCCAATAAAGATGAAACGCGGTCCATGCGCAGCAAGGAAGAAGCTAATGATTACCGTTATTTTCCGGATCCCGATTTACTGCCGGTGTTTATTTCCGAAGCATTGAAAGCACAAATCAAAGCCACTCTGCCGGAATTACCGGGCGCTAAAAAGCAGCGTTTTATCGAGCAATACGGTCAGGATGATGAAAGTGCCACCACGTTGACCTCATCGCGCGAGTTAGCCGATTTTTACGAACAAGTAGTTCAGCTATCAGCAGGGGAAGCCAAACTGGCTACCAACTGGATGACAGGTGATGTGTTGGGCGCGCTCAACAAAGCCGGTTTGGATATCAGCCATTGTCCGGTCAGCCCTGAGCGCTTGTCAGGTTTGATCAAACGTATTGCCGATAACACCATTTCAGGCAAAATTGCCAAACAGGTATTCGACAAATTGTGGAACGGCACCGCCACAGCCGATGAGATCATCGAGCAGGAAGGTCTGGTGCAAATCACCGACATGGGGGCGATCGAAGCTATCATCGATACCATCATTGCCAATAACCAGGGTCAGGTCGAACAATTCCGCAGCGGCAAGGATAAGGTGTTTGGGTTTTTCGTCGGGCAGGTGATGAAGGAGACCCAGGGTAAGGCTAATCCTGCCGAAGTCAATAAGATGCTGATGGCGAAGTTGAAAGGTTAAGCTGTTTCTTGACGGTAATCGACTTACATGAGCAATGTCCACAACCGCCAAGGTGCGGGGTATCCAAGAAGCATAACGATCAGGAGTTTACGGACTCCTGGTTTTTATGAGCTTTAACCCAATAAGCAAACATCATGCCGGCCCATCCTCTTAACCCGATTTCGACACTAAGACATAAGGCAAGAAACCAGGTGGCTTGCGACGGCCATTCCAGCCAGATGAGCAGGCCTAGGAAAATAGATATTACCGCGCCTACTGAAGTCGATACACTATTCGGCAACTGTGTGGCATAGGTCAGAGTCAGTCGAAAAATCCCTTTGATAATTAAAAATGCCGCAATCAAAAGACTCAGCCTGATGGGATCGTCCCCGATGCTGAAAATGATCAAACCAGAAACGACGACATCCAAAACACCGTTTTGCAGGTTAAGAAAAAAGCTTCTCAAATCCGTCGTGATAGCCGCATCGAAACATTCCAGGCAACCGACAATAAAAATAACTACGCCACAAACAGGCAGCCAGGAGAAATCCCGTATCTGCATGATGATGACATCAGGTTTAAATAAGGTGGAGAAAACCAATAATGTTCCGGCAATTAACATGACTATTCCCCGAAACAGCAGCCTGCGCCAATCCGTTCCGGCATATTCCAAATTTGAAAATTTCTCACGCAGTTTCATTTTTTCTCCACGTTGGTTTTAAACTAAATTCTATTTGATCCGGATTGAATCTGGTTGGGAACGAAGGCGTCATCTAGCCAGAAAAACAATGCTTATATTATCCAATGACCAGTTTTTATGCCGCTAACAATTGATGGCAATAACAGGGTCACTGATTAATACTCTAACAGTTTTTAATGCTGAGAGTTTCGGACATATTGCCATTGGGGAAGAGGGTTTCGGTGCGCGAACGATTCGCTCTGTTTTTGTGAAGAACGTATAGTGCTTCATGGCTTTCAGAGCTATTAGACAGGTGACAAGCCGCTCAAGCCTTGAGGGGGGCTTCGCACGAGCGGCTTATCAAACTCTTGATAATAAAAATGTAATCCGTTATTTACGATATTCGGAAAAGACATAGTCCTTGTCTTTTTCTGAGGTGTGGCAAGCAAAGCATGAGGCGCCGCCATCTTTAACCAGACGCTCTGTTTTACTGTCACCAGAGAATCCTTCAAATCCCCAGCCTCCAGTTGCGGCATGTTTTTTGGAATCCTTATGCATGACGCCGACCAGCTTTCTTTCGCCTTCGTGAATAGACTTATCTTTTTCCTGGTAATTGAGCAGATCGAATACGAGTACTGCGCCATCTTCGTATTTACCTGTTTTTAGTCCGGCTTCAGCCAATGCGTTGGCATAGATGTGGTGAATACCTTGAAAGGGATTTTCCAGGGCATGGCCCGGTTGTATCAGCATGGATTTGGCGTGTAGCCAGTTTCTGTAGCCATCCGGAAATGGAACGCTTTGCTCCTGGGCAGATGCGGCGGTTGAAAGAGAAAATAGGGCGCATGAGATGAGGATCAAAATGCTGTTTTTCATGATGTTATCTCCCATCAGGTGGATTGATTCAATAGTTTCGAAACGAAACTATTGAATGTTTTAATCCTATTCCGTTAATTTGTCAAACTGGTATTGATTCGCTATCTTAGTGTGGGGCTAAAACCCAGCAATTCCCAGTTTGAACTTATAATGTGATTTTGAAAGTAGTTGTAAGCCTTGCGAGGAACGCCGTAAACCCATCCCAGCAAAGCTTAAGCCTAACCTTTTTTATCATCAAACTGGGAGTGGTTGACTAAGATCCTTTGAGAAAACGAACCCGGTTGGGAGATTGGATAATCAGGTTGGGGATTGCCGATAAGGGCAGTTCGCCATCGGTACCGCCATGTTTGACGGCCTCTTTAGGCATGCCGTAGACGACACAGCTGTTTTCATCTTGAGCGACCGTCAATGCGCCGGTATCGTGTAGCTCTTTCATGCCGCGCGCACCGTCATCTCCCATGCCGGTCATAATGATGCCCAGCGCGTTTTGACCGGCGGCTTGAGCGGTAGATCGAAAAAGGACATCCACGGACGGGCGATGACGGCTGACCAAGGGGCCGTCTTTAATTTCTACCCGGTACTGCGCGCCGCTGCGTCTTAACAGCATGTGTTTGCCGCCCGGAGCGATTAAAACCAAACCGGGAATGACCCTGTCGTTTTGCTCGGCTTCTTTAACGGTGACTTGGCAAAGACTGTCCAGACGTTTGGCAAAGGCTGCGGTAAAGGCTTCCGGCATATGCTGGACGATGATAATTCCAGGGACAGAGCGCGGCAAACGGGTCAGCACATATTCCAATGCCTGGGTCCCGCCTGTAGACGTTCCTATGGAAACCACTCTATCGGTCGTTTCGTGAATGCTGCTTGCATGGGGAGCGATGATCGCATCGGCGTTGAGTTTAGGCTGTGATTCCATGATTGATTTTTTCGGACTGTCGGCGCTCATTCGTCCGACTCTGGCGTGGGACGCGCCTTTTATTGCATCGGCCAGCAGGGTTTTTGAGTCCTGGAGAAAACCTTTCAGATTGACAGTCGGTTTGGTAATGATGTCAACTGCACCAGCACTCATCGCCTGCATGGTGACTTCCGCCCCTTTTGCCGTGAGTGTTGAGCAAATCACCACGGGCGTCGGATGTTCCTGCATCAGTTTTTTTAGAAACATGATACCATCCATGCGAGGCATCTCAATGTCCAGGACAATGACGTCAGGCCAGTCCGTTTCCATTCGTTTCAGTGCAAATAGCGGATCGGGTGCGGCGCCAATCACTGTGATACCCGCTATGCTGCTCATCAGGGCAGTCAAGACCTGCCTGACCACGGCTGAATCGTCGACGATGAATACTTTGATGTCCGCCATAAAACCTGTTGTATTGATGTGTTTTATAAAAGTGTCAGCCGTTTAAATAACGAGAAACGTTACCAGAAATCGGTTGTGCTTTTTGTCTTTTCATGCTCGTCAATACTTTGTTTCCAGTATCGCCGCTCTTCATTTTCCAACAGCCGTACTTGTTGACCACCGATTTTTTTTATGAAGACCGAATAATCGGTGCCGACAAAATGAACATTCCTGCCGTGATTACCTCCTAAACAGGAGCCGACTATCGGAATTCTTTCATTTTTTAGAAATTCCTTAATAAACATGACATTGACATCGCCGACCGTATCTTTATTTTCCCTGTCCTCACGCAATTTCAAAACATTGCCGCCGCCGAAACATTTGGCTTTTAAGTGTAGCTTGTTCGCGCCCAATTTCATCATATCGTTGATCAGTAATTCCATCGCATATACGCCATAACGGCCTTCTTCAGACTGAATGATCGGCATGTTATGCGCGTGAAACCGATACGCCAGCAAAAAATGATTCATACCAAACACCTGATTGACCGGATCGAACAGGCAGGCTGATACGCAGGAGCCTAACAGTGTAGAAATGACTTCTTTACGGCGTGTTACATAATATTCGCCCGGGTCGATAATGATCCGCTGCGTGTTTTTGAAAGGCTGGACTTTCATGGTTTCCGATAAATCGAAGGTTTGATGCTTTGTAATTTGTCAGTAATACGATGCAGACTTTCGGAATGGCTGACAAAGAAATATCCACCGGGTTTTAGCGCGGTTGCGAGCCGCTCAACTACCTGCTTTTTAGTATCCTGGTCAAAGTAAATCAACACATTACGTAAAAAAATAACATCAAATTTGCCGATGCCGGTCGGCAACGGCTGCATCAGATTAACTTGTTGAAAGTTCACCCTGGCTCGCAGCTTTTGGTCAACTTTAAATAAACCGGCTTGCGATCGCACGCCTTTCAGACAATATTTCGCCATCAGTGACATGTCCATTTGTTCCAGTCTATCCATTGTATAGACGCCTTGTTTGGCGATATCCAATACGCGCGTACTTAAATCGGAGCCTAAAATTTCCCAGCGCCTCATCCCCAGTTCCTGAGCCATCACCATGGCCAGGCTGTAGGCTTCTTCACCGGATGAACTGGCTGCGCTCCAGAGCCTGAACTGCTCGCCCCGCCAGTTTTTCATAATCTCTTCGCGGAAAAAGTCAAAGTGCTTCGGTTCACGGAAGAAATAGGTTTCGTTGGTGGTCAAAATATTGACCATCGTTTGAAACTCGTGAGGATGGTCACGTTGTGTGGCTAATTGGAAATATTCTCCATAAGTCGAAACGCCATAGTAATCCAGTCTTTTAGCAAGCCTGCTGGCCACCATTACTTTTTTTTCCGGTATCAGTGAAATACCGGCATGGTCGTAAATCAAGCGCCTGAACCGATCAAATTCTTCAGGTGTAATCGGCGAAATACTCAAACAGTCCTCACAGTGTAAAAAGAAACAAGCAAATTAAAAAAGAGTCGACCGGTTAGCATTTTTCTATTTCCTAGCGTGGTAGGTGGTTGTATGGAACGGAAAAGCAACTACTATCAACGCTGTTATTGAGCAAATTCTAGAGGAAATTTCATGTCAAGCACAGCTAATTACCAAGCTGCTGAAGCCGGTGTAGGGAAAGCCAGTTTCTATTTGCTCCCGGCCGGATTGGGATTGATGTCTGGTTTGCTGTTGTTGTTCTTATCGGGGTTTGGTTTGTTGAGTTTTGCCGTGACACTGGTGTTAATCCTGGCCGGCTTTTCGATTGGTCACCTCTTATTAAATCAACAGCAAACTCTGCTCCGGCTAAACAATGAGCGCTGGCAACAGGATGAAATGGATAAGCTTGATGATGTCAACGCTTACGCTACCGAGCTGGAACGGTTATTCATCCATGTGGCGCCAATTCTGCTGCGACAAGTGCAAACCTCCCGTAGCCATACTGAGCAGGAAATCACGGTACTAACAAAGCGATTTGGCGTGATGGTTGATCAGTTGAGCAATATCATTAACGGTACAGGTCATGCTGAGGATGGCCGCGGAATCGATACCTTGTTTTCAGATACGCACAAAGCTTTGAATCAGGTATTGAAAGCACTTGCCGAGATTCAGAATGTTGAGCATGCGGTTGTCGATGAAGTTCGTAAACTCTCTTTACATACGCATCAATTGGATTCAATGGCTCAGGAAGTGCGAAAAGTCGCCGAACAAATCAATTTATTGGCATTAAATGCTGCAATTGAAGCTGCTAGAGCCGGAGAAAATGGCCGTGGTTTTGCCGTGGTGGCCGATGAAGTCCGTAAGTTGGCCGGTTTTTCATCTTTGACGGGTGAAAAGATCAGTGCCGCGATAGAAGATATCAATTCTGCAATGACCAACACATTAAAGATGTCGGTTGCTTCGGGAACGAATGATGACCAAACGATCCATGAGGCCGAACAGGCAATCCAAAACACGCTGACTGATTTGCAGGGCGCGCTGAATGTTTTTAAAAATGATGCTGAGACGCTGAGAACCAGCAGTTCTGAAATACGGGATGAAATATTCACAGTACTGACAGCGTTCCAATTTCAGGATCGAGTCAGTCAAATGCTGTCGCATGTCGAGCATAACCTTAACAGTCTTCAGGGTACGGTGGAAAGTGCCACCAATGCAGGTGCCCAGCGTCACGCCAATATGATCAATGTCGACCAAACGCTTTCCGGAATGGAGCTTAATTACACGATGCCCGAGGAATTGCTTAATCACCAGGCTAATAGCGCTGTTTCTCACCAAAGTGCCGCCCAAGATAACGATTTAACATTTTTCTAAACATCAACCAGGATTAAAACTATGGCAAAAACCATCATGATTATTGATGACTCTGCTTCCATTCGTCAGGTAGTCACTATTGCACTAAAAGGCGCAGGATACGAAGTAATTGAAGCGTGTGACGGCAAGGATGCGCTTAAAAAACTGACGGGGCAAAAAATCAATCTGATCATTACAGATGTCAATATGCCTAATATGGATGGAATTACCTTTGTGCAGGAGGCCAAAAAATTACCGGCTTATAAATTTACACCAATGATGATGCTGACCACAGAATCCGCCGACGATAAAAAGCAGGCGGGTAAAGCGGCCGGCGCTAAAGCCTGGCTGACCAAGCCATTTCAGGCGCCGACACTATTGGATGCAGTATCCAAACTGGTGTTGCCCTAATCCATACGAAACGCAAATAGGATGTGTACATGTCCATTGAAGTAAAGCAAGACAAAAAAGGCACCGTTCGCCTGGCTATTCAAGATGAAATGACCATCTACACGGCCCTTCAGCAAAAAAAATTACTTTTCAGTCATCTCATTTCTGCAAAAACATTACAAATCGATTTGGCAGGTGTCAGTGAAATCGACAGTGCAGGCTTACAGTTATTGTTGTTTCTAAAGCGTGAAGCAGGTCATCACGAGATTAAACTGAGTTTGATTCAGCATAGTCAGGCTGTGCTGGATGTGATGGAACTGCTTAATCTCAGTAAATATTTCGGCGATCCCATTGTGATCTCTGCAGACAGGAAATCCTCATGAGTGAATTTGATGCCGCGTTAACTACATTTGCCCAGGAATCAGAAGAGCTTTTGATCTCTATGGAAGATGCGCTGCTGTCTCTGGAGTCATCGCCGGATGATAGCGAGACCATTAACAGCGTATTTAGAGCGATGCATACGATAAAGGGCAGCGCCGGATTGTTTGGTTTTAATGCCATAGTCGCTTTTACTCACGAAGCTGAATCGGTACTTGATAAAGTCCGTAATGGCGAGCGAGCTATTGATGCTGAATTGATTTCTGTTTTGTTGGACAGCAAAGATTTAACTGCGCGATTGATAGAACACTGCCTGACACAAAAGGATGCTCCCTTACCGCCGGAACTGGAAGCGGCAAGCATGAGATTAATAAAGCAGCTTTCTGGAAAAAAGGAAACCGCTATTCAGGCCAATGAGACAGAAACTTCAAAACTGGAAAGTGAAGGTGGCGGTGACATTTCCGTTGATGGAAGTTGGCTTATTTCTTTGAAATTTCAGTCAGATGCGTTGAGAAATGGCATGGATCCGCTGTCCTTTATCCGTTATCTGCAAACATTGGGCGAAATTAAGGAAATCATTACGCTGACGCCCGACATGCCGGGCGGTGATGAGATGGACCCGGAAAGCTGTTACCTGCATTTCAAGATTGCCTTTCAAAGCGATGCCAGTAAGCAAAACATAGAGAGTGTGTTCGAGTTTGCCTCCGATGACTGCGATATCAATATTTTACCGCCCAATTCCAAAGTTGAAGAATACCTTAACCTGCTGGACGCTCAGGATGAGAGTCATGTCAAACGCATTGGCGAAATGCTGGTGCAAGTCGGTGCGCTGACACAAAACGATGTCAATCGTGCACTGCAAAAACAAAATGAATCGCGGGAGAGTGAAGATCAACCGGGCAAACCGTTAGGAAAAATTTTGGTTGAACAGCAAGTGGTTCAGGAACCCGTTGTTGAACAAGCCTTGAAAAAGCAGGAACAAACCAAGCAAAAATTGGCGGCTGAAGCTAATTATATTCGTGTCGATGCCACTAAACTGGGGCAGCTAATTAACCTGGTTGGCGAGCTGGTGATTTCCAGCGCGGCCATGAATCTGATCGTCGAACGGCATGGCTTGACCGATGCAGGCGATGTTGCCGCCAGCATGAATACTTTGGTCAGCAGTATCCGAGACACCGCATTGGAATTACGGATGGTGCAGATCGGAGAAACTTTTTCACGTTTTCGCAGGATCGTGCGCGATGTGAGCAATGAACTGGGTAAAACCATCGAGCTTCAAATAAGCGGAGGCGAAACGGAACTGGACAAAACGGTTGTTGAGAAAATCAACGATCCTCTCATGCACTTGATTCGTAATTCATTGGACCATGGCATCGAAAGCCCGGAACAGCGCCTAGCCGTTGGCAAACCCGCAGAGGGTATCGTTCAGCTCAACGCCTATCACGAATCAGGACATATTGTTATTCAGATTGCCGATGATGGTGCGGGCTTGAACTGCGAAAAAATAGTCGCCAAGGCCGTCGCAAATGGACTTATCAAGCCTGATCATGGCTTATCTCAGCAGGAAATATTCGACCTGATCTTCGCTGCCGGTCTCAGCACAAAAGAGGCCGCTACCAATTTATCGGGGCGCGGCGTTGGGATGGATGTGGTCAAGAAAAACATCGAAGCACTCCGTGGCTCGGTAGGTATTGATAGTGAAGAAGGGCAGGGAACGACAATCACTATCAATCTGCCGCTGACACTGGCGATCATTGACGGTTTTATGGTAGGTACAGAGCTAGAGCGCTACATCATTCCACTAAGCATGGTCGACGAATGTATTGAAATGGATCCCCATGAATGTCAGATCGATGAAGTGCAACACTACATTAATCTGCGCGGTCAGGTTCTGCCCTATTTACGATTGGGCGATTATTTTAATAGCCGGAAGAGCGATACCGTCAAGCGCCGTGAGAGTGTCGTCGTCGTTAAATCGGGCCAAAACAAAGCCGGTTTTGTCGTCGATGAATTACACGGCGAGCATCAGACCGTTATCAAGCCTATGGGTAAGGTATTTGAAAATCTCAAAGGGATTACCGGTGCGACGGTATTGGGTGATGGAAATGTTGCGCTGATCCTCGATGTTCAAGGGCTTATTCAAGCGGCGATCAAAAACAAAACCCGATCGGCAAACTTTTTAAGCTCACAGCGCACGCAATAAAGATTAAAACGGTTTCAGACATAACTTTTGTTATACAGGAAAAACTCAATGAACATTAATGACCTCAAGATAAAAACAAAAATTCTTACTGGGGCAATGTTGTTGGTGGCGATTACTATTGGTTTTGGTCTATTGGCCAAAATTTATATAGGTGATGTCTCCGATGCATTGTTCGGTATTACAGACAATAACGGCAAATCGGTGGAATACGCCACCGGCGTTGAAAGAATGGCCTTCGCAACCATCATGGAAGAAAAAAATTATTTATTATATGAAAAGGATGAAATTTACCAGCGCGCTGAAGAGAATGTTAAGAAATTGATGGGCTACCTGGACCAAGTTGATCAGGTTGGAAAAAAATATAACAATACTGAATTACTGAATCAGTCAAAGACTGCTCGTGAGGGTACTTTAAAATATGCGGACAAATACCGTGCTGGTGTCGAGGCATTAAAGGCCAACAAAAGAGCGGTTGATGAAATGGTCGAGCGTGGCGCAACCGTTGCCTCTGCCGCCGATGACTTTTTAAATCGACAAGTAAGTCTTTATCAGGAAGCAATGAAGAAAGGCGCGAGTGCACAAGAGCTTGATCCTTATGTGCAGCGCTACATCATAGCTACCAACATCTATGTTAAAGCCATGGAAATCATGCGGGCTGAAAAGGAGGAAGTTAACTACAAGAATCGAGTTGCCTGGAAGAAAATGGAAATCTGGCTTCCCGAATTGATGCAACTGTATGATAACCTGCAAAAAATCGTTTATAGTGATGAGGCTTTACGCTTGATTGATGCGGCACGAAAAGCAACTCGCGATTATCAGCTTTCGGCACAGGCCTGGATAAAAAATGATGACGAGCTTAAGAATATTCTGAAGGAAATGGCCGATCTCGGCGCTGATGTCATTAAACAGGCACAAACTGCAGAAGAATCCGGATACACACAGTTGGAAGTAGCGCGCAATAAAGCTGAAGAATTAGTCAGCGAAGCCAATAAAATCATCATCGGCACCATTATCGTTGCATTGATTTTGGGCATTTTAATTGCGATGTTCCTTGCCAATCTCATCACAGTACCTATAACTGTCGGTGTTAAATTTGCGCAATCTTTATCCAAGGGCGATTTGACCGCAAAACTGGAAGTAAACGGTAAAGACGAAATTGGTCAGTTGGCGCAGGCTTTACGTGACATGCGCGACCAGTTGAGTCATGTTGTTGAGCAGGTCCGGTCCAACTCAGACACCTTATCCAGTGCTTCGCAGCAGGTCAGTTCTACAGCCCAGGGCATGAGTCAGGCGGCTACTGAGCAGGCCTCAAGTGTTGAGGAAACCACTTCGGCCATCGAGCAACTCAATGCTTCAGTGCAACAGAACACCGAAAATGCCCATGTCACGGAACAAATGGCGACCAAGTCAGCCAATGAGTCCCGAGAAGGCGGTGAAGCCGTAAATGAGACTGTTAAAGCGATGAAAAATATAGCCAAAAAAATCGGTCTCATCGAAGATATTGCCTACAAAACCAATCTGCTATCACTCAATGCTGCAATTGAAGCCGCATCTGCCGGTGAGCATGGTAAAGGTTTTGCCGTGGTTGCTGCCGAAGTGCGTAAGTTGGCGGAAAGCAGCCGGGTTACTGCAGAAGAAATCAATGAACTGGCAACCAATAGTGTGGCTATAGCCGAGAAGGCCGGTGCTTTAATTGCTGCAGTTGTTCCCAATATTGTTAAAACGGCCGATCTGGTTCAGGAAATCAATGCGGCGTCAATTGAACAATCCAGTGGTATCAATCAAATCAATGATGCAATGCGGCAACTGGATAAAGCCACCCAGCAAAATGCGGCCAGCTCCGAGGAATTGGCGGCTACTGCCGAAGAATTAAACGGGCAGGCGACACAATTACAACACGCAGTAGCGTTCTTCAAGCTCGATTCAAGCGGCGCCAAACCTCAAGGCGGTGCTCGAAATAATCCTCCTTATCGTCAAAGCCGGTCTCCTGCCAAAGCAAATTACAGTACTAAGCCGGAGGTAAAAAATGCCGTTGCTGATACCTCGCTTGAGTTTAATGATTCGGATTTTGAGCGTTTCTAGTTCCTGGAGAACAGACCATGAGTAATCTGATCCGAAAAGAAAATGGCAAAAATGCAGTAGCGGTACAGGAACAAATTGGACAATTCCTTACGTTTCTGGTTGACAAGGAGAATTTTGCTATCAATATACTCGATGTCAAGGAAATCATAGAGATAGCCAACGTTACACATGTGCCTCTGACGCCTGACTATATTCATGGTGTCATTAACTTAAGAGGTAATGTTGTGCCGGTAATCGATTTATCTGCGCGGCTTAAACATCATAGCGCGGAGGTCAACAAGCGCAGTTGCATTGTTCTGGTCGAAGTGGACGTGCTGGAAGGCCCGCAGATGATAGGAATGCTGGTGGATGAAGTAAGGGAAATTCTGGAAATCCCGCCAACCAATATCCAGCCCGCTCCTGATTTTGGTACCGACATTCGTACTGACTTTATTCAAGCTATGGCTCGTGTGGGTGATGTGTTCATTATTCTGTTGGCGATAAACCATGTTTTATCGTTGGAAGAGTTGTCTCAGTTAAGCGGTCTGAACAACGAACAACTGGTAGATTGAAGTTCGCCACAGGAAAGCTTCTTAAACCAGCCACGCTTCCGATAAAGAGCGTGGCTGGTTTAATGACATCTAAGTACATCAAAATTAGGGAATGGGATTTGAGCTTCCCTCCCAGCAATTCTCAGTTTGATCTTTTCGGCGTCATTTTGGGCTGGGAAAAGCCTTTTGAGGAACGCCATAAACCCTTCCATGGGTGCTTGACGGCAGCATCCCTGCTGTCGACATCCTCAAAAAGCTTCCCCCCGCCCTTTTTTCCCTTCAAATTGAGAATTGCTGCTTCCCTCCCGGACATTTCGTCATTCACCTGGAAGCGCTATGGGTGCTCCAGATCGTTTCTGGCAAAATCATCGACACTGATGGCTTTAAACCGGGCTCTTTCTGCTTGATGAAGTAATTCAGCCTCTTCCCGGCTGATGATATGCTTATCTATTGCATCTAGCATTACATCCTCGATTGCGCCTTTTGTTAGCTGGCGATTTTTTTGTGCTCGGCGAATTTTGATTTCTACGGGAGCGGCAGCAAGAACAGCTTGGAACGCGATTTCGATACGGCCGGTAGGGTCGTCTTCTTGGGTATTGATATAAATGCCCTGCGTCAGTCGATCACGGCTTGAAGAGTCCGATAATAAAATAGAGGCCGTTCTATGAATGAGTTCATCGTCAGGTGGTTCATTGGGAGTGCCTAATGGAAACATCAAGATTTTGAGAGACCAGGATAAGGTTCGGTAAGGTACTATTCGTAAAATGGCCAACAAGGATTGTTGGACACTGTATAACGTTGTCTGACAGGCCCAATCGACTAATGGCAAATCTTCAACCCGGTTGCCCTGATTCTGGTAATGCTTAAGTACAGCGGAACATAAATATAAATGGCTCAATGCATCGGCAAATTGTCCGGATAAACGTTCTTTCCGTTTTAAAGCACCGCCCAATGTCAGTAATGCATAGTCGGCTAATACGGCAAAACCGGCGCTGAGTCTGGCAATCTGGCGATAATAACGGCGAGTATTTTTATCGCCGGGAACTTCTGAAAACCAGGCATTGCTGAAACCGTACCAAGCGCTGTAAATCAGGTTGCGCAGTGTTAAATGGATGTGCTGAGCCAACAATTTATCAAACTCAAGCAAGCCCTGCCCGTTATCGGCTAAATGCAACGCGGCCATTTCCTGCTGAATCAACGGGTGGCATCTTACCGAGCCTTGGCCGAAAATCATCATCGTGCGGGTTAATATATTCGCGCCCTCCACTGTAATGCTGACCGGAATCACCTGATACAAACGGCCCATGAAGTTGCGCGGCCCCAAACAGATGCCTGAGCCGCCTTGGATGTCCATCGCATCATTGATAACGCGGCGCATGCGTTCGGTCAGTTCATATTTGATGATGGCGGAGATAACTGAGGGTTTTTCGCCGTGATCAATCGCCGCAGCCGTTACAGAGCGCGCGGCATCCAGAATATAGGCTTCACCAGCCATGCGCGCCAAAGGCTCCTCTACGCCTTCAAATTCACCGATGGGCAGGTTAAATTGCTTACGGATACGCGCATAAGCGCCGCTGTTGCGGCAGGCAAATTTAGCGCCACCGGTACTTAGCGCAGGCAAAGAAATGGCACGCCCCGTCGACAGGCTTTGCATCAGCATTTTCCAGCCTTTACCCACCTGTTCAACGCCACCGATAATCCAATCCAAGGGAATGAAGACGTCTTTGCCCCAGTTGGGTCCGTTTTGAAAAGCCGAGTCCAAAGGATAATGTCGGCGTCCGATTGAAATTCCCGGTGTATGGGTTGGAATCAGAGCAACGGTGATGCCTAAGTTTTCCTTCTCGCCTAACAGATGATCAGGGTCATACAATTTAAACGCCAGCCCTAAAACGGTGGCGATCGGCCCCAGAGTAATGTAACGTTTTTCCCAATTGAGACGAATACCCAGAACCTTATCCTGACCTTCGAACGTACCATAACAAACAATACCCGTATCGCGCATCGCCCCGGCATCGCTTCCGGCGTAAGGCCCCGTCAATGCAAAAGCGGGTATTTCTTCACCAGCCGCGAGTTTGTATAAATAATGCTTTTTTTGCGCGTCAGTGCCGTAATCAAGTAATAGTTTGGCAGGGCCCAATGAGTTGGGCACCATGACCGTGACTGCGGCACTGATGCTGCGGCTGGCGATTTTCATGACGACTTGCGAATGAGCATAGTCAGAAAATTCCAGACCTCCGTAGGTTTTGGGGATTATCATGCCGCAGAATCTGTTGCGTTTGATGAAATCCCATACTTCAGGCGGAAGAACCCTCCGGTTGAAAGTAATATCCCAGTCATCAAGCATCCGGCATAAGGTTTCTACTGGACCTTCAATAAAGGCCTGTTCTTCGGTCGTCAATTTGGCAGCGGGTAGATTTTGCAAGACCTGCCAGTTGGGCCTGCCTGAAAAGAGTTCTGCATCCCACCAGGTATTGCCAGCTTCCAGGGCTTCCAACTCGGTTTGCGATAGGGGCGGCAAGGCCTTTTTCATTGCCTTGTAAACCGGCTTGCTGATCAACGAGCGACGCAGGGCAGGTATCCATGCGGTGCTTAAGTGAACAGCGGGTAATGTAAATAACCATTTCATGTGAGTTCCTTAATCGGGTGTACCCCAGGCTTTTGCATCACTGATTTATCAGCTAATTTCTGAGCGGTTTGCCGGTTTGCAGCATATGTTCCAATCTTGCCAGCGATTCAGGATTTTGAGTGAGTGCCAAAAAAGCATTCAGCTCCAGAGACAACAGGTCTTCTTCAGTTAATGGCAGGGTGATATCGCAGTCGCCGCCACTCAAAACCTGGGCCAAATGATCCGCGATGACGGTATCGTAGGCAGTGATCTTTCCAACGAGATGCATCGCCCGAGTTGCCATATTCAATAAAATGGCTGCGGTTTTACCCGGAAGATTGTAGTGATAAGGCTCTGGCGGCTGATATTCGGAGGACATGGCTAATGACTTGGCTTTTGCGTCGGCTAAAAGGCGGTTGCGATTCATTGTAATGCCGTCGCTGGGTGATAAAAACAGCAACGTTTTCGCTTCGAATGCCGATTTGGAGACTTTTGCCATGCCTATGGTTTCAAATGCCTGACTGACTGGAGGAATCGGACCTCCGAATCGTTTTTTGTTGTCTAACTGTCTGCGCAAATATTCCTTGCAGCCACCCCATCCGGGTAGTAAACCGACACCCGCTTCGACGAGACCCATATAAAGTTCCGCATGAGCTTGAATCGCATCGCAATGCAGCAGAATTTCACAGCCACCGCCCAATGCCAGCCCGGAAGGCGCACCCACCACAGGAAAAGGGGCGTATTTTAAGGCTTGATAGGTTTGTTGGCCGACGCGGATCAGATCGGCAACAGCGACAGTGTTTTTTTCCTTGATGGCGTTGACCAATAATGACAGATTCGCACCGGCAGAAAAATGTTCGGCTTCGTTGTAAATCACTAAGCCAGCAAATTCTTTACCGATTTTGTCGATGGTTTTTCGGATCATGGTCATGGTGTCCATGTCCAGCGTGTTCATTTTGCTGTGGAACTCCAGACAGGCAATGCCGTCGCCCAAATCCCAGAGGCTGGCTGACCGGTTTTGTAAAACCGGTGAGTTTGTTAATTTACAGTCCGACAACAGCAAAGCCCCGTCCGGTCGTCTAACCGGCTGATACTGTCGCGCTAAATCCTTGCAGTAAAGCCTGCCATTGTCAGCGGTATAAAACGGTTTGCGATCTGCGAGCAAGGCAGGAAGCGATTTGTTTTCCAGAATCAGGCGATCGCAAAATCCGGTGGCTCCGATGCGATCAATCAATTCAAACGGTCCGTAAGTCCAATTGAAGCCCAGTTTCATTGCCGTATCCACGGCAACGGGATCCTCTGCAATTTCAGGCAGCAGGGAGGCGGCATAACAAAGCGTTTGAGAGATGACGTTCCAGCAGAACGTGGCGATTTTATCGTTACCGGACAGCAGTATCTTCAGATCGTGGGCTAAGTCCATCTGCGGTTTAATGCTGATAGCATAATCGCCGGTTTTAAGATTGATGGATTCCTTGATGCGTTGCCCCTCGATCTGCAGCAAGCGGTAAAATCCGCCTTTCCCTTTTCTGCCTGTGTAGCCGGCCTCTATCATTTTAGGGATTAAATCAGGCAGAGGAGCCAGTTTCCGAAATGCATCGTTTTCCGGCAACATCGTGTTGAAGCCTTTGACTATGAAAGGGATAAGGTCGATACCGACCAGATCCAGCAAGCCAAAAATGCCGGTTTTGGGAATGCCGAAAGGTTTGGCGATAGCCAAATCGGCTTCTTCAACGCTAAGGCCCAGTTTGCGGGCTTCCTGTAATCCGCATAAAATCCAGAAAGTACCTATGCGGTTGGCAATAAAACCGGGCGTGTCGTTACATATCACACAACCTTTTCCCAGGCGTAAATCGGCAAATTCGGTCACTGCCTGCTGGAATTCGGGCAAGGTTTCCGCGCCGGAAACCAGTTCAAGTAACCTCATATAGCGAGGCGGATTAAAAAAATGAGTAATCATGAATCTTCGTTTAAGACTTTCCGGCGCATCTGCCATCAGCAATTTGAGTGGCAAAGTGGACGTATTAGACGAAATTAAGGTAGTTTCGGGGCAAATGCCCTCCAATTGCTGGTAGAGCTTTTGTTTGATGGACAGATTTTCAATGACCGCTTCAATAACCCAATCGACCGTAGCCAGCTTTTCAAGATCATCATCCAGATTGCCGGGCGTGATCAGTCTTGCATTTTTTGCCAGCATAAAGGCGGCAGGCTCGGTTTTGAGTAGTTTGGCGATGGCTGATTCGGCCAGTTGATTTCGCTGTGAAGCGCCTTCCGGCACAATATCTAAGAGCAGGACAGGAACGCCGGCGTTACTGAGATGAGCGGCGATGCTTGCACCCATGACGCCGGCACCAATCACCGCGGCTTTTTCGATAATCATGAGATAGCCTCCAAAATAGTGGCAATGCCTTGGCCTCCGCCGATGCACTGGGTTGCCAATGCATAACGGCGGTTTTCCCTTGTCAACAGACTGGCCGCCTTGCCGGTAATCCGTGCGCCGCTTGCGCCTAAAGGATGCCCCAAGGCAATGGCGCCGCCATCGATGTTTAGTTTTTGCAGAGGGATAGGCAGTTCTTTGAGCACTGCCAGCACTTGAGCCGAAAAAGCCTCATTCAGTTCGACGATATCGATATCGTCAAGCGTCAGTCCGGCGCGTTGGAGTGCTTTATGAGTCGCTTTGATAGGGCCTATGCCCATGATTTCGGGCAGACAGCCGGATACGGCAATGGCCTTGATACGGGCTAGTTTACTGAGTTTGTGCCTGTCGGCGTAATCTTCGCTGCAAACCAGCAGAGCGGCAGCGCCATCGGTGACCGGTGACGCTGTACCCGCTGTAATACTGCCATGGCTAAAGAACGCGGGTTTTAAACTTGCCAAAGCGGCCAGCGAGGTGTCAGGACGAATACAGCCATCTTGAGCGATATGCAAACCGTTGGGTAGAGAAATGGACACCATTTCGTCTGAAAAACCGCCGTTCTGTTGAGCGGTAAAGGCTTTTTGATGACTGGCCAGTGCAAAGGTTTCCTGGTCTATCCGGTCGATTTGATAGTGTTTAGCCAGATTTTCAGCAGTATCACCCATGCTGATATACGCTTGGGGAAATCGTTGATAAAGATCAGGATTAGGCATCATGTTAAATCCGCCCATCGGAATGCGTGTCATCGATTCCACACCGGCGCAAATAAAAGCTTCACCGGCATTCATTTGAATGGCACCGGCTGCTATATGTATAGCCTGCATGGACGATCCGCAAAACCGGTTCAGCGTCATACCGGCTACTGAAACCGGAAGATCAGCCAAATGAACGACCAGTCGGGCAAGGTTGAGGCCTTGTTCGCCTTCGGGAAATGCGCAGCCTAGAATCAGGTCTTCGAGATCATCAGGATTAACACCGGTCCGTTTAACGAGTGCAGTGATGACCTGTGCAATTAAATCATCCGGCCTGATTTGGGAAAGTTGGCCTTTGTGGGCAGGGGTAAAAGGTGAGCGGCAGTAACCTGCAATAACAACCTGTTTCATGATCCGTCTCCTGATTTTTATAATTAAATTCCTGGAAAAACGTTAATTTATGAAGTATTGCTAGCAAAGGATGGGCTGTAACGAACTGAAATTGGGCTGTGGCTTTATAATTGATTAAGAAAACGGTCTGTTAATGCCCATGTGCCGGCGGTGTTGTCCATTAAAATCCCGTGGTGGTGTGCTTGAATCACTTCCATTTCTTTCTCTTTTGACCCGATTAGAGAAAATAGTTCCTTGGCCCCGGAGGCTGCAACAATGGGGTCTTCATCGGCTTGAATGATGAGCGTTGGCGCGGTAACCGCATCAAGCAGTTCATACATGTCAAAAATCAAACGTCTTAATTCGTAAAGGCTTTTAATCGGTGTGTTACGGTAGTTAATATCCGGGTGTTCAGTATCGTTCTCGATAAAAGGCTTTACGCCTTCATAGCTTGAAACCCATTCGACCAGTTTATTGGTGCCGTGTAAAAAAGGCACCAGCATAAAAGATTTGCGCATGAATTTGATCGGGACAGAGGATGCAATCACACCGATGATGTGCTCCGGATAGTGCGCCGCCAGTTTAAGTGCGAGCGCACCTCCGGTAGAAAAACCGGCCACGGCTATCCGGTCTGTATAAGCGCTGAGAATTTTAAAACCGCGAACGACGGACGCAAACCAGTCTTCCATCGCCTGTGCCCTAAGCGCATAAGGCGAGGTGCCATGACCTTTCAGGCGAACGCCCATTACCGTATAGCCCTGCTGGGCCAGATGTTCGCCGTAATTCCGCAGTTCTGCAGGTCTTGCCAGCAAACCATGAATAAGAAGCACCCCTTTGCCATTTGAATGGGCGGGATGCAGCAAATAAGGGGATGCATCGGCTGTTGCTGATTCTTTCCGGTTGATATCGTCGTAACGCGCTTTTCGGTAGGTCTTTTGTTCCCACAGCAAAGCCCGAAGTTCATCTTCAAACTGCCAACTGGCCATTTGCCGGGCAGAAGTATGAGGATATTCAGTCAATGCTTGAATAGCGGTTTTTCGGACATCGTAAATCGGCCAGACTTCGTTGTTATAGACAGCGATCAGGTTTTCCATGCGTATGGTATCGATATCATACGCCTGACATAATTTCGGGAGAAAATGATAGTTTGTTTCATCTTCAGTGATCAGTTTGCTCTCTTTGGCGACGCAAATAAACTGTTTAAAACGTTTGCTGAGTCCCTGCGTCAGGTCAATATAGTCGTCAGGATTAAGAAGGCTTCTGTGCAGGTTGATACGCGTGTTGTTTTGTAGGTGTTTAACCGCAATGTAAAGCGTTTTGTAAAAGCGGTCCTTGTCGATTTTTTGCTGGCCGGTTCTGACGCAATGCATAATCAGGCTTGCGGCAATATGACTTAAGTTGATCGTCACATTGGCGTAGATGTTAACCATATACCGGTTGCGTGTGTTGCTGGCGCTTTTTTTAAAGTAAAACCCCAGCAGTCTTTGTTTCCAGTTTTTGGGGGCAGTGTGTAGTTTGAATACATCGTCCAAGGATTTGAACTCGGACTTGACCATTGTCAGCAGATGGCGGTTCCACCAATGCCAATCCTCATAAGGATCAACCGGCGTGCCCATGCGAATATCCATGTCAGTATCTTTCAGCAGAATGTTGCCCTCGACCAAAAGCTCCTCGGTTTGGCGTAGGCTCAGGCCGTTGGATATCAACTCCACGCCTTTTTGTAATAAATTTTCCGAAGCACGGATAGGGTAAAAAGTGATATTGGACGGAACAATCAATGTGGGCTTGATTGCGGCAATCAAAAGTTGTTCCAGGCTGTCGAGTCTCAGTTCGTCTTTCCAGCGCTGTAACTGAGCATAGTCCTTGTTCGAATAGGCATTGCGGATGGTGGCTTTAAACGCTTCAATACCCTGAGCCAATACGGCCGCGCCGGTGTGATGTTTACGATGAGCCCCGGTTATCCGAGAAAAAATACTATAACGGCCTTCCTTGTCCATAACACGCCGGTCTTTAACCATGCCGCCTTCCGGAAAGATAATGACTTTGCGGCCACGAAAAATCTGACTTGCCAGCAGAGGAAAGAGACGGGGGTGATCATGGGGAAAAACGCCCGCTGATTTTAAGTAGCGGGACAGGAGAGTGTCTTCTTTGAAAAATTCGCCCGAAGCTACGGCGCAACTGTATGCGCCGGTTTTTTCGTGAATCAGGATTTGCGGAATGAATGTTTCAAAACGAGAAAAATGGTTGAATAAAAAAATATCCCCTCGCTCGGCTTGATTCTGCGCGTGCAGTTTCATTTTTACGCCGAGCATGCTTTTGACTGACCCGAATAGCGATGCTGTTCTTTCGTAAACCGCCGGGTCTATATCAAACCAGTCAAGAGGATAGGAGGTTTGGGGCATAGTTTCCCATTATTCTTGAGGCGGGCTGCTCAATTCGAGATGGTGCGGGGCGCTGTCATCGTCATCCCCCTCACCAAAGTCGCCATTCAGATCATCAGCGCTCAATAAATCGCCTTCTTCATCCGGCACATTGCCGTCATGTATCAGATAGTTGCGGCGTTGCAGATAAGAGGAACGAATAAAATCGTAGCGATCGACGGATGCTTCATTCACCATTTTTTCAGTAGAAAGCAATCCTGCGCGTTGATCAGTGACCTCTAATGCATTGGCGGCTGATGAGGCTGCGCTGACTGCCGCACCGGCAAACATGGCATAGTTAAGCGGATCCATCAATGCATCGCCCATAAGGCCGGCCACGCCACGCGGTGAGCTGGGACCAAAAAACGGCAGTACCAGGTAAGGACCTGATGGAACGCCCCAATAACCTAAGGTCTGATCAAAGTCTTCATTGTTTTTAGGTAAATCGACCATGCTGGCGACATCGACAAAACCGGCTACGCCGGCAGATGTGTTGATCAGGAAGCGGCTGAAATCCTTGCCCGCTTGCAGCATTTTTAGCTGAAACACATCATTGATGAAAACACCGATATCATCGATGTTGCTGAAAAAGTTGGTTACACCCTGACTGACAATATCCGGTGTAATTGTTTCATAGCCTTTGGCAACCGGTTTCAATACGTACCGGTCGACGCCATCGTTAAAGTCATGTGTGCCACGGTTCCAGCCTTCCCATGGGTCATCCGGATTAGTTGGATTGGAACTGCAACCGTTGAGTAATGCAGCTAAAAATACGGCACTGATTGACGTTAGGATTGGTTTGTGAATCAAACGACGTGTAGTCATAGCGGTAAAAAGTCCTGTTATAAATAAAACTTGGTAGTCAGTTTAGGCGATATCGCAGAATAAATATACTCAAATGGTGTCGAATCTTCGCGCTGCTAAAAGGTGTAAAAGAAGTGATTTAACTTTGTTTCGAAGTGTTCTCAAGGAGTATTTATGGATTTAAAATCAGTTGCTTATAGCTGAAAAATATTTTGTAAGCTTCAGTTTTTAAGTGTGAAAAGTCCTGAGTGCCTAATCAATTCTGTAAATTGCTAAAGGAAATTATTAAAACGGTTCAGTTTCATTTCATGTAACTGTCTCTTAGGATATCAGGATAAACACATTATTTTCTTATTATCAAATGACATTACTCACTGTCAAGGTTCACGAAAATTTCGAAAAAGGATGGAAAACAGTGGGCGGGTTGTTGTGAGGCCGTTTCTCTACGAGTCGATGGCAAAGTAATGGTGATGTGGGGGCTGAATGGCGCTTTTCATCCGCAGGGGGCATATTTCAGTGAGTCATCAAATATTACAGAAGATCCATTTAAACAGCACCGCTTTAAAAAGCATAAACCATGCGCCAAGTGCCTGACCATTCGGTATTTTTGCCGTCAGTTTGGCTGGCGCCTAAGCCAAATTGCAGTGTCGCATTCTGGTTGAAATCCCAATGTATTTGGGGTGTCAGTAGATATTTCCAATGTGAGTGTTCTTCAAACTCGGTGTTTAATTCAATACCCAATGTCAGTTTTTCAGAATAGTCATAAAACACACTGGTGTTAAAGACGCCGACATACTTACCGTTTTTCTCAAAATCATCGCGCCGTAAACCTAGCATATTAAATGTGCTGATGCCTGTGCTCCAGCGGTAGCCGGCCAGATAGAGCCAATCAGCACTGTATTTTTGTTGGTGCCGGTCGTGGTAAAAAAGAATCTGCCACCCATGAATAAAATGATTACTAAATAGTGTGCCTATTGTTCCCTGCAAGCCGAGTTTGTATTCGCTCAACGACAAGTTGTCGAAGGGTAATTCAAATTCAATTGCATAATCGTCCAAAAAACTGAATTCAAATTCAGGGGCCCACTCGGTAAAGCCGTTTCTGAGCGAATGACTGACCAGAACGTTTGCTTCAGCTTCACCTTGCTTGACGCCAAGTGGCCTTACCAGGTCAAACACCATGGGTTCCGGAATATGAGGGGCTCCACTGCTAATGGCAGCATCGCCTGGATCATTAGCCGGTGTATTAGCATGACTGGCCGCCGATGAAAGGAAAAAAAAGAAAATCATCAGGGCTCGTTTTATCAGCAAAAAGTATCCTGCTAAAACGGCTGGACGTTTAAAAGCAAATGGCATAAGAGAAGGAAATATTTTTTGATGTGTTCATAAAGTAATCAAATAAAGGCAAAGTTTATGCCATAAAGAAATGGGCTTTTGTGATCGTTGAATAGGCGGGTAACGAAAAATAACTTGTAAAAGACTGTTGTATTTTGCAACATGCCTGTTTCAAAATACATCACTTTAATGGTTTCCGGCGTTACGCATGTCCATCGTTCAAAAACTGACACTCTCCCTGGTCGCACTGAGTTTCTTTGTGTTCGGCATCTACGGCGCAATTCATTTGCGTGCTGAGCGCCAGGATTTGCGGATAGCGATGGAACAAGAAACGCAAATTTTAGCATCCAGTATTCAGGTGTCGGTAGAAAATGCCTTGCGCGACCAGCAGATAGAGGATGTACAGAAATTACTTCAACAATTGGAACGCATAGATCCGGCCATTCATATTCGCGTTTATATCAGTGATAGCGAAGTGCTTCATTCCGATGCCGAAATCCGGGACTGGCCTGATAGCCTTGAACAGACTTTGTTAGAGATTGCACGGAATGGTGAAACGCGCTTGTTGTATTTTCCTGTTGATAAACCCAATCTGTTGTTTCTTTCCCAGCCTTTTATCGACCGGAAAAACGTGACGCTCGGTAATCTGACGGTCGTTCGTTCATTGGATCCCATGAATGAGGATTTACAAGCTACAGAGCGCACTATTTTGATTACGCTGGCAAGTTTTGTATTGGTGACGTCAGGGTTTTGTTTTGTGCTGGTGCGGCTGACTGTTGCAAGGCCTTTAGAGCGGCTTGGGCAGGGAATGCGTGATTTTAGAGACGGCAATCTGCCGCCGTTACCTTTGCCAGTGGCCGGTAATGATGAACTTACCCGTGTGATTCGAGAATTTAACCGGATGATTGCTGAGCTCAGTGAGGCCTATCGGCAATTAGAGGTCGAAACTCAACATAAACGCAGTTTGCAGAGAGCGCTGCAGAATGCTGATAAATTGATTACCATTGGACAGTTATCGGCCGGTTTGGCTCATGAAATCGGTACGCCGCTGCAAATTATCAACGGAAGAGCCCGGGCGCTGGTTGAATCCGATACAACACCTGACGATGTTCGCCGTATTGCGCAGATATTGGTTGCTCAAACTGATCGGATGACCAGGATCGTGAAACGCCTTTTGGATTTTGTGCGTCATCGTCCTCTTGATCCGGCTCCTTGCGATGTGGCGATGGTAATAACCGAAGTGTTGGACATGTTGACTTATGAAGCGCGTAACAAAGACATCGCGTTGAAATTCAATCAAGCCGATGATTTGCCAAGGGTTAAGATCGATAAAGATGGCATTCAGCAAATCGTGCTGAATCTGGTCAGTAACGCTTTGGCCGCTGGAGCTCCGGGCGGGAGCATCAGGGTTGATTTACATCAAGACTTAATGTTTAAAGCCGGGTCGACTATTCCCTCCTTACAACTCAAGGTGAGCGATACCGGTAAAGGCATAACTCCCGAACATTTGACCCAGCTTTTTGAGCCTTTTTTTACGACTCGAGCTGATTGTGGAGGAACCGGTTTGGGTTTGGCCGTGGTTAAAACGATTGTGACTGAAATGGGTGGATCAGTGGCTGCGGAGTCAAATTTAGGTTTAGGAAGTTGTTTTACAGTTGACATTCCATTAAAGGCTTATCCATGAGTGATCAACAAATCCGCTTGTTAGTCATCGACGACGATGCCGCCATGGTTGATTATCTGGTGGACATGTTGCTACTTGCGAAATATAAAGTAGCGGGCTTTACTGAAACCCAAGCGGCCCTGGATGCCATAGCCGCACAGCCGTTTGATCTGGTCATTTCCGATGTGGAAATGCCTGGAATGCGAGGGCTGGATTTAATGGCCGCGATTCATCAGCGTCGCCCTGAACAATTGGTTTTATTAATAACAGCCTTTGGCAGCGTCGATTTGGCCATGCAGAGTGTCAGAGCCGGTGCCTGCGAATTTATCGCTAAACCTTTTCGTATAGAGGAGTTGTTAAAGGCTATTGAGCGAGCCTTACAGGATAGGCAAATGCGCAGAACCGCGGTGAGATTAGGATCTAATCAAGGCAACAGTAGTGGTTCCGTGTTTATTGCCAGAAGCCTGGGCATGCGGCAGATGCTGAAGTTAGCCGAACGTGCTGCAGCGGTCGATTCAACGGTGATGTTAACCGGCGAGAGCGGCACAGGAAAGAGTGCGATAGCGCGTTGGATTCATGATTTAAGTCCTCGTAGTCACGGCCCGTTTATAGCAATCAACTGTGCTGCGCTGCCGCATGCGCTGGTGGAAAGTGAGTTGTTCGGCGCCCGTAAGGGGGCTTATACCGATGCCCGGGAGGACCGGGCTGGATTGTTCGAGCAAGCCGATTCAGGAACATTGTTTCTTGATGAAATTGCCGAATTGTCTTTGGAAGTTCAACCCAAATTGCTGCAAGTACTAGAAACAGGAAAAGTGCGTGCTTTGGGAGATACCCGAGAAAAAGCTATCAATGTCAGATTGATTGCTGCTACACACCAACCTCTGGAGCAGAGGATTAACGAGCGCTTATTCCGCGCGGATCTTTATCATCGTCTGAATGTGATCAATCTCACCATTCCACCCCTGCGGGAACGCAAGGAAGATCTTGATGAGTTGGTTAATTCCTTGAACCAGCGCATCAGTTTGCGGATGGGAAAAAATTCGCCGGTTCTTATTTCAACTGAAGTTTTACGCTGGATTCGAGCTTATCATTGGCCGGGTAACGTACGGGAACTGGCTAATATTCTGGAACGCGCTATCGCACTGACAGAGCACGATACGTTGTTATTGGAAGATTTGGCGCAAGCTTCACAGCTTCCGGAATCCGAAGGCTTTTTGCAAAATGCGTTGCAGCAAGGGTGGACTTTACACGATGTTGAACGCGCTTATATCAATTATGTGCTGGAGAAAACCGCCGGCAACAAAATACAGACGGCCAAATTGCTAGGTGTCGATCGCAGCACCTTGTACAGAAGGCTAGGCTAGCAGCAATTCCCAGTTTGACGATAAAAAAGGGGTGGCATAAGCTTTGCGAGGATGTCGGCATCAGGGATGCTGCCGTCAAGCCCTCATGGATGAGTCTTTGGCGTTCCTCGCAAGGCTTACGTCACTCCTTAAAGCCATATTAAAAGTTCAAACTGGGAATTGCTGGATTCCTTTAATTTTTGCCGAATTGAGCCAGAAACTTATCCAGTTGATTGGCAAATGCCTGTATATCGCGCGAATTTAATGCAGACGGTCCACCGGTATCGATTCCGCTGCCCCGCAGCGTATCCATGAAGTCACGCATGTTCAAGCGCTCCTTGATGTTGTCCAGGGTGTAACGTTCTCCACGAGGATTGATTGCGTGACCGCCCTTGCCAATGACATCGTGCGCTAACGGAATGTCGCCCGTAATAACCAGGTCGCCCGCGCTTAAACTTTTGACAATTTCGTTATCAGCTTCATCGTAGCCGGATCTGACCTGCATGAATTTGATATAGCGCGAGGGCGGCGTTTGAATAAACTGATTGGCGACCAGGGTCGTTATGATCGTAGTGCGCTCGGCAGCCCTGAACAAAATGTCTTTGACCGCTTTCGGACAAGCGTCCGCATCAACCCATATCTGCATAAATAAACCTTAGATCAGAAAAAATGTAGTAATTATTCAGCATAGGTCGCATGTTTTTCGCAACCCAACAATTAACCCCACGGCCTTGAAATGTTGGCTTGACTATCGCCAATCCAACCAACACATCGCATTACCTTTGTTTTGTTGCATCGCTGAATAATCACAAAATGTAAATATCCGCGTGCATGATAACGTTAAAAGCGGTATCTCTGAACGGATTGACGAAAATTGTTCCCTATCAGCTCGCCGATATCGCTTTTAAAGCAGTATTGGATAAATCGGTTAGGGAAGAGCATGTGTATGCATGGCGGCCATTCTTATTACGGCTATTTGCAAAATGAGGTTGGAATGAAGGCCGACAAGCTTGATCCTTGAACTTGATCAAGTGGTTGGAATTTGACTTTCGGATATTTCATGGCTAGGTTGGATAGGACTAGAACGTCTTGTTACGATCCAAAAGAGTCATTCAAGGATTTACGCCTAATGTCGGGTGCAATGCTGGAAGGTGTCATTCAACAACTTACAGCTCAGCTTTTCGCTTGCAGCGGTGGGGGGCGAAAGGCGCGGTATTCAGCTAGCTAGAGGAAACCCAGCCATTGATATTGTTCTGCGTGAAGGAAAAATGTAGGTGATGCCCAAAGAATCGCGGTATTGCTTCACAAAGGGGAGTGGCGCCAATGCGGACATGCACTCACTAAGCCGGAACCAAAAAAGTCATTTAAACTCAAGTCAACATTTATTAGGCGGCAACAGGAGGGTAAGGAGCCCGTGTAATGGAAAATACGACTATTAACCGGATCCTATTTTTTCCCGGCATCCCGTTCCGACTAAACTCGGCTAAGCTTTAAAGGGCAATGTCTTCGAAGGGGAAGAGGGCAATTAACCGCCGGATTAATAAACCCATAACCGCTTGCTTCGTGTTGTCAGATGATGCATGCTTGCCTGAGGATTTAATCGGTTCTTGGCCAAGGAATTTCATATTCTTCAGATAACGGCGTCGTAACATGCATTTCACTTCTCCATTGTTCATCAGCCGCGCAGCCGGGATTTTTAGCGCAGGCCTGGGGCTCATAGTTTTAAGCGGTTGGGTGTTTAATATCGTTGCGCTAAAAAGCGTAATGCCTGGATTAATTTCCATGAAACCCAATACCGCTGCCGGTTTTTTGCTAAGCGGCATTGCCTTGAGTATTTCGCCTGCCACTCAATTCGGGTGGATTCCTCAACGGCTAAGTAGAACTGCAGCCTTTTTGCTGCTGCTCTTGGGAGTCATTACTCTCAGCCAATATCTTTTTGACCAAGATCTTGGCGTCGATCAACTGTTATTCCGGGTAGCGCCCGGCGCTTCTTTTGATGATTTGCATCCGGCACGGATGACCCCGCAATCCGCCTTAGGCTTTTCAATTTTAGGCAGTATGCTTTTGCTGCTCAGGTCTCGTCAAACCCTGGCAATCGCCCAATATTTGACGCTGGTGTTCGCCATAGTGCCGTTTATAACTATCCTCGGTTATCTGTTAGGCTTTGATTCAGTGCCGTTTGTTCCCGCATATAAACCCATGGCAATCCATACCGTCCTGGGATTTCTGGTTGTGTCGACTGGCATATTAGCGGCCACAATCGACGTGGGCGTATTAGCTAAATTACGCAAAAAACTGCCGAGCATCATTTTCGGTTTTGCGCTGATATTGCTGTTACTGTGCGTCGCAGCCACAGTCGCCAACTGGAGGCATATGTCTCAGGTTAATGCCCGTCACATCCGAACGCACGAGATCGTATTGAGACTGGAAAATATTGCTACCGAGATCGAATTCAACATTTCCGCTTACCGTGGCTTTGTGCTGACCGGCCAAGAAAAATTTATCGCTCCGCTTGAATCATCTCGAAACCGATTAGATTCAAATCTTGCGGAAATTCGGCAATTGATTGGCAGTGAAAATCAACAGGAAAAGCTGTCTAAACTAAAATACTTGATCAAGCATCGTATCCAATTGTGCGATGAGAAAATTCAGTTACGCAAAGACCGTGGACTTGAGGACGCGGCAAAAGCCGTTGCGGCTGGCCAAGGTGAACACTTAAATCAACAGATCCGGACACAAATTGATGATTTCATCCGATCCGAAACGAAAATGGTCGAGCAACTACAGAACCAGGCTTATACTAACCAAAAGACTACGTTAATCGCTTTGTCATTTACACTGGTAACCGGTCTTGGTTTGCTAGTACTGGTAATGGCCGAATCGAGACGGCAAGCAAACCAGCGTAAAATGGCCGAAACTGAGCGCAGCCGTTTGATTGCCATCCTGGAGACAACCACTGACTTTATCAGCACCGCTGATCTAAACAACAACATCTCTTATATAAACCGCGCTGGTCGCGCCTTGCTGGGGCTTGGTGACCGGTCTGTTGCCGAACTGAATATTCCCGATGTCCATCCCAACTGGGCTTACGAATTGATCCTGGAACAAGGGATACCTAGCGCCAAACTTTATGGCTCATGGCAGGGGGAAACTGCGCTGTTAGCCGCGGATGGGCGTGAAATCCCCGTTTCTCAGGTTATCTTGGTGCACCGTGACGAAGAGGGTAACATCCAATTCCTGTCCACGTTGATGCGTGATATCAGCGAACTGAGGAGCGCACAAAAAGCCTTGGCTGAAAGCGAACAGCGCTACCGTCTTCAAGTTGAATATGCCCCGGAGGGCATCGTGGTTCTGGATACTGACTCCTGTTTATTTGTGGATGCCAACAGTGAAGCACTGAAAATGTTTGGTATGTCCCGCGCTGAATTTTTACGCTGCGGACTCAAAGATGTCATGCCGCTTACCCAATCCAACGACCGCCAGACAATGGATTTTGCCTCTGAAAAAATTCACGAGGCGCTGGCTGGAGGCATGCCTATTTTCGAATTTGTCCATGTCAATGCGGCCGGACAACCGTTTCCTACAGAAGTTAGGCTATTGCGTATGCCATCAGACGGCCGCCAACTGATCCGCGGTAGTGTTACCGACATCAGTGAACGCAAAGACGCCGAGAAGGCTTTGCGTATTCGTGATAATGCCATCCGGACGTCGCTAAATGCCATTGCCATGGCTGATTTGCAAGGTAACCTGACTTACGTTAATGACAGTTTCGTAGCACTTTGGGGCTATCAAAACGCCGAGGAAATCCTGGGTAAATCCGCGACGGTCTTTTGGCAGGATCCCAACAAAGCACAAGCAATCATGGTGGCCCTGGTAAACAGCGGCCGGTCTTGGCGTGGGGAGTTCACAGGACTAAATAAAAAGGGTGAGTTGTTCGATGTCGATATTTCGGCAAGCCTTGCCTTTGACGCAAATGACAAGCCCATCGCCATGATGGCGTCATTTCTGGATATTAGCGAACGTAAACGGAGTGAAGAACTACAACGTCAAATGCTGCATAGACTCGATACGATTGCCAACGCCTCACCGGCTTTGCTATGGCACTCCGGTCTCGATAAGTGCTGTGATTGGTTTAATAGGCGCTGGCTGGAGTTTACCGGGCGTACGATCGAACAGGAAACGGGCAACGGCTGGACTGAAGGAGTACATCCGGACGATTTAGAACGCTGCCTTTCAATTTATTTTAATGCCTTTGATGCCCGGCAGCCTTTTTCTATGGAATACCGCCTGAGTCGCCATGACGGTGAATATCGGTGGATCATCGACCAAGGTTTGCCGCGTTATGACGCGGATGGTGTGTTCGTAGGTTACATAGGTTCGTGTCTGGATATTAGCGAGAATAAGCAAATCCAAGCAGAATTACAGCGTTTTAAAACCACACTGGATCTGACCCAGGACTGCGTGTTTATGTTCGACCCGCTAACCTTGAAGTTTTTCTTCGTCAACAAAGGCGCATTCGACCAAGTCGGATACACAGTCGATGAAATGATGGATATGACGCCACTGGATATCAAACCCGAATTTGACGAAACCCGTTTCAGGACCATGATTGCCCCGATGTTGGCCGGCGAAATCTCCGGCCATCATTTCGAGACGGTACATAGACACAAAGACGGCCACGACATCAATGTGGAAATTGCCTTGCAGTATGTGGCACCCGCCAATGAATCACCACGTTTCATTGCCATTGTCCGGGACATTACTCAACGCAAGCTGGCAGAACAAAAATTGATCGAGCGGGAGGCATTTTATCGTGGCGTCATCGAAGCCTCCTCTGACAGTTTCTGGTTGTTTGACAGCAACGGCTGTCTGCTTCAAGTCAGTGACAACTATTGCCAGCGCTCCGGTTACACTCAAAAAGAGTTGACGTCCATGAGCCTCAGGGATGTCGATGCCACCATGTCACCATGTCACCATCGGACATCGCGGCTCGTATCCAGAAATTAATTGAGGCTAAACAGGCTGTTTTTGAGACCCAACATCGTGCAAAAGACGGTTCTGTATGGCCGGTGGAAGTCAGTACAGTGTATATGCCAGTTTCAGGCGGACGTTTCTTTTCATTTATTCGCGATATCAGTGAGCGTAAACGGGTGGAAGATAAACTTCGCGCCAGCGAGGCTTCGTTGAAGGAGGCGCAGCGGCTGGCCCAAATTGGAAGTTGGGAACTTGACTTAATCCAGAACCAATTAGTGTGGTCAGACGAGGTTTTCCGTATTTTCGAAATCGACCCTGCACGATTTGCCGCTTCTTACGAAGGTTTTCTGGATGCCGTTCACCCCGATGATCGAGCAATGGTCAATGCCACGTACACCGAGTCAGTCAACAATCATTCGGCCTACAACATGGTGCATCGTTTGCTTATGGCCGATGGAGCTATCAAATATGTTCGAGAACGCGGCAAGACGCTATATCAATCGAATATGCCGGTTCTTTCAATAGGTACTGTTCAGGACATCACAGAGGCCAAGTTGATCGAGGATGAGCTCTTGCTGTATCGAAATCATCTAGAATCTATGGTAAAAAGACGTACCGCCGAATTGGAGGCCGTTAACCAGGAACTGGAAGCGTTTGCGTATTCGGTATCGCATGATTTACGGGCGCCACTGCGGGGTATAGACGGTTTTAGTCAGGCACTGCTCGAAGATTATCAAGACAAACTGGATAATACGGGTCGCGACTATCTCAATCGCGTGCGGGCCTCTAGTCAGCGGATGGGTGATCTGATTGACGAATTGCTAAAACTATCGCGTATTACCCGGGCCATGCTGAAGCGCTCACGGATCAACTTGAGCGATTTAGCGCTGCTGGTTTTGCGACAGTTACAGGAGGCCGCGCCTGAACACCATGTTGAAACCGTTGTGCAAACCGGTCTGCAAGTCACTGGCGATGGCGGATTACTTAAGGTCGCGCTGGAAAATTTGTTAAGCAATGCCTGGAAATATAGTGCCAAACAAGCTTGTCCAAGGCTTGAGTTTGGTAGTTTTGAGCAAGACGGTGAGACGATTTATTTTGTCAGCGACAATGGTGTCGGCTTTGATATGCAATACGCCGATAAATTATTTGGCGCCTTCCAACGCCTGCATCATCGTGAACAATTTGAGGGCAACGGCATTGGTCTTGCCACAGTAAAACGTATTATTCACCGTCACGGTGGCCGAATCTGGGCTGAGAGCGAACTGGACAAGAAAACCACATTTTATTTCACTGTGCCAAACGAAGATCCCGAATCGGGGAATCCCTAACCGACGTGCCTCCGAGGAGTGAAGCATGAATACCCATGACAAAATTATCCTTCTGGTCGAGGACAACCCGGATGACGAAGCGCTGACCCTAAGAGCATTGCGTAAAAACAATATTCTTAACGATGTAGTGGTTGCACGTGACGGCGTTGAGGCTCTGGACTATTTGTTCGGAACCGGCGCTTACAGCGACCGCAATATCGATATCCAGCCGCAAGTAGTATTACTGGATTTAAAGCTGCCGAAACTGGACGGTTTGGAAGTATTGAAACGCATCCGTTCCGACCCTCGCACCCAACTGCAGCCAGTGGTTATTCTTACCACCTCCAGCGAAGATCGCGACATCTTGTCCAGCTATCAACTCGGCGCAAATAGTTTCATCCGCAAGCCAGTTGATTTTCAGCAGTTCATGGAAGCAGTGCGCCAGTTAGGCTTGTATTGGTTGGTCGTCAATACGCCTCCACCTACATCAGGGAGAAACTAATGACAAAGCCTTTATCGGTCTTGTTAATCGAGGATTCTGAAGACGATGCCATCTTATTAAGCCTGGAGCTACAGCGAGGCGGTTATCAGCCCGATATCAATCGGGTCGACACCATCGAAGGGCTGTGCAACGCACTAAAGCACAACGAATGGGACGTGATCATCACCGACCATAGCTTACCGGGTTTCGGTTCCGAATTAGCCTTGCGTATGGTGCGCGAAACCGAACTCGACATTCCGATCATCATCGTATCCGGCAGTATCGGTGAGGAAGCAGCGGTTAAAGCCATGAAAGCCGGCGCCAGCGATTACATCATGAAAGACAATATGGCGCGCTTGTCTCCAGCCATTGAGCGGGAATTACGCGATGCCGTAGTTCGTCGCCAGCAACGCGAAGCTGAAAAGACCATTCGCCACTTGGCCTTTTATGATCCACTGACACAGCTCCCTAATCGCCGCTTGTTGATAGACCGGCTGGAGCACGCATTACTAACCAGTGCACGCAGTAAACAATACGGCGCTTTGCTCTACCTGGACATGGATCATTTCAAGAACATTAATGACACTAAAGGTCATCATTACGGTGATATTTTGCTCAAACAGGTGGCAACACGATTGAAGACCAGCGTGCGGGAAGAGGACACTGTCGCCCGGTTGGGAGGTGACGAGTTTGTGGTGATTCTGGAAAATCAGGATCAATGCCCTGACCATGCGGCGATCCAGGCCAAACTGGTCGGGGACAAAATTGTCACTGCGCTCAGTCAGCCATACAGCTTGAACGAGCATGAGTACTTTTCATCTTGCAGTATCGGCATCGCCTTGTTCCATGGCGAAAAAAGTCAACTGGATAACTTGCTAACTCAAGCCGATACATCAATGTATGAGGCGAAGAAATCCGGTCGTAACACGCTAAGGTTCTTCGATCCCACCATGCAACAAGCCCTCGAAGAGCGAGTTGCGATGGAAAATGCGTTACGACAAGCCATCTGCAAGCAGCAATTTCAGCTTTATTATCAACTGCAAGTTGACAGTCAAAGCCGTCCTTTGGGTGTTGAAGCGTTGATTCGGTGGATCCATCCGGACAAAGGCTTGATTTCCCCAGCCGATTTCATTCCCTTAGCAGAAGAAACCGGGTTGATCGAACCCATCGGTCAGTGGGTGCTGGAAACGGCCTGTACCCAGATTAAAGCATGGGAGAAATGTCCATTTCGCAAACAGTTAACAATCGCGGTTAACGTCAGCGCTATTCAGTTTATTCAGCACAATTTCGTCACTCTTGTGAAAAATGCTGTCGAGCAGGCTGGGATTGTCGGTTCAAAACTTAAGCTCGAACTCACCGAAAGCATTGTACTGCGTAATGTCGATGACGCGATTGCCAAAATGGATCAACTCAACGCTTTCGGCTTCGCATTGTCGCTGGATGATTTTGGCACAGGCTACTCGTCGCTCAGTTATCTAAAACAATTGCCATTTACGGAGATCAAGATCGACCGCAGCTTTATCGACCGCGCGCCCACTAATAGCAATGATGCATTTCTGATCCAGATCATGATCAGTATGGGTCAACAATTCGGCATGGGCGTAGTTGCGGAAGGTATAGAAACCAAACAGCACTCGAATTACTAAAAAGCCTTAACTGTAAAGCTTTCCAGGGGTACTTGTTCGCCAAGCCGATGATGATTTACGACTTAGAAGCCATTTTGGATACTTATCTTGATACATACTAAGGCTAGGTTCTTCTGACGTTTCATCGAAGCCATAAAAGAACCGACCCAAACGAAAGCATCCCCATGTAATTGATGGCTTTTTTCTCATAACGGGTGGCGACTCTGCGGTAGTGCTTGAGCTTGCCGAACAAGCACTCGACCACATGCCCGTTCCTTATAATGCCAATAATTGCAGTCAATTTCTTCTGTCCGGTTCGATTTTGGCGGAATGATCGCTTTTATTCCCCGTGCCTTTAGCCATTCCCGCAGCTCGTTGGTGTCATAGCCCTTGTCGGCCAAAACCTCCAAAGCCCCGACGTTTTCCAATAGGGAGATGGCCTGCTTGCATTTGGCCTCCTGCCTGCCAGTCAGGGCCAATTTGATGGGAAGCCCCAAGCCATCACAGAGGGCATGTATTTTAGTGCCGAATCCACCTTTTGACCGCCCAAGGGCTCTCGCGGTTGCTGAACTTTTTTTCGCACCATCGGCACAGGCATGCGCCCTAATGTTCGATCCATTCAAGGAAATGTCTTACAGATCAGCTCCTTCGGACACGAAGCCAAGCAGTTTGTCCCATGAGCCATTCGCGCACCAACGGGAAAACCTTTTGAAAATACTGTTCCATTTGCCGTAGGCTGGCGGGAGTAGCCGCCACTGCGCCTCGAGCGCAATATCCATAAACAGGCATAAAGAAATCGCCTTAAATAGACCAATATCCGGTTCCATTCCCCTCACTCAATACCGCTCTGTTCATACCAAACAAATTGAGTGACCTTACACCATTGGTAAAACGTCAACAGAACCTGATTCTACAGTCTTCAAAGACAATCGTAATTGACAGTGTGATTGCTTCAGGGTTTCTATGTTAATCTCAACATAGAAACCCTAAATCGACATTCACTATTTATATTTTTAATGCTGGCAAATACCAGTCCTTTCGACACTTTACGCTCCAGACTGTCAGGCAAAATTTTGTTTCTAAAGTACTATAAATCTCAAGAATTTGAATAAGGGGACCGATCCTGTTAACGCAAACCTGATATGAAAAAAATGAGCCATTAAAACCAACAAGCCAAGCTTTCAAGACAGATCGTTTGTATCTGATTCGGTACAGACGATCTGCTAATTGACGATGAGATTAAGCTTGAGAACGTTTTTTTAAACCTAATAAGCCTAAAAAACCAGTCCCAAACAGCCATACAGCAGCTGGAATTGGGACAACTTGTACTTGGCTACTTAATATATACTCCTCGCAAATCAAAATTAGGTTTAGGAGTAGGCGATAACCGACTGATTTGTTTATAATCAACCTATGTCAAATCGTTACCATCTAACACAAGAAGAACTCGACGAGCTGGAATGCGAGCACCGCCATACCAGCGA
>NZ_JAUSBX010000031.1 GCF_030651835.1 Methylicorpusculum sp. | reverse complement strand
GTTTAGCCTGACTATTATACAGACTCGTTTTTCGTTGTCAACACCTTGTTTGGCTTTTCTTCCCTCCCTGACCCCTCACCGTCGTCCTGACCGCTGAAGAGCTGCACATTCTACAATGTTTATTTACTCTGTCAAGCTTTTATTTTGATCTTTCTTTGGATTGACAAAACAAAGCGTACAACGACTCTCTGTGTTCAGTAATGCGGCGGGATTTCCTCGCCTTGATTAACATAACCTATCTCTTCACAGACCGAGGTAATTCGATCATTGATCATGCTAAACGCTTTATTTAACCTGTCTATCTGAGCTTGTTGAGAAATTACAGTTTCATTTAATTCCTGAATCAGATCTTCCTGAAAGGCTATTTTGATTTGCAACTCTACAATTTGATCATCATTTTGCATCGCTTATCCACCAATTGAGAACTTAATTTTCCTGCAATGAATCCATCATGCCGACTAAATAATTTACAAATTCTTTTAAAAAAAGAATAAGCCCATCTATTTCATCTTTTAGATGATGCAAAAATGAATGCTGACCAAAGTTTTCCTGCACATAAAAAGACAAGCCCATGTATATGGTATTGGCTCCCATGATAATCATAATCAGAGCAGCCGACTTCATCATTAACCCTCGAAAACGAGCACTAATTTTGCCGAACGCAATACTGATAAAGAGCATCATAGGCAAAGTTCCAGCCCCAAAAGTCAGCATCAGCAATCCACCCTCCCCAATCGAAGGCGCAGATGTAGCTTGGACAGCCATTGCAAATGTCAACGGGCACGGCATAAGTCCGTTCAGCACACCTGCAATAGAGGCGCCTATTATAGGACCTCTTGTATTTGCGGTTGCATAGCCCCTTCTAAGCACACCCATTGGGATTAATTTGATTGAACCCTGAAAAGGTATCCAGCCTAGTATCCCTAAAGCCAGAAAAATGACAACCGATCCTATGAACATTTGCAAAATACTCTGCATCTTCCCAAACAGACCGCTTGATACCAGAACAACCCCTAAAGCCGCGGCAGCGAAACCTACCATTGTATATATCGAGATGCGGGCTAATTGATAAGCAAAATACGGCAAGTAACTTCTATTGGGGCCTGCTTTCATAAAATAGCCGGACACTAAGGCTCCGCACATGCCTAAACAATGACCACTGCCCAGTATTCCGGCAACAAATGCCAATCCGTAGTCAAATCCGCCAACCATCCCAGCGACATGCATACTGTGATCCATCGTCGAATGATCCATTTGTGCCTCTATTTTTTATTCAATCGCAGTGAATTAGCTATAACTGATACAGAACTTAAGGCCATCGCAGCTGATGCGATCATGGGATTAAGTTTGCCTATAGCAGCAACCGGGATAGCAATGGTGTTATAACCAAATGCCCAAAATAAATTTTGTTTGATGATACGTATCGTATCGGTACTTAATTGGATAGCCGATGTCACTTTTGAGATGTCGCCACTTACCAGCGTCAAATCTGCCGATTCAATGGCAATATCAGTTCCTGTTCCTATTGCAAAACCCACATCTGACGCCGCCAACGCAGGAGCATCGTTAATGCCGTCGCCTATCATTGCAACTTTTTGACCTTCTTTTTGTAACTGTCGAATAATAGCGAGCTTATCCTCCGGCTTGGCATTTGCGATAACAGTTTCTATTCCTACTTTGCCTGCAATGTAATTTGCTGTTTTTTCGGTGTCACCTGTAACCATTAATGTCTTGATGCCCATTTTTTTGAGCTTTGCTATTGCGTCATGGGATTGAATCCGGGGCTTATCTGCAATTGCGAATAAGGCAGCTTCTAGGCCGTCAATCGCCATAAATACCGGCGTCATTCCTTTTGCAGAAAACTGGCCGGCCGCTTCTAAAAGCCTATCAACCCGCAGCCCTTTCTCAACCAGCCAGGCTTTATTCCCCAAGACAAGCTTTTTTTCATCAACAAAAGCTTCAATACCTCTGCCTGTTTCACTGGCGAAACTTGCTACATCCTTAAGCTGAATTGCATGCTCCTTTGCATAAGTAACTATAGCCTTACCGAGAAAATGCTCAGAACTGTGTTCGGCAGATGCTGCCAGCATAATTACTTCTGATTGATCAAATTCGGACAAATTAACAATAGCCGCAACATTTGGCTTACCTTCTGTAATTGTTCCGGTTTTATCAAAAACAATAGCGTTTAATTTTGCAGCTGTTTCAAGGCTTTCTCCGTTGCGGATATAGATACCTTCTCTTGCTGCCTGCCCGGTTCCAACCATAATTGCTGCGGGAGTCGCCAGTCCAAGAGCGCACGGACAAGCAATAAGCAAAACTGTTATCGCATTGCCAAATGCAAAAGAGAATGGCGCTCCAGCTAATAACCATCCCGCCATAGTCAATCCTGAAACCAGCATGACCGATGGAACGAATACAGCGGAAATTTTATCGACTTGTTTCTGGATCGGCAGTTTGGTGGACTGTGCCTGATCGACCATGTGAACGATACCGGCAAGCACCGTATCCATGCCTACTGCGGTTGCACGGACTCGCAAAACACCATTACCATTGACACAGCCACCAATCACCTTATGCCCCGTTTCTTTTACTACGGGCAAACTTTCTCCGGTAACCATGGACTCATCAACTGTAGACACGCCAAAGATTACTATGCAGTCTGTTGGAATTTTTTCGCCCGGCCGCACCAGCAGAACATCGTCAATAACAACATCATCAACCGGTACTATTGTTTCCTCACCGTTTTTAAGCAGCGTTGCTGTTTGCGGCTGCAAGTCAACCAATTTCCTGATGGCCTCTCCGGCCTTTCCTTTTGCCCGCTCTTCAAGATATCGGCCGAGCAAAACAAAGGTAATGATCGCCGCGCCCGCTTCAAAATAAAGATGTCCTCTTTGCCTGTATAATGCAGGCAGACTGTAACCGTAAGCCGAACCCACACCCAAGGCAATCAGCGAATCCATATTAGCCGCCCGCTGTTTTGCCAGACGCCATGCTTTTATAAAAAATTGGCCACCGGACCAAAAAACCACAGGTGTAGTTAACAGGAACTGCATCCAATGCAGCGGACGCGATGAAGTCATGGCCATCCCAGTAACAATGACGGGGGTACTCAAAATTGCCGACCAGATAAAACGGCGGCGAGCGACAAGGATTCGCTGTTGCTCCTTTTCAATGAGTATCTTTCGTTGTGACAAAGTATCGACGGAATAGGTCTTATAACCTAATGTCTCTACTTTTGCCGACACATCTACTTTATTCAGCTGCCCATGAACAGTCAGTGTTTCCGTGCCAAAATTCACACTGGCCCGTTTTATTCGCGAATCTCTTTTTAGCACCATTTCAATCAACAAAGCACAAGATGCGCACGTCATGCCTTCTATTGCCAAATCAATTTCATGCTCGGGACCATCAAATATTTTTCCCGCCTGCTTTTGCTGAGCCGATTGCTTATGCGCAACATTTCCAAGAATTGCATCTATCAGTATCAATAAGTTTTTCTTTGGCAAACTGGCAGGATCGAACTCAATAACCACTGAGCCTAATGCATAAACCGACCTGACAGACTTTACTTCAGGCCGCTTTTTTATAAGGATTTCGAAGATATAGCTGCGTTCCTGATCATTTTTAAGAACCGGAGATATAATTCTGATACGTCTGGTCAACTGATGAACCAGTCGAAAGTTTTTAGGCATAACTGCGGGTGTATCCATATCCATTTCACTTGCAACCATTCAGGAAAATATAGAGCCCATACTATTAATCTTTTGTTCAGGGCCAAGGAACGTGTTTAAAGCTAATTCAAGAGATAATAAAACACATCGCAAACACAGCTTATTTAGCTTTACGCGATCTAATCAGAAGAAAAAACATATAAAAAAGCGCCATCCACTCATAGCGATACTTAAATGGTTTTACAATCCATTGTTGCGTTATGTTTTGCCAGTGTAATTTGATGAGGAAAAGCACCAGAATATCATTAAGGAAATCAACAACCGCTTTTTCAGGATCATTGATGAACGACTTTGGCTTTTTTAAAGTAACCCTTGTTAACACTCTAGCGGCATGGACCGTTTCCTTGGTGTTGTTTATCTTTTCTTTAATCCATGATAAAGGGGAAAACCTGTTCGTTTTAACCTTTCTATTTAAGAAAGCAGGTCCGCGTAGACTGGGCGAGGCAACTAGCGCTCCTTTTTTTTCAAGATTTGCGAGAATCTCAAAAAGCTGCTTTGCCAAAGATTTAAATTCGCATACGGAAGCATGAAAACGGATGGATAATTTTTTTTGGTTTCGATACAGGTTAACTCTGTAAACACCATCGATAGCTCTGATTGCCTTTATTAAGGTTTCAGCAACTTCCTTATTACATACTTTTTCCGGCACACCAAAACGAACATGCCCCTCTTCCTGATAACGCAACACAAACTCTTTTTGAATAGCCATAAAAACTTCAGCAAATATAAAAATAAAAACGGGTGCTCTGTTCAATCTAACAAGAAAGCACCCGTTTATAACTATTCATTTTCCCGTGAATCACGAAAAAGGGTTAAAACTCAACATTTATTCTTTAGTTTCAGCCACTAAGTCTTCAAGATTTTCTTTTTGATGTAGAACAAAATCTTTACCGGCATCCACCGCTTTTGTTGCCCCAGAGACGATTTCTTTGCGGTATTTGTAAACCAGGTAACCCGCTACAACACCTAGACCGAAGACAATAACAGGGTGTTTCGCAGCATTGCTTAACAACTTACCACCGCTATATACCGTAGCAGAAGCCATTGAACCCTTAACTATTTCTTTTGACATTGAATTACCACCGTGAGCATGTTTCATAGTTTATTTTCCTTAACAATTTATATAAGTAGCAGCGCCAAATTAAACTTGTTCCGAGTCCGGCAAAATTTGATCTTCGTGAAGCATTTGATAAATACCTTTGCACCCCTCGCAACAAAACGCTTTATCGCCTTCCGTTGTTTTAAGTGTAAACCCGGGCGTTTCGACAGTTAATCCGCAGAGATCGCAAACTTGCTTAGTATCGTTCATTTTTATTTCTTCAGCCTTCTTATAACACAAGGGATATTAACAAAAGACATACACTCTCACAACCGGCATTTTGTGCCAGTCCAAATCTCTATCCCATAAAAAAACCCGCTCATAAACGCTTGAGCGGGTTTACTAAAATTCTTAGCAACCAAGAGAACCAATTTTCAAGGATTTAAAAAAAACCAGAACCTCTATTCGTCATGCCTTAAGCAATAAGCAAAGCTGTTCAATGGCATTCTTGAGAAGCAGACATTTTCGGTTTGCTATTTGTCGCTTTACTGGACGCCTTCATTAAAGCAATACGCAGCGCTCCTGTAAGGCTTGCACCCAACCCCAAACGCATGGCCAAGGCAGGTACCAAGATCATCGACGCAACAGCTAAACCTGTTCCTATTAGTAAAGAACCAGTATTACTTGTTTCAACAGTACGAGATAAATCCTGACTCATTATTCTGACCTCTTTATTTCAAGTTTGTTAATAAACAATTTCCCTATTATTTGCACGATTAATACCAGTTTTTAACTCATTGTTTTATATGTACTTACATTCACACTGAAAACAATAAACCTCTAAAATAGGTTAAATAACCTAGTTTAAATATGTTATTTAACCTATTTTATTTTCAACTCTGCCTTAGAACTAGAGTAACAAGTGCCTGATTCAACAGTCAAAATCGGAGCATTCCCATAAAATCAGGCCGTTTATTTAATACGTAAACAGGCTTGTCGTATTAAAATGCCGATACACCTCTATTTCATCAGAATATGAATAGAAAAATAATTTAAATCGAATTAACAGATATCCATGAGCAAATTACTGTTTTCTTTAAGGAACGTACCGGATGATGAAGCGGAAGACATCAGAACGATATTGCAGGAAAATAATATTGATTATTACGAAACCCCACCAGGAAACTGGGGCATTTCAATGCCGGCTATCTGGGTCCGTGATGACTTGCAGTTTGATAAGGCGACTCATTTATTAAATGACTACCAAGACAAAAGGGCAATAACTCAACGGCAACTTTATCAACAACTCATCAAGGAAGGAAAGATGCCCGGTTTTTTTGGATACCTGCATCAAAATTTTTACAGGTTTATAATTCATGTCTTGGCGGTAGGATTAGTCATCTATGTTTCGATGAAGCTGATTTTAGAGTTCGGCCTGTAAACTAATGGCCCTTATTAAGTTGTGTTATTTGACACAGTTTTATTGGGGAGGCCTATCCCAATGCTCTGTTTATGGAGATTTTACTGATTCCCTGCCAGATAAAACAACAACACAGCCAACCATGAAATGCCTAAAAGCATCCAAGGCAATAGGCTCTGCTTATAAATAACAATAGGAATGTCATTATTGGTATTCTTATCAAAGTCATCGGATGTCACGCTAGTTGGTTTTTTCCTTTTTTTATCTAACTCTCTTGCTTTAGCTTTTTGCTGTTTTTTATAAATTTCAATCCCTTTCTGAATGCCTTGGCTTACAAGCTTAGTCTGCTCTTTGGTTTGGCCAGGCCTCTGGATTGCTTTTGCAATTTGTAAGGCCTGCTCCCGAGTTTCTTCGGATGGCTGATCATATTTCGTTTTTGCTGTCATTGTTTGGATTTTACATCTGCTTAATTGAAACCATCTTTTTTCAATTCTTCATATTTTCTTTTAAACCCCTCCTTATCCCACAAGTAATATATAAGTAACAACAAAAATGGCCACAACACAAAGAAAAGCAACTTTGAAATCATACCTAAACTCATATCTCCCCCTCTAAATTTGAAATCGACCTGGGCCGATGCCCAAAATAATTAAACCTGACAAATCTAATTCCATACTGCATTGTCTTGGAAACAAGCCTTATCAATCTGCCTTTTAATCATTGTCGCACGCTGTCAATATCAATTGTCTTTTAGTCGATGCGTACTCACGGTTTCGGGTATTCATAATAATTTGAAGACGCAATTGATCATCGGCAACTGACCAGCTTTTTATCTCCTGTAGCGATCTAAAACAGCCCACACAAACGTCTGATTCATTCAGACAACAATTACCAACACAGGGCGATTTCACCCGCTCAGGATAACTTATCATTTTCACTTTTCTCCGTATAAAAATGAAACGAGTTTCATTGAACTCTAAGTTGTCAAGAAATCTTCAATTGTCAATTGACAAACTTCCATATCCTGAATCAAAAGAATAAAAGTATTTTAAAAAACAATCTATTAACGATAGTAGTTATCTATGAAATAAACTATTGCAATAGGAAGGCATTGCCTATTTAGATTAACGCATTAGTGCTTGGTTTGTATGAGCACATGGATAATGAAAAGGAGCAATACCTTTCAATCACAAATTTGGCATTGCTCCCGCCCTACCTTGTCGAATTTTTCTTAGCATTGAAACGCATCAGAAACGTTAACCTAAAAAAAAGTATGGTCCTCTATCTCTAAACGCCTCATTAATTCAGAAAGAACGAGATGATCATAATGACGCACTAATACTGAATCGACGGGCCTTTCGCCCAACTCATCCTCAATTTGACTCACTATCAAACTCATATGGTGTCGTCTTAATACCGAATCTTCTGGCAATTTAGCCGGTGCTGATTGAGATAAATCAGGCTCAGAATTGATGTTTGAACGGGTGGCTTCGATAATCGGAGAAGCCTTAATTACACTCTCGGGTTCATCTGATTGTTCGTCAAGGTCAACCGAACCGTTCAGACTCTCCAGACACGCAGACCTATACTTGATCCCTTGCCATACAAAAAGCGTCACACTCACTGTTAACAAAGCAAAACTAACACTTAATGCGGCCCATTCGTAAAACATTTGATTCATTAAGTAAATACCCCACCAAAGAAGCAAGGAAAATACTATGACGGTAAATAACGCTTGCAAGACAAATGACCAATGCAGCGCACCGGTATCATGTCCCCAAGCCAACCTTATTCTGCGAATCGCATCATGTTGAGCCGTTTTATCATCCACTAATTTCAACTCATTAATCTCTCGATTAAGGCGTTTTTTTTCTATCAAACTGACTGCAAGCTGTAATGCTGAAACCACGGCTACGACACTGACGCCGACCCAAGTCACCACTATTTCTGTTGCCATCATAACTTCCCCCTCATTATTATTTTTATAGTTTAGGAAACGTGGAATTAATCCGTCCCTGGATCCTTCAACGAGTAATGACAAAAAACCGTAATTCATAATTAATTAAATTCAAAGGCTTAATGACATTGATATGCAATTTAACAGAAACATTTCCCTCTATCCAGTCACAGTTCAACCCCAGCGATTCTCAATTTGAGGCGGAAAAAGGGCTGGGGGAAGTTTTTTGAGGATGTCGGCAGCAGGGCAGATTTTTATTCCGGACAAAATCTGCATTTCCACCCTCCTTGGCAGTCAGATGCTGCTGTCAAGCCCTCACACATAGGCTTCACGGCGTTCCTCGAAAGACCTTTCCCTGTCCAAAATGACGCTGAAATTATCAATTTGGGAATTGCTGAGTTCAATACTGATTCTGAGAAAACAGACTCATCCCGTCATTATTCATTGCAAAAAAAGCCCCGCATTGAATTAACAAGCGAGGCTTCTAAGGCAGACTTAGCCGATTTACAACATCGGCGCAATAACCAAGGCAACCACTGACATTAATTTCAGCAGAATATTAAGCGAAGGACCTGATGTATCTTTGAACGGATCACCTACCGTATCGCCCACAACTGCTGCTTTGTGAGGCTCTGACCCTTTTAGATAGGTTTTACCCTGAATTTCAACGCCCTCTTCAATCATTTTTTTGGCATTGTCCCATGCGCCGCCGGAATTGGACTGGAAAATGGCCATTAATACGCCGCTTACCGTTACACCCGCCAATAATCCGCCCAACATTTCGGCACCGCCTAAAAATCCAATTGCAACAGGAGACAGAACCGCCAACAATCCGGGAACAACCATTTCCCGGATTGAAGCTTTTGTAGAAATATCAACACATTTGCTGTACTCCGCCTTGCCATCTGCGTTGTTAAAAATGAGCTGATCGTCCTCATTCCATTCTTCAAGCTCCTTGCCCTCATTTTTACGCATTACTTCAAGCGCAGCCGTAAGCTCAGGAATCGTTGCAAACTGGCGTCTTACCTCATTGATCATATCCATCGCCGCCCGGCCCACAGCGCCCATGGCCAGTGACGAAAACAGAAACGGCAGCATTCCGCCCAAAAACAAACCGGCCATCACATAAGGTTTGGAAATATCGATACTGGTTATCTTAGCCGTTGTCATATAGGCCGCAAACAACGCCAATGCAGTTAGAGCGGCTGACCCTATCGCAAAACCTTTACCTATGGCAGCCGTCGTATTACCGACAGCATCCAGTTTGTCCGTGCGTTTACGCACTTCTTTTGGCAGCGAAGCCATTTCAGCAATACCGCCCGCATTATCGGAAATGGGACCATAAGCATCGACCGCGAGTTGAATGCCGGTATTTGACAGCATTCCCACTGCCGCGATTGCGATACCATAAAGCCCTGCAAACTCATAGGCCCCGATAATAGCCGCCGCAAGAATGATGATTGGCATTGCGGTTGATTGCATCCCAACACCCAATCCGGCAATGATATTGGTCGCGGAACCTGTCAATGATTGCTCAACAATCCGCTTAACCGGACGGGTACCGGTTCCAGTGTAATACTCGGTAACATAGCCAATCGCCAATCCGGATAAAAGACCGATGATAATGGCCGTAAAAACCCCCATCGAAGTATAAGTCCCGGTTGGTGTCTGCCAGGATGCCGGCAATATCCACAACGTGATCCAATAGGTAGCCCCCAGCATTAAGACAGATGCAACCAGTTCGCCACGATTCAAGGCTTTATGCGGATCACCGCCCTCTTTAACGCGCACAAAAAACGTGCCGATAATCGATGTAACAATGCCAACACCCGCCAATAAAAGAGGCAATAAAGCAGCATTTAGCCCGCCAAATTCATTATTCATTTCAAACCCGGCAGAACCGATCAGCGCGGCTCCCAAGACCATTGTGCCCACTATTGAACCCACATAGGATTCAAAAAGATCCGCACCCATACCAGCAACATCACCGACATTATCGCCGACGTTATCGCCAATCGTTGCAGGGTTTAGCGGATGATCTTCGGGAATACCGGCTTCGACTTTACCCACCAGATCGGCGCCAATATCGGCCGCCTTCGTATAGATACCGCCGCCAACCCTCGCAAACAATGCAATGGATGATGCGCCAAAAGAAAAGCCGGTGATGACCGTAACAATTCGGTTAAAGTCCCATCCTAAAGAAGAATAAAAAATCAACAACAGACTCAAACCCAGCACGCCGAGACCAACCACCCCCAAGCCCATCACGGAACCACCGGAGAAGGCCACCTGTAAGGCGCTACCGATACTGGTTCTGGCCGCCTGTGTTGTCCTTACATTGGCTTGAGTCGCTATTCGCATCCCCAAAAAACCCGCCAATCCGGAACAAAACGCACCCAAGACGAATGAAAAAGCAATTAACCAAGAGGAATCAGCGGAACGAGAACCCATCCAGCCCAATAAAACGGCGATGACTACAACAAATACCGCTAAAACCTGGTATTCGGCTTTTAGAAAAGCCATCGCCCCATCAGCGATATACCCGGCAATTCGCGTCATTCTTTCATTCCCGGCATCTTGTTTTTTAACCCAAGCGGAGCGAATGACGGTAAAAATCAAGGCCAGAAAGCCAAAAACCGGAATTAAATAGGATATTAACTGCCCTGTGTTCATAAATGTTTGCCTTATATAGTTAAAAAATAGTTATGCTGCTGTCATATTTCACCGAAATTAATCTTTAAATTAAAGTTGAGTAAGTCGGCATTTCCCCCACAGCACATAAATGAACTCTCGATACATCTTCTGCGTAACTTATAAACAAATACGTAACACGGACAATTTAATGATTTTTCAAGTCAAGACAAGCTTAAATCCGGTTTCATTATCGATATAGCTAAAATCAGCATGCGTTCAACTTACAAAAAACTACCGCTCTGGTGCTCCCACATTTGAAAATATTTACCCCGGATTTTAAGCAATCCCTGATGTGTGCCTTGCTCAATAATCCGGCCTTTCTCCATAACAACAATTCTATCCATTCGTAAAATAGTGGATAAGCGATGCGCGATGACAATCGCTGTCTTATTTTTAATCAGCTCAAACACAGCGACTTGAATCTGTTTCTCTGTCAGGGAATCAAGTGCACTGGTGGCTTCATCCAGCACAACAATAGGCGCATCCTCCAGAAATGCACGGGCAATCGCTATGCGTTGCCGCTCCCCGCCTGACAATTTAACGCCTCGCTCACCGACCAGCGTCTCTATTCCTTCAGGAAAGTTTTCAATAAATTCAAGACACTGCGCTTTTTTGACCACATCGGTTAACTCCGCATCGGTCACAGGCCGACCCAGCGTAATGTTATCCCTGACCGAACGATGAAACAGCTCCGGTTGCTGAGGTATCAACGAAATTTGCCGCCGCAGAGACTCCAGTGTAAAGGCTCTGGCATCCATTCCGTCAAATTTTAAAGAACCTTTTTGCGGATCAACAAAACGGAACAACATTTTCGTCAATGTGGTTTTACCGGAGCCGGAATGCCCCACTAAAGCCACTTTTTCGCCGGGTCGCACTTCAAGAGAAAAATCTTTAAATAAGCTGGACCGGACTTCGCTTGACTCTGAATAGCTGAAATCAACCGAATCAAAATGAATTTCACCTTTCTTAATCTGCAAAGGCTTGGCGCCCTCTACATCAACCTCTAAATCAGTGCATCTGAATACCTCCGCCATTTCTGCAGCATCCGCTAAAGCACTGAAAAACGTCCGGAAATTACGGCCAAAATCCCATAAACGATGAATCAGCAGCATAAAAATGGATTGAAACAACACAAATTCGCCGACTTCAAAATGGCCTTTTTTCCACTTCTGAATCATCAGGTACACCAGCAACAATTCCATACCCAACGCCATCATTCCTTGAATGGCGAAGGAAATAAACATCAAAATCCAGGCAATTTTCTTTTTCTTATACACCCCATCGGAAGCCTGATTAATCTGCGCTTGCTCAGTGGCTTCCATCGCAAAACTTTTTACTATGGATATATTACTGATCGCATCCGAATAAACGCCCCCGACCTTGGAATCCCCCTCTGCAACAGCCTTATCAAAACGCAGTTTCCACAAGGAAAAAACAACACTCCACCCGACAAAAACAATAACCCACACTAAAAAATATAAAGCGAATTCCGGCTGTTGCTGATAAAAAATAACAAACGAGACTATAACTGCGAGACTGTTTTGATAGAGCTGAAATAAAAACCAGTCCATTACAATCTCGAATGAACGTGAGAAACGTCCTGCCTGCTTGACTAGACTGCCTGAAAATTGATTCTCAAAAAAGCCATATTTCTGTTTTTTCAACACCTCGAAACAACGTTTTTCCAGCAGATTAACGCCTCCGCCGTCCAAAGGAATAATGGCCACTTCCAAAAAACGCCAGGATAACCAGATGCAGGCATAAAGAAGAGCAACCCATCCGAGATTATGTATGACTGTCTCAAAAACACTTTCCGAATAAGGCTGCGCCAAGCCATTGGCAATGTTCTTATAAAAAACCGAGACATAAACATCCATACTGACTGACGCTCCCAGAGCGATCAAGGCCAACAGAAAATAGCCTTTTTTCTGCCAGATAACGCGGCCGTATTCTTTAAATATGATATCCATGGTGTGTATACTTAAAATTAGCGAAACAGGGCGTGTAACCCTTGACTGGATTGGCTTTTACCCTGACTTTTAGCTTGCCGGCATGGGCGGGCACAAAGGCGGAAGATAGGTTTGAAAAAAAGTCCCGAATATTGATTTTTCAGGTAGGGCAGAATTTAAGTGTAGGTGCTTGATTTCAAAGGACGCATAAATACGTCCTTGTTGCAGAAGCCTTTTCAATCAATCACCTACACCCTCAATTCCAAGCGGGCGAGTAGTTACGAAGCAGTTATTTTTGGGCAAATTTTAAATAGCGGCGATAAGCACTAGGAATGTGCAGCAACATTCTCAATATATTTCCGATAGCTTATTGAAATTTTAAGCCCTGCAAAACGCCCCGACATTTTTATCAGTTCATCGGTTGACTTATCAAATGTTAATTTGATTACGCTTAAAGCCCTGTCTTCATAACCTTTATTAATGCCTAATGAATCAAGCAAAAAATGATACACATAAATTTCATTTTCCTTGTCATCGATTATTTCAAGTGGCGTTCCCAATTGCTTAACAACGTTGGCTTTTTTAGGTAAATCTGCGGAAATTTTATCGATATGGTCGGTATTGGCCCGTAATTGTTTGCTGTCCTTATTAATTTCAGCTCCGGCTAACGACCGCAGCGAAACTTCCAAAAACTGAGGGGGTGCAATTTGCAAAAATAACGATGAGAAACCCCAGGAATAAAGCTGGTCCAACGCATTAAAATGCAGGTCAAAATAAAATTTTATTTCGGGCTCGATCAGCTTGTTATTCTTGTCCACTTTATGAAACCAATAGCGCCAGCGTTTGCCATTGTCTTCCTGATCCACCTCGCTGGAACGAAGCCCGGATAAAGAAATAAAGTCTTCGCTGAACATGATCGGTTTTTTAAAACTCAACAAAAATTCATCAGCCACTTCAATGCCAAAGTGTTTATCGAACTCGTCCAGCTGCTGATAGGTTTGAAAGGCTCTGAGCCAGTAAAGGCAGCCCGTCAAGGTGCTAATGATGACTAACAGGCTGATCAATCTAACCAGACGATGGGCTTTTGGGTAATTGCTCTTGTTAATGTTTCGCATTCGAAGCACCTCCGGACAATTTTAAATTTGCAAACAGGTTTTCTATATCGATACTGTCAAAACGGTATCGCCTGCCACAAAACTCACAGTCCACGTCAATTTGACCGTACTCATCCAAAATACCGGCCAATTCTTCTTTCCCCATCGAAAATAAGGTATTTTCAATTTTCTCAACGGAACAAGAGCATTCAAATTCAACCGGTTCGCAGGGATAAAGCTTAACTTTTTCCTGATGAAATAAGCGGAATAATAAAGATTCACAGTCCAATTCATGCAATTCGGACATCTTGAGCGTATTTACCAATATTTCAATCCGGTTCCAATCCTCACGATCAAGATTTTGACCCGGCAGTTCCTGCAATAACAAACCTACGGCACTGTTCTCATCCGCGCTTAACCAAAGCCGGGTATTGAGTTGCTCGGAATGTTTAAAATAACTCTCTACGGCATCGCTTAAACGTTCTCCCACTAATGGTACAACGCCTTGATAAGGATCGTTGGCTTCAGCTTTAATCGTTAAGATAAGGTGGCCATCGCCAAACAAATGCTCCAGAGAACCTGCCGGAACTTCTGCTTCTGAACGAACCAGGCCTCTGATTTTCTGCTGATCAGATGCCTGAGCAACCAGCGTTTTAAATGGACCGTTGCCTTGAGCCTGCAGAATGATTGAACCTTTGAACTTTATCGTGGCAGATAACATCGTCGCGGCAACCAATGCCTCGCCCAGCATAAAAACAACCTGATCAGGCCCTTGCTGATGTTGTTTTATCGCTAACCAACTTTGCTCAAGCCTGACCCATTCCCCTCTGATACCAAAATCTTCAAATAAAAACCGGCGCAAACAATCATTTTCTTTCATAACAAGGTCTAACTATAAACAAAACAGCTCTCATTATAATCTAATAGAAACTGAACCCTTGCCTAACATCTCATTTCCGATACGATAATCAACCGTGATTAAATTTGGATATCTCTTTAATGTTAACGATAAATAATCTTGCCAATGCTTATCCAAAAAACGGAGAACTGGTCTGGATAGGGCTAAGACCGGGTAAAAAAATGCCGCTGGTGCCGGTTGAGGAGGTACAGGCAGATATTGCTTGCGGGCTTGTCGGCGATCACTACAACGGTAAAAAAGGAACCCGGCAGGTGACCTTATTTCAATGGGAGCATCTTGCTGTGCTATCGGCATTATTGGACAAACCCGTCGAACCTGAACAATTGCGCCGAAATTTAGTGATTAAAGGCCTAAACCTGCTGCCCCTTAAACAGCGAAAAATAACCATCGGCAATACAGTGCTGCTGGTAACAGGCGCATGCCATCCTTGTTCCAGAATGGAAACAGCGCTAGGCGAAGGCGCTTACAATGCTATGAGAGGACATGGCGGAATGACGGCGCAAGTACTGGCCGGTGGCCTATTGAAGAGAGGTGATCCGGTGTCAGTAGTAACGGAGACCTAACTGACTAAGCCGAAAGACCTTTTAAAACTAACAATCATCACGATGCTTTCAGCACATTCTGGCTAATCATTGAAAATTAAAAACACGGCCGCATCCGGTATTTTCCTGGTTCTGATGGGCGCCTTGGGCTTTTCCACCAAATCGATATTTGTAAAGTCGGCCTATCAGGTTTCCGGACAACTGGATGCCATCAGCCTGCTCGCGTTAAGAATGCTGTTTTCTTTGCCTATTTTTTTGTTAATCGGCCTCTGGCAGCAAAAGAAACACAGGCCCAATCAATCGCTGAGTAAAAAAACAGTCATTCAATTATTTGCGTTGGGCTTCGCCGGTTATTATTTGGCGAGTTACCTTGATTTTAAAGGCTTACAGTTCATTTCAGCCGGCCTGGAACGCGTGTTGCTATTTTTATATCCCACGTTTGTCGTGCTGTTTTCGGCGTTATTGCAAAGACGCTGGATCAAAACCAGAGAATTTCTCGCTTTACTGTTTTGCTATGGCGGACTGGTCTGCGTCTTTGCGGATAACCTGACCGTCAAAACCCCGGATTGGTTGTTTGGATCCTTACTGGTTTTAGGCAGTGCCGTTGTTTTCGCCGGTTTTACCATGGGTAGCGGCGCAATGATCAAAATAGTAGGCTCGGCCCGATTTACCACCTACACCATGAGCATAGCGGGATTCCTGGTTTTACTTCACTTTAGCCTGACTTCCGGAACACATTTGCTCGATTTTCCATTCAAGCTATATTGGCTGGTAATACTGATGGCTCTTTTTTCCACGGTATTGCCGGCATACGCCATGAATGCGGGCATACTTAGAATCGGCGCCAGTTCAGCATCAATCATCAGTTCCATAGGTCCCATCGTGACGCTATTACTGGCTTACGTATTTTTAAACGAGGCCATTTCATGGTTACAGTTATCAGGCACTGTACTGGTGATTATTGGCGTTTTTGTGGTCAGCAGACCTGGAAATTGAAAACTTTTGCATCATAAATTATTCTAAACCCTGACAACTGCATACGAGGTTTTTCAGATGATGACTCAAGAACTGGAATTATTTAAGCATGTCATGCACGATGTTATACCTATCAAAAAGAATGAAACAGTAGTGCTCAAAAAGCCGGAAGAGGCGACACCCGGTCAACAATACCGGCATCAAAAAGCGCAGTATTCAGCACAGGAAATCCAGGGTCCTTTATCGTTAGTATTGAGAAACACTCTGCAAGCCGACGACTGGATCAGCTATAAACGTGATGGCATTCAAACAGGCGTCTTCAAAAACGTCAGGCTGGGCCACTATCCGCACGAAGCCGTTCTTAACCTGATCCGTAAGTCTCCGAAAGAAGCCCGGGACGAATTATTGCAGTTCATGAATGAATGCGAGGAATGCAATATTCGCAGTGTTCTGATCAGTTTTGGTCACGGAAGAAATAGCGGGACATTGCTTAAAAGTTATCTGGCCCAATGGCTTCCCGAACTGAAACAGGTTCAGGCCTGCCATACTGCTCAAAAACAGCATGGCGGCTCTGGCGCTGTGTATGTCTTGCTACGTAAAAGTGAAGCCATGCGGGCAGAAAATCGCGAGCGACACGCAGCCCGTCTGGGCGGTTAAAAGTCACTTTTTTGGTATCTGCTATTGAGTGAGGTGTTTGATAAAAAGACTTCTGCAACAGGGATGTTGCAGAGTGTCACAAAGACTGACTAAAAGACAAACAGGGATGCGGGTCTTTCGCCGACTGAGCTTGGCTTATTCATTATCTGTCATCTTCTGTCATTAGCCTGGCAGAAAGCTCATGATCAGAGAAGGTCTCCAAGGCTTTGCCGACGATTTTGCAATGCCCTCCCTGAGCCTTATAGTTGCGAATAAAATCATGTAAAAAGTCCATCACGGTATGATCAATCAGATAACCTTCCGTGAAATCAAAAATGATCGTTTGTCCCGATTCAAGCTCTAACAGCGCTTTTTTTAACTGCAGATAATTTGAAAAAAGCGCCGATCCCTGCAGTCTGAAAATCAACGTATTCTGGTATTGTTCTTCTATCGTAAAGTAGATTTTGAACAAATTACGCAGCCAAACGCCCCGAAACAGATTAATCATCAACTTGAGCACTATCCCCAGCGCGACCCCCAGCAATAAATCAGTCGCTAAAACCCCGATAATTGTCACTACAAATATCAATAACTGGTCTTTGCCAACATTCAGCACACTGGCAAAAGTAGCAGGCGAAGCCAGACGATAACCGGTATAGACTAATAACGCCGCCAATGACGCCATTGGAATGTTATTGATCAAGTGAGGAAACAAAACGACAACCAGTAACAACAACAAGCCATGAAAAAAATTGGACCACCCGGTTTTTGCTCCATGACTGACATTCTCCGAACTTCTGACGATTTCAGCTATCATTGGAAGACCGCCTATTGCTCCGGCCACAATATTTCCGATTCCAACAGCGGTTAAATCACGATCAAGATCGGAACTGCGTTTATAAGGATCCAGCTTATCGACAGCCGTTGTACTTAGCAAAGTTTCAATACTCCCTATCAGACTGATTGTGATCACGGCCTCCCAAAAGGCGACACTGAACAGTTTGGAAAAATCGGGCACATAAAAGTCAGCCGTGAAATTGTCGGAGATCGATACCAAATAGCTTGTGCCGTTTTCCACCGCATCCTGATCCAGATTGAAATGCCAGGCGAACAGCATGCCTGTCAATACTACGATGACAGGCGAAGGAATTTTACTCTTGATTAACGGCCAGCTAATCAGTATCAGCAAGCCTAAAAAGCCGATTAGGGCAATTTCCGGTTTCATGCTGAATAAGCTGTGTGGAATCTGCAGTATCGTTGAAAAAAGGCTGCCCGGTTCTGGTGTTACACCCAGCATGACATGGCTTTGAGTCGCGATAATGATCAACCCTATTGCTGCAAGCATGCCATGGACAACCGATGCGGGAAAAAAGGCATTCAGCTGACCCAACCTGAATTTTCCCATCAAAAACTGAAGAATGCCGGCAACCACAATCGCGGCCAAGGTATAACGGTAACCGGCCAGTGCGTCACCCTCTCCCAGCTTTTGCACTGCATCAAAAATCACCACAATCAGTCCGGCAGCCGGTCCATTAATCGTCAGATGTGAGCCGCTAATCCGGGAAACCAGCAAACCTCCGACAATTGCCGTGATAATGCCCGCCGATGGAGGAAAGCCTGAAGCCAGCGAAACGCCGAGGCATAATGGTAAAGCGATAAGAAACACCAGAAAACCGGACAGTAAATCAGTACGCCAGTGTTCAATTAATCCGGGCACTCCTGTTTTGGGTAGATTCGACAGATAGGGCTTATTCATGCAGTTCCTCGTTGAGATAAACAGACCGATAGCAGCTTTTAATGCTCCAACCTGATAAAAAGTAAAGACGTTGCATTATGGCCAGCAATTGCCAGTTTGAACTTTTAATGTGGCTTGGAGGGTAGGCGAAAGCCTTGCGAGGAACGCCGTAGATCCATCCGTGGAGGCTTGACGGCAGCATCCCTGCTGCCGATATCCCCGCAAAGCTTACGCCTACCCTTTATTATCATCAAACTGGGAATTGCTGCATTATGGCGGTTTGTTACTTTTAATACCAACAGCGAGTTTCTTCGGCTCAGCAATTTCCAGTTTGAGCTTTTTTGTAGCTTTGAGGTGTACCGTAAGCCTTGCAAGAAGCGTCGTAAACCCATCCATGAGGGCTTGACGGCAGCATCCCTGCTGCCAACATCCTCGCAAAACTTACGTTTCCCTTTTTCCAAAGGGGAAATTGCCGGATTATTAGCATCAATAGAAATTAACGCGTATCTGCCTTTTATTGGATGTAGGTAGTTAATTGAAAAGGCTTCTGTAACAGGGACGTATTGATGTGTCTTTTGAAATCAAGCGCCTACGCCCTCAATTCAAAGTGGGCGAGTAGTTACATTAACGTTACAATCCATCGATTGTAAAATAGACTGCGCAAGCATCTGCCAAACCACCAATAGGAAACTGTTCTTGAACGATACTATCGATAACAACATGGTTATGAAATGCGTAGCTTATCAACGAGGTGTCAGCTTAGGCGATATCGGCATCGAAGACATTAGCGAAGTGATCAAACAGCCCGATACATTTGTATGGCTTGGCTTACGCGAACTCGATGCCGCTTTGCTCGGCAAGATTCAGGAAGAATTTGGGCTGCATGATCTGGCAGTAGAAGATGCACTGTCCGCTCATCAACGGCCAAAAATCGAGGAATACGGCGATTCCCTTTTTATCGTATTGCATACCGCAAGTCTCGGGGATGACTGTGTCGATTTCGGGGAAACCCATTTTTTTGTCGGCAATCATTTTCTGGTTACGGTTCGCCATGGCTCTACATTAAGCCACAACAAAATCCGGGCACGCTGCGAAGCGTCACCGCTTCAATTAGCCAAAGGCCCCGGTTTTGCTCTTTACGCCATCATGGATTTTATCGTCGACAACTATGTTCCGGTGCTGGAAGGCCTACAGACACGGTTTGATACACTTGAATCGGCCATTTTTCAGCATCATCCCAGCCTTCAGACCATGGAGGGTTTGTACGAATTAAAACGCGAATTGCTGCAAATGCAAGGCGTGATTTTACCCGTGATAGATATTTGCAATGTCTTGATGCATTTTCATAATGTCGACATCCCCAAAGACGTGCGATTGTATTTTCGGGATATCGCCGATCATATCAAACGGATTGACCGCGCCATTGAAAGCATGCGCGAAATGCTGATCGCAGCCATGCATGTGCATCTGACTTTTGTCACCGTCAGACAAAACGAAGTGGTTAAACGGCTTGCCGGCTGGGGCGCAATTTTGGCAATTCCAACCATGGTATTTAGTTGGTACGGCATGAACTTCAAACATATGCCGGAGCTGGAATGGACTTACAGCTACCCCTTGCTGATCGGCGGCGTCATCTTTGCCAGCTTGCTGTTATTTTTACGCTTGAAGCGATCCGGCTGGTTGTAGGTTTTTCTCACTGACTCAAAGGTAAAGGTATCTGCCTGAACCTGGACCCTCACTTTTTCTCAGTTGATTTGCCCAAACTATTGAACGAAAAGCCATTTAACCTATCTTCGTCATTCATTTAAAATAATACCTATATATCAATAGATTAAACTGCGGCACTTTTCTGGTTGGCACTACTGATTTTCGCAACCGTATGCCACCAATAAAATTCTAAGGACATTAACATTCAATTTTCGAGTAGTTGCCTATAATTTAGTTTTTTCTAATGCTGTCAACGGCAAAGGTATTACAACTTTATGAATGAATCAGACCTTGATTTATTTGCAACATCCATCGACTTGATAGAAATTAATGTAAAAGACCTAAAAGTCGGCATGTATGTATCAATGCTTGACAGACCCTGGCTTGAAACCAGTTTTGTATTTCAGGGTTTTGAGTTAAAGAACGAAGATGACATAGAGGCCGTTCAAAGCCAATGTGACTCCGTGTTCATCGATATCACCAAACAGGCAAAAATTCCTCCTGCGTATTCCAAAGATACGGCTTACTCCAAAGGCTATCTGGAAAAGCTGCCCCCCCCTGAAAAGCACTCGACTTTTGCCCAGGAAATCAAGAATGCCGAGTATGTCCATCGTAAAACCAGTAGCCTGATCAAAAGCTTCATGCAGCAGGTTCAACTGGTTGGAACGATCAATACCGAACTGGCAAAACAGGCCGTCGCCGAATGCGTGGAAAGCGTCATCAATTCACCCGATGCGTTGATCTGGATGACACAATTAAAAAATCGCGATGAATACACGGCTCAACATTCCATGAACGTCTGCATCTTTGCCATTGCCTTGGGACGACATATCCATCTTCCGATCAGTGAATTACATAACCTGGGGTTTTGCGGGATGATGCATGATATGGGCAAGATGCGCGTCCCTCTGGATATCCTGAATAAACCAGGAAAGCTGACCCCTGAAGAAATGACCATCATGCAAAGCCATACGACGATGGGATGGAAGTTGCTCATGTCATCTCCCGGTATGTACGGCGGCGCTATTGATGTTGCATACTCCCATCATGAACGCCTGGATGGTAACGGCTATCCTAGGAAATTGACTGATAATGAGATATCGCCGTTCACCCGTATCGTTTCGATTGTAGATATGTACGATGCCATCAGCAGTGATCGTGTCTATCAAAACGGCAGGACGCATCTTGAGACCATCAGCGTGATGACAAAAGTCAGCGGAACTCACCTTGATTCCGCGTTAACGATAAAATTTATTGAATGTCTCGGAATTTATCCAGCAGGAAGCATTGTGGAGATGAATACAGGAGAAGTCGGCATTGTCGTTGAAGTAAACCCCAAAGCCAAGATCCGTCCAAAAATCATCCTGCTATTGAATGAAAATAAAAAACCGGTAAGGGAACGCCTGATTGATCTGACAAAACTGGATCTGGACGCCACCGGCCACAACTATTCGATAAGAAAAATTGTCCGGCCCGAAACTTACAATATCGATATTAATCGGTATTACCAGAGAGGACTACTCAGCGTTATATGTCGACCCGCAAGCGCATTTTTAGCCTGCAGGTCGTCCAGGCAGTATTCACCAATTCAGACCTATCAACAAGAATACAACGATAACCGCCAGGTTGGTTAAATGTTGAGCAACCTCCTGAACAGTCAGACGTTTCTCACCCATGATATCTTTAATACGGTCATGTACCTGATCTTGCATATGTGTACGTGGCATCATTGTCATTTCCTCTTAAGTTATCAGAAACAAAACTTCGGAATTCAAGCATTACAACTTTTTTGTATAACTTCGCATCTGACCCACCAAAATACCCTGAACCTCTACCTGATGAGGCTGAAAATGCATAGGTTGCAGGGTTTGATTGGCAGGAATCAAAATAGTTTCACGGGGCGTTTGCAGAATATGTTTCAGCGTCGCTTCCGTTTTGTCGATCAAGGCAACTACAATATCTCCGTTATTGGCATGATTGCGTTGTTCAATGACCACCCAGTCGCCATCCAATATGCCATCATCGATCATCGAGTCCCCCCTGACTTGCAGGATATAACAACGGTTTTCTGTTTTTAACTGGGCCGGCACCTGCATATATTCGACATTTTCCACCGCTTCTATCGGAACCCCGGCGGCTATAGCGCCAACAAACGGCACACCCAAATCATCAATTAAAGCGGCAGATTGCGTTTTTAAAGCCAGTTTAGTGAGGCGGACACCCCGCTGTTTGCGGTTTGGTGCTTCAACAAGTCCTGCCTGAATAAGACCTTGTATATGCTTATGTAACGAACCGCGTGATTTAAGCCCCATGGCAAGGCATAATTCATCCAGCGTTGGAGGTTGGACAAAATGCGATTGATTTTCCAGCAAGAAATCGAGCACGTCCTGTTGTTTACGGGTAAGAAAAGAGTAATCATTCATTGTCATTTGTTCTCTATTGGTTTTTATCAATCATAATTAAAGAACAAAAAGAGAACAAGTTTTTATTTTAAAATTTTTACTATTTTGTTATCAGGGCAAAGTAATATATTGTTTTTATTGATCTAATTTTTCATACATCATCACACTTCCAGTAAATCAATCACCCTCGCCTGGCAATACAAGCCTTTTGGAGAAACACAATGACTATCGCCGACGCCATAAACGAAATGCATGAGGAAATGAAGCGCTGGCGGCATCATCTTCATCAGTTTCCGGAGACGGCCTACGAGGAGAAAGAAACGGCTGCATTTATTGCTGAGAAATTGCGCTCATTCGGCCTGGAAGTTCACGAAGGACTGGGGCAAACCGGCGTGGTCGCACGTTTAACGTCAGGAGAAGGAGGGCGCTCCATCGCATTGCGAGCCGATATGGACGCCTTGTTTATTCAGGAACAAAACGCGTTTGCCCATAAATCAAAACATGACGGAAAAATGCATGCCTGCGGTCATGACGGACATACGAGCATGCTGCTTGGGGCCGCTTCCTATCTAACTCGGCACCCGGACTTTAAGGGTACTGTGGTATTTATCTTTCAGCCTGCAGAAGAAGGGCGAGCCGGAGCCAAACAAATGATTGACGATGGCTTGTTCACGTTGTTTCCGGTTGATTATGTGTTTGGCATGCACAATTTTCACGATATCCCCGAAGGCCACTTCGCGATCAAGTCCGGACCCTTGATGGCGGCGTTCGATTGTTTTGAAATAAAACTAACCGGCCATGCAACCCACGCAGCCCTGCCGCACTCAGGCACCGATGCGATAGTCGCCTCGGCGCAATTGATTAACGCGCTGCAGACCATAGTGAGCAGAACCATTGATCCGGCTGATTCGGCAGTGGTCAGCATCACCCAAATACACGGCGGCAATACCTGGAATGCCTTACCAGGAGAAGTGATACTCAGGGGTACTTTCCGTTGTTTCAAGGAGGAGACTCAGGAGCTGATCACCCGAAAAATACGCCATTTAGTTGATTCGATCAGTTTAAGCGCGGGTATAAAAGGCGAGATTATTTTTAATCCTGAAAATCCAGGATATCCGGTAACGGTGAATACCCCGGATGCTACCGAATTCGCGCTGAATGCGGCATCAGCGGTGGTCGAAGCGGCACAGATACATAGAGAACCCACGCCCAGCATGGGCTCAGAAGATTTTGCATTCATGCTGAAGGAACGTCCGGGCTGTTACATCTGGATTGGTAATGGACCTTCAGCACACGGCTGTATGCTGCATAATCCGCATTACGATTTCAACGATGCCTTGTTGCCGGTAGGCGTGGCTTATTGGGTTAAATTGGTAGAAACGGTTTTAGTTTGATGTGTAGAAATGAGTCAAGCCGATAGCTGAAACGCGGCAGAGCCAACACTAAGAATACTCAGCGCAGTTCACTGCTCACTGTCATCATCCGGCAGTGACAGCAAATGATCCATTTTTGCCGCCTTGGTTTTGAGATAATCCAGATTATCCTGGTTAAACAACGGCTCGATGGCGATTCGACCGGCGACCTGAATACCCAATTTTTGCAGGTCTTTTATTTTCCTGGGGTTGTTGGTAATCAGCTTGATCGATGCAATTTTTAAATCCTGAATAATCAATGCTGCAATTGAATAATCCCGTTCATCGGCCAAGTGTCCCAGATGAATATTGGCGTCTACCGTATCCATTCCCTGATCCTGCAGATTATAAGCCTGCAATTTTTTCAGCAGGCCAATACCGCGGCCTTCCTGCCGCAAATAAATCAATACACCTTTGCCGGCTTCGCTGATAAGTTTGAGTGCCATGTCCAGTTGTTCTCCGCAATCACAGCGGCGAGAGCCCAACACATCTCCGGTAAAGCATTCCGAATGCATTCTGACCAGCACGTCTGACTGATCGGCCACCTGCCCTTTAACAAAAGCGACATGCTCTTTATTATCGATGCTGTTGCTGTAGTAATGTAAAACAAAGTCGCCGTAACGGGTAGGAATACGCGTCTGAACTAAATTTTCTAGGGTTGGTTTCACTTCAGGATGATAAATAACAAAAACAATTGATATTTTAACCAATTCGGCCAAGCTAACGTTAAAAAGTTTCCCAAGACTTGATCAGAACCGGTTAAACGGCAGGAGGAATGCCAAGAATATTATCCAGAGGATATGGAACGTGGACACCATAACCTTGCGCATAATCCACTCCAAGCTCTTCTAAAATCAGAATGATCGCATCATTTTCGGCAAATTCAGCGATTGTTTTTAAGCCCATGGCATGGCCTATCTGGTTAATGGTTTCTACAAAAGTGCGGTCTATAGCATTATCGGCAATGCCTTTTACAAAATAACCATCAATTTTTAAATAGTCGATCGGTAGTCTTCTCAGATAAGCAAATGAGGATAAACCGCTGCCAAAATCATCCAGGGCAATCTTGCAATTTTTCTCTTTCAACACATTAAAAAACCGCGTTGCTTTATCCAGATTGGCAATAGCAGCGGTTTCTGTGACTTCAAAACATAAATTAGCGGACAAATGAGGGTATGTATCTAATTTCGCAACAATATGCTCGATCAGGGAATCATTTGAGATGGACATACCTGAAAAATTAATCGAAAAAACCGGGAGTTCCTCGGCTGTTTTATGTTCAATGAGATTGAATACGTTATCAAATACCCAGCGATCTATACTGGACATCAAGTGGAACCGTTCAGCCGCAGGTAAAAATGCGCCCGGAGGAATTAGTTCGCCATTGCTGCCCCGCATCCGAATTAATACTTCATAATGCCCCGCAATATTCGTTACTGCCTTCAAGCTTTTAATGCATTGGCCATACAATTCAAATTGACCTTTATCCAGCGCATTTTGAATTCGTGAAATCCATTGCATTTCCTGCTGATGAGCCGACGCTCCGGTTTCATCCGACTCGTGAAAATGCACCCGATTACGCCCGCTGTCTTTCGCTTCATAACAGGCTGAATCGGCAGCGCTTAAAATTTCCGAGGCTTTTGCCTCCTTTCCGGTAATTTCGGTAATACCGATACTGACGCCAATCTTGAAAGTCTGCGAATGCCAAATAAACCGATAATTTTCAATGGCTTTTTGCATGGCATGAGCAATTTTTAAAGCCGCCTGCTTTTCACAACCTTCCAATAACACGCCAAATTCATCACCACCCAGGCGTGCCAGTAAATCTATTTTTCTGAGTTTCTGCTGAAAAATAGCACCTATATGCTTCAACAACTCATCACCGGCATCATGCCCGCAGGTATCATTAACTACTTTAAATTGATCCAGATCCATATAAAATAAATAATGCCGCTGCTTGAGCGTTCTGGCTTTTTCCAGTGACTGACCCAATCTGCTTTCAAATTCACGCCGATTGGCCAAACCGGTCAAAGGATCATGCAGTGCTTGCCAATTTAACTCGGCCGATAAAGCTCTAGACTCGGTAACGTCTCTAAAAACCAGGACGGATCCGAACAATTGCCCGTCCGAATTTCGGATAGGCGCTGTCGAATCAGTGACTGCATAGCGCTGGCCGTCGGCGCTAAGCAGGATATGATCGCTGTCATTAGTAATGATTGCATTTTGCCTGAGACACTCACAAACAGGGCACTTGACCGGCGTTTGAATACGCTCGTCGATCAATTTGAAAACATCAAGACATGACCGGTTTATGGCGTCTTCCTCAGAAATTCCGGTCAGTAATTCGGCGACCGGATTCATAGAAACAATCATGCCTTTTTCATCGGTCACAATGACCGCATCGGCAATAGAATCCAGCGTGACTTGAACCCGTTCTTTTTCTTCCGCCAATTTTTGCGATATGCATTTTGTTTCAAACACTTGTTCCAGCAATTGTTTGTCACGATTGGCAATCGAGCTGATATCGTCAATTTGTATGAGACAAAATGTCTTACCGTTAGCTCGTTTGAGCGGTTTGACCTTAATCGACTGTTGAATTGCCGATCCAAAAATAGATCTTAACGGCAAGGGTTTTTTATTCAGGTTACTGGAAATAAAGGATGACATGCCGTGGGATAAAGCCACTCTAATCGCCCGATCCAAACTGCCGTTAAGAATTTCGGGAAACACCTCGGTAAAGGATTTTGCCAATGCCGATTCCAATACGAAGCCGCAGTGCCTGGATACCCATGGATTCCATGTCACGATATTCTGGTTATGGTCCAGAACGATAAAACCGAATTCGCATGCATTAAAAACACTTTCGAAAATCCAGCTTTCATCTTCAAGATAACCTACATGAACTTTTATTTCTTTCATAGTCAGCTTCTACAATCCCATGTAAGCCGCAATGTTTTGTTTAAAAGTCTCCAGCGATTCAACATCCATCATAAACGATACATAACCCTGGACGCTTTTTTGATCTATCGCAAAATCCATATTCAACATCAAGACACAAGCATCCGTCTTATCGCCCGCCTTGTTCAAAATATTGGCAAAAGCACCCTTAACAAACTCCGGAATACTGCCTTGCATTTCTTTTTGGAACATATCCGCCATACTGCAAAGACAGCCATTAAGAATGACATTACCGATTTCAGTCATGGCCTCCTGTTCCATTTCGGTCAAATCGTGAAGCGAGATGTCCTGCTGCAATACAGCACGGACTAACTCCAGACTTTTTTCTTCAGGAAATAAAAGAAAAACATCTCCATCAAAAGAGCCGTTAAACTTCTGATGCACACCACTCACATCGGTTCGGTTTTTGGATTCAATTAATCGCAAGGCTTCCGCTTTTTTTACAAACTCAACGGCAGGGACAGACAAACGAACTTCTTCGTTCACCATCTCACTTAGCGCACTTGCCGCGTAACCCATACCAATATTGAGTATTTCGGCAAAGGCATCCCTGAAAAACTCATCACCATAATCATCGTTATCCAACATAATCTTTTATTTTGGTTTCAGTAATGGGCTTAGGAATAAAGTCAACCTTCAACTTTATGGCCAGCTTTTGAATTGCTTCTTGAACATTCGCCGTTAAAAAAGCAATTTTGGCATTAGGCAGCAGAGGTCTTATCACTTCAGCCGCAGGACCGCCTTCCATTACCGGCATGTTGTAATCGAGTAAAATAATATCAAACGCCTGTTCTTTCACCTTATCGATAGCCTCCTGTCCATTTTCAGCTTCCACCAAATGCCAGTCAGGATGAAGATCGCTAATAATCTTCTTTAGCATCAACCTTGACATCCGGCTGTCATCCACTATTAAACAAGTTGATTGTGACATTGTTTTACCCTTTTAGATTATCCAGACTAAAAAGGTAGCAGAACTTAAACGATTTTCCCAACTCGGCGCTGTACAATCGAGGCCGGATTAGCTGTGAGTGGATGCCTGATGGCCTGAAACTTTTTAAAACCTTACTTTTCTGCTGAGCCCTGGATAAGATCAATCCTGTTTATGGTATCCTTTAATGCCCTTAAGCCGACATGATTATCACCTTCATTATGACCGGTATTTACACAGTTTTTGCTTACGGCAGTTTAATTCATCAAGGCTCTTTAGCGAGGACAGTTCCAACTGCGCGCAACAGAGTCCCTGTCAACGTCAAAGGATTGAAACGCCAATTCAATCTGGCATCCACTTACCGCTATGATCCCCTTCAACAATCGCCGGTGTGCGTGTTAAATGCCGAGGCTTCGGAGCCCGATGCGGTTTTAAACGGCATTTGTTTTGATTTGGATGAAAGCGAATTAGACGCCCTGCTGGAGCGGGAGAAAGGTTATGATTTTTGCCCGGTGAACGCCCGGCATTTTTTCGATGAATCCCAACTCATCAACGCCTATTATTTCAATGCCAAAAACTACCCCCCTTACCGCTACCTGACTGCATCAAAAGAACAAACACATTATCTGGCTATTTGCCTGCAAGGCTGCAGTGAATTCGGAGAATCCTTTGTTAACGCATTCAAAGCATCAACCGGTTTTTGTGGAATTGACAATGACAAGGATATCGACGCCATCTGGCAGGGAACTTACTAATGAAACAAGCCAAATTTTTTATCGGCCAAATTGTTCATCACAAACTGTTTAATTACCGTGGCGTGATTTTTGATGTTGATTTTGAATTTTTAGGCGGAGAAGAATGGTATGACAAAGTGGCTAAAAGCCGGCCATCCAAGTACCAGCCCTGGTATCACGTCCTGGTTGATAACGCCAAGCATCAGACTTATGTGGCAGAGAGCAACCTGAGCGTCAGCGACAATAGCAATCCGATTAACAATCCCTTTCTGGAAAACTATTTTTCCGGACTCAAAAACGGAGTCTACCAACTTAATCTCCCGAAAAATTAAGTCTCTAATAGTCATGATGGCTGAAGTTTAAAAAAGGTTTTGTTTGTATTAATAGTTGCCAGCGTTCCGGCAAATCAAAGGCCGTTTTAGGATGGATAAGGCGATAGCCGCATCCACCAAAGCTTTTAAAAGTGGATTCGCTTTCGCTTATCCAACCTACCCATCTGCCACCCAGACTTTCACGGTACCGCGAACAGCTTAAAAAACATCATTTGCGAGCCTGAATCAGCTTGATAACGTCGCTGCTGCGTGGATCTACAAACACTGAATTAAAACCGCAAGCCTGCACACTCTTGACTGTATCGCGATTGATATTGGCACCAAACAAGCGGAGAACAACAGGATTCAGCAACTTCATCAGGCGCGCCAGCCAGGGCTTTGAACTGATGACATGTTCAAGCAACAGAATTTGCCCCCCGGGCTTACAGACCCGGTAAAGTTCACGCAAGCCCTTTCTGGGCGAGGGTACCGAGCAAAACACGAAAGACGCCACCACGGTATCGAAACTGTTATCGGCAAACCACAAGCCTTCGACATCCATCACCTGTAAATCGACATCGATGAATTTACGAGCTTTTTTCTGTTCAGCGATAGCCAGCATTTTTTCACTGAAATCGATCGCTGTCATCCGTGCAGAGTGCGGATAAAACGTAAAGTTTTTACCGGTTCCTACACCGACTTCCAGAATATGCTCACCCTCAACCTTGGCCCACAAGCGCTTACGCCATTTTTTAAACATAAGCCCTTCCATCATGGCCTCCAGGCCGTCAAAGTAAGGCGCCAAACGGTCATATCGTTTTTTGATCGTAATGCGGTCCGGTTTCATAATCAGGCCTAAAGAGTCCAGGTTAAATGATGGGTCAAAAATCTAGCCGCATTTTAACGACAAACAGCGCTTAAACCCAACTATGAACCTAAAATGCCGGGGCAACCAAACCAAACTCGGTCTGAATTGACTATAGCCAACCGCAACCTACAGTGAATCACCTTTGTTTTGGTGCTCCTGAATAGTTAAATAATTTCTCACCTTTACCTGCGCCCAAATTTGTTGATGCGTATAAAAATGCTTTTTTATCAACAAAACAGGACTGGCTGATCAATAGCTACTTGTTTATTTTTCTGACTGTTATCTAAACCGGCCTCTCGCCATTGGTCTGCATCATTGTATTACCGTCAATTGCCGTGTATAAGCCGGAAGAGATCCAAAAAATCAGGGGAGGTCATTAATGAACATCAAAACCAACACTGTGATTGCTTGTATTGACGGTTCAGGACTGAGTGAAGCCGTCTGCGATTATGCGGCCTGGATTTCGCAGCGAGTCAATGCCCCACTCAAACTTCTGCATACGATTGATCACCACCCCGAGACCGCAGCGATTACCGATCTATCCGGCAATATCGGCGAGGATAGCCGCGATTACCTGCTGGAAGATATTATTCGCATAGAGCAGCAACACAGTAAATTACGTTTGCAACAAGGCAAGGTGCTGCTTCAAGCGGCCAAAGAAAGAGCCATGCAAAACGGCATAACCGATCCGATTATTAGTCAGCGGCACGGCAATCTGGTTGAATCCTTGATAGAAGTGGAAGACAGCATTCGGGTGCTGGTCATCGGCTTGAGAGGCAAAGTGCATGATAATCAACCGGGCCAAATCGGAACAAAACTGGAGTCCATTATCCGCTCCCTGCATAAACCGATATTAGTCGTCAACGAAGCGTTTAAGTCACCTCAGCGCATCATGCTGGCCTACGATGGCAGCAACGCAGCCGAAAAAGCAGTCGACATGGTGGCATCCAGCCCCTTATATAAAGGTCTGATCTGTCATCTGGTCTGTGTCAGCAAAGACGAAACCACTTCACAAAAGCTGCTTGAAGCGGCGTCCGATAAAATCACGCAAGCAGGAGGCATTGACTTGATTACACAAAAGCTCACCGGCAAAATCGATCAAGCATTATCTGATTATCAAGCCGGACAAGCCATTGACATGACCGTTATGGGCGCTTATAGCCATACCCGCCTGCACGATATGGTACTGGGCAGCTTCACCGCCAAAATGTTGTTGAGCACCCGTAAACCTTTGCTTTTGCTCAGATAAGTGAAATGTTATAAAGCACCCCAGTTCTCATAGCCCAAAGGCGCCCGATTCAACTCATCTCGTTGAGAGCGCCAATTCGGCATATGACTATCCATAAGCGCCATAAACCGATCATTGTGATGGCGTTCCAACAGGTGCATCATTTCATGTAGCACGATGTATTCAAGGCAGGCAGGAGCCTTTTTGGCCAGTTCGCTATTGAGCCGGATGCTTTGAGCCTTGGGATTGCAACTGCCCCACTTGGTTTTCATCCGCTGTACAAATACCTTACTGACCGTTACACCGAGAACCGACGCCCATTTGGCGATCAAGGGTTGGGCCGCCTGTTTCAGAATCTCTCGATACCACGCTTCAAGCATAATCTGCTTTTTCTCTTGGTCACTGTCCGGTGGTAATCTGAGTACGATTTTGCGGTGTTTTAGAAATACCCCAACTGCATTTTCGCTATAAGCGATGCTCAGCAAATAGCGCTGTCCCCAGACATAATGGCTTTCCAGGTTCAAATATTCGCGGGGTGTTTCGCGTGCTTGCTCCCTTAGCTTTCTTTGCTGCTGCTTGATCCAAGCTAGTTTTGAAATGGCATACACCCGGATGGTGTCGAGATTCATCCGTATCGGTGCGGCAATCTTCACCTTGCCGTCCGGCGGGCAGACACTCAGGTGGACATTTTTAATGTCTTTGAACACCACATCAACGGTAATGTCTCCCAGCTGTACTTCGGCCACCCTCAATACTCGCCTTTATGCTCGAAGATGATCTTAAAGATGCGCTCCACCGCGTCGCCATTCTGTAGTACGCCATACAGCGCGGCCTTAATGACTTGCTCCCGGGCCAGCACACCTCGCCAGCCATCCGGTCTGACTTGCTTGACCGTGGTATCGATTGTCAGCGCCAAGTCCAGTAGCGGATCGCCGGATACGGCGTATTCTCCCGCTTGCTCTGCAGTACAATCGGGTTTCACGCCTTTCAGACTGTTATACAGGGCACGTTTACCTGGCGTATCCAGCCGTTCCGGGGTATCGTCGCCTTTACCGGCTTGCACCTGCTTTGCCAATTCGGCAATCCGCTTCAAAAAATCTTCGTATTCGATGGCCTTGGCTTTACGCGTCGCGATGATTTCATCCAGCAGCGCGGACATCTTTTCGTAAAACTCCGGATCGGTCAGATGCTCCTTGATAATCTTGCGGCGAACATTGTTTTCGATGGTTTCGGCGATGCCGTCTTTATTACCCTTCAAGCCGCCCAACTGCTGATTGATGGCCTCGGCAATGCCGGTTTTGACGATCAACTCCAATAACGGAATATCATCAAACGGCGAAATCTTGCGTGGCTCGTCGGCCTGAATATAGGTGTCGATCAAATGCCGCATGTCCGCTTCATAGGCTTTCAGGTCCAGCGTTTCGCCGCTGGCCTTACGGATAATCTCGCGAATGGCCAGATAATGATCGATGCGTTGCTTGATGTGCTGGGTGTCGTCTCTACTGTAGCCGGCCGTGTCCATTTCATCGGCGATATTGGCATAAGACCGAACCAGGGTTGCCGTGGCTTTATAGAATGCCACCCGCTGCGGTTGGTGTGCGTCCAGGTCCTTAGCAATTTCAGTATTTCCGCAGAAATAATGAATATGCTCCAACTCGCCTTTCGGCGGTTCCACCGGCTCGCACAATAAAGCCATGGCTTCCAGCGCCTGATCCAGACGTTCTTTACCTTTCTGCAATCGATCCTGCAGCATCACCTCAGGATCACTGCCAGCGTCGCTATGGTCCAGTTCAGAGGTGTAGACAGAAATCGCGCTATCGACTTTCTCAAACAGGTTTTTGTAATCGACGATGTAACCAAAATCCTTATCGTCGCCATCCAGCCGATTGGTGCGGCAAATCGCTTGGAACAAACTGTGATCCTGCATGGATTTGTCGATGTACAAATAAGTGCAAGGCGGCGCGTCGAAGCCGGTCAGCAGTTTGTCGACCACTACCAGCAACTTCATATTGGCCGGTTCCCTGGCAAACAAGGCTTTCGCACTATCCTCGTAGGTTTCGGTTTTAGTTTTGCTCGGCTTGGCTTCCACCTCTTTCAGCAATTCGTTATAGGTGTTGTAGATGAACTGCTTATCGGTTTCGGTATTGGCGCCGGTTTCTTCCAGGGTGACGTCTTTGGCTAGTGGATTATAAGAGGTGACCACCGCACAACGGCCCTTGAACGGAGTTTTCTGGAATAAGCTGTAGTATTTGCAGGCTTCGTAAATGCTGGACGCCACGAGAATCGCATTGCCGCGTTCATTAGATAACCGTGGCTTAACCCCAAAATCAAAAATGATGTCGCTGACCACGCGGTCCATTCGGGAGCGGGAGCTGAGCACATGTTGCATGGTGCCCCATTGTTTTTTCAGCTCGTCCTTTTGCCAGTCGTTCAGGCCCTTGGTTTTGGCCTCAAACCAGGCATCGATTTTTTCTACCGAACCCAAAGTCTGATCAATATCTCGGGCCTCATACAACAAATCCAGTACCACGCCATCGTCGACCGCCTCGCCGAATTTATAGGTATGGATATAGCCGCCGAACACTTCCAGGCTGGTGGCTTTATCTTTCTTCAATAACGGCGTACCGGTAAAGCCGATGAATACCGCATTCGGCATCATCGCTTTCATGACTCGATGCAATTTGCCGCTTTGGGTACGGTGACATTCGTCCACAAACACAAACAGCTCACCCACCGTCGCACTGGGCTGTGCTTCCAGATCTTTGACAAACTGATCGAAATCATCGACGCCTTTCTTGCCGAACTTATGCACCAACGAACACAGCAACCGCGGCGTCGCTTGTCCGAGTTGCGTCATCAAATCGCGGCCACTACTGGTGCGCTTGATGGTCACACCCGCCTCGGTAAACACCCGCTCGATTTGTTTATCCAGTTCATCGCGGTCGGTGACGATGGCCACGCGGGCATTGGGATGATTTTCCAAAATCCATTTGGCCAGCAACACCATCACGATGCTTTTACCACTACCCTGGGTATGCCAGATGATGCCGCCCTTTCGCTCGCGAACATGGCGTTGCGCGGCCTTGATGCCAAAATACTGATGCACGCGCGGCAGCTTTTTCTTGCCGCCGTCGAACAACACAAAGTCATGCATCAATTCGATGAGGCGCTGCTTGTTGCACAGCTTTTCCAGGTATTTGTCCAGCTTGAAGCCGCTGTTGTCTTCTTCGTTTTCTTTCCATTTCAGGAAATACTTTTCCTCGGTGCCAATCGCGCCGTATTGCAGGCCTTCGGAATCGTTACCGGCAAAAATGAACTGCACGGTACTGAAAAACCAGGCGTTGAATTCCGGCTGTTGATTGGACAGATTCTGCCGGATGCCATCACCGATACTCACCCGGCTGTTTTTCAACTCCAGCACGCCAACCGCAATGCCGTTGACATACAGCACCAAATCCGGCCGCCGCTCCAGCGCACCTTTCAACGTCACTTCCTCGGCAATCGCAAAATCGTTGTTTTCCGGCACCTGCCAATCGATCAGGTGTACTGTTTCGGTCACCCGGTCCGCGTCTATCTTGACCGGCACGCCATAACGCAGCAGGTTGTAAACCGCCTGATTGTTACCGTATAAAGTGCGGCTGTGGTTATCCGCCTCGCTGCGCAGTTTGTGGATGGCTACACTGATTTGCGCAGCGCTATAACCACAACGCGTCAGATATGCCGACAGCAGACTTTCTTCGATATTGCTGTTGCCCACACGATCAGTCCAATCGCCCAGATAGCGGTAATCCAGATTATCCCGAAATAAAGTAATGATACGGTTTTGCGTAACCTTTTCGGCTTGGCCGACTGTACTCATCTAACAATCCTTGTCGATTAGCTATCGACCTGATGTAAAGAGGCGGAAATATGATGATTATCTGTAATCATGTTGTTTATGTATCTTTAATTTGACATAAAAACCATAGCCATATCAATAAATTGACGCTGTCTACCAAAAAAATTATCTTGAAAAGCTCGTTTATGGAAGTCGAAATTTTCCGTGTTAGTTGACTTCCAGTGAGTCGAAAACATCAAACCACCACCGGCCAAGGCCAAGGCAAACGCATCGGCTCCAGATCAACCTGCTGAAAAAACGTCCCACAAGGCCGCTTTGAACCAATGCGGCATCGAATCGGTTTTCAGCTCCAGAATATGGCCATCGGTTACTTCCGCCAACCAAACACGCTCGCTACCCGAGTTATCAAAAATGTAGGCTCGATGACTATAGCGCACCGCATTGCGCAGTAAATCAAGAGAACGCCGATAGCGGCTCACAATCTTATCTTCCGGCACCGGATGCCCGCCCATTTTCACCCGGTGGCGAACGCGGGAAATATTAATAATTGGATCTTCGGTGGCAATAAAGTACAGATAGGTTCGAAACCCCATTGCTTGCGCCTGCCGCAACAAATCCACCTTGTCGGCAAATGACATCACGGTTTCAAATGTAAAAGAGGTTCTCGATTCCAGTAATTTGCGCCGAATAAAGTCCGCCGCTACCGAAGCAAAATACGCATTGACAATTACAGAGTGAAAACTGAGCTTATTATCGGTAAAACGCAATTCAGCAGCTTCATCCAGCAAATCCGCCGATGCCAACAAGGGAGCCTGCCGAAAAAATCCCAGAATTTCTTCAGCCACTGTCTCCACGGCATAGGCGCTAAGATCAAGATAATCGCGTTCTCGAACGTCTTTCTCTATCTCGTCGGGATTGATATATACACCCAGCAATGCCGGGCTGATCACCGATTTCAGGGTGCTTTTTCCCGAGCCGTTCGGCCCGGCAAACATTCGCAGACGCGGCACGTCACTCACGCGGCAACCCGCTTTTGCCCTGGCGTTACCGGTGTTGCCGGATCGATATGCTTGACGAATTGTCGGGTACCGTCCGGAAAGACTTCGACAATCGTGCCGTTTTCAACTTCTAACACGCTACTGCCTGCGGCCAGAGCCTGCCAATATGCCTGCTTGAAGGCGGCATCGGCCAATTCCGGGATGTGCTCTTCCAGATAACACAGGGTTTTTTCCGTGAAGGGTAGATTGACAGTGGACAAGGGTTATCTCCAGTTAGGATTCGATTGGACCGTCTCTTTCATATCAATTGTCGATGATCGGTTTGGGATTGACAACCAGCCTGATTTTGCCGGTGAGTAATTGCTGCATCATGCCTTGTTTGACTGCGCGGGCTTTGGTGAGTTTGGTGTCCAGCACGGTGATTTCAGCGTCCATGTCGGTGAGGATTTGGGCGATGGCGATTTGTTCAGCTTTGGTTGGCGGAATAGTAATTTGAAATGAACGAATATCAGCAGGGCTTATGTGGGGAATTGCGGTAACTGTTTTTACAGCGTCACAATGGTCAGTGAATCTAGGACTGCATATCCACTCTTTCAGGTATTTCTGATCTATAACAGCTGGTCGAATTCTGGCTACTCTTTGTAGTAATAAAGCCGGCAGATCACAATCTGACAACATAGCGAAACTGCGTCCAACAAGGGAACCATCCATGGCGATTACTATGTCGCCGCTTTTCAACAAATACTTCTTTAACTCCGAAGTTGCTGAGGGCCAATAAGCTGTTCCGTCATCAGACCAATCCGTAATTCCACGCTTAACGTTTGAACCTCTTAAGAGCCTAATACCAGACATGGAATATTTGCTACTGGGAAAAGGAAAACCAGTTAGAAGGTCTATAAAGTCGGCGATTTGAAGATATTCCCAATCGATTGGAATTGTTCCAATCTCAGTGATTTTTACACCGAGCTTGGTTTCAAACCCCGGTAACCGCCGTTTGCCGGTGAGCAATTCCTGCATGGCGCCTTGTTTGAGCTGGCGTTTTTTGGCGACGAGTTGTTCCAGGGCTTCAATCAGCGCATCCGCATCGCTCAACGCCTCGGCGATAGCTTCTTGTTCGGCTTTAGTGGGAGGTAAAGGGATAAGCATTTTGGCAATCATCTCTCGCCTTACAGAGTCAACTGATGATTTAGCTGTCATCTGCATGATTCGATTGTAAAAATGATTGCTAAAGTATAGATAAAAGAAATATCCGTTTAGGCGGCTACTGAATTCAGAAATACGATAAACACGTTGATGAGCGTCAAATTTACCCCTTATATAGTGAAATACCTTTCCGGTTCCAACACCATCACCAGCTGTCAAAACTGCTTCACCATCATATGAATAGCTATTGATGTGCTCCACCGTCTGAGAACGCACGAAAAACGGATATTCACCATCCTCGATTTTATCTTGGGTATTTTTGCTGCCAGTTGTGATTTGGGCGACATCCTCAATGGATGCTAACTCCCAATCCTCCGGAATCACCCCCACCTCAGTTTGCTTATATCCCTTCGGTACTTGCTGCTCGGCAGGCAACAAATATTTCGCATTCGCTTCCTGCACATCCATCACCGCCCCTGGGTTGGGAGGCGCGGCATCGCTTTTGCTGCTATTTCGCGGCTCACTCATTGTTCCGCCTCGCGCAAGGTGTCTTCCAGCTCCCGTCTTAGCTCTTCCCGATCCGGCAGATACAGCTGATATTTCTGCACGAATAACTGACTGTTCAGGTTGTAGGTGGCATACTCCACCAGCAGTTCGTCTTTATGCCGGCTGAGGATGATGCCGATGGGCGGATTGTCGCCTTCGATATTTTCCTCGTTGGCAAAATAGCCCAGGTACATGTTCATCTGGCCAATATCGTGATGCTGCACATCGCCCATTTTCAGGTCGATCAGCACGAAACAGCGCAAGATGCGGTGATAAAACACCAAATCGACCTTGTAATGAATGTTGTTAAGGGTAATGCGATACTGCCTGCCGACAAAGGTGAAACCTTTCCCCAGCTCCAGTAAGAATTGCTGCAAGTGATTGCACAATAAGGTTTCGAGTTGGGTTTCCGAGACCTGCGCCGGTTCCGGGATTTTGAGAAATTCAAAAATGTAAGGTTCGCGCAACAGGTCGGTAGGCTGGGCCAGCGTTTGGCCTTGCGCGGCCAGTTGCAATACCCCGGCTTTATCTTTACTGGCCGCCAGTCGTAAAAACAATGAAGAGGCTTTTTGGCGCTTCAGCTCCGGTACCGACCAGCGTTCGGCGATGGCCTGTTTTTCGTAGAAACTACGTTCCAACTCGTCATCGAGCTTCAATAATTCGACATAGTGTGACCAACTCAATTGGTGAGAAGGCTTCTGACTTATTGGGTAACGCAGATAGAACAGGCGCATGTAGACCAAATTGCTGCGGCTGAAGCCTTTGCCGTGGCGCAGGCTTAAATCGGTGGCCAAGCTGCCGATCAAGGCTTTGCCATACTCGGCGCGGATTTTACCGTTTTGCTCAAACTCGATGATATGCCGACCCACTTGCCAGTAGGTTTCCAGCAGGCTGATATTGACGGCCTGCATGGCCTGCACCCGGCCTTGGGTGTAGCTGTCGGTGATGCGCTCCAGCAGGATTTGGTAATCGGTGCTTTGGGTTAACTCCATACAAACCCCATTCTTTGCAAGTGGCCGTTGACCTTGGCTTGCAATGCGTCCACGCGTAGGCTGATTTGCGGCACCGGGGTTTCGTAGCGTTCGGCCAGTTGCTTGACGCGCTGGGTCAATTGCTGGCTGATGCGGTCCATTTCACCGTGGATGGCAGTGTCCAGGTTTGCCAACCATTTATCGTCGACCACCAGGGTTTTGATGTCCGCTTCACTGAGTTTAGGGTAGTGGGCATAGGCTTTAGCATCCAGTTCCGCTTCGGCGTCTTTGAGTGCTTTCTTCAGTGCGGCTTCGTCGGCTGACAGTTTCAGCCAGTTTTTCAATATGTCGATTTCATCTTTGGCGTTTGCATCATTACCTATCTCCTTCAACCGACTGCTGACTTCGGCTTTGTTGATTTTATCGAAGCCCGAAAACACCGCATCTTCGCCGCTGTGTTCTTCTTCCAGTTCAGTGAGTTGTGCGCTAATGCTATCAAGATCGGCTTGCAGTTGTGTTATAGCTTGCTGTTCGTCGGCAAAGTAACGCCCGACAACCAAGGCTTTGGGCACTAAATCGCAGGTCCAGCCTTTGTCTCTTTGTTTGCCTTTTTTGTCGGTTTCAATGATGCGGTAGGTCTCGGCCTTCCAGCCATCGGCGGCGATCAGGTAGCAATCGTCCTGCATGGTGTCTGCCCAGTAATCCATTAGATGCTGATAAACATCGTATTTATCGATCAAGGCTTTACCGGCGTAGTGGCTCAGCAAGTCTTCGGACAGCTCAACGATGAGTTGCTTGGGGTGGCAGCCGCTTTTCAGGGCCTTTAGTGATTCGGTAGTGCGTTGTCGCCAAGCGTCGAAATGATCGTTCATGCCGGTGATGAAGGCGGCAAATTCTGAGTGTTGGTAGATGCTGGTTTTGATAGCGGCTTTATCGACCGCCAAATCCAGGTAACCGGGGCGATTGTCTTTGAATAAGGCCGCTTTCAGATGAGGGCAAATTACCCAATAGCGTTGCAGTGCTTCAATGTCAGGCAGCGGAATGCCGCCGCGCAAATGGCCTTCGATGTCTTGCAGATCTTCCGGCTCCTGGCTGTCGATGTAGCGCGGCAAGTTGAGGTTGTAGTCGTTTTTCTCGATTTCCTCGAAACCCACCATGCGCGAATATTTAGGTACTTCCAGGCGTTTGTTGAAGACATCGACGATTTTGTGGATGTCCATCGCCCGCAGCCGGTTTTTGTTGCCGTCTTTCATATAACCGGCGCTGGCGTCGAGCATGAAAATGCCCCTGCGAGTGTGGGCCTCTTCTTTGTCGATCAGAATGATGCAGGCCGGTATGCCGGTACCGTAAAACAAGTTGGCCGGCAGGCCGATGATGCCTTTGATATAGCCTTTGCGTATCAGATTGCGGCGGATATCGGCCTCGGCATTACCGCGAAACAAGACGCCATGCGGTAGGATACAGGCGCCTTTGCCGGTGCTTTTTAAAGAACGGACAATATGTAATAGGTAGGCATAATCACCCTGCTTGTCGGGTGGCGTGCCAAAATGTTTGAAGCGGTCGTAAGGGTCGTTTTCGGTGTCGACGCCGTTGCTCCAGCGTTTGTCACTGAATGGAAAATTAGCGACCACATAATCAAAGGTCTTGAGGCTATCGCCCTCTTTAAACTTGGGATCAGCCAGGGTATTGCCCTGCACAATCAGAGCGGTTGGATTGTTGTGCAAAATCATGTTCATTCGCGCCAGAACGCTGGTTGCCGCGTCCTTTTCCTGCCCGTAAAGCGTAATTTCGGTAGGCGCTTCATCGCCGACTTTCAGTATCAAAGAACCCGATCCGCAGGTTGGGTCGTAAGCAGTGGTATTGCTACTGGTTTTTGCCTCTCGAATACCGATGATCCTGGCCATAATAAGACTGACCTCGGAAGGGGTGTAAAACTGGCCTTTGCTTTTGCCGCTATCCACCGCAAAATGGCGCATCAAAAATTCGTAAGCATCGCCGAGAATATCATCGCCTCCGGCCAGATTCTTGGAGAAATCCAATGCTTTGTGCTCAAAAATGGCAATGAGATTGGTCAGTCTATCCACCATTTCCTTACCGCTACCCAATTTACCGGCATCGTTAAAGTCCGGCATATCGGACAGTTTATTGGCGCTGGCCAGCGGCCCGATAATCTTTTTATTGATCTGATCGCCGATATCGGGCTTGCCCTTGAGCGCGACCATGTCTTTAAAACCTGCGCCTTCCGGGATGGTGACCGGAGCATAGGGGAGACCCGCGTATTTATCGCTGACGTATTTGATAAACAACAATACCAGTACATAGTCTTTGTATTGCGATGCATCCATTCCGCCGCGCAGTTCGTCGCAGCTTTTCCATAGCGAGCTATACAGCTCGGATTTTTTGATGGCCATGAGTGAGTTGTTAGTTTTGTCTTATTTGCAGCACGCTAATGTACAGTGAGCCCGGCAAATATGCCACTTTGAACTAACAGTTCTTGCCTATTTATTCTCATCGCGGGCATGGCCCGCTCCTGCAATACTGCTTATTTAATCATTGGATGGCTTTCACTTAACGGCATCCAATAAGGCGTCATCAAGTTCTGTGTATTTAAATTGAAACGCTTGATCCAGTAGTCGTTTTGGAAGGACTCGCTGGCTACCTAAGACCAATTCGGCCATTTCACCCAGCAATAAATTAAGCAAAAAGGCAGGTACCGGGATTAAGGCCGGTCTTTTTAAACAAGCGGCCAATACGCGGGTAAATTCGGCGTTAGTTCTGGGCGCCGGTGCTGTCGCGTTATAGACACCCTGCATGCTTTGATTGTCAATCATCGCCAATGCAATGTTTATCCAGTCATCCCGGTGTATCCACGACATCCATTGTTTTCCATCACCAATACGGCCTCCCAGGCCCAGTTTGAACGGAAGCAGCATCCGGCCAACAATTCCGCCGCCGGGAGCGACAACCAGCCCGGTCCGGATAATGCAGACACGGACACCTAAAGCTTCTGCTTTTTTTGCTTCTGTTTCCCAAGCCTCGCATAAGCGATGCGAAAAATCATCCCGGTAGGACGACTGTTCGGTCAATTCTGTATCGCCCTGATTACCGTAATAGCCTATGGCCGAACCGCTGATCAGAATTTGCGGCTTAACCTTCATTTTATTGATCGCTTCAATGAGTTGCTCGGTCAATTTGACGCGGCTGTCCCATATCAGTTGTTTGCGTGCGTCAGTCCAACGCCGGTCAAAAATCGGCGCACCGGCCAGGTTGATCACCGCATCAAAATGATCTTCGGCCGTTAATTCATCCAATCGCCCCAATGCTGCCACGTTTTTTCCGCAAAGTTCTGCAACCTGTTGCGGATTTCGGCTCAGCACAGTAATTTGATGTTCGCTTTGAAGCAATGATTGAATGAGGGCTTTACCGATAAAACCGGTGCCACCGGTGAGAAGTACTTTCATGATTGCTTGCCTCCCTGGTTGGTATGGCATTTTATGATCTGAAGATATGAAACGGAGGGCTTTTTAATATAACTTCCGGAAATACGTTTTATTTTTAACTTGGTAAAATCGTTTGATCCACGAAAATCACTTAGACCACAAACATAGTGAATGAGAGATCCCGTTATCAACAATTCCCAAATTGATGATAAAAAAGTGGATTAGATCGAGAAGGCTATTGATTTGCCAATGTTCATAGCGAATAACAAACTGACAAATCAATCAACCATCCTTTTAACCTGGATTTAATTTATATTTGGTGCGTCCATTTGATCGTTTTTGTCAGGCAAGAACGACAATATACCGTAAAAAATATGTGATAGGCCGGTATACAGAAAAAATGGATTATATTTTTCGTCTATCGGTACATCGTTGATGGCGCCGTAAAACTCAACGCCACCGATCAACAAAATAATGAACAATCCCATGATTGTCAATTCCCGATAATTTTGCTTCCTCAGACAGTATATAAATACTACCAATTGAGCCAAAGCCAGATAAATCAGCATTATTTTAAGATTATTGCCCAGTGGCCCGTAAAGATCATCGCCCATCGTGAAAAAGCTGTCTTTCCCTGTTACAGACATGACTGCGGTCACGACTGTGACTAACAGCGAAACATAGTAGTTAGCTTCCAAACCGTACTTGACACTATTTAAACTTTTTGTTGCTAAAGCATTCATGAGAACCTCGCGAAAAAAAGAATCCTCCCCATAGTAATGCGTGGGGAGGACTTATAGAGGAGGACATTACACAGGGAAGAACTCTTCCCACAGTGCAAAAGCACTGCCAAAATCAATATCAAAAAACAATCGATTTTGTCAGCCATTGGCAGAAAATTTGCCAATGGCAATCGTTTATAAGTCCCTACATATATGCGGACGTCTTATTGGTTTGCCCATCTCCACAACCGATGGACGCTTTGATCAATGGTTCCAAGTGCTTGCTGAAGTCCCTTTTTTGACTGTCAACAAGCGACTTTGATCGTTTTTATTACTAGGTTGCCAATCCGCCTTGGCCTACAGTTGGAGTCGTTCCTGAACCGGTTTCCGCTGTTGGCGGCTCATCAGGCTTTGACTCTTCAATGACAGGTGGCGCCAATTTCTTGCCATTCATCAAATCATCAATCTGGAACTTATCAATGGTTTCCCATTGCATCAACGCATCAGCCATGTTGTGAAGAATGTCCATATTGTCATTCAGAATGGTGCGTGCCCTTTCGTAGTTCAAGTCAAGCAGATTACGTATTTCTTCATCGATCATTTCGGCCATTTTTTCGGACATGGCTTTTGCCTGCGGTCCCATGTATCCACGACCTTGATCTTCGCCGTAATCCATAGCACCCAACCGATCTGAAAGACCCCATTTAGTTACCATATTTCTGGCTAACTGGGTAGCTCTTTCAATATCGTTTGAGGCGCCGGTAGTGACTTTGTTTTTGCCGTAGATGATTTCTTCGGCTACACGTCCGCCGTACAAACTGGCAATCTGACTTTCAAGCTTGTCACGGCTGGCACTGTAGGTATCTCGCTCCGGCAGGAACATGGTAATACCCAGAGCTCCGCCACGCGGCATGATGCTGACTTTGTAGACAGGATCATGTTCAGGTACGGAACGGCCGACAATTGCGTGGCCTGCTTCATGATAAGCCGTCATCAGCTTGTCTTCTTCTCTCATCATCATGCTGCGCTTTTCAGCCCCCATGATCATCTTGTCGCGCGCTTTATCGAGATGGTTCATGTCAACTACGCGCTTGTTCGTCCTTGCAGCAAACAATGCGCCTTCATTGACCAGATTAGCGAGTTCGGCACCTGAGAAACCAGGAGTGCCTCTTGCCAAATCCATGATGTTGACATCGTCAGCCAACGGAACTTTCTTTAAATGAACTCTCAAGATTTGTTCACGGCCTCTGATATCAGGCAAGCCAACGGTGACTTGTCTGTCAAAACGACCGGGTCTTAATAACGCTTTATCCAGTACATCGGCACGGTTGGTGGCTGCAATTACGATGATGCCTTCGTTGCCCGCGAAACCATCCATTTCAACCAGCAATTGGTTTAAGGTTTGTTCGCGCTCATCGTTACCGCCATTCATGCCGTTACCGCGATGTCTTCCCACCGCATCGATTTCATCGATGAAGATGATGCAAGGTGCACGCTTTTTGGCTTGTTCAAACATATCTCGTACCCTGGAGGCACCGACACCGACAAACATTTCAACGAAATCAGAACCTGATATCGAGAAGAAAGGCACGCCGGCTTCCCCTGCAATGGCTCTAGCCAGCAAGGTTTTACCTGTACCTGGAGGTCCTACCATCAACAAGCCTCTGGGAATTTTACCGCCCAGATATTCGTACTTGGATGGATCTTTCAGGAAGTCAACCACTTCAACAACATCTTCCTTTGCTTCTTCAACTCCGGCGACATCATCAAATTTGACCTTGATCTGATTTTCTTCCAGCAATTTAGCTTTGCTTTTGCCGAAATTCATCTGACCACCTACTCCGCCACCGCCTTGTTGCTTGCGGAAGAAGTAAACCCAGACAGCAATCAGAAGCAGCATAGGCGCCCAGGAAATGAAGATCTGCATCAACATTGACTGTCTTGGCGGACTGGCAACTTTGATTTTGACACCGTACTCCAACAATTCGTCGATTAAACGAGCATCATTGGGGTTGTAAGTAATAAATCGTTCGCCATTTCTTCTGCGCCCGTCTATCTCATCGCCATTAATAATGACTTCAGAGATAGCACCTCCTCTTACATCTTGTATGAAATCAGAGTAAGACAAGGCATAGTTACTGTCACCCGACGGATTCATCCGGCTGAATGCTGAAAAGAGCGTAACGCCTACAGCAATCCAGATTAAAAATTTAATTGCATTTGTTTTCATACTTTTTCTCCTCTATGGAAGTATGAGGATATCATTCTTCTTTCGAAAAATATTTGAAGAAATCAGATTTAGGCTCCAAAACCAGCGTATCCTGGGTTTTTTCGAAGGAAGCCGCATAAGCATTGAGACTTCTATAGAAGGCGTAAAATTCCTGATTTTTACCGTAACTTGCCGCGTAAATTTCTGAAGACTTCGCGTCACCGCGACCACGGATCTGCTCGGACTCTCTATACGCATTGGCTAATATGATTTCCCGTTCTTTGTCAGCTTGTGCGCTGATTTCTTCGGCTTGTTCTGAACCTTGAGAGCGAAATTCCCTTGCCACTCTTTCCCGCTCGGCCTCCATCCGCCTGTAGACGGAACTGCTGACTTCTTCCGGCAAATCTATGCGTTTGATCCGAATATCCAAAAGTTCAATCCCATACTCCTTGGCCACGGGTGCCAGCCGTGAAATCAACATGCGCCGCATATCGCCCCTGTCTTCTGAAACAAGTTCTTTGATCGTCCGCCTGCCGAATTCGCCCCGCATAGCGTCTTTCATCACTTGATCCAGCCGCAGATTTGCCTGGTATTCGTCACCGCCCATGGTGGTATAGAAAAGACCAACATCTGATATTTTCCATTTAACGAATGAATCGACTATGACGTTCTTCTTTTCAGACGTCAGGAATCGCTCTGACTTAGCGTCCAGCGTCAGGACTCTGGCATCGTAGTGGCTAACGTTATTGATTAACGGCAGTTTAAAATGCAGACCGGGCTCGTAATCAGACTCGACAATTTCACCTAATCTGAATTTAATTGCTTTTTCGCTTTCCCCAACATAAAACACGGTCATATAACTGAGGAGTAAGGCACTGAAGCTTAGTGGAACTAATAACTGTGCTGGGTTCATAATCTGCTCCTGCTAACTCGACTTGCCGGTAGTTGTTTTTGGATGTTTTTAAGCTTTTCAGCTTGAGCGACTTGGCTTGCGGCCTGACTTATCTTTTCAGACATGGAAGTCGATTCGCTATTGTTTTTTGATTCGGACGGGTTGAGCGGCAAATAAAACATGTTGTTTCCATTTTCTACCGTAACCATCACCTTATTGCTGCTGCTGTATAGTTTTTCCTGAGCCTCAAGGTACATCCGTTTACGGGTGATTTTCGGCGCTTTTTCGTATTCAACGAGTAGTTGATCGAAACGTTCAGTCTCACCTTTGGATCTGGCGACCACCTGGGCTTCGTAACCTTCGGCTTCCTGGATCATCCGTGCGGCGGCACCTCTTGCCTTGGGAATGACCTCGTTCGCATAAGCCTCAGCTTCATTGATCAAGCGCTGTTTATCTTCACGTGCACGAATCGCATCTTCAAATGCATTTTGAACTTCTTCAGGCGGCTGAGCATCCTGTAGGTTGACACTGGCAACTCTTAGGCCCGTTTTATATTCATCCATTGCTTTCTGGACTTCGTCTTTAATCTCGGTAACGATTTGACTGCGTCCTTCAGTCAGGATAAAACTCATATCGTTTCTTCCGATCACTTCTCGCTCGATACTTTCGGTAACTTGCCTGAGCGTCGCTTCACTCTGCTTTACATTAAACAGGTAATCTTTGGCATCCTTGATTTGATATTGCACTGCCAGTCTGACACTGACTATGTTTTCATCTTTGGTCAACATCAGGGATTCGGGTAAAACAGAGCCTGATCCGTTGTTACGGCTGCCGGTGTTATAGCCAATTTCTATAAACCGTTGGTTTTCCACATTGACGACTTGCACATCTTCCAGCGGCATGGGCAAATGCCAGTGAGGACCCGGCATCGCGGTAGAAACATAAGCACCAAAACGGGTAACAACCCCCCGGCTGCCTTGATCGACTATATAGATGCCACTAGCCAGCCAGCTAACGCCTAACGCTGCTCCGGCGTACAGGGCCAGTTTTTTGGTATTTTTGGAAAAGAACTGATTAAATTTTTCGGAATATTGATTCCAATGGGTATCAATCTGCTCGCCCCAATCCGATTTTGGTTTTTCACCCAGATCATGGTGTTCTTTATTCTCATTTTTCCAAGGCATGGTAGTAGTCTCCTGCATGAAGGTTTTTTGACCAGCTTTATCCTCTTCAGCTTAAAACTGAACTCTTGTTAGCTGGTTTCTTTTAAGTTTTTGGTTTTTAGGATTTGACTCAGGAAAAATGAGTTAACCCGGCTCAAGAAAGTCGATCAGCTCATGACTGAAATTATTTTTCAGTTTTAATAATGCGCTGTTTTGAATCTGTCTGACGCGTTCCCGGGTTAATGACAGATGTTCGGCAATATCCTGCAAGGTCATTTCATGATCATTATCAAGCCCAAAGCGGCAGGTAATAATATCGGCCTCGCGAGCGGGCAATGTGCCTATTGCTTTTCTCAAGCAGGCTTTTAAAGCACTTGCAGCCAGTGTATTGATGGGTTGCGGATAGTGGTGCTGCTCTAAAGTGTCAATCACTTCAGGCATGTCTTCATTGTTGTTGATGTTGCTGAACAAAGACACGGTAGGTTGATAGTTATCGATAATCGCCTTTATCTCGTCTTCCGGCAGTTTGCATTTTTCGGCAAGCTCAATCACGCTGGGCCAGCGATTGTTCTGCAGGTGCAAGCTGTTCATCGCTTCATAAACGGCTGATGCTTTAGCCGCTATGTTGTAAGGTAGCCTGACCGTTTTTTCCTGCCTGACCATGACCCTGGAAATGGTTTGTTTGATCCAGTAAATCGCGTAGGTGGAAAAACGAACCGAGCGGCTAAAGTCGAAACGGTCGACAGCTTTGATCAACCCGACCGTACCTTCCTGAATCAAATCGGAAAATGACAGGGTTTGGTTGTTATATTGACGGGCAATGAAGGTAACAAGTCTCAGATTGCCATTGATCATGGCTTGGCGGGAATCCACCATGCCTTTCAACTTGGCCAGCAGGGTTTTGACTAAGGCTTCATCCTGAAAACCCGCTTCTTTGTTCTGACCTTGCGACTTGATGCTGTAAACCACTTGCTGCAGAAAGTTGGGTAGAAACTGAATATCGCGCAAGGCCAAACGGCATTCTTGCAGCGTCAATTCGACATTAATACTTTCTTCGGCATTAATTACTTTTTGAAAGCAATTTGTCAGTTTTATTTCAAGTCCCTTCGCTGTATCCTGTACAAGCTCGCTATTTTGTACAGGTTGGCTTTGCTCGCAGCCGCTACGGTTAATTAGTTCTGATATATCAACGCCTTTGCTCAGTGAATCCAGGAATTCAGCGGCCATTATCAGCAGTGCTTGCGGCGAAGTGATGATGATATCAGTCAGTTCCTGTCTCGCTTTCCCCATTTTTCGGGCATGCCAGTTGAACTGTTCAGCAGTCAACACGACTGCGTTCTGGGTATGAATTTTAAGTTCTAAAGATTCGGTTGAAGCCGTCAAGGTTCCTTCATAATCACCATCGCTCTCATCCAATGGGATCACATCCGGCTCGAATAGTGTTAACAAGCCAAGGTCATTGTCTTGTTTGTTACTTGACGTTTTAAATTTTGAATTGGTGCGGGGAAGCAGTGAAGACCGATGTTCCTCATTGGTGGCGGACGTTAATCCATCATGAATGAAGCTGGTTGCAAGTTGAACATTTTGAAGCTGGGTCATGGTTATTTTACCCCTTAAATTGGACTACCGGGCAGGTAAGCCGTAGAAGTTTATTTGAAGCTAAATTAAAGCTTGGAATCAAAGTTACGCCAAAGTACAATGCTTGTCAAACATTTTGTTAAACAAACCCTGTGCAAATTATGTATACCATCAAAACAGTTACCTCTCTCACAGGCATTAACACTGAAACCTTGCGCGCCTGGGAAAGGCGTTACGGCACCGTAATCCCTGTTCGCGACGACAAGGGGCGCCGTCTCTATACTCAACAGGACATCGAACGGTTAACCTTGCTTTCCAATGCGACCCAGCAAGGCTTTACAATCAGCAAAATTGCCGAAATGAGCAATGCGGAACTGCAGGAACTGGTTTCTTCCCACCAGGAAACCCGCAGTAATCACAATGATCTTTTCTTTACTCAAATTATCGATGCGCTACTCAATTACCGTATGGATCAGTGCGAGGAACTCTTGCGCCGCGCGCTGGTGGCAATGGAACCGCTCGCTTATGCCCGCGATGTGTTGTTACCCACCTTGCAAAATGCCGGCAATTTATGGCATGAAGGCAAACTCAGCATTGCCCAGGAACACATGCTATCCGCCTGCGTAAAACGTATTGTTTTAAGCCTGGTCAACTCCATGCATCCTTTTACCGGACCTAATCCCGGCATCATGTTTGCGACGCTAAGCGGAGAAGACCATGAGTTCGGCATATTGTTGACCTGTATGCTGGCTGTCTCTCAACGTTGCCCTTGCTTTTACATAGGCCCCGATATTCCCGGCGAAGAACTGTTAAAAGCCAGCATTCAGCTTAAACCCGCTGTCATTGTCCTTAGCTGCGTGACCTTTCCTCCCTTAAATGAAACCGTCGTTGAGTTAAATCAACTGGCAAAATCAACGGCAGATGAGACGCAACTATGGATAGGCGGCGCGGGAGCTCAGTTTCTTTGCGATAGAAATGAATTGGATAAAAAATTCATTTATACCCCTTCCCTGGATGCCTTTAATGACCGACTGGCACGCCTTCTCAATGTCCAAAGAGCCCGTAATGCGCCACAACATCCCTGAAAAACAGCCCGTTTGCCTTTCAAAAAAACCGGGTCTGCACGCCATATAGCGCTGGCCTTATCGGCCGGATTAACTTAATGTTTATCGGACATTAGTCTTTTCAAAAAGTTCTTGACTAATTTACTCCTGGAATTAAAAAAAGATTCCCGCCAAAAAAGATGCACATGGCTTGTCCATGATTTTTAGTAACTTTGTTTGTTGAAGAATGGATTCTAAATAGGGTCCGCTGGGCTTGGAGCCGCCTTGTTTCCGCGCAATTCCCAGGTTGATATTTTCAGCGTCATTTTGGGCTGTCAAAAGGCTTTCCCCAGCCCTTTTTCCCCTTCAAATTGAGAATTGCCGCGTGCTCCCCGAATTTACACTCCGGGCCGGACCAGATGACGTACACTATCGTTTTCTGAATAGTCCGAAAATCAAGCACACGGTTTGGCCTTGACCGGCTGGGCAGGCAACGGCCAAAATAAAAGCCCATTACACGGTGTGACTTAAAATAAATAATTTGATCGGCGAAAAAAACTATTCAACTAACAGCCTATTAAAAGCCTCACAGGCTTTTTTTTTGGCATGCAAATTTGATCAACGCTAGATAACCTCAAAGGAGAAACAGCATGAATGAAGAAATGAGTCATCTGGTCGAACGCCTCAATATCGCCGAGAACGATGATCAAAAAGCTGTTTTTGAAGAGGCTATAGAAGAACTGGAAAGCACCGAGCTCGCTTTGTTGCTTGAGTCATTGCCCTTGCAGGACCGTTTGCAGCGCTGGGAACAGGTTCCTCAGGAAGACCGGGTCGATGTTCTGGTGGCCATGCGCTCGGAACCGCGCGCTACGATCATTGAAAGTTTGGAAGAAACCGAGCTGCAGGATCTATTAAGCGGCCTGCATGCTGAAGATTTGATCGAACTGGCTGAGTCGCTGCCGGAATATGTTGTAGACAACGCATTGAGCGGCATGGATGCTGATCAGCGCAAGCATTACCAGTTATCTTCGCAGTATGACGAAGACCAGATCGGTCGTTACGTGGACCATGAATTGATCATTCTGCCTCGCTCGGCTCGGGTCAGAGATGCGTTACGGCGAATTCAGAATGAATTGCCGGATTATACCGACTGTATTTATCTGATTCAGCGCAACGGCAGTTATGTCGGCACAGTCCCCTTGCATAAAATTTATTTGGCGCCCCCTCAAGCAACGTTGATCAGCTTATCCATAAAAGACCCGGTCACGTTGTCCGCTGAAAGCTATCTCAGCGATGCCACGGAAAAAATGGAGCATTCCGGCTTGAGCGCTTTACCGGTGATCGATAGTAACAATCTGCTGTTAGGCCGCTTGACATTGAGACTGGCATTGGAAATCACCCGCGAAGAATATGAAAGTCAATTGATGGCTACCGCCGGTTTAAATGAAGACGAGGATTTATTCGCGCCGGTTTTTCGCAGCTCAAAACGCCGGGCAACCTGGCTGGGTATCAACCTGCTAACCGCTTTTCTGGCCTCCTGGACTATCGGCCTTTATGAGAGCACCTTGCAGGAAGTTGTGGCCCTTGCCGTGCTGATGCCCATCGTCGCCTCCATGGGCGGTATTGCCGGAAGTCAAACCTTGACGCTGATTATCAGAGGTATCGCGCTGGGTCAAATAGCCAAAGGCAACATGATGCCGCTGCTGATCAAGGAAGTGCGGGTTGGTGCTGTCAATGGTGTGCTCTGGGCTTTGGTCATCGGCATCATCGCCTCGCTCTGGTTTAGCAGTTTTGGCATCGGCTTAGTGATCGCTACGGCTATTGTCATTAATATCATCGCCGCCGCATTTTCGGGCGTTATCATTCCGATTGTGCTGGATAAATTCGAGATTGATCCGGCATTATCCGGTTCGGTGATCCTGACAACAGTGACCGATGTGGTCGGCTTTGTCGCCTTTTTAGCGTTGGGTTCGGCTTTTTTAATGAATTGATCCGGCAAACAGGAGTACCAGAATGTTTTTTACATCCGATAACTGGGCGGGCGTCCATCCCGCCATCGCTCAACGACTGTCTGAAGAATCAAGCGGTTTCTCGGCGGCTTACGGCGCCAGCGAACTGGATAAACGGGTAGAAAAGCGCTTCAACACCCTGTTTGAACGTGAAGTTGCGATTTTTTTTGTCGGCACCGGTACCGCCGCCAATGCCCTGGCGCTGGCGGCAGTCAACCGTCCGGGCGGCGTTTCATTCTGTCACCGTGAAGCGCACATGATTGAAGATGAATGCGGCGCACCTGAGTTTTTCACTCACGGCGCCCGGCTCGCTCCGGTTGATGGTGAAAACGGTAAAATTGACCCCGGCAATCTGAAAGCCGAAATCGCCCGTTTTCCCCCCAATTTTATTCATGCCGGTCAACCCATGGCGATATCCATTACTCAGGCGACTGAAATCGGCACGCTGTATCAGCGGGATGAAATCAAAGCCATCGCGGCCATTGCCAAAGCCAAACAACTGCCCTTGCACATGGATGGAGCGCGTTTTGCCAATGCACTGGCGGCGTTAAACCTGACCCCGGCCGAAATGACCTGGCAATGCGGCGTCGACATCGTTTCTTTTGGGGCTACAAAAAACGGCTGCTGGTGCGCTGAAGCGCTGGTTTTTATGGAACCCGGCATGGCTAAGGATTTGCCGTATATTCGTAAACGGGCTGCACAACTCTTTTCCAAAACCCGCTTTATTGCCGGCCAGTTTGACGCTTATCTCGACGATGATCTCTGGCTCAACTTAGCCCGCCATGCGAATGCGATGGCTGATTATTTACAAAAAGGCATAGAACAAGCACAAAACGCCCGGTTGGCCTGGCACACTCAGACGAATGAAGTCTTTTGTATCATGACCAAAGATTTTGCCGCTTACCTTAAACAACAAGGCGCTTTATTTCATGAATGGAATCCGCCCAGAGCCAAAGCCGGTTTGTTGGCAGAAAATGAAGTATTGACCCGCCTGGTCACCAGCTTTGCGACAGAAAAAGCGCATGTGGATAGATTCATTGAATTACTGGGGTGAAGGATGACCTGATTAGCAAGAGAGCCGATCAGAATCACCCTGCTGAAGTGCCATTTACATGCCCCTTCCAGTCTTCTATCAGGCTAATTTTGTCAGCCGGTAAACCCGCTCGATCATCCGGGTTAAACCTCGCTGCCTGAACCTCGGATTTTCATCCAGCACATCACGCTCTGCCAGCATGCTGATGCTAAACTCAGCGCCATACAACGCGTTGACCTCATGATCATTGACCGAAAAAGGCGGACCATCCATTTCTGCCGGCGGATAATCAATGACCACCAAAAGTATGTCCGTACCATAAGACAACAAAGAACTGAGATGAGCGACATAGCGGCGGCGCAGTTCCGGAGGCAGGGCAATCAATGCCGCCCGGTCATAAACCGCCATGACCTCGTCAACAACCGCAGCCGTTGTCGCAAAAAAATCACCGCAAATCAGCCGCACAGCTCCGGCCGACCAATCATCAAGACCGTCCAGTTGAGCATGGGTCGCATCTAGCTGGTTTTCAGCAAAAAATTCCTGTACCGCAATGGGGCTGATTTCCACACCGACGACATGATGACCTTGTCCGGCCAGCCACAGCATATCCTGTGTTTTACCGCACAGCGGTACTAAAACACGCCCCTGATTTCCCAAATCAAGCCGGGGCCAAAAATCCATCAATGACTGATTGACGGCGTCCTGGTGAAAGCCGATGTCCTTCTTTTGCCATTTATTTAACCAAAAATCTAATTGCACGTGTTTGTCCTGATTGGAAAAAGATTAACTTCATTGTCGAAAAAGAGCGTTGTCACGACCTGGGATTGCATGAATCAATCATAGAATTGCCGTAATAAAATGATCGAAAATACCGGGATTCAACATTTTCAGTTCTGCTCTCAGAGAAAGTGATGCGTTGCCGGTCCTTTCACTCGGCAAAATCATTAATTGCTTGACCAGACTGAAAGCCTGACAGCCTTCCGAATCGCCGGTCAGTTTATAATCATGCCTGGCTAAGGCCGGCTTTATCAATAAAAGCCAGGCAGGAAAAAAGCGTGTTTCGAGCTCCGGATCAAGATCCTGAAAACGCCGCCAATCAGCAGACAGCAGAGAATGCGCCGTTTTTTTAATAAGTTGCTCTGCCTCTTCTGCATCCGATAAGAATATTTGAAACCATGCGGTAAAACCTGTCAGTTCACGGCTTAATTTAAAGGACGCTTCGGCATAACGAAATAGCAACAGCGGATTTTCAAGCCATTTCGGTTCTTGTTCGATAGAGCTGACCACGTCCTGCCATTGAAATGCCTTGGCCGCTGTATAACTGATATGCACGTTCGGCACTTGCGGCCGAAAGGCATATCCGGTCAAGCTGTCAGACAAAGTCCGCCACAAGGGCGTTAAAAACCGTATCGATTCACCGCGCAAAAGTTTTAACGACAGAGGCATCATTTCCTCTTCTAATACCGCAACTTTTTGTTGAATCGATAAACTGCCGGACTTTATCCGACGCCCCAATTCAATCAGTTGCTTGAAATCCTGATGTTTCCGGTCATCGTATCTGTTTAACTTATCGAGATATATATCAATTTCCTGAACATTTCCGGCGATGAGCGCTGCAATCAATTCATTTTCAGTGCAAACCGGCGCACTGTCGAAAAAAAGATCCAACTGCATCCGGTTATGAGCGGGTTCAAAATCCGTTTTGAATATCAGGTCATCGGCAGGATTACAGCTGATTAACAAAATACGCTGATCTGTCGAGGTGTAAGCCACGACAACCGACTCAAACCCAAGCGAAACAGCGTAGAGTTGAGCTGCCTTTAACTGGATGAGGATAGTATCCCGTTGCCGGATAAAACAGCTATCCAGACTATCTATCAGGCCGTTACGCCAGTTGACGTAATCCCCATATTCAAGAAAACCGTTCGCCAACAACCAGGATACTGGCGAAAAGCGCCCCTCTTCAAAAAGCAATTGATCGACTTGTGGACTTACGGGGTTGTGTAAGATGTTAGGTTTCACCATAGAGAACTTTAAAAAAATCAACGGCGTAAAAGGCGGGCAGGTATAAAACCATGTCATTTATTTTCATCATGAGCTGTCATAATTCTGTCATATTTTTGTCATAATTGACGCTTTTGTTAGCTGACAAAACCCACCATGAACAATCAATTGAACTTGAGGCCACTGCCCAGCGCAGGCAAATGGGCAGTGTTAAGCCTGTCGCTATGCGGAAACGCGCTCGCAGCTGAAGCCCATAATCCTGAACAGTATAAAGACGAATTATTGGCTATTGAAAAACGTCTCGATGCCAAATTAAAGCTATTAGATGAAAAGCTGAACCGGCTGGAAGTATTGGAAAGCAAATCAGCCGCCATTACCGCAGCGCCTGCCATTGCACCACCAGCTCCCGTTGAGACAAAACCGCCCGTTCCAACGCAGACGATGGAAACCAAAGATGCTGACAAAATGCCGTCAAAAAAACAGGATGGTTTTCCGGTCAGTTCCAGTTACGGGAAAAACGGTTTTGAAGTTAAAACCGATGACGGCAAATTCGCGCTGGCCATCCAAAATCGCATACAAGTCCGTTATGCCAACCCTTTTGACAGCGACCCGCGTTCAATCAGTCAACTCGAACGCGATCATAGTTCATTCATGATTCGCAGGGCTCGAACCAAGCTAAAAGGCCACGCTTATTGGCCCTGGCTTAAATACTACATGCAATATGACTGGTCTCAACCGGTGTTACGCGATCTAAACCTGACTTTGGACAAGTATAATTGGGCCAAATTATGGGTTGGTCGCGGCAAGGTAGTCTATAACGACGAGCGGGTTACATCTTCCGGCAACCAACAATTTGTCAACCGCTCAATCGTCAACGATATTTTTACCGTGGATCGGCAACAAGGCGTTCAGGTCCTGGGCAATTTGTTTCCCGGAAGATGGTATGACATGAGCTATGTCGCAGGCATCTTTACGGGTTTAGGAGTGGGTGAACGCAATAATGACGATGACAACATGATGTATGCAGGCCGCCTGCAATGGAATGCCCTGGGCGGGGAAATGCCGTTCACCCAATCCGATATCGAATTCCATCAAAAACCGGCGCTCAACTTTGCTTTCGCCGCAGCGACCAACCAAAGCAAATGTACTTCTTTTGAAACCGACAGCAACAGTTGTCGGAATTTGGACGGATTTAAAAAAGGAGAAGACGGACAATACAAAATCAATCAAATGATGGAGGAAGTCCGGTTCAAATGGCAGGGCTTATCGATTCAACACGAAATGCACTGGAAAGAAATCGAGGACACGCTTAAAGCAGAATCTGATTCATCAAGAGATACCAACCTCAGAGGCGGCTTGATTCAAGCGGGTTACTTTCCTCATTACCTGTTTGCGATCGTACCTAAAAATCTGGAATTTGCCGGCCGCTATGCGTTTGTTGATCCGAATACCGATGTCGATAACGATCTGCAACAGGAAGTCAGCGGTGTCATGACCTACTTCTTCAGTGGCCATTCCAATAAAGTAAATTTCCAGGTGAGCCATTTGATCGTCGAAGACCCGCGTTCATTCATGAGTCAATCAGAACAGCGGTTTTGGCTGCAATGGGATCTTTCATTTTAACTACTCGACCACTTTGAATTTCGGCAGTGCCTAAGGAGGCAACGGGTTGTTCGGCAACGGGTTGTTCGGCAACGGGTTGTTCGGCAAAGGCTTTGCCAGCATGGATGCTGGCATAGAGCCTACACGGATGTATTTACGGCGTCCTTTGACGGGCAACCTGGTGCCGAATTTCGATCTGCGATGGGTATACAATTCGTCGATATAAGGCTGATGGAGACAAGAAAATTGACCTTTTCTTTGTCTGCCGTAGCATACAGTGAAACTGAAAACTATAAACACCCCAAAAGTCTCGATTGAACACAACTTCATCGAGATAACAAGGTTTAGTTAATCCTGTTTAGGACAACCTCAATGGCGGATAGAAAACCGTTCAAACTGAAAAATCACAGTGAAGACAGCCCAGCTTCCGCCTGGCGCGCTGCTCTAAATCAGATTATTTTCGGCGCAGAAACGACTGCCGGCAAAGCCTTCGATATTGTTCTGATTATCATGATTTTGCTGAGTATCCTTACGGTAATGTTCGATAGCATCGAAGCCATGCGTAATCAATATGAACAACAACTCTATGCTGCGGAATGGTTTTTCACCGCCCTGTTTTCATTTGAATATCTGTTACGCCTGATTTGCGTCCGCAAACTCTGGCTTTATGCCAGCAGTTTCTTTGGCTTTATCGATCTGCTTTCCATACTTCCGACTTTTCTGGGGCTACTCATTCCGGGCGGCGAATATATGCTGACGCTTCGCATCTTGCGTGTGTTGCGCATATTCAGGCTTTTAAAACTGTCCGAATACGTCCGCGAAGCGAATATTCTGATGGTTGCACTGAACAATAGTTTTCGAAAAATCGCGGTGTTTCTATTTACCGTATTAATGTTAGTCGTCGTATTTGGCTCGTTGATGTACATGATAGAAGGCAGCGAATCCGGCTTCACCAGCATCCCCACGTCTTTGTATTGGGCCATCGTCACAATAACGACTGTCGGCTACGGCGACATATCACCGCAAACGCCTCTGGGTCAGTTTATCGCGTCGGTGATCATGATCATGGGTTACGGCATCATCGCCGTTCCTACCGGAATTTATAGCGCCGAGCTGATGAAAAGTCATAAATCAAGCAAAATCGACAACGAGGCCTGCCCCAACTGTGGTGCAACCGGCCATGACTTTGATGCCGTTTATTGTAAATATTGCGGGCAATTTTTGGAGGGAAGTGATTAGCTCGGTAGGGCGCGGTGAGGAACGAACGGCATCCTACCTACCTAACTAAGACAACTCCCTGCAATACTTAGTTAGAGGAGTTTCGCTCAGCAATTCTCACTTTGATCTTTTCGGCGTCATTTTGGGCTGGGAAAAGCCTTTTGAGGAACGCCGTAAACCCTTCCTTGGGGGCTTGACAGCAGCATCCTTGCTGACCACATCCTCAGAAAGCTTCCCAGCCCTTTTTTCTCTTCAAATTGAGAACTGCTGAGTTTCGCTGGAGCATCGGATTAGACTTTAAATTTAAGTAATTCTTCAACTGTTAATCCAATATCTCTGGCAATTTGCCTAAGCAAAATGGGTGAAATATCACGTCCTGCATGAAACGGTACAGTTGTACACCGGCCATCAGTATGGCGGAATTGTTTGTGCGATCCACGCTGGCGAACTTCTTTAAACTCTAATATTTCAAGCAAAGCAGCAATTTCACGAGGTTTTAGAACAGGAATGTGCCCCATGCTTAAGCCACAACAACATTTTGTGTACCAATAAACTCGGCTTCAAGTATTGGCTCGCCGTCTTCAAGGAGCATTTCAATTACTTCCCGAAGGTTTTTATTGAGTTCATCAAGTGTTTCAGCTTGGGTATGTGCCCCTGCGAATCCGGGAATAAAGCCCACATACAATCCTGTATCGTGACATTTTTCAATAATTGCAGTGTAATTTTTCATACTGACATGACCTATTTGAATAACTATTGGAATCCACTGCCGGATTTATATCATGATTAATCATCGTTAAAACTCATGCTTCAAAATGTGCCCTTTTTTGTCAAAAATAATCCCATACGGAACGTTCAGAGCGGTTCGAACTTCAATAAAGGAAAGCGCTGATGCTCCACCGGGTGTATGCAGCCAAATAAAGGCACTGAAATTCAGTAAAACCGTCACCCAAAACACAGTTCTAAACGATTGTTTTTTAGACTTGTGTCGTAATGTTTGTTGGGCAATCATTCCACCAGGCCAACCACCTGCTAATGAAAACAAATGCAGAGTGCTTTCCTTCGTTCTCCAATCTCCATTTCGAGCCGCTGATTTATCAACTTTATACAAGATAAAAGTCAATAAACTAATAACCAAATAAAAAGGCAAGACTAAAAAGGGAACCTTGTTTGTGAGTGCTGATATGCCAACAATCACAACAAATAATACCGGGATAAAAATAGAGAAATACGCCCTATCAGTTTTTTTGTTATTCGATAGAAGCTCACCGGCTCTTGTTACTCTTTCAGCACAAGGTCTGCCACTTTTATCAGCTGATATGGAATAGGTAACGGCCTGATTTATCGCTGGCATTTTTTTCCGGTTATTAAAAGCTTTGAAATGAACAAAGATTTGTTTCCCACCCTCATTTGGTTCAATGAAGCCAAAACCTTTGTCATCATTCCAAGATATTATTTTTCCCTTGATTCTTGTATCCATATTTTCCAGCGCTTACGAGTGGTTATAGTGCTTACAAATCTGAAGGTTTCCCAGTTTTTATGGGGTTGTTCAGGCTTTTTAGAGAGCTTTGTTTGAATTAATAGTTACCGTCGTTCCGACAGAGCCTGCCTCGACCAGGGAATGCCGGAATGACGCCTCGGCCTTAAGTGACAGTGCTTTGTTAAATAGGTTTGCCACCGTTTAAGCAAACTCTATCGATAATTCCTGCAGCTCAAGCAGAATGGTAGTTCGATTTTGAAATTATTGGGAAAATTCAGTTTAAAAATATCTTCCCGATTTTTGGCTCCAAAATCAACAAAGCCATTATTTAGGCTGCGCTCGCCAACCCGTCGATGCGGTCCGTTCCTCACCGCATCCTTCTGGATTAACTAACGCCTGCCGCCCACCCGTTTGGCTTTGGGAAAATAGACCGACACGCGGGTGCCTTCGCCGGGTTTGCTGCTGATTTTTAATTGCCAGCCAAAGCGGTTGCAGAGCCGGTTGACTATCGTCAAGCCCAAACCGTGACCCCGGTTGTCGTTTTGGGCCCGGTAGAACGGCTCGAACACTTGTTGCAACTGAGCTTGTTCCATTCCGATACCGGTATCGGATACGGTGACGCGGTTTTCGTCGATGATAATGCTGATAGTGCCTTCTCGCGTATAGCTGAATGCATTTCGCAGCAGATTGGTAAACAGAATATGCAGCACTTTTTCCGACGCAACGGTGGACAGCAGGCAGTTTTGCTCAATTTCCAGGCGTAGATGATCTGAACCTACGACACGGTTGACCTGCTCGGCCAATGTCGCTAATAAATCGTTAATCAGGACGTCTTCTTCCGGTAGCGGCGAAGATTCCTCCCTCGCTAACAGCAACAAAGTCTCGATGAGTTCTTCCATGTCTTTAAGTGTGTTTTCAATCACCGCCAGGGCATGTCGCTCGTTGGGTTGATAATCGGCATGTCGTTGCAGCAAAGCCAGGGAGCTTTTGATGACGGCCATCGGCGTGCGCAACTCGTGGCTGGCATCACGGGTAAAGTTTTGCTCCCGCTCGATAAACAATTCCAATCGTTCAGTGAAATGATCCAGGGCATCGATCAGTTTGGCGACATCACTGTCGCCTGAGTCGCGCAATTCATTCAGATCCAACTCAGCCAATCCTTGTTTCCTAAAATCAAACCGTTCGACCACTTCTGCCAGTTTGATAACCGGTGAAATGGCTTTTTTGGATTGCTGATACGCGAGCCAGGCGAACAGATAAATCAACACCAAAACCAGACTGAGCGGCACAGTGCCAAAATAAAATGACAGCGCGGCAACCTGCTGTTCGTCAAAAGCCAGATAAAGCCGATCCGTACCGTTATTTTCGACATACACAATCGGATGACGGCCTTCCATATTCGCCCGGCCAAAACCTGGCGTTAAATGACGCAACCCAGGCGGTACTTCTGAGTCATCACCGCCTTTGGCCAAATAGCCTTTCATATTGGCCGTATTCGGACGAGGGAAATCCGCATGGGTTTGGTATAACGACCAGAAATGCGTGGCTTCGCCTTGCAAGGCCTCCCTGACCAAAACATCTTCAACGATTTTGGCTGCAGCAAAGACGCCGAGTAGCGTCGCGCCACTGATCAGTAAAATTTGCCACAAAAAAGCTTTGATCAGCTTATAGTGCAGGCCTTGTTTTGGCATGGTTATCCTGTTTTGGCAAACCGATAATGAGCCACCAGCCACTCATTACCGCCGCGATATCCGAACAATTCGGCACAAGCCATAAAAAACAGCCGCCAGCGCTGCACCCACAACGCAGCGTCCTTCTTTCCATAAGTTTCACTAAACAACTGCAAAATAGCCTCTTTGTGGGTATCCATATTATTGAGCCAGGCTTCAGAAGTTTGCTGATAATGCCGCCCCGAGACATCCCATTGAGATTCAATGTGTAACTGTGTTTGAAAATGCAGCAGCGTATCGCGGGCGGGCATCATTCCACCGGTAAAAAAATACCGTCCCATCCAGTTGTCATCGCCTTCTGTTTCAAACGGATAGGCCAGATAGCGGTGACAAAAAATGTGTACGAACAGCTTGCCGCCGGGCCTTAACCAGGACGCGACCTTATTCAAAAGGCTGTCGTAATTTCGCATATGCTCGAACATTTCTACCGAAACGATACGGTCGAAGTTACGGTCCAACGTCAGTTGATTGACATCGCAGGTTATGACTTCGATATTGTTCAATCCGCGTTGTCGGGCCTGTTCATTGATATATTCACGCTGGCTGTTGGAATTTGATACGGCAGTTATGCGGCTGCCGGGGTAATGCGCGGCCATCCACAGTGTCAACGACCCCCAACCGCAGCCTAATTCAAGCACGTCCTGCCCGTCGATCAGTTCAGCCCGTTCGCAGCTTATTGCCAGCATCTTAGCTTCGGCTTCATCCAGGTTAGTAGTCTCATGATCCCAATAGCAGGATGAATATTTTAGATGCTTACCTAACGCGAACCGATAAAAAGCGGCCGGTACTTCGTAATGCTGCTGGTTGGCGGCCTCGGTTTCAATCGCAATCGGGCTCTGTCTGAGTTCTGTCAATAAGTCACGGTAACGCTGACTTTGGCGTTCGACATCATCTGCAAATTCTTCCTGCAAGCGTTGTTTTAATAAACGTCTGATACCCCATCTGATCAAGGAATCGGGGACTTTTCCGGCTTCTGCCAGTGCGATCAAGCTCATCGTAAACCTCTTGGTTTTGTTAGAAACTTTTTAACAAATCAGCGCAACGAACCATTCCCTCTCACCCAACTCACAATACCGTTAAGTTAATCGTATTTTACAGGAGCCGGCCATGCCCGCGATGGAACCCCATCCAGTGGCGGGCATGGCACGCTCCTACACTGATTCATAACGATTATTCCTTGGGCCACCAGGGGAAAAACATCGGCGTGGTTTGTTGATAGTGCTGGTAATCTTCACCCCGACTTCGCAAGGCTTGTTGCTCGGTAAACGGAATGCCGGTGAGAAAATACAAAAAGCAGAACATGACAACCGGCGCCAACCACAACCAATACTGGTACTCACTGCCCCAGCCCATCAAGGGATACGCAAACCAGTGCAACCATTCGAAAAAATAGTTGGGGTGTCTTGAGTAACGCCACCAGCCATTGCGGCAGGTGCGTCCTTTGTTGTCAGGGTTATTACGAAATTCGGCCAATTGACGGTCGGCAGACGCCTCGCCCCAAAAAGCCAGTTCGGCAATAACCAGCGCCAGCACAACCAATTGCGTGGACGGATTCTGGTTTTGAGCAACGGCGTAGAAAGGTAAAGACAAGATCCAGATAAATCCGGCCTGTACCAAAAAAAAGCCTAGAAATCCTTTGGCTGCGTTTTCTTTCATGGCCAAACGCATTGCTTTGTAACGGCCGTCTTCCTGTTCGCTGAATACGCGTAAAGCCAGATGGCGACCCAAGCGCATAAACCAGACCATCGTTAATAAAGCCAGACTCAATTGCAATAACACGGGCGCAGAACCGGTAAAGGCATACCAGGGCCCGGCAAACATCATACCGAATGCCCAGATGACATCGACAATCCCTGCATTGCGACGATTCTGCTGCCATACCCAAGCCATCAGCATAGCGATCACGCTTAATACGGCGACCACGGTTAAACTAAACATTCAATACCTCCTGGGTAACTACTCGCCCGCTTTGAATTAAGGGTGTAGGTGCTTGATTTCAAAGGACGCGTAAATGCGTCCCTGTAGCTCTCTGCAACATCCCTGTTGCAGAAGCCTTTTCAATCAACCACCTACACCCACTATAATTGGAGGGG
>NZ_JAUSBX010000025.1 GCF_030651835.1 Methylicorpusculum sp. | reverse complement strand
GTTTAGCCTGACTATTATACAGACTCGTTTTTCGTTGTCAACACCTTGTTTGGCTTTTCTTCCCTCCCTGACCCCTCACCGTCGTCCTGACCGCTGAAGAGCTGCACATTCTACAATGTTTATTTACTCTGTCAAGCTTTTGTTTGGGTTGTTTACTCAACTTGGCTGGCAATGGCTAAGCCATCGCTTTTATCTTTAAATTGCATATTATAAAGCTTGGCATAGACTCCCCCTTTCCTTAGCAATTCTTTGTGACCGCCCTGTTCTGCGATTTGTCCATTAGCCAACACAAGGATAACGTCTGCGTTTTCTATGGTTGATAATCGATGCGCTACAACGATAGTCGTCCTGTTTTTTAAAACCTGATTCAAGGCCGCCTGTATGTAATGTTCGGATTCCGTATCCAGTGCAGACGTCGCCTCATCCAATATCAAGACCGGCGCATCTTTCAAAAGTGCTCTAGCGAGGGCTAATCGTTGTTTTTGCCCGCCTGATAATTTAACGCCATTTTCACCAATTTCCGTATTAAGTCCATTTGGCATCTTTTCAATAAAGTTCATGGCGTAAGCTGCTTCCGCTGCACTTGTTATTTTTTCCAAGGCAACTCCTTCTAAATGCCCATAGGCTATGTTATTTGCTACCGTATCATTAAACAGCGTGACGTGCTGAGTCACCAAAGCAATGTGCTTACGAAGATTTTCCAGCGTGTATTGCTTGATATCTACGCCGTCCAATAATATCTGCCCCTCTAAATAGTTATAAAAGCGGGGCAACAGATTGATCAGCGTACTCTTTCCTCCACCCGATGCCCCTACCAGCGCTACCGTTTGCCCCGGCATGACGGTAAAACTTATATTTTTTATGGCATAAGTCTCCGAACCTTCGTATCTGAAGCTGACGTTTTTAAAATCGATTCTACCTTCACAATGATCTATGCTTAAAGGCCCTTCATTTGATTCAGGAGGCTCGTCCAGGATTACAAACAATGACTCAGCAGCAACCATTCCCTTTTGAATTTTCGAATTTGCATCGCTTAATTGCCGAATCGGCCTCGGCAGTAAAAATGCCGTCGTTAGAAACGCTACAAATTCTCCCGCAGTCGCAGTCTGCATCATTATCAACGACATATACATGAGACCGGCTAGTGCAATGCCAATAATCAATTGCATCAACGGCCCGTGAATTGCTGATGTAGCTTCTAATTTCAAGCTTTGACGCTTATGGTATTGACTACTTTTTTTAAACCGCTCCTTTTCGTATTCTTCCCCACCATAGCTTCTTACAATTCTGTGACCACTCACCAACTCGGAAGTGATATGCGTCATTTCTCCCACTGTGTCTTGAATCTTTCGGCTTAACGCTCTCAACCGTTTACTGACATAGGTCACTAGCCAGGCAATAAAAGGCGTTACCGACATAAATGCAAGTGCCAATAACCAATCTATATAGATAAGGTAACCAATGAGCCCAATGGTTGTTAACCCTTCTCTGATTATTGTTTTTACCGAATCAGTTGCCGCCTGAGTCACTTCTCCGACATTATGAGTAATTCGCGACATCATGTAGCCGCTATTATTTGAATCGAAATACGCGGTAGGCAACAGCGTGTAATGATCAAATATCTTACATCTGAGGACATGCACAACTGTGGTCGATACTTTTGCTATGAAAAAATTCCCCAAATAGGCTCCCACTCCCCTCACCAGCATGAGTCCAACAAAGATTAGCGGCATAACATGAATACTTTCGCGCGCGTTACCTTGCAGAGAATCAATAATGTGCTTTAGGATCGCGGCAAACATGGGTTGAGTCGCAGCATAAAGCATAAAACCGAAAACACTGATTGCGAACCAACGCCAATAAGGAATGACATAAGTTAAAAGTCTTTTATAAATCTTCAGCCCGCTTCTTTGCTTCATGTTTCCAGCTTTAGTTTGTGTCTTTGCCAAAATTGAGTGTCTCTTTGTGACGTAGGGATATTAGGAACCAGTTCTTTATTGTTGAGTAAAAAGCCAGATTAAGCCTAGTTCGACAGAATTTCGCTGGAATAAATTTATTGCTCGCTGATGGGGTCGGCTTAAAGCAATACGGACTTTACGTTAAATATGAATTAAGTCTTTTTGATTTATGAAAACTCGAAGATGAGCACCCATAATTTATGAAGCCAGGGAGAGCTCAAGTGAGTTCTCCCAATAAATAAAAAAGTATCTTTATTTTTTTTCAAATACCAGACTAAATGTAACAGGCACCGAATTGGTAATACTGTTTAGTTTGGCGATCTCCATTAACTTTTTAAGACCCGGTTCCAGGCCGAAATCACCCGGAATCAATAATATTGGTTCTAATGTGGAGGCAACAAACTTGTTATCGGCCAATTTAATAATTCTCAATTTCGCACTAATTTCTTTTTTCATGCCATGCAGACCTAAATTAGCCTTAACGGGCAGATCTGTCATTGATCCTGCTTTTTGCAACGATTCAAATACGTTGGGGGCGAGGTTAAGTTCAACGGTTGCTTGAGGAAACTGTTTAGTATCGAACAAATGTTCTTTCATTCGATCGTTTCTAATGGGTATCTGAGTTTCAACACTGGCTAAATCGATATTTAATTTGCCTTTATCCCCGTTTATTTCTCCTGATATATTCTGAAATGTATGCAATTCAGTCACTGCTGCATTTTTTGTGCTCATAAAATTAAATGTCGATTCTTTCGAACTCAACGTCCAATCAGCAGCAAAAAGCGGTGATGCAGTCAACAACATCAATATTAGTAATTTTTTCATCTCATATCTCCAGTCACTTGATTATTCCGAAATTTGCAAAAACCAGTTTTGTTTCATTCACTTTCCGTACTTTGACAGGCCTCAGGTGGTGACTTGCTCAAAAACGCGTACCCAAAGCATGCTTTTAACGCTCTCAATACAGGCGGAGCGCCCATCATTGCCACCGCATCCACCAAACAATACCATGCAGCGACCCCGCTTGGCGGATTACCTTGGGGCAAACTCAACACTGGGTCAATCGGCGCCCAAACCCAAGTACCCATAGCAGTTCCGATTAATTCCAGCCAAGTGGTTATAAAAAATGCCGCCAGATAAACCATTGGTGATCGGCCTTTAAACAAATAGCCTAAAAACACGCAGTACAATAAAGCACCTACCGAATCACCTTGCTCTGGCAAACCGCTAACGCCCCATACCGACCATAAACCACAAACGACAACAACAAAAGCTGCAATTTGCCTCGCAAAATACTGAAAAAAACCGGATCGGGCCAACGCCACCGCCGTTAGGTAAACCATTCCATGCCCCGGAGGAACATAGGCGGGTACATTTTCAAAACGATAGGTATAACCACCCATAAACGGTGAGGCGAAATGTTCGCCAATGGTAGCGAAAATGACTGCTATAAGTACTTGTATCCTGACTTCGTGATTCTCACCCAACAAAAGCCCTACTAAAAATACCCAGCCGCAAACACCCAAGGCATTCTGCTTTTCCAAGGTAGCGCTGGCGTCTGATATTAGACAGACGGCCACACAAAAGAAAGTAAATCCCGCTATGAAATAATCGCGTGTTCTATGCTCATAAATCACACCTGTTTTAGGAAAGTGTCTTAACATTTTTGACTCTAATTTTTTTACAACCTGGGGACAAACCAAAACATCACCCCTCGACAAGCAGCCAAGCAATTAACGCATAGCGGCAAAATTTACCCACAGTTACAAACAACACAAAAGTAATCAATGGATATTTCAACCAGCCGCTTGCAAAACAAAAGCCATCACCAACAACAGGCAGCCAAGAAAACAATAGAGACCATTTACCCCAGGATCTCATCCAATCAATTGCTCGCTGCTTGTTTTTTGGAAGTAAATTTTCCAATGGGAATTTTTTGGCGGCGCACAAGCCTAGAAACCACGTTGTTATTGCACCTAACGTATTTCCTATTGTTGCTATCAGGACCAACACCATCACATCGTAACTGCTGCCCAATACCAAATAACCAAGAACAATCTCTGATCCCCCTGGCGCGAGAGTGGATGAGATAAACGCGCTAAAAAAAAGACTTAACAACTCCAATAATAACGTCCCAATATATCGCCCATAAAAAAACCCCTGACAGTCCATGTAGCAGGGGTCTAATCGAATTAAAACTTATTTCTCAGGTAGTGACTTGTTTTTACTTGATGAAATAACATTAAGAAGCTTAGTCATCAATTTTGTTATAAAACCGATACCTTGCCCGATTAATTCAAACAAATAGGAAACCACCTCTGAAACACTCATTCCTTTAAATTTACGAGCCATAAATGGAGCAATCAGCAATCCTGCAGCCAAGCCGATAACCAGAACACCTGAAATTAAGGAGTCGTTTTGGTCTTGGGCAGGTGCTGTAGTTGACGGTTTAGATTCTATAGCTGCATTAGGATTGATATTCGGTTGCTGACTCACTGGAATATCAACTTTTGCCAACCCATAGTCATCGGGTATGACGTATGCTGTAACCCCCGGGATGCTCGGCAAATCACCGCTTCCTTTTCCAACCTTTAACTGGCCTTTCATGCCTTTTTCCATATGCTGAGCAATATCGCAATGAACCAGGTATGTTTTATCGCCTGGCGGCAAAATCAAAGTTCCGGAAATTTTGCCGGGTCCAGTCACCTCTAGGTGAAACATACCTTTAGGATATAAATATTTAGGTAAGCCATGCATCATCCATTGATGACGAATGCTGTCTTCATTAATGAAATGTACGGTCAACTTGGTACAAGGCTCGAACTGGTATTCCTGCGTATCAAAGGCAAACATACGACCTGGAAATTTTTCAGCATACTTATGACCAGCATGAACAGTAATTTCTTTTGTCGCAGCAATTTTATCGCAGCCACCAGGAAGGGTCTCTGTATTCTGCCCCATCACCATGCCACCACCCATATCCATAAGGTGACCACCGCCGTGATCCATAAGATTATTATGTTCTTCTATTTCCTTGGCATTACTCAAAGTTGCCATCAGCAACAAACTTAATGCCGAAACCGTCAAGATTCCAGACTTCATTATTACCACCTAATCGAATTTAAACTTCTTGGCCCATCTTATCAGTGACTTACACGATGTCCACAAGTATATATTTTGTAACTGAAGCACTATTCGCTTCACTGACTCATTATTAAATAATACAGCGATAGAAAGCGTAAAATTTTAACGCCTCTATTAGTCACAAGATGAATTAATAACACCTCACGTTGACCTAAGCTGCCCAGGGTAGTTCCCGCTCTCATTAGTATTTATTGGGGGTCGACTACATGATCATTCGCTAAAAGCTGACGCTTTTGTATTCTTCGTCACTTTTTTGTAGCGGGGTTATTTTGTTACTTAGGTACAGCTTAACAATGTTGGCTAAACTGCATGTTTATTCATCATCAATAAATATTAGTAATACTATTTTACTGGTTTTTTTATAAACAGCGATCAATTATCACGCATTGGGATGGCTTAATTTGACAGCACCCATGCTTTATTTAAAAGGGTGCTGTCAGAAAAAGCTAAATTGAATACTGATTAGGCGTTTTTCAATTTTGTTATTAGATCGTCTATTTTTTTCTTGAAGCCCGCATTAGACAGGTAAAAAACATACAAGCCCGCTAACAAGAAAAATGCGTATAGACCAATGCTTCCTTTACTTGCAGCCTTACCACCGCCCGCTGTAAAGCTCATGTGAGCATCCAGTCTTTCGCCTTCATCAGGAACCAAAGTAATATGAATCAGATATTTGCCTGGTTCAGGCACACCATTTTCCAAAGACAACACAACCGTTCCTGATTTGTGCTTTGCGGCTTCTTGAAAGAATACGCGTTTACCTTCAGGCTCTTTTGTTACTTCGAATTCAATTGACATGTTCCGGTAACGGACATCCTGATAATCAAAAACCAGCTGCGTCAAAGTACCGGTGCTGGGAATGTTTCCGCAAAAGTCTTCAGCAGGAAATGCTTTTGGCTGATAAGCAGTGTAATGAATCCAATGTGATGGCTCTAATTCAAATTTACACTGATCCGTATCGGTACCCGCTGCACCACCATGCGCCCACAACGTAGCAGAAAAAGCTAACCCTATAATAGTCAGCAGACCCTTTCTTACTAAACCTGATTTATTCATAGTACCTTCCAGTTGTAGTAGTTAATTATTATTGTCGATAATCGCTTTATGCTATTCTCAGACTTAATCTTAAAAATGGGGACCGAGATTAACAATTGTCATAAAACTTAAGTCCATCATGTATAATTTCGCCCCATAACGGCAATGAACTCTAACATATCACCCTATACAAATAAAGTTAATGCTATACGCACACCCATCGTTTAAAGCAAGTACATTACCAAAATCTAATATACTGGCAATCGTACCGATATGCATCTGTTTTTGAATTTTTTTTGACCACCTACCCACTCTGGAGCCAAAATAAATGCCTTCTCCTACAAGATCCCCTGCCTGGAAAGCACTGCAAAATCATTATTCATCGCTGCAGAACTTCCAACTCCGAGAAGCTTTTGCGTCAAACCCCAGAAGATTCAATGAACTTTCAATTCAGTTCAACGATATATTGTTCGACTTTTCTAAAAACCTGATTACACCCACAACACTTGATTTATTGGTTGAACTGGCAATCGATTCAAACCTGACCGAGAAAACAGAAGCCATGTTTTCCGGCCAAAAGATTAATCATACCGAACAACGGGCCGTACTTCATACAGCGCTTAGAAACCGGAGCAATTACCCGGTTTATGTTAACAATCAGGACGTCATGCCAAAAATTAATGCCGTCTTGAAACAGATGCGGCATTTCACCGACGAAGTCCGAAGTGGGAAATGGCTGGGATATACCGGCAAACGAATTACCGATGTGGTTAACATCGGCATTGGCGGCTCTAATTTAGGCCCCAAAATGGTATCAACGGCATTGACACCGTATGCATCCAAGTCACTTAAAGTTCATTTTGTTTCAAACATCGACCAAGCGGATTTGATTGAAACACTTAAACCTTTATCACCCGAAACCACATTGTTTCTTGTCGCCTCCAAGACATTCAACACACAAGAAACGATGACTAATGCACGCTCCGCAAGAAACTGGTTGTTGCAACATTCCAAAAATGAAAGTGCGATCAGCCAGCATTTCGTCGCCATTTCCACCCATACCGAGAACGTGACCGAATTTGGCATCAACCCTGATCACATGTTTGAATTTTGGGATTGGGTCGGTGGACGCTACTCCTTGTGGTCAGCCATAGGCTTATCTATTGCGCTAAACGTAGGCATGGATAATTTTGAGGAACTTCTACTGGGCGCTCATGAAGTCGATCAGCATTTCAGGACCACCCCTTTTGACAAAAATATTCCGGTAATCATGGCGCTGCTGGGTATTTGGTATAACAATTTTCATAATGCCGAATCTTATGCCATCCTTCCTTATGATCAATCCATGCGGCACTTTTCAGACTACTTGCAACAAGGTGATATGGAAAGCAATGGTAAAAGCACCGATATGCACGGCAATAGGGTTGATTACAGCACAGGGCAAATCATTTGGGGACAACAGGGAACGAATGGTCAACATGCTTTTTATCAGTTGATGCATCAAGGCACCAAATTGGTTCCTTGTGACTTTCTTGCCGCAGCCTACAGTCATTACGACTTACCTGACCATCATGAAATTTTAATTTCAAATTTTTTAGCTCAACCAGAAGCGTTAATGCGCGGTAAAACTGCAGAAGAAGTAAAAGCCTCTCTTTCTGATTCAGATAGAGAAAACGAAGCTTTAGTCGCATCAAAGGTATTTTCTGGCAATAAACCTTCCAATTCCTTTCTGTTCAAAAAACTGACCCCTAAAACGCTTGGCTCTTTGATTGCTTTCTACGAACATAAAATTTTTGTACAAGGCGTTATTTGGAATATCAATTCCTTTGATCAAATGGGTGTTGAGCTTGGCAAAGTACTCGCCAGAGCCATATTACCCGAGCTTCTATCGGATGAACTAAGCACTAGTCACGACAGCTCGACTAATAACCTGATTAACACGTACAAAAAATTACGTAGCTAGTGCGTATCATTGCAAGACTGTTAATTTGTTTCAGTTGGATTGCGCTTTTATCGACCTGTGATACGAACTTTTCCATGCTCAACAGGCTGGAACAAATTAAACAAAAAGGTGTTATCAAAGTCCTCACCCGCATCGACCCAACGACTTATTATGAAGGGCCTGATGGTTATACGGGACTGGAATACGATCTGGCGCTTTTATTTGCTGAGCATCTGGGCGTTAAAGCCCACTTTGTCATACCCGAAACTTTTGATGGGATTCTGGCCCGAATAAGCAGGGGAAAAGGTGATATAGCAGCGGCAGGCCTGACAATTACCAAGGAACGCCAGGAAGTTATGCGTTTCAGCTTGCCCTATGACGAGATTACCGAACAGCTTATTTACCTAGGAGACAAAAGACGCCCAAAAGATATTCCTAGTCTTAACGGCGGTGTCTTTGAAATTGTCAAAAGCACCAGTCACGAGCAAACGCTGCTTGATAATCAACTGACCTTCCCCGAATTAAAATGGGATATCAACAGCTATCTTGATACCAACGCTCTGCTCTACCTGGTCAATGAAGGACTTATCGACTATACCCTCGCAGATTCCAATCAGTTACAGTTGCTGCAGCGCATTTATCCCAAATTGGAAATCGCCTTTGATATTTCGGAGCCTCGACAGCTGGCCTGGGCGCTTGAAAATAGCCACGATTCAAGCCTTTATGACGAGGTCAATTCTTTTTTTAGCCTGATCAAACAAAATAAAACCCTGGAGCAGCTGTTGGAGCGTCATTATGGTCACGCCAACGTCTTGTCCTACCAAGGCAATTGCACCTTTCGTCGCCACATCAGGCAACGCCTCCCTAAATATCAGACGCATTTCATGAATGCAGCGGACCAGTATCATCTTGACTGGCGGCTATTGGCAGCCATCGGCTATCAGGAGTCTCATTGGCTTAAAGACACAACCTCACCTACTGGAGTCAAAGGCCTGATGATGCTGACCAACATAACGGCTTCGGAAATGGGCATCAGCAATAGAACCGACCCCTATCAAAGCATCGAAGGCGGCGCCCATTACTTTTCGTTAACCATTGACAAGATCCCAACTCCGATTCCTGAGCCGGATCGGACCTGGTTTGCTCTCGCCGCTTACAATGTCGGTAAAGCACATGTTGAAGATGCAAGAATCCTGACCGCTCAGCAGGGAAGCAACCCGGATAAATGGGTGGATGTCAAAAAAAGGTTACCTTTACTCAGCCAGCCCAAATGGCATAAAAAAACCCGGCATGGCTACGCACGAGGTAATGAGGCAACGCGTTATGTGGAAAATATCAGAAGTTATTACGACTTGCTGGTGTGGCTGACAGAAGAAAATATCATTGAGAAAAATGCCATGCAGATAGAAGCCCCCGAACCTGAGTTTCAAACACCTCCTATTATGCCGTTGCTGCCGCAAGCATTATAAATCGCTTAAATCGCGAAAAATTCAGCGTCTAGCCTTAAAAAAATCTTTTAACAATCCGGAACAAATATCCTCCAGAACACCTCCCGACCAATTTACTTTATGATTCAAAAAAGGGGCTTCAGCCAAATTCATGGCGCTACAAACGGCCCCCCTTTTTTCATCTCTTGCTCCAAAAACAAGCCGGCCAATTCGTGCATGAACAATTGCACCCATACACATCACACAGGGTTCCAGGGTCACGTATAAAGTGGCATCGATAAGCCGGTAATTTTGCAACTGTTTTCCTGCCTCGCGAATTACCAAAATTTCAGCATGGGCCGATGGGTCATGCGTCGAGATAGGGCTGTTCCATGCCTCTGCAATACAACGATCACCTTTGACAATGACGGCCCCGACAGGCACTTCTCCCAAAGTTTCGGCCCGCTGGGCCAACCTTAGCGCATGCCGCATCCAGGCCTCATCGGCTTCATTTATTTCTATTCCCACTCTATCGTTGCCGGAGGCTTTCCGGAAATATCATAAGTTACGCGCGAGATACCGGATACTTCATTGATGATTCTTCGCGAAACCAAATCAAGAAAATCATATGGCAAATGAGCCCAACGCGCGGTCATAAAGTCAATTGTTTCGACGGCCCGCAATGCAATAACATAATCATATCGCCGTCCATCACCCATCACGCCTACCGATTTGACCGGCAAAAAGACGGCAAATGCCTGGCTGACTTTTTCGTAAAGCTCGTGCCGGTAAAGCTCTTCAATAAAAATGGCATCCGCTTGACGCAGCAAATCAGCATAGCTTTTTTTGATCGCGCCAAGAATCCTGACACCCAAACCAGGCCCCGGAAAAGGATGTCTGTAGACCATTTCATAAGGCAAACCCAATTCCACGCCTAATTTTCTGACTTCATCCTTAAACAATTCACGCAGCGGTTCAACCAGTTTCAATTTCATATTTTCAGGCAAACCACCCACATTATGATGCGATTTGATTAAATGGGCTTTACCGCTTGTTGCCCCCGCTGATTCAATGACATCCGGATAAATTGTGCCTTGTGCCAGCCATTTGGCATCCTTAAGCTTGGCGGCTTCTTCATCAAAAATATCAATGAACAAATTACCGATAATTTTCCGTTTTTGCTCGGGATCGTCTATGTTTTCGAGCGCCGACAAATAGCGTTCTTCCGCATTGACTCTGATAACTTTGACACCCATATGTTCGGCAAAGGTTGCCATCACCTGATTACCTTCATTTAATCTCAACAGGCCGGTATCGACAAAAACACACGTCAATTGTTCACCAATGGCCTGATGCAGCAAAGCAGCTACCACAGAAGAATCCACGCCTCCGGAAAGACCTAAAATGACATGGTCAGTCCCCACTTTTTCACGTACTGCACGGATACTGTCTTCTATGATATTACCAGCCGTCCATAGCACTTCACAGCGGCAAATTTCATTCACAAACCGCGATAAAATCCGCCCACCTTGCCGGGTATGCGTAACTTCGGGATGAAACTGCAACGCATAAAAAGATCGAGCTTCATCGGCAATACCGGCAATGGGTGCGCCTTCCGAGCTTGCGATCAAGGCAAAGCCATCCGGCAATTCCACAACACGATCACCATGGCTCATCCAGACATCCAGCAACCCGTAGCCTTCCGGTGACAAATGATCTTCAATACCTTTTAATAATTTGGAATGGCCGCGAGCCCGAATTTGGGCATAACCAAATTCTCTATGATCAGAAGACTCAACTCTTCCGCCTAGCTGTTCGGCCATCGTTTGCATGCCATAACAGATACCGAGAACAGGCACACCTAACTCGAAAACAATTTGCGGCGCTCGTGGCGTATCATGCTGAGTAACTGTTTCCGGTCCGCCCGACAGAATTATTCCTTTCGGCGCAAATTTACTTATTGCATCCGCAGCGGCATCACAAGAAAAGATTTCACAGTAAACACCGATTTCTCTGATGCGGCGGGCAATCAATTGCGTATATTGAGAGCCAAAATCAAGAATTAAAATTTTATCGGAATGAATATCGGGTGTTTGTTGCGTGGTCACTTTATAAACTCGGATTGTAAATGGTTAGCATGTAAATACGGGGCAAACGGCTTCAGTCCTCTTTATGCACTTTTAATCCATATGATAATTAGGCGCTTCTTTGGTAATAGTCACATCATGAACATGGCTTTCGCGCATTCCAGCGGTTGTGACTCGTACAAACTCGGCTCGCTCATGCAAATCAGTAATGGTACTGCAGCCCGTATAACCCATACTGGATCTGACGCCGCCGAGTAACTGATGGATGATTGCAAACAAACTGCCTTTATAAGGCACTCTTCCTTCTATGCCTTCCGGTACCAATTTCTCAACTGTATCGGTTCCTTCCTGAAAATAACGATCACTGGAACCTTGCTGTTGCGACATGGCTCCCAATGAACCCATGCCACGATATGATTTGTAGGAGCGGCCTTGATATAGCTCAACTTCGCCGGGCGCTTCCTCGGTGCCGGCAAACAGTCCGCCCAACATCACGCAATAGGCACCGGCAGCGAGCGCTTTAGCAACATCTCCGGAATAACGGATTCCCCCATCGGCAATTAAAGGCACACCTGACGATTTAAGTGCCTCTGCTACATTGCTAACCGCAGTAATCTGAGGTACACCAACACCTGCGACGATTCGAGTCGTGCAGATTGAGCCGGGGCCAATACCGACTTTAACCGCATCGGCTCCTGCCTCTACCAAGGCCAATGCGGCCGCAGCCGTGGCAATATTACCGCCGATCACTTGGACGTGAGGGTAGTTTTGCTTGACCCAGCGTACTTTATCTATAACACCCTGAGAATGACCATGAGCCGTATCGACGACTATTACATCAACGCCAGCATTGACCAGCGCATCAACGCGCTCCTCCGTACCTTCCCCGGTTCCTACAGCGGCTCCGACTCGCAAGCGCTCTAAATGATCTTTGCATGCTTGAGGATAATCCTTGGCTTTCTGAATATCCTTAACCGTTATCATGCCCTTCAGATGAAAATCCTTGTTCACCACAAGTACTTTCTCTATGCGATGTTTATGAAGCAGCGCAATAGCCTCTTTGTGATCGGCATTTTCATTGACGGTAACCAGCCTGTTTTTAGGCGTCATCACCGTTGACACGGGCTCATCAAAACGAGTTTCGAAACGCAAGTCCCGGCTGGTAACAATGCCGACCAGTTCATCACCATCAACCACCGGAACGCCGGAAATATTTTTTGAACGGGTTAATGCCAGTACTTCGCGAATACTGACATCGGGGGAAACGGTTATCGGATCTTTAATGACACCGCTTTCGTATTTTTTTACTTTTCTGACTTCACGCGCTTGCTGCTCTGCCGTCATATTCTTATGAATGATGCCGATGCCTCCTTCCTGGGCAATCGCGATAGCGAGCCTTGCTTCCGTCACGGTGTCCATAGCGGCTGCAACCAGAGGAATATTGAGCGTAATCCCTTTTGTTAACTTTGTTTTCATTTCTACATCGCGCGGAAGCACCGTTGAATGGGCAGGCACCAGTAAAACGTCATCAAACGTGAGAGCTTCCTGAATAACTCGCATAACCACTCCTTAAATTACCTAAAATAACCTACGATTATACTATTAAATTTTTTTTAAGCGAATCAAGGCGTTCATCACTTTTCTGTTCTCAGCAAATCAGTACCAATAGGTTGATATCACCCTTAAAAACGAGCCCTGTTCAGCACAGGGGCATTTGATAAAACTGAATCGTCTTTAATAGCTGACAAATACAAATGCCTCTCCTTGTATTATGATAATGCCGGGTTAAGAAAATAACCCATTGATAAACATAACTAACAAAAATGAAGGGGAAATTTATGTCAACACACTTAAAATCCTTTGCTACTTTTAGTGCCTTTGCTATTGCATCAAACCTTGCCTTTGCCGGTTGCGATGAGCTGCCTAATCAAGCCCAACTAAAAAACGCCCTGGATGTGGCACAAAGTCAAAACAACGGCGGCTTTGGTCTGGATATGTGGGCAACTATCGTCGACAGAGACGGCATTGTTTGCGCTGTCGCGATGACGGGTAATGACCGAGGAGATCAATGGCCCGGCAGCCGAGTTATTTCTGCGCAAAAAGCCAATACCGCAAATGCCTTCAGTTTACCCGGACTGGCGCTATCAACCGCCAATTTGTATACTGCAACTCAACCCGGCGGTTCTCTTTATGGCTTGCAACATAGCAATCCGGTTGATACAGCAGCGGCTTATGCCGGTCCATCAAGCAATTACGGATTGGAAAATGACCCTTTGGTCGGTCAAAAAATCGGGGGCGTTAATGTGTTTGGCGGTGGTTTGGCCTTGTATAAAAAAGAAGGTGATCAATTCACCGTCCTTGGCGCTTTGGGTGTCAGCGGCGACTCATCCTGCGCTGATCACAATATTGCTTGGCGTACACGCGAAGCGCTAGAATTGAATCTTGTCCCCGGCGGTGTTGGCCCCAATAATACGGACGGAATAGTTTACAAAAAATCCAGCGGCTGGGCGCACCCAAATTGCTCCAAAGAGGCCGAAACGGTAGCAAAAGCCATCGGCGCAGGCTAATCATCTGTAAATCGTAACTTCTCGCCCGCTTGAAATAGAAGGTGTAGGTGATTGATTGAAAAGGCTTCTGCAACAGGGATGTTGCAGAGAACTACAAGGATGTATTCATGCGTCCTTTGAAATCAAGCACCTACACCCAATAAAATAGGAAGGGGTGAGCAGATACTGTAAATCTATTGAAATCACTGCTGAAGCGCTGAATTTTTTTCAGCGCTTCTTTGAGATTCATGCCTGTAAAAACAAGGTGAATTCAATTCATCATTTGCCGCTGCGCTTTTATTGAAAAAGTAATTTTGCCGCCATAAAAAAAATCAATAGCGAAAAATATCGCTTTAAATGCTTTGCCGGTAATTTATAAGCCCACTTGGCGCCTAATCGGGCGGCCGGCATACTCAACAAAACGATACCGACAAACGCGGGAAGATAGATATAGCCCAGGCTCCATGCAGGTAACCCCTCGGCCTTCCAGCCCAATACCAGATAGCTCAATGCTCCGGCTAGTGCGATTGGAATTCCACACGCACTTGATATGGCGACAGCATTTCGCATTGGATAACGGCAACTGACCAAGTAAGGTACTGTCAAACTGCCACCTCCAATTCCAACCAAAGACGAAACTAAACCAATCACCCATGATGCCACAAAATCAAGCACCCCGGATTTTTTGACCGAACCTTGCTTGGGCTCAAGCTGAAAAGCCATCTGCAAGCCAACCATTATCAGGAAAATAGCGTAAACGGTTTCCAGCCAATTCGAAGCCAAAAGTTCTGCCAGCATAGCTCCGCTCAAAACCCCGATCACTATCCCTGGAACCATCTGTAACGCTTTGTCCCAATTCAATGTACCCAAGCGATGATGCGCCAATGATGATGCTATTGCTGTAAAAATGACGGAGGCTAAAGAGGTCGCTACCGCTATTATCATGATGATTTCTTGTTCAAAGCCCTGATGTTTGAACAACACCAGCAAGACAGGAACGATAATCAAACCGCCGCCAATGCCAAATAGCCCACCTAAAAATCCGGCAAAAAATCCTGTCAACATGCTGATCACAATGATTTCTGTCACTTTAACTCCTGAAATGATGAGTGCAATTTTGGCGAGCTCCCGCTTCACCGTTATACTAGCCGGGAAATTATTGATATTCTTTTGTTGCGGCAACCCAAAAATGAAACTCTCCTTCCATCCACTTTCACCAAGCCCTCATAATTTTAAAAGAATGACCGCATCCGCATGAAAACCTTTTTAGTTGGCGGCGCTGTTCGCGATGAACTTTTGAACTTTCCTGTAAGTGAGCGGGATTGGGTCGTGCTGGGCGAAACACCCGAATCCATGCTGGCAATGGGTTTCATGACGGTAGGCAAGGATTTTCCAGTTTTTCTTCATCCCATAACCCGCGACGAATACGCGCTTGCACGGACGGAAAGAAAGATTGGCCCCGGTTACAAAGGTTTTTGTATTCATGCAGATCCTGAGGTCTCGTTGGAAGAAGACCTTTTGCGCCGTGATTTAACCATCAACGCAATCGCTAAATCGGATACCGGTGAAATTATTGATCCATTTGGCGGCCGTCAGGATCTTGATCAACGGATCTTCCGGCATATTTCTCCCGCATTTTGCGAGGATCCGGTCAGAATTCTGCGAATCGCCCGCTTCGCCGCACGCTATGGCCATCTGGGCTTTAAAATCGCAGACGAAACGTTTGCCTTAATGCAAACCATGGTAAGGAACGGCGAAGTTGACCACCTGGTTCCTGAACGGGTTTGGGCCGAGCTTTATAAAGCTCTCTGCGAAAAAACACCGACGCTATTTTTTGAGGTATTGAAAGATTGCTACGCTCTACCGATCCTGTTTCCGGAGCTAAATACTTTGTTTGGTGTTCCGCAGCCCGAACACTATCATCCCGAAATTGATACCGGCATCCATAGCCTGATGTGCCTGGAACAGGCGGCTCGGCTGACACCCAAACCGGAAGTGCGTTTTGCTGCGCTGATGCATGACCTGGGAAAAGGCATTACACCCAAAGATAGACTTCCCCATCATCATGGTCACGAACACAGCGGCCTGCCTCTGCTGGAAAACTTATGTTTACGATTAAGAGTGCCCAATCCTTTTAAACAGCTAGCTAAACAAGTCATGCAGTATCATACACATTGCCATCGGGTATTTGAATTGCGACCTTCAACGCTGACCGATATGCTGCATAGACTTGGCGCGTTTAAAAACCCTGCAGGCTTAACCGATTTTTTATTGGCCTGTGAAGCAGATGCCAAAGGCAGGACTGGACTTGAAAACAGGCCTTATCCTCAAGCAGCACATGTCATGATGGCTGCGGAAGCGGGCGCTTCTGTGGATATTTCTGCTGTATTAACAGGGAGCTTGCAAGGCACCCAAATCGGAGACGCGATACGTCAATTACGTATTAAAGCAATAAGTGATGCCTGTAAAAGGACATCTTGAATAATCAGATCTGAATACTTATAGTGTTGATTTTTTCCTGAGCAGCCTCTTTTATGCCTTCATTTGACATCGTTTCCGAATTTGATTCTCACGAGGCCACCAATGCGGTCGATCAAGCCAATAGAGAAGTCACCACCCGCTTTGATTTCAAGGGTTCCGGAGCAAACTATGCATTAAAAGACGGACTGGTTACGATGAGTGCAAGCTCCGAATTTCAATTGCAGCAAATGCTGGATATCCTGAACATGAAACTGACCAAACGCGGCATAGATATCAGCTGCCTGGAAGTAGCCGAGCCAAAGATTACCGGCCGGACAGCTCAACAAATTGTGACCTTGAAACAAGGCATAGAATCGGATTTAGCTAGAAAAATTGTTAAATTGGTCAAGGACAAAAAGTTAAAAGTCCAAGCTGCCATTCAGGGTGATAAAGTCCGTGTCACCGGTAAGAAGCTTGATGATTTACAGGACGTTATCGCCATGCTTAAACAGGAGGAACTGGATATGCCGCTACAGTTCAATAATTTTAGGGATTAAGTCAATGGGCCTTATGATAGCGGGTATAAAGCCAATAACCGCTCATCACCAACGCCATCCATCCGGTAACTAATGGACCGATGACCCCATCATAACTACTGACCAAATAGAGGTAATCAGAATCCGGATTCACATTGAACAAGGATTTGCTCATTTTTATCTGCCATACCCACGCGGTATGGCAACCAATAACCATTCCCAGACTATAACCCAAAACGACCCTTACAAATCCCAGAAACAGGCCGACCATGAGCAGCGCAAGAAATGCCTGGAAATTTTCCGGATTGATTACATTCAGCAGCGCCTCACCCAGCAGCATAAAACCGTCCGGGATACTCATGTCCTGATAACCTACAACTGTATGGCTTTTTAAAAAATGCAACGATGCGTAATAAGTCGAACTGATCAAAATGGCGGCCATCACCGGCATTTTGATGTTTAAACCGGATAACAGAACACCCCTGAATAAGGGTTCCTCAAGCAATGAAATCAGCAACGCCAGCGCTAAAGCAATGGCTGTTTTTTGTATCAGGCTACCCAGTGTCCATATCCTGTCAGGATCAAAAACATTAACTTCCAAAGCAAATAAGATCAGAAAAACGGGCAATAGCGTCATAAATCCCAAACCTAAACCCATCGTAATCTGAGAAAAAAACGTTTTAGCCCGGACAAAGCCCAATTCGCTCCAGCTCAAATTAAGGTAATGTTTTATAGGAAAAATACTGATTATTAAAAAGACCTGCGTCACTTTATTGGTCAGTTTCGACAATAGCAGCACATCGCCCAATACCAATAACACGCCATAACTGAAAACAATGGCCAATGAGGCTGTTGCCAATAAAATGCCCAACGGCATCAAAGAATACAATAAATATTTCATGAGCGAGGATGATTGATTGCCGCAAAATCGCCCCATAGCGTCTGGATAGCCGCCAGCGCAGCGAGGGCCGCCGTTTCGGTTCTTAATATACGCATGCCTAATTTAACAGGAATAAAGCCTGCTGATTTCGCCAAAATACGTTCATGTTCGGCAAATCCGCCTTCAGGACCAGTCAACAACGTAACTCGCTGCGCTTGCGGTTGCAAATTGCCTAATGAATTTTCGGCATAAGGATCCAGAAACAGTTTGAGGCCGGTTTGTTTATTTAGCCATTCGTCCAATTTCATAACCGACGTTAATTGGGGCACAAAGGTTCTACCGCATTGCTCGGCAGCATGCTCGGCAATCTTTTGCCAATGCTTGATGCGGGTTTCTACTTTATCGGCATTTAATTGCACAACGCAGCGCTCAGTCACTATCGGAGACAACTCGGTTACCCCTAATTCAATGGCTTTCTGAACAGCAAAATCCATGCGATCCCCACGCGAAATGGCCAATCCCATTGCAATACACAAGGATGATTCTGCATCCTTTCCCTGCCATTGATGGAGTTGAACTCTGACATTTTTCCGGCTGACTTCACAGAGATTGCCGATATATTCTCCGCCCTGACCGTTGAATAAAATAATCTCGGCGTCCTGTTTAAGCCTTAAGACTGTTTTGACGTAGTGAGCCGCCTCATCATCCAACACTATCATTTGCCCTTTTTCCAGTAAGTTGGGCACATAGACTCTTGAAACTCTCATTCGACTTTCTCTCAACAATTAACTACCGGCAGCTAAAACCAAAAATTTACCGTTTTTTCACTATAAAAAAAGGGGCTTTCGCCCCTCTTTGCCAACTTATTGTCACTTAATTTATGCACTAAAGTTAAGATTATCTAGAATAGCTAACGTTGGATCAGCTTGGTTCATCGTATAGAAATGCAGGCCTGGTGCGCCATTGTCGAGAAGTTGCTGGCATAGCCGTGTGACAATTTCATTGCCGAAAGCAATAATCGATGCCCTGTCATCACCAAAGCATTCCAAACCTTTGCGCATCCACCTTGGGATGTCGGCGCCGCACATATCCGAGAATCGAAATAACTGCGAGTAATTGGTAATCGGCATGATTCCTGGAACTATCGGTAAATCTATACCCAATTTTTCGCAGGCATCCACAAAATAAAAATAGGCTTCCACATTATAAAAATATTGCGTGATGGCGGCATTTGCACCTGCATCAATTTTTCGTTTGAAATTACGCAAATCTTCTGTTGCACTTTTTGCCTGAGGGTGCACTTCCGGATAGGCTGCAACATGTATTTGAAACGCATTGCCGGTTTCAGTACGAATAAAATCTACCAGTTCGTTGGCATAACGAAATTCGCCTGCAGACATCATACCGGAAGGTATGTCGCCTCTCAGTGCCACAATTTTGGTGATCCCTTTTTGCTGATAACTGGACAAAATTTGTCGGATATTGTCTTTGGTTGAGGCCACACAAGACAAATGAGGAGCCGCTGAAATTCCCTGCTCCTGGATCTTGACTACAGTATCAAACGTTTTATCCCGGGTTGAGCCGCCTGCACCAAATGTTACCGAAAAGAAATCCGGTTTCAATTTTGCCAGCTTCTGATGCACACCTTTTAAATTCAAAGCCCCTTCTTCAGTTTTGGGCGGATAGAATTCGAAACTAAGCAGCTGCTGGTATTTTTTTTGTGTTTGCATCAGTCTGGTTATAGTGAGTCTGGCCGTGGCAGACCCGATTGGGCCTGCCTGCTTAAGTCTTAGTAGCGGTAATGTTCAGGCTTGAAAGGACCTTCAACCGGCACGTTGATGTAGTTTGCTTGCTCCTCGGTTAATCGAGTCAGTCGCACGCCTAATTGTTCCAAATGCAATGCGGCAACCTTTTCATCCAGTTTCTTGGGTAAGACATAGACTTTAGTTTCATATGAATCCGCATTTTTCCATAATTCAATCTGCGCCAGCACCTGATTACAGAACGAGTTGGACATGACAAAGCTGGGATGACCCGTTGCGCAACCCAAATTCACCAGTCTCCCTTCCGCCAAAACGATCAGACGCTTGCCGTCAGGAAAGATCACATGGTCGACTTGAGGCTTAATGTTTTCCCACGTGTATTGACGCAATGCAGCAATTTCAATTTCAGCATCAAAATGGCCAATGTTACACACAATAGCCTGATCTCTCATCGCTTTCATATGATCGTGAGTAATGACGCCGGCATTACCGGTCGCTGTCACAAAAATATTGGCAATAGGCGCAGCATCTTCCATGGTTACCACGCGGAAACCTTCCATTGCCGCTTGCAGTGCGCAAATAGGATCAATTTCAGTAATCCAGACTGTCGCCCCCAATCCACGCAGTGATTGTGCACAGCCTTTTCCAACATCACCATATCCGCACACTATTGCGATTTTTCCGGCAATCATCACATCGGTGGCTCGTTTGATACCATCGACCAGTGATTCCCTGCAGCCGTACAAGTTATCGAATTTGGATTTGGTAACTGAATCGTTGACATTGAAAGCAGGCACCTTAAGCGTACCGTTGGCGACCATTTCATTCAATCTGAGCACGCCGGTAGTGGTTTCTTCAGATAAACCTTTTACATCAGCCATTAATTCAGGGAACTTCTGGTGCATCATCACGGTTAAATCGCCGCCGTCATCCAGAATCATATTCGGACGCCAGCCATTAGGTCCTTCAATAGTCTGTACAATACACCATTCAGCTTCTTCTTCGGTTTCCCCTTTCCAGGCAAAAACAGGAACGCCGCTTGCTGCTATTGCCGCGGCCGCATGGTCTTGGGTTGAGAAAATATTACATGACGACCATCTTACATCAGCACCTAATGCTGTTAATGTCTCGATCAGAACTGCTGTCTGAATCGTCATATGCAGACAACCGGCGATACGAGCACCTTTCAGGGGTTGTTCGGCACCAAATTCCTTTCTTAAAGCCATCAGGCCCGGCATTTCGGTTTCGGCAATATTAATTTCTTTCCTGCCCCATTCCGCTAATCCGATATCGGCAACTTTATAATCATGGTTATTCATTAGCTTTTCCTGTGGCTGTTTTATAATTTTGCGGCATTTTTCAATGCGTCGACTTTGTCCGTTTTTTCCCAACTGAAGCTATCTTCAGTTCTGCCGAAATGCCCATAAGCAGCGGTAGTCTGGTAAATAGGTTTTAACAAATCCAACGCGGCGATCAATCCTTTTGGCCTTAAGTCAAAATTGTCTCTTACAATCTGGACAAGTCGGTCTTCACTTATCTTTCCAGTACCAAAGGTTTCAACGCTAATAGACGTGGGATCGGCAACGCCAATTGCGTAAGACACTTGAATCTCGCAGCGCTCAGCCAAACCTGCTGCAACGATATTCTTTGCAACATATCGCGCCATATAAGCGGCTGAACGATCGACCTTGGATGGATCTTTACCTGAAAACGCACCGCCGCCATGTCTCGCCATGCCGCCGTAGGTATCAACAATGATCTTCCGGCCAGTCAAACCGCAGTCGCCAACGGGGCCGCCGATCACGAAATTACCGGTGGGATTGATAAAATATTTTGTGTCTTTATGTAACCATTCTTTAGGCAGCACCGGCAGAATAATTTCATCCATGACGGCTTCATGAATCTGTTTAGCGCCGATTTCAGGAGAATGCTGTGTCGACAAAACTACGGCATCAATCGCCACAGGCTTATTATTCTCATAGCGGAAGGTAATTTGACTTTTCGCATCCGGCCGTAGCCAAGGCAATGTTCTGTTTTTGCGAACTTCGGCCTGTCTTTTCACCAGTAAATGAGAATAGGTAATAGGAGCCGGCATCAGCACGTCAGTTTCATTGCTGGCATAACCGAACATCAACCCTTGATCGCCTGCGCCTTGTTCATGGTCTTCCTTTTCATCGACACCCATCGCAATATCGGATGACTGTTTACCGATCGCATTGAGAACCGCGCAACTTTGCCCATCAAAACCAATATCGCCATGATCATAGCCGATATCGCACACGACCTTTCTTACCAGAGCCTCAGTATCAACCCAGGCATCAGTCGTAATCTCACCGGCAAGAATGACCATGCCTGTTTTTACCAGTGTTTCACACGCTACTCTTGATTTAGGATCTTGTTTCAGCAATGCATCCAGAATCGCATCTGAAATTTGATCTGCTACTTTATCCGGATGACCTTCCGAAACCGATTCTGATGTAAAAATGAAGTTATTGCTCACGGGCCTGCCTATTATCAAATTCTTAGAAAAACAAAAGGCTGCAAATGCAGCCTTTAATTCTGGTGGGCCCTGTAGGACTTGAACCTACGACCTGCCGATTATGAGTCGGACGCTCTAACCAACTGAGCTAAGGGCCCAAAACTTTTAATTATTCGCCATCAAGAAAACATCTTAGCTGTTCAGATCTTGAGGGATGTCTCAATTTTCTCAACGCTTTCGCTTCAATCTGACGGATTCTTTCACGAGTCACGTCAAACTGTTTACCTACTTCTTCTAAAGTATGGTCGGTATTCATATTAATACCAAACCGCATTCTTAAGACCTTGGCTTCTCTTGCTGTCAAACCAGCCAACACATTTTGTGTAGACTCTCTGAGACCGGCGATGGTAGCCGACTCAATTGGGGACAGTACTTTAGCATCTTCTATGAAATCCCCCAAGTGCGAATCTTCATCATCGCCTATCGGAGTTTCCATTGAAATCGGTTCTTTCGCTATTTTCAATACCTTACGAACCTTGTCCTCTGGCATTTCCATACGCTCAGCCAACTCTTCAGGGGTCGCTTCCCGCCCTAATTCCTGCAGAATTTGCCTGGAAATCCGGTTCAATTTATTGATTGTTTCAATCATGTGAACCGGTATGCGGATTGTTCTGGCCTGATCAGCAATTGATCGAGTTATGGCTTGTCTTATCCACCACGTTGCATAGGTCGAAAATTTATAGCCCCGACGGTATTCAAATTTATCAACTGCTTTCATTAAACCAATATTGCCTTCCTGGATTAGATCCAAAAACTGAAGGCCTCTGTTGGTATATTTTTTTGCAATAGAAATGACTAATCGTAAGTTGGCTTCAATCATCTCTTTTTTGGCGCGCCGCGCTTTAGCTTCACCGATTGACATCCGACGATTGATATCTTTGATGTCACTGATCGACAAACCGTACTCAGCTTCAATTTCCGCCAATGTTGTCTGAGCTTTCTTGATATCCTTTTCTGCTGCTTTCAGTATCTCTTTTCGTTCCGGTGAGGCCGATTTTATATAATCACCGAACCATTCAGTACTGGCTTCACTGCCGAGAAAAGATTCAACAAATTCTTTTTTTGGCATACCTGCGCTGTTAAGGCAGATAGCCATAATTATTTTTTCCTGTTCTCTGATGCGTGTTAACGCATTAGGAATAACAGCTGTCAATTTTTTTAAGTATTGCGGAGCCCACTTAAACTCTATAAAGCTCTCGGTCAGTGCATCAAAAGCAGGAATTACTTTTTCATGAGTATAGCCATGCGCATTAATCGCGCTCGATACCGCATCATATCGCTTCCTTAACTCTTCTACTTTAACTTTAACTTCTTCAAAGTCGATTCCTTTGATTTCATCTTCTTCGGCTTCCTCAGTAACGCTGTCATCATTTGCGGCCGCGCTACTTAAAAGCTGCTCGGAAGGCTCGCTTAAATCAACAAAGCCACTGATTAAATCTGATAACCGAGTACCACCTTCTTCATCCGTTATAGAATCGAAAGAAGTTAAAAAACTTTCAACCACTTTGCATGAACGGGCAATCGCTCTTACGACTTGTTGCTGACCGTCCTCAATCCGTTTGGCAATTTTCAGCTCTTCTTCCCTGCTTAACAACTCGACTGAACCCATCTCGCGCATGTACATGCGGACCGGATCAGTTGTTCGGCCGAATTCACTATCAACCGACGCTAGAGCCGCAACCTCCTCATCATCATCTTCATCATCGGTTACCGCGCTATCCGTGATCAGTGAGTCATCGTCTGGTGCAACTTCGTATACCTGTATCCCCATATCATTGATCATGCCAATGATATCCTCTATTTGCTCCGGATCGACTATGTCACTTGGCAAATGATCATTCACTTCGGCATAAGTCAGGTAGCCCTGTGCCTTGCCTTTAGTTATTAATTGTTTTAATTGGGATTGCTGTTGTTCTTGGTTCATCTTTTGCTCACAGAAAACATCCAGCTCAACACCGCTGAACCGTCGATTATAATACAACTAAATCCTTATGTTAAGCTTACATTGCTAATTTGAGCTGGAGAGTAATTTTTTTAACAACGCTCGCTCGCTCGCATCCAATCCTTCGCTTTGCTCCTTATCAATCAATTTTTCAATCCGAATCGTTCTGGATCCGCTAACTATTGCTTTTACTGCCCCCAGAAATTCGGCTTTTATCCCATCGTCAGGGACCAGTAATTCCATCGTGGCCAGCTTAGTGACCAGCCTTTCATCCTGATGACCTCTAAGTTGCTCCAACAAAACGGATACATTTGATGGATTCTGCCGGAGGATAATTGACATAATTTCTCGAAACATCTCGCAACCTGGAAAATCCAAATCGCTCCAATCCAGCTCCTCTTGCTCTAGCAAATCCGCTAATTCGGGATTTTGTACCAGCAAGGCCAGCGCGACCCTCGACGGCGAAGTGCGCCTTACTTGTCCCATGCCTTTTCTCGGTCGACTGGGATTTAGTTTAGCTTTATTTAATGAAACATCCAGAGCAGCCATGCCTGACATTGTTTCAAGCTTGGCAAACATCATTTCCCTAAACACGCCATGAGGCAGCAACTCAAGGTATCGCCTGGCTTTTTCGACCAGTTGCGCCCGGCCTTCAACAGTTGCCAACCCCAAATCAGCCGTCAATTGTCCGAAAAAATAATCCGATAAGGTCGCCGCTTCTGCCATCCTTTGCTCGAATTGTTCAACACCTTGCTCACGCACCAGCGAATCAGGGTCATGCGGCTGCGGCAAGAGCATTATTTTCACCACTCTGCCGTCTTTAATGCTGGAAAATACCGATTCCATTGCACGCCACGCAGCCTGACGTCCCGCCGCATCACCATCAAGGCAAAACACAAGCTCTTGGGAAAAGCGAAATAAAAGCTCAACGTGCGTCTTGGAAATGGCTGTTCCAAGCGCTGCAACTGCGTAATTAATACCAAATTGAGCCAAAGCAACCACATCCATGTAACCTTCGACTATCAATATGCGGGCAGGTTTTTGCTTGGCATTTAACAGCTCATAAAGACCATAAACTTCATTACTTTTACTAAATAAGGGCGTTTCCGGTGAATTCAAGTATTTAGGCAAAGAATCATCTAAAACCCGGGCACCAAAGCCAACCACATGGCCTCGTTTATTCCTGATTGGAAACATGATTCGCCCGCGAAAACGATCGTGCGTCCCACCACCATCCCTGGCAACCAGCAAACCTGTTTCGAGCAGATCCTTTGCATCGTATCGGTCGGATAATGAATTCCAGTCTTTTGGAGCATAGCCCAACATAAATGACTTGGCGATTTCGCCGCTAACCCCTCTTACCTTAAGGTAGTCAACTGCTTTTTTTGCTTCGGGATTCTGTTTCAGTTGCTCGGCATAAAAAGCTGCCACACTGCCCATCAAATTATAGAGATGACTGATATCTTTTTTTTCCGGCAGACCAGTGCCGACATCACTTTCTCTTTGCACTTCGATGCCAGCGAAAGCAGCAAGATCTTCAACCGCCTCGACGAAATCAAGATGATTGTAATCCATCAAAAAAGTTATCGCATTGCCGCTGGCTCCACAGCCGAAACAGTGGAAGAACTGTTTTTTTGCACTGACTGAAAAGCTGGGCGTTTTTTCTGTATGGAAGGGACAGCGAGCAACATAGTTGCTCCCCGTTTTTTTTAGAGGCACACGAGAGTCAATCAAATCAACGATATCAACCCGCGCCAGAAGGTCATTTATAAACGAGGAAGATATCCTACCCGACATCATTCACCTTAAATATCGAATGAGTTAAGAGGTTTTCCCTTAATAAACATATACAAATACCGCACGATCTTTGCCGAACCGTCACCCACTCATTATGGAATTCTATAATACAAGTAAACCAATTCCGAGCAACAAATGACCAGCCTTCAGTGTGGCGAATTGTGTAGATTTTATGCGAAACTCTGCCTGAGGCAAGGATGGCGGAATTATCCCGCCAAAACACTTTTTATTTTTATACTTACCTGAGCCATATCCGCACGTCCCTGCATTTTTTCCTTAAGCGCATTCATCACTTTGCCCATATCTTTAATAGATACCGCTCCTTGTTTTTCGACTTCCTCTCGAATCATTGAATCGATCTCTTCGTCTGATAATGCCTGAGGCAGATAGTCTTGTATGACAACAATTTCAGCCTCTTCTATTTCAGCAAGATCGATTCTTTCTGCGGCACGAAATTGTCGAATGGATTCTCTTCTCTGCTTGACCATCTTGTCCAGCACCAGAATAACCTGCTCATCATCCAATTCTATTCTTTCATCAACTTCGCGCTGCTTAATTGCAGCCATAATCAAGCGTATAACACCCAGCTTAACTTTGGCCCCGCTTTTCATAGCGGCCTTCATGTCTTCCCTGATCCGGTCTTTTAATAAATCCATCTAGCCTGCTCCCGCTAAGGATTAAATTTGTGGACGACCGCGACGCAAGTTTTTCAATGCATAACGTTCACGAGCCAATTTTTTCAAATGTCTTTTGATCGCCGCTGCTCCTTTGCGCTTACGCTCGGCAGTGGGTTTTTCATAGAATTCACGACGACGAACTTCAGACAAAACACCCGCTTTTTCACACGCGCGTTTAAAGCGGCGGATTGCGATATCAAATGGTTCATTTTCTTTTACTTTAACTGACGGCATTTTACTAACCTGTATAATAATATCGAAAAATAAGACCCCAAAGAGTCTTCTGACACAAGGAAACTCTCAATTATACATTTTTTATTAATTATTTCAAAAATATGTACACTCTAGGCATAGAAACATCCTGTGACGAAACCGCCGTTGCAATTTATCATTCAAAATTAGGCCTTTGTCATCACCTTGTTTACAGTCAAGTCGAAATGCATAGCGAGTACGGGGGGGTCGTTCCGGAACTGGCTTCCAGAGATCATATTAGAAAATTAATACCTCTCATCAACCAATGCCTGGATGAAGCAAACCTGGACAAACATGATATCAACGGTATTGCCTATACAGCCGGTCCAGGACTCATGGGATCACTGCTTGTGGGTGCAACTACTGCTCGCAGCTTGGCATGGAGCTTGGAAATCCCTGCAATTGCCATTCACCACATGGAAGCTCATCTTTTAGCTCCTTTACTGGAAAAAGATCCTCCCAGCTTCCCTTTTTTGGCATTATTGATTTCAGGCGGACATACCTTACTGGTGGCCGTAAAAAGCCTGGGCCACTACATTTTATTGGGTGAGTCCCTGGATGATGCTGCGGGTGAGGCTTTCGACAAGACGGCTAAAATGCTGGGCCTGCCCTATCCAGGCGGTCCCCGGTTAGCTAAATTAGCAGAGCAAGGCCAGCCGGTTTATAGCTTTCCGAGACCCATGACCGATAGACCCGGCCTGGATTTTAGCTTTAGCGGATTAAAAACATTCACGATGAATACCCTACTCGGCACTTCTCAAACAGGCCAGGATAAAGCCAATATTGCTTATGCTTTTCAAAAAGCGGTAGCAGGAACCTTAAGCATCAAGTGCAAACGTGCATTGCAGCAGACCCAATTGAAAAAGCTGGTCGTAGCCGGCGGCGTTAGCGCTAATTCTACTATTCGCGATGAACTCTCGGCAATGGCAAAAAAAGAAAATGCCGCCATTTATTTCCCCCGGCTTGAGTTTTGTACCGATAATGCCGCTATGGTTGCCTACGCCGGCTGCCAAAGGCTTTTAGCCGGTCAGCACGACGACCTATGCATTCAGGCCAGGCCTCGATGGCCCATCAACGAATTAACCGGGGTTGCTAATGAACTATCAGGCTTCTTGCCCGGCTAAAAGCCTTTGGATATTGCTTTTATGCCGCCAAAGCAAAATTACTGTCATCACTAAAGCAGCAAATAACAGATAAATTTCTTTGGTAAGGTACCAGGTTACGACTGGAGAAATGGTGGAGGCAACTAATGCCGACAAGGAGGAAATTTTTGAAATCTTGTAGATGGCAAACCAGATCACCATAAAAATCAGGCCTAACCACCAGGAAAAGCCAAGCAATACACCTATTGATGTTGCCACTCCTTTTCCCCCTTTAAAACCAAAAAAAACGGGGTATAAATGACCTAAGAATGCAGCCAGGCCAGTCATTGCCACAATCTCGGGAGACACCTTCAACAGATTTGCAAAATAGACCGGCAGCAATCCTTTCAACAGGTCGCCGAGCAAGGTAATGGCCGCCGCTTTTTTGCCGCCTATCCGCATCACATTGGTCGCACCGGGATTGCCTGAGCCTTGATCTCGCGGATCCGGCAAATTCATTAGCTTGCACACCAAAATCGCACTCGAAATAGAACCCGCCAAATAAGCTAATGGAATAAATAACCATTCAAACATTGTTTACCTCTCGACAACGTCAAACTTGTAACCCAGAGTCAATTCCCTGATACTTACCTTTTTAAAGCGCACATGATAACCGGAAAAGACAATGGATATTATTTTTTTAGGCGGGCTAGAGATACAAACAATCATTGGTATTTATGACTGGGAACGAACCACAAAACAGACAGTGGTTCTAGATATTGAAATGGCCTTCGACATAAAAAAAGCGGCTGAGACCGATGATATTAGCTATACGCTCGATTACAAAACCGTATCGAAACGCGTGATCGCTTTTGTCGAATCTAGCCAGTTTTTTCTAGTCGAAAAATTAACAGAGGAGATTGCGCAGCTTATTCTTAACGAGTTCAATATCAGCCGGGTTAAAATTACGCTGAATAAAAAAGGCGCGATTCGTGGCGCTAATGACGTTGGCATTATTATCGAACGAGGACATCAATAGTATGGCTCTTTGCTTCATAAGCATTGGCAGCAACATTGATAAAGACATCAATATTCCCTCCAGCTTACATGCGCTACAACAACTGTTCGGTAACTTACTGATTTCCAGTGTTTACCAATCCAGGGCCGTGGGCTTTGAAGGCGAGGATTTTTACAATTTGATTGTCGGATTCAATACCGACCTGGATGTTAACAGCGTCTCTCAGCGCCTCAGAGAGATTGAACTAAATCACGGCCGATGCAGGAACAGTAAAAAATTCTCGGCAAGAACCCTGGACCTCGATCTTGTCCTTTATGATGACTTGATACTTAATGATGGCCGCCTGCAAATCCCTAGAGCTGAAATCGAGGACTATGCTTTTGTATTGGAACCTCTTGCCGAAATTGCGCCCGGTCTCCGCCACCCCATCAACCACCGAACTTACGCAGAAATATGGGAAAGCTTTGACAAAAGCCTTATAAATCAAGAGAAAGTCGTGCCTGAATGGTTAAAGAGTATATAAACAATCATAAGCGGACAATGATCACTCAGCAAAACAGCGTCCGGCCACCATCCACCTTAATCTCCTGCCCGGTAATGTAATCAGCATCCTGAATTAAAAACTTCACTGTCCGCGCAATATCTTCCGGCTTTCCGCAATGACCCAATGGAATTTTTTCTATAATATTTTTTTGCTCGGTTTCGGAACTGTCATGCTCAGGCCATAATATTGCTCCCGGAGAAATGGTGTTGACTCTGACGTCAGGACCACACTCTTTAGCCAGCACCTTGGTCATAGCAACCAATCCTGCCTTGGCAATACTGTACACAGGATAGCCTTCCAGGCCACGTTCTGCATGAATGTCTGCAATATTGACAATGCAACCCTGACGACGGCGAAGCTCCGGCAGCAAAGCCTTGGCCAGGAAAAAAGGCGCTTTCAGATTTGTGCCCAGCAAATCCTCCCAAGCAATCTCTGTCACCGTATCCAAAGGTGTGGGATAAAATGACGAAGCATTGTTTACCAGGACATCCAGCGCCCCCCAAACGGTTACCGCCTCCTTGGCCAAAGCATTAATAGCTTGAATATCCAATAAATTGCCGGACAAAGCCACTGCTGAATCGGGCCGAAGATCGTTCAGTTCAGCACAAAGGCTTCGCGCATCATCCCCCGAAGACCTATAATGCAAAATCATTTTAAAGCCCTGTTGATGTAACAACCGGGAACAGACTGCACCTATTCTTCTGGCCGCACCGGTAATCAGTACAATTTTTTGCATAAACCCATGAACCCCATTAAAAACGCTTTTATTTCAATCTGCCTGCTGCTGTCGGCTTGCGCACACTTTCAGTCATCGTCTATAAATCTGCCGAGAAATGCCAGCATTCTGGCTTTTGGGGACAATCTGACCTACGGCACAACGCTGAGCGACCCGAATGCTTACCCGAATATTCTTAGCGAGCTCACTCTGCTTCCTGTAACGAATGGCGGTAAAACTAAAGAATTGACTCGCGATGCTATTGCCAGACTCATCGAATTATTGGATCAGCAGCACCCCGACTTTGTCATTCTGGCTCATGGGGGCAGTGATATGCAAAACAATATTGAGCCAGAAGAAACGATGGCTAACCTGGAAAAAATGATCATCGAGATTAAAAATCGCAATATTAAACTGTTGCTTCTCGGCCTGCCTTCCCAGCCTCAAAGCGGTTTCAGCGCATCGTTCTACCAAGAAGTTGCGACTCGCCAGAATGTGCCTGTCGAATTGGACTTAGTGCCTGACTTGATGAAGGATCCCTCGCTGACCGCCGATACCTTGCGCCTCAACGAAACAGGTAACGAAAAGCTGGCAGAATCGCTGAAAAACTTGATTTTTATATCGGAAGAATAGATTTGAAGCTGACTGAGTGAATGATTACTCATCTTCCCCGGTCGTGGTTTGCAAGCCGTTATCCTGTTTGCGTACGAACAAACGCGAGAACAATAGGCCGACTTCAAACAACATCCACATTGGAATAGCCAGTAAGGTCTGTGATATTGCATCGGGCGGAGTCAGCAACATCCCGATAATAAAAGCCCCAACAATCACATAAGGACGCTTTTCAGCTAAATCAGCCGGCGATGTCAAACCCGTCCAAACCAATACTATTGTGAATATCGGCACTTCAAAGCAAATGCCGAAAGCAAAAAACAGGGTCAGCACAAAATCCAGGTATTTACTGATATCCGTCATTACCGCAACCCCTTCCGGTGCCGCGGCCGTTAAAAACCCGAAAATTAACGGAAAAACGACGAAGTAGGCAAAAGCCACGCCCAAGTAAAACAGAAATGTGCTTGCAACGAGCAAAGGCAGGATCATTTTCCGTTCATTCTTATACAAACCCGGCGCTACAAAGGCCCAAAATTGATACAGGATAATAGGCACTGCTATGAATACTGAAAGAACCAGCGCCAGCTTAAACGGGGTGAAAAAAGGCGATGCGACATCAATCGCAATCATCGTACTATTTTCCGGCAAATGCTTTAACAGCGGACCAGCCAGATAGCTGTATATCTGATTTGCATAGGTCGCTAAGCCCAGAAACACAACCAGCACACAAAGAACGACTTTTAAAATCCGATTTCGTAGCTCAATTAAATGCGAGATGAACGGCAGTTCTTCTTGGTGATCAAAAGTATGTTTACTCATCGACGGGCTTTGTTTTTCCGCTCAATTGTTTGGGGACGTTATCAATTGATTCTTTCAGGTTTTGAGAAGCCTGCTTAACTTCTGAAATAGTCTCGTTCAGATCTTCAAGTGACGCATGTTCCCGCAAGGTTTGCCGAATCTCTTCGGCCTGTAATTCCTCTTTGATTTCAGCCTTTACAGCCGCGACCATACTGCGTGTTTTGCCCAACCAGTAGCCTGCAATTCGGGCAGCTTTGGGAAGCCTTTCCGGCCCAATCACCAGCAGACTGACCAAACCCACCATGCAAATTTCCCAAAAACCAACGTCAAACATAATGTTGTCTAAACTTTTTTGTCATCTTTAGATTCGACATGACTGACAATATCGTCTTCATCATCTTTGTCCGGCAAGTTTTTGCCAGCCTCGCCATCTTTCATCGCTGAACGAAAGCCTTTGATGGCACCGCCCAGATCGGAACCGATATTGCGCAGTCTTTTTGTACCGAACAACACAATGACGATAGCTAAAACAATGAGTAATTGAGTAACACTGATGCCCATTTTTGACTCCGAATCGGCTTATGCCGAAATTATGTTAATTTTTTGAGCGTTGTGCTTTTTCCTCTAATCCGGATAAACCAAAGCGCCGCTGTAATTCTTGCAGCACCAGATCCGGTCCCAGCCCCTGTTGAGCCAACAACACCATACAATGGAACCACAAGTCCGCTGTTTCATAAATAATTTGCTCTTTATCACCGTTTTTAGCGGCAATAACCGTTTCCGTAGCCTCTTCACCAATTTTTTTTAAAATGGTGTCCAAACCTTTTGCGTAAAGACTGGCAACATACGATTTTTCTTCCATCGCCTGTTTGCGCTGTTCCAGTATATCGGCTAATTGTTGCAAAACATCATTCATGATTGTATATCGCTTTAGGGTCTTTTAAAACCGGATCAACTGCCTGCCATTGACCATCGACCAGTTTTCTGTAAAAACAACTATGCCGTCCGGTATGACAAGCGATACCTCCGTGCTGATCAACGGCTAATAAAATAACATCCTCATCACAATCCAGATAAAGCGAAATGACTTTCTGTCTGTGCCCGGATTCTTCGCCTTTGCGCCAAAGCCGGTTTCTTGATCGGGACCAATAGACCGCATGGCCTTCCTCTACCGTCAATGCCAGCGACTCACGATTCATCCAGGCAAACATTAACACTTTACCGGTATCGGCCTGCTGTGCGATGACCGGGATTAGACCTTCGCTGGTCCAGCGTATTTCATCCAACCAATCGCCTGTCACTATAAACGTACCTCAATACCGCGTAAAGCCATATGTTGCTTGGCCTCAAGCACACTGTGTTCAGCAAAATGAAAAATACTTGCGGCCAAAACTGCATCGGCTTTACCTTCCAGAATACCTTCAGCAAGATGCTCCAGATTACCAACGCCGCCGGATGCAATGACCGGAACAGAAACCGCTTCACTGATCGCTCGAGTCAAGATCAGATCGAATCCCTCACGTGTGCCGTCTCTATCCATACTGGTCAATAAAATTTCACCCGCGCCATAGTCAACCATTTTCTTTGCCCATTCAACCGCATCGATACCGGTTCCTTTTCGGCCTCCATGAGTAAAAATCTCCCACCGGTTGGCTTCATTTGGAGCACTCACCTTTTTGGCATCTATAGCAACAACTATGCATTGCGAACCAAATCTTTGCGCTGCCTGCCTGACAAAATCCGGATTAAATACCGCCGCGCTGTTAATGCCGACCTTATCAGCGCCAGCATTCAACATGCGCCGGATATCGTCCAGAGTTCTTATACCCCCGCCCACGGTCAAAGGGATAAAAACTTCACTGGCTACTTGTTCGACAACATGGACAATGGTTTCCCGATTATCGTGTGTGGCCGTTATATCCAGAAAGGTAAGCTCGTCTGCGCCCTCGCGATCATAACGTCTCGCAATTTCAACAGGATCACCGGCATCCCTGATATCGACAAACTTTACACCTTTGACCACCCGGCCATTATCGACATCCAGACAAGGTATGACGCGTTTTGCTAAGCCCATAATTAATCGAATGTCTCGGCTAACAGTGCCGCGGAAGCAAAATCAAGAGTCCCTTCATATATTGCGCGACCGGTGATGGCACCCATGATGCCATCACCGACATATTTGCCCAGTTCATGAATGTCGCTGATATCGGTGATACCGCCCGAAGCAATAACAGGAATATTGATTGACCGGGCTAATTTTGCCGTGGCTTCTACATTGACGCCGTTCATCATGCCGTCCCGTGAAATATCGGTGTAGATAATGGCTTCAACCCCATCGGCCTCAAATTTTTGAGCCAAATCAATCACATCGTGATGTGATAATTTAGACCATCCATCAATCGCCACTTTTCCTTCTTTTGCATCCAGACCGACAATAATATGTCCGGGAAACTCAATCGCAACATCTTTTATAAAATGAGGCGCGCTGACCGCTTTGGTTCCTATGATGACATATTGAACACCCGCATCGAGATAGCTTTGAATCGTATCCTCATCGCGAATACCGCCCCCGATTTGAATAGGAACATCCGGATACGCCTGAACAATACGATGGATGACTGCCGCATTTTTTGGTTTTCCGGCAAAGGCGCCGTCTAAATCAACCAAATGAATCCGCTTGGCTCCGGCTTCCACCCATTTTCCGGCAACAGCCACCGGATCATCAGAGAAAACCGTATCTTCGTCCATCCTGCCCTGCCGCAAGCGGACGCATTTTCCTTCTTTTAAGTCAATTGCAGGTATCAGCAACATAATAATAGCTTCCTAAAGATCTTACTGAATGCCGGAAAGGTGACCGGACAAAACTTAGGTTAAACACGCCCATCCCAATGTAAAAAATTGCGCAATAACTGTAAACCAGCCGACTGGCTTTTTTCGGGATGAAATTGAACCGCGAATATATTTTCGCGCGCTAAAGCACAGGCAAACGCATCGGGGTAATTGGCCGTGGCAGAGATCACTGATTCATCATCAGGGACCGTAAAATAGCTATGGACAAAATAAAAACGACTCGCCTGAGTAATGTTTTCCCATAATGGATGAGAATTAAAATGCACTTGATTCCAGCCCATATGCGGCACTTTCAAAATATTTCCGTCCCGATCTTTTAAACACTCAGGGAAACGGACTACATGCCCGGCAATCAAGTTTAAACCTTGTGTTTTAAGGTTAGTTTGATCTGAATCACCGCGGCTTTCCTCACTATCCGTCAGCAACGCCTGCATGCCCAAACAAATTCCCAGAAAAGGTTTAAGGCCTGCAACCGTTTTTATGATCTCGATAAGACCGCTTTCCTGTAACGCATGTATGCAATCGCCGATTGCACCCACACCTGGAAAGACAATACGATCGGCATCAAGAATGGCCTGATGGTTACTCGTGATATTGATATCAATTTGGGAGTCTGCGTGTTGCAGAGCTTTAGCGATGGAATGCAAATTACCCATTCCATAATCAATGACAGCGACTGAAGACATAATAGTGTGAAATTAGAGAACGCCTTTGGTAGAAGGCATGATGCCCGCCATACGAGGATCTAAATCTACGGCCATACGAACGGCGCGTCCCATTGCTTTGAATATGGTCTCAGCGACATGGTGTGCGTTGACCCCTTTCAAATTATCGATATGCAAGGTAACACCCGCATGATTAACAAAGCCCTGAAAGAATTCCCGGAACAGATCAACATCAAACCGGCTGATGCTGGCTCTGGGAAATTTGACATCATAAACGAGGCCGGGGCGTCCTGAAAAATCGATCACCACCCGGGATAATGCTTCATCCAGAGGAACATAAGCATGTCCATAGCGGTAAATGCCTTTTTTTTCACTCAATGCAGCAGCAAAAGCCTGGCCTAGCGTGATACCGATGTCTTCGACAGTATGATGATCGTCAATATGCAAATCGCCTTTGGCATCAATGGTCATATCAATCAGCCCATGTCTGGCAATTTGATCCAGCATGTGTTCAAGAAAAGGAATACCTGTTGAAAATGATGACTTTCCTGTCCCATCCAAATTAATCTTAACTTTTATTTGCGTTTCAAGCGTGTTGCGCTCGATTTCCGCGGTGCGTGATTCCATAACAACTATTAGGCTAAATGTTAATCAAGGCATTCTACTATGAAAGTTTCTAGATGCCGTCCATTATGTTGAGAGTACAGCAATTCCCAGTTTGATATTTTCAGCGTCATTTTGGGCTGGGAAAAGCTTTTCGAGGAACGTCTTAAACCCTTCCTTGGGTGCCTGACAGCAGCATTACTGATGCCGACATCCTCAAAAAGCATCCCCCTACCCTTTTTCCCCTTCAAATTGAGAATTGCTGGTTGATTGAGAGCATGCACTTCAAAAATTGTTAACAATTTTCTACTGTGCAACTCTCCTCATTATTCCTATCTAATTTTCAAAAATACCAGACAGATTTTTATACGCCTGAACGTGATACCCGCTTTCTGTCATTTTCGGTCAAAAGCCTTTTACGCAAGCGGATCGATTTAGGTGTTACTTCCACCAACTCATCTTCATCAATAAATTCCAAAGCTTGTTCCAGCGTAAATTTTTGAATTGGACTTAATGTCAACGCCTCGTCGCTTCCGGATGCACGCATATTCGTCAACTGCTTGGCCTTGGTTGGATTGACCACCAAATCATTAGCTCGAGAATGTATACCCACTAACATTCCCTCGTAAACTTCATCACCATGCACCAGGAATAAATCACCACGTTCCTGTAAGTTGAACAAACCGAATGAGACCGCCTTGCCTTGCAGCATTGAGATTAGCACGCCTCGTTGGCGTTTACCTACTGTTCCCGGTCTGAGAGGCCCATAATTTTCAAATACATGATAAAGAAGGCCTGATCCTGATGTTGCAGTCAGAAACTCGGATTGAAAACCAATCAAGCCTCTTGACGGAACGATATATTCCAAACGAACCCGGCCTTTACCATCCGGTACCATATTCTGTAAATCGCCTTTGCGGTCACCCATTTTTTCCATAATGGTGCCTTGATGAATTTCTTCAACCTCAATGGTCACCATTTCAAACGGCTCGCATTTTACGCCATCGATCTCCTTGATGATGACTTCCGGCCTGGAAACTCCGAGTTCAAATCCCTCACGCCGCATATTTTCAATCAGTACCGACAAGTGTAATTCGCCGCGACCGGAAACTTTAAATTTATCGGGATCTTCTGTATCTTCAACACGCAGCGCCACATTATGCTGCAACTCTTTTTCCAGGCGCTCACGTATCTGCCTCGAAGTTACATACTTACCTTCTCTACCGGCAAAAGGAGAATTATTGACTTGAAAGGTCATGGTAACGGTAGGCTCATCCACAGACAGGGGCGTCATGGCCTCAACTGCATCAGGATGGCACAAGGTTTCCGAAATTTCCAACTTGTCAATACCGGTAAATGCAATGATATCGCCCGCTCTTGCTTCAGGCACTTCCACGCGTTCCAAACCGTGAAACCCGAATATTTGCAAGATACGTCCTTTACGCGTTACGCCTTCGCGGTTGATCAAAGTCAGCGACATATTTGACTTCACTGAGCCACGCTGAATCCGGCCAATCCCAATAACACCTACATAGGAATTGTAATCCAGGCTGGATACCTGCATTTGAAAGGGCCCTTCCAAATCAACATTTGGCGGACTTACTTTATCCACAATCGTTTGGAATAAAGGCGTCATGTCGCCTTCGGTAGCGGTAGATTCCAAACTTGCATAACCGTTCAAGGCGGAAGCATAAACAATTGGAAAATCCAATTGTTCATCAGTTGCACCCAATCGATCAAATAAATCAAAGGTCTGATCAACAACCCAGTCAGGGCGGGCGCCAGGGCGATCAATTTTATTGATTACCACGATAGGCTTCAGTCCCAGTGCAAATGCCTTTTGCGTAACAAAACGCGTTTGCGGCATGGGACCATCGACGGCATCGACTAATAGCAGGACCGAGTCAACCATAGAGAGCACCCGCTCAACTTCACCGCCAAAGTCGGCATGGCCCGGGGTATCGACAATATTTATGTGATATCCCTCCCAATCTATTGCCGTGTTTTTAGCCAGAATCGTAATGCCGCGCTCTCTCTCAAGATCGTTAGAGTCCATCATCCGCTCAGAAACCTTTTCATGGTCTTTGAAAGTCCCCGATTGTTGCAGTAACTTATCTACCAGGGTTGTTTTGCCATGGTCTACGTGAGCAATGATTGCAATATTTCTTAATTGTTGGATCACTTAAAATGTACTCTAGTATTGTGTTGATTAAAATATGATTTTTTAAAGGCATTAGCTCAGCTATTCCTTTGTGTATTAATGCCTGTCTATTGGTCTTGAATGTTCTCAAACAGCTTTTATCCTTATTCTAAAGGCTTGGGCTGTTTCAGCCCTATGAATTGAGCTTCATTTCTAAGACCTTGAGAAGCATCGCCAATACGCTGATTATCCCTGTAATACAGCACATCTAACGGCGCAAAAAGCTTGAGTAATTCTGTATTTTCCAACAGAAAATCTCGATTCGATGGGCCCTTCTCATTCACCTTGGTCAGTGTAAACGTCTGATAAAAGAGCAAACCTCCCGGCACTAAGCTGGCTATTATCGCATCACACAGTGACCGGTCAAGAAACCTTGAGACTACTATGACATGAAAACGGGAGGGTACAAAACATTCTGCGCCTACAAAGCATTGTCGCACAGAAACATTAAGCTTTTTTGTCCCGGCGTACTGTTTTAATTTTGCCAGTGCCACACCCGAGCAATCCCATGCCTCTGTAACCAATCCCTGCGCTGCAAGAAAACAAGCATTTCCGCCCAGTCCGCAGGCCAAATCCAAAGCCAAGCCTTGACTCGGTAACAAGTAACTATTTTCGGCTAATACTGCACAAGGTTGAGCATTGACAGGATCACTATCAGCATAGGCACGATCCCATTTGACTGCTATTGACTCCACGTTCTATTGCCTTCAATACCTATCCGATGAGGCAGCCAATCTTGAAGAAAGTCCAAAAATCGCCGAACTTTTGCGGATAAATATTTGCGATGAGGGTAAATGACATGAATCTCCAGAGGATCCAATCCATATTCTTCAAGGACCGGTTTTAATTTACCTTTTTCAATATCGCGGCCAACAATGTACTTGGGCAGCATGACTAATCCTAATCCTTCAATTGCTCCTACCCGGATAGGATCCGCCACGTTTGACTGGATTCGCCCTGAAACCTTAACCATAAAGTCACCGTAAGCACCTTTAAATCGCCATTGGTCTCTGGGGGGTATGGCCCAATTGATCAAGCAGCTATGCTCGGCCAAATCTTCCGGTGATTTTGGTTCCCCGTATTTTTCAAAATAAGCCGGAGAACCGCATATCACCAAAGGGGAACTGGCAAGTTTACGGGCAATCATGCTGGTATCTTCCACCCCGCCTAAATGTATTGCCATATCTATGCCCTCATCGATCAGATCACCTATATTTCCCTGTAAAATCATTTCTACCGATAAATCGGGATGCAATTTAAGAAACTCAGCGATGGCCGGAGCAATTTGCGTTGCACCAATGACCTGTGGCGCGCTTATTTTCAGCAATCCCCGGGGCTCCGTCTGCAAGTGTGTCACCGCAGCTTCCATTTCGTCGACTTCCTCAAGCACCTGCTGGCAACGCTCCAAGTAAGAACCGCCCACTTCAGTCAAACTTAGACTACGCGTTGTTCTATTGAATAAGCGTGTACCTAAATGACCTTCCAGTTGCATGATATGTTTTGTCGCCATAGCTCTGGAAATTCCCAGATCACGAGCACCACCCGCAAAACTCCCTGCCTTTGCTACTTTTACGAAAACTGTCATGCTCGTTAGCTTATCCAAATTCCACTCCTAAATTTAAAGATCAGTCAGGCTAATGTTTATTTTGTGTGATATGCAATTTCGGCTTATCCTCTAAGCCGAACACAAATTGTAAAACTTTAAGCTTAAACTGTTTCAAGTTAACAAAAACCATAAAAATTTATTGACATTATGGTTTATTTAATTACAAGAAACAATCCATTTATCTTTTGAGCTATTGTAAGCAAATTATATGTCTGTATAGTAGCCAGCAAGTGTTGAATGATCGTTTTTTTTCTTAGCAGCCATTTCGAACTAGAAACAATTGATTTAACCAGTATTATCGAGATTAAATTTATAAGTCCTAAATTAAAAACTTGAAAGTACGGATTAAGCGCCTGACCAGGGTCTGTTTAATCAAAGAGATGTTTTTTTACCTTCTGGTGTAGTACCTGCAAGCAGTTCCTCCTCATAAACTCTGCTTGATCTTTCAACCTCCCCTTGCTTCGAAAGCATTGGGAGGTTTTTTTTGGCCCGAGATTCAATTGATCTGGTTTAGTTTCCGAATCTTTAACTCTTTTATCCCGGACAGTTTGCCAGTGCTTTCCGTCCAAATCCAATCCTCTATGCTGCATTGTGGCGCAAAACCCGACACAACCTCCTTGAAGATTTTTCTAACCTGCATGTAATCATCTGACAGAGTCGCTTTCTCTAATTCCTGCAATTTTTGATTGAGTATTTTCCACGGTACAATCTCTTCCTGAGCTCGCATAATGCGGGGATGAGTTGTCTCAGAAACATTCTCGCCAATTAGTAACTCCTCATACAACTTCTCGCCGGGCCGTAATCCGGTAAACACTATCTCGATGTCACCCGATGGCTGGATATTGTTCTTTTCCGTAAGACCACTCAAATGGATCATACGCCTGGCAAGATCCAAGATACGAACCGGCTCACCCATATCAAGCACAAAGACATCACCACCCCGCCCCAAAGCCCCGGCCTGAATCACTAGCTGCGAGGCTTCAGGAATCGTCATGAAATAACGTATTATTCTGGAATCAGTGACTGTAACCGGTCCTCCACGTGCTATCTGTTCTCTGAACAAAGGCACAACCGACCCTGAAGAACCTAATACGTTGCCAAACCTGACCATTGTAAAACGTGTTTTATGTTTATCGACGTGATCGACACTCAACGCTTGTAATATTAATTCGGCAAAACGCTTGGTCGCCCCCATGGTATTGGTAGGCCTTACCGCCTTATCTGTGGAGATGAGCACAAAGGTTTCCACTTTGCACTGAATGGCGGCCTTAGCCAGACTTAATGTACCAAATACATTATTTAAGACTGCTTCGCCTGGGTTCTTTTCCACCATTGGCACATGCTTGTAGGCGGCCGCATGATAAATAGTCTGAACACCGAAAACCGTACAAATTTTTTCCACCCGCTGCTGATTAAGCACCGAACCTAATACCGGTATTATCCGAAGCTGCTTATTTAAACGAGTTAAGCTGCAGAGTAATTCCTTTTCAAGGTCATACAGCGCAAATTCGTTCATTTCAAACAAAATGAGTGCGGACGGCTTGAGAGCAATGATTTGCCGACATAATTCAGATCCTATTGAGCCACCGGCACCGGTTACCATGACCACTTTACCGGAAATATTAGCCATCAACAGCTGAGGATCCGGCGTTACGGCATCCCGACCCAACAAATCAGCAATATCGACTTCTTGCAGCTCGTCAAATGTAACCTTACCTTGCGCCATGTCGGCCATGCCAGGCATTGTTCGAACGTGAACAGGATAAGATTCCAGGCGTGTGATTATTTCGCTTCTCCGGGCTCTGGTCGCTGAAGGAATAGCCAATAACAAATCAGCGGCTTTATGGCGCTCAATCAAGTAGGTCAGCGCACTCAAAGGGTAAATTCTTATCCCATTGATTTTTTGCTTATGCAATTTACTGTCGTCATCAATAAACGCAACAGGCCTATACTCTCTGCCATTGGTTAATGCTGCAGCCAACTGTGCGCCGGCACTCCCAGCACCGTAAATGATGACATTTTTTCTTCGGGTATTTTCCTGTTCAGTATTTGCCGTAAGCCGGGCATATAAATCTCCAAACCACCACCTCGCCATGAATCGACTTCCCGAGGCAAAAAATAACATGAGCAGCCAATTCAATGGCGGGACAGTTCTAGGAACGAGACCGAGTCTTAATTGGAAAACCAATGCAGCAAATATCACAGCATAAAGCGTAACGGCTTGCGTAATAGTTGCCAGAGCCCTAACCCCGATATAACGAATTATTGCTCGATACAAGCCCATCCGGATAAAAATCGGAATGACAATACAAGGGGCCACTAAAAAAAAGATCCAAACGCGGTCCTTAGGAACGTAGAATTCGCCCAACCGCAATGAAAACGCCAGCCATAGTGAAAAGACCGTAAAAAACACATCCGCACTCATCGTTATCAGCGCTTTTTTAGGACGCGATAATCTTAAAAACCAATGCGCTAAATTTTCCATGATTCTTACCTTTTCAAAGCTGAATTCTCCAAATCGCCAAGCTCTCTGATCACTTCTACGTCGAATCGAACTTGCTAACGACAGAAATTTCCCATTCTAATGCTTGCGTACCGATAGTTCATGAGTCCATGATCGTTTCAACATCGAAAGCAATCACCGTTCGGCTTTCCTTGCTGAATTCAACACCGATCAAATGCATCGGAACGCCTTCGGCTTTATATTTTTCGGCGTAGTTCTTTTCCTTCAATTGCCGGAGCGCCTTGCCCTCCGGCACCAGCTCCACGACTTTAAATTCGAATAGATAGATCTGCCTGTTGAAATGCACCGTCATGTCTATCCGCCCATGGTTCGTCGCGTCTTCGAGCGTGACGGTCAAACCCAACGCAGCGAAGTAGCTGTAAAAAACGCTGGCGTAATAACCTTCGTATTGCGCGATCGGGTTGTTGCGGTACCAGTCGTGCGGAATTCCGGCGTAAAAGGCCGTGAATAAGTTTTGAAGGCCTTCGAAATCGTTACTCTGCAATAGCCGATACAGCGATTTGCGATTGCGGACTTCGGCCTGCGCATCCGGCGTCCACGTTCTCAACAAGCGCCCGTAAAGGCTTTGATAAACCTCCCGGTTCGGGAACCTCAGCCGATAGAAATAAGCGTCGCCTAAATTTTCTTCGCGGTCGATCGTTAAATATCCTGCTTGAAACATCAAGGCCTCGGTCGGCATATCGTCGATATCAAAGGTCGACAGCAATTCAGCATCGGACTCCAGCCGTCCCAACTCGGGCAACCAGGCAAGGCGTTCAGTCAGAATATCGATTAAAAACGTCGGGGTACCGGTCTCGAACCAAAACGGCTTGAATTGTCTTTCGCGGAACAGCAGTAGCAAATCGAAAGGATTGTAAACCGACTCGCCGGTCCAGTTATAACCGTTGTACCAGTCCTTGATTTTATCGCGGTCCAAACCTTCAACTTCCGCCGCAAACACCGTATCGACATCGGTTTCGCTATACCCGCAAATAGCCGAATAAGCGGCATTGACGGTAATATCCTCGAGATTATTCAATCCCGAAAATAGACTGACTTTGCTGAATTTGGATACGCCGGTCAAAAACGCAAAGCGGATAAACGCATCACAATCCTTGATCACTGAATAGAAGTTACGCAAGCCATCAAGCATCTGTCTCGCAATATCCGGGTTTGTGATGTTGTCGAGTATCGGCTTGTCGTATTCGTCTATTAAGATGACGACACGCTGGCCGAATTTTTCGCTGGCTCTTTGTATCATTTGAGCAAAAAATCGTCGGTCCGAATATGCGTAGTCGCAGCTTATGAGCAAACGTTCGGAATTTATACGAAAAATTTCTTCCAGTTTTTCCTCTAAGCTAGTTTCACTTTTTATCAAGCCACCGCCAAAACTAATCCGAATCAGCGGATATTGCTTAGTCCAATCCCATTTATCATGGCAATAAAGCCCTTTAAACAACACTTCGTTGCCGGCAAACAGTTCGGCCAGCGTGTCAAGAAACAATGATTTCCCGAAACGTCTCGGTCGCGACAGAAAATAATATTTACCTTCCGTGGCCAACTTAAGCGCAAACGCTGTCTTGTCGACGTAGTAACAATCGTCCTCGCGGATCTCGCGGAAGGTTTGTATGCCGATGGGTAGTTTTTTGCGTGTCATTGGGTTAAGGAATATTCAATTAAAACATTTTCCTGCAACATTAACGTAATCTTTTCTAATCATTCGTCGTTCCGGCACCAATCATCAAGGCCGCAACAAACAATGGCGCCATCGCAATAACACAAATTAAGGGCGCCCATGTTGGTAATTTCGCCGTCAGATAAGCCCAAGGCAACAACCAAAAGACATTGATCATTAGCACGCCTTGCGTTACTTTTTTATGCGACATCAAACGTCTGGAAAGTATTTGATAGGCATGACTGCGATGCGCTTCGTGCCACACTTCGCCCATAGCAATACGCCGCAGCAACGTAACCGTTGCATCGACGATGAAAACCGACAACAGAATCCACCAACTCCAAACATTCAAGGCACCGGTAATCGATGTCGTCAAAGCCAGTAAACCTAATGTAAAACCTAAAAAACCGCTGCAGGCATCGCCCATAAAAATCTTAGCCGGCGGCCAATTCCAAACCAGAAAGCCGGCAACGGACAAGGCCAGCAATATCATCACTAAAGCCCAATCGTTTTGACTTTGCAACACTAAAAGCAAAGAAGCCGATGCCGCTGTCGTAATTACTTCAACTCCGGCAATGCCATCGATGCCATCCATGAAGTTATAAAGATTCAACAGCCAAACAAGCATGAAGGTATAAAAAGCAAACAACAATGACTTGCCGGATAAACTTATCGTGAAAAATTGTATCTCGGGTAATTCAGGGAAAATCAATAACACACCAGCCGACGCGATGAAATGCACCAAAAACCGCCATTTCGCAGAAATCGAAACATGATCGTCCCAAAAACCGATGGCCGCCACTAAGGCACCGGACAGAATCATTCCGGCAACATAAACGGATTCGATCGCAATTGAATCAAAAAAAGACAGCCCGCCAATCGCTGATAAAAAAACCAACACAACCGACAAGCCTCCGCCTCTCGGCGTCGGCGTCGCATGTGAACTACGAGCATTCGGTACATCCAACACGCTTTTATTCAAGGCATAACGCCTGATCCAGCCGGTCAAATAGTAACTTGCCGCAAAAACGAACAGGCACATCGCCGGCATAACTAACATAAAGTCCTTATACCCCAATCCGACGTGCACTCGGTTGTTGCCGCTTTGGAGTGCGCTTTGCGAACCATTTCCTGGCCTTAACGACCACAAAGCGATTACAAAAGGCTATGTTCGCATTGGTAGTTGAAAAAATATCGAAAGCGTCATCCCGGCAGGGACTGCCGGAATCCAGGCCACACGGACGTGAAAGCCCCTTCGTCATTGATGTCCTCCGCGTCCCTGCAGTCCACGCCGAGGCGACGCCAGTTATTAACACAAACATAGTCTTACAGAAGGGACACAATGCGCACCCTACAAAATATTTAACTGTCACCTGTTTCTCTCAAGATATCTGACAATCCCGGGTAAGGATCCCTGCAAATCATGTATAGATCGAAAACCTAATTCACGCTCAATTTTTGCCGATGAATACCAAGCCGAGCCGATTAATTTGTTCAGCGCATCAGTGTCAAAAAAAAATCGGCGACCGCGCAATCGACCTAACCCATCTCCAAGCTTAGCCAGAGCTTGCAGTAAAACCATCGGCACATTAAATGACGAAGGTGGTTTACCTAAAGCCTCACAAATCCAATCATACATTTCTCGGGTTGAATAGGTGCGGCCATCTGAAACAATATAAATCTGGCCTGCAGCTTTAGGATTTTCAGCTGTCAATAATGCCGCTTGCACCACATCCTCAACATGAACCATCGAACGTTTGTTATGCACCTCCGGAAAGGGAGGAAAGTAACCACTCCGGATAGCATTAATCATGCGAGGCAGATTACCTTTTTCCGTATTGCCATACACCAAACAGGGGCGAATAACGACCGAGTGTGGCACATAGCCGCCATGTAAAACGAGCTGTTCTGCTTCATATTTAGATTGGCCGTAAGGTTCATCAGCTGGTTCTGTTACCGTTTCATGCATTGGCTGATTTAAACTGCTTCCTACAGCCTTGACGCTGCTGAAAAAAATAAAACGCTGAACGCCCTCCCGCTTGGCCGATTCCAACAACTTGCGAGTACCTTCGGTGTTAACTTGGAAATATTCGGCTTCGTCTTGGTGAGTTTCCGTTAAAGCGTGAGCTTTCCCGGCCAGATGAAATATTGTGTCAATATCGGCACATAGATTTGATGGAACGTTATCCTCAACCAAATCGATTCGATATGAATCAATTTTATCGCTTTTCACTCGCCGATTTAAAACTCTGACCTTAAAGCCTTTTTGCGATAAATGCCAAGCAAGTCTTTCACCAATAAAACCACTAGCCCCGGTTACCAAGCAACTCTTTTTCATAAAACTCCATGTCACGACCCAATCAGTTTATTTGTACTACCCAACTAATCGGGCCCTACAGCAAATGCCGTTAAGTTAAGCGTATTTTTTTGTAGGAGCAGGCCATGCCCGCGAATAAACCACCTAAGTTAGGCATTGACCCTACTGGGCAATACCGTTAATTTAGGCTTCTTCCCCCTTTAAAAAAGGCTATGTTCGCTTTGGTAGTTAAAACTACGTCAACGCCGTCATTCCGGCATGGATTGCAGGAAACCAAGTCACAAGGAAGTGAAAGTCCAACGCCATCCATGGCTTCTGGACCCCGGCAATCCGTGCCGGGGCGACACCAACTATTAACGCCAACATAGCCTTAAAAATGGGGAATCGAGGGGGATTTATACAAAAAATCTCCCCAGCCCCTCTTTTTCAAAGAGGGGGACGGACGGTTAGCAAAATGCATAACTTATCGGGTTTGCAGACAACGCCTGCCCCATCAGCACCGACAAATGCTCAAGCACCTCTCGCTTTTTCGCTACCGACTCATCAAGCAAGCGCCGATTGACTAATTCCCGCACCTCGCCTAAAGCAACTCGGCACTCCTCAAGCAATCGATGTGCAATTTTAGCTGTCAGACCACAACTCACGACAGCAAAACGCAGCAAATAAGCCTGTTCCCACCATCTTTTACTCCCCAACAAAGTCAGAGCAGCAATATCCTGTTTTATATATACCTTGGTGCGCACCACATCATAGGCTGGAGCCAAGCGAATAGCGCTCAAATCATCATAGAGCAGGCCGAAATTTTTCAAATGCGCATCACCATTTTGCAAACAATTATTTAACACCACCATTTTAAAAAACTGCTGCAACGAACGCATCTTGTTAACGGGACTGCAAAACAGTTTGATTGTTTTGGCGATTTGTTCATAACTGCCAACATATTTATCATCTCGCTGTTTGTCCTATAACACACATATCCTCGAAACCGATAGACTCACCTCGATCGGTCGAATCAAAGCGTTTCATCACAAACAACGCATCATCATCAGACAAATAAAACACCGGCACATCGACACCGGCATGCTTTAACACTTGCATCCAAAAATACTCATTTAAGGCCAACTGTGGATAATCCGCTCCCCAAGCTTTAACAATTTAATCATTCAATTCTAATGAGGCTTTATCAACCACCTTGACCAAAACCTTGGGCTGAACGCCACTCAAGGCACTTTGCAAAGCAAATCGGCTAACCAGTTCGTCAAACAGGCCGTCCTGTTGACTATGCAGCAGCTCTTCTAGATGTAATGGCGTAGTCAAAACAGATGAATCCGCAAGGTAATGAACTCTGCCCCTTATCGATGGCGACAACAAACGCAACAAGCCGAAATCGTCTGTAGCCGTTAACTTGGCGAAGTGTTTTTTGATGATTGATAGCAAATAACCTTCAGGTAAATGCATCTCAAATAGGGGATGTAACCGAGAATACGCATAACTTTTAGTCCGGACCGGCATAGTCAAGGATATAAATTAATCACTATCCACATCGGCGTAATTAAAAATAAACTCCGCCTTTTCTTTTACCAAAAACCCGGCAGGCTGATTTTGCATATTAACACGCAAGCCCTCATTCTCCGGTTAACTCCTCCAGAGTCGGAAAAGGGGACTTTTCTCGCAACGTCAACTCATAACCCAGATAATCCAAAATACTCAGTACTTTCCGTACACCTACATCGCCAGACCGCCCTTTTTCTAGCGCATTAAAGTTGCCCGAGACATTCCCAAATTCGCAGCAATTTGCTGCTGAGAAATGCCCTGTTGACTTCATAATTTTCTTATCTGTTGTCCGAGCTCAACAATATCCATACTCAATCGTAATGACTAAAATGTTTTACATATTAATTAATTATAATTTGTAAAATATATTGGACTAACGGGGTAGTCAATTAGCGCCTCCTACCACAATATATTGTGATTGCTGATAACGGTCTGAATATTTCATACAGCACATGCAGACTGGATTTCAACCATTCTAAGTCAAATCCAAAAATACTACATGTAGTACCAGGAAGTTCTAATTGACTACCCCTTTTGGACTAAATCAAACCGCGAGCACAGTTAATTTGCTTAGCCACTCCTGTAAACTAGCGTAAATATTCAAATAATTTGAATGGATACTTTGAAATAATTTTTAACCAATTAGTACTTATTCCATTTTCACGACAAGCTCGCAACACCTCCTGGTTTAGCAGAATTGTATTACGCCATCCTCCCGTGCTAATTCCCCCGGTGCGCATTTTAACCATCACTTCCGGTAAATAACCATAGCGCAAGTTACCTCCCTTAAATATTCTGGCTACAAACTCGAAATCACCAGCTATTTTAAAATCGGTTTTATAAAAGCCATATTGTTCGAATAATGATCGTCTGATAAAAAGTGACGGATGTGCCGGCATCCAACCCCAGGCAATTTTTGAAGGTGAGAATTGCCCTGAACTGAAGCGACGTTTGATAACATTCGGCTTATAAGGCGAAAAAAAAACGACATCGCCGTATAACACATCGAGGCTATCTCGCTCCATCTTTAGCGATATTCGTTGTAATATTTCAGCATTAGCATAAACGTCATCGGCATTTAATATTCCTATCACATTCCCTGTAGCCATAGAAATACCCTTGTTCATAGCATCGTAAATCCCTTCATCTCGCTCTGAGACATACCGGGTTACACTCCGTGCATTTTTTACGATATCCAGGGTGCCATCTGAGGAGGCACCATCTACAATGATATGTTCGTAGTCACTGTATTGCTGAGATGCAACTGAAGCTATCGTATCCGCAATGGTTTCTTCACTGTTGTAGCAGACTGTAATAATTGAGATTGTTGGATAGCCATGCGTCATAATAGGCTTCTATATAAAGCTTTATACTTTTCAGCAATCACTTGGTAAGAAAAATTTTCCTCCGCATAAATCCTGCAATTGATGTTAATTGATTCCACTTCTGATTCTCTACTAACTGACTCGTTGTTAAGTTTTTTTTGTTCTAAAACCCAAACTATGCCAGCCGCCAAATCGCTGCAGTCAAATGCGCTTGCTAGGTAACCAGTTTTTTTGTGAACAACAATGTCTGACAAGCCCCCAATATCAAAAGCAACAACGGGTACGCCACATGCAATCGCTTCAAGCCCTGTATTAGGGAGATTATCTTGCCTAGAAGGGATTACTAAAAGATCAGCGGCATTGTAAAAATCTCTTAATTCATCCTGGGAAGATAGGTGCCCTGTAAATATTGTCGGTATCTGCCAATGAACATCCTTAGTTGGCTTTACTTGCCCAACAACCACTACCGTCAAATTCTTAATAGCACTGTAGTTTTGATGTAGCCTCTCTATAGCATCAATTAGTAGATCAAAGCCTTTCCTGGGGTCTTTGCCGCCACCCACGGCTCCAAACATTAAAACATCTTCGTCAGCTGACAACCCTAAATGCTGTCTACATCTCGATTTAGACAAAGGCTTCCAGAAATTAATATCAATCGGATTATGAATTACACTTACTGGCCAATTAGATGTCAATTTAGATTTTTTTACGCATCTTGCCAACCAATTACTTGGGGATACAATATGAATCGGCTTTTTCCATAATTTAAGTTTTCTGCTCAACGTCCACATTTCTAAATCGAATTGCTTATTGGATGCACGGCCGTCACTAGAATTTAGTTCTAGCTCCTTTTCATCAAAGTAGTGACTTGCCCCAGATACTAGCCACATATCATGCATGGTCCAAACCAAAGGCTTAGTAATTCGAGATATATCTTTTATTGACATCATTTCGCCATTAATCCAATGAAGATTAATGACATCCATATCTGAGTCATTCAGGACATCTGGCCAGCAAGAAGGAATCACTGCGGGTGAAAGAGTTGTTGAATCGTTACGCTTGACCATCTTAGCAAACCCTGTACCAATCGAGTTTCTAATGAATGAAATGAACTCAGAAAAACGCACACCAAATAGTCTTTTTTTTATATTTGGATTATCAATTTCACCGGAATCTATGTATTTATATACGGTAACGCCATCTGAGAGCAAAGCCTCAAACAAACGATCAGCAGCAATAGCTGCACCACCTTTTTTGTGGTGCTTGTTGACAATACCAATTTTCATCTGACGAATATTCTTCTTTTAACCTTAGATATCAAAGTACTCAATGGCAAATTAACCATTCCGCCAACTTTGCGGGAAATATTCTCTGCTGCACGGACACGATCAAGATTTGGTTCAGCAACTTTCCTATAAACCTGAGCGTGATATGCCCCTTTAATAACACCAAGATATTTCAGACCCAGATTTTTAGACACAAATGAAAATGTATGTCTTAAATGAAATGTGGATGGAAGGTGACAATTGATATACGGATAAAAGCAGTTAGCAAAAACAATTATTCCACTTTTTTTAACTGTTTCGGTTAACTGAAACGCAAGTAATACTGGATCTTCAACATGCTCAAGCACGTCCTGTGCAATTACCGCATCATATGAATTATTGGTTATCTCTTGAACTTGTCTAACCCTTGTAAAATTCTCGAGTCGGTAAATACCCAACTTGGACGGATATGGCTCTATTATTGAAATATCAGCATTTGGCAAGACTTCACTAAGTGTAATAGCCATTTCACCAAACCCGCCACCATAATCCGCAATGTTAACTACTCCTTGCTTTTCAAGAAATTTAGCAATTGCAAGTCTATGGCCTTTAGAGACCTTATCAAATTTTGTGAATAATCCATTAACTATCCATATTGGATGACCATAATAATCAGCTATCCGCTGATCAGATAGGGGCTTGGTATTATCTAGTTTGAGATCATTCCATACACGATCCATTTCCGACCAAATCCAATGGACGTCAGGAATATTTTTAGAGAATGTCGCTAGGTAATCGATCTCATACTGCGATAGGACTGAAAGAGGAATTTTTTCGCCCCAAATATCAATCGTTTCCATCAAAAATAAATCTCACTGACCATTTGAATTTTTCTTAGCCAATATAAAGCTTGACTTTGCCTTGCGTATTTATCCAAAAAGATTTTTATACGACATACAGCATCATCAGAGACTTTAACTAAGTCAGGCAAGACTATATCTTGTTTTTCATTAATGAACTGATACATCGAAAAATGATCAGAATTTCGGCAATTTTCGCCTGTGCCATCATGCCCTATATTCATGACATATGAAGATGTAGGATTAAGACATAAACCACCATGCGAAAAAATCGTCGCATACCAGAAAACTGCCCAAGTATTTATCTTACCTTTACGATTCAACTTTACTTGACGCCAAAAGTTATACGTCGCATCCAGGTTGAATGCATTGATTTTTTGCGGCGACCAGCCTCTGATCATCTCATCAGGTTTTTTGGAGAATTTATTCCATCTATTTGCCCATGTAGCCCAACCCCAGCAATTCATTGTTTTCCAGAAAAATGCATCCCCAAGCCCAGATGGATCAATGGGGTAATTCCACCCACTTATATGCCAAACCAGTTGATTATCCTCATACTTATTCAGTGCTGAGTTCATGTAGCCAAGAAAATGCTCACTAAAAATCAGGTCATCTTCAAGTACAATGACCCTACCATACTTATCACATATCGCTGTCACACCGTCTATGATTGAGTTTGCGAGACCCCAGTTTTTCTCGCGCTCTATAATCGTGATAGTCTTAAACCCGGTTATCTGGTGTATGAACGCCCTAACCTCATTGACTGCCGATCGATCACCTTCATGCTTTGCTGCGTCTGAGAAAATGAATAATTCAGAACTCGAAGCCTCTGGGTTCTTGAGCAAAGCCTCTACCGTTTTAAGGGTGTGTCTAGGCCGGTTGTAAACGAATAAGGCAATGGGACTATATTGATTTGTCATTATTTTTGTAAAAGAGAGTGTTAAACGTCTTTGCGAACAACACGTATCCTTTTTCTTTCATGAAATGATGGATTTCAAAATCCATATTGGATAAGTCACTCAACCCAAGTTGTTCTACTAATACCCAATTTGGCCTATATGCTACCCAATCATTAGATTTCAGTACTTCAAAATCCAAACCCTCGACATCAATAGTCATAAAATCTATCTGGGTAAATTCGTTTTTATATCTCGCAAGTACCTGATCCAATCTTTCAATTGGGACATGTCTGGTTTCCTTCAGACGATATTGAATAGACTCAAGCCTTTTTTGCGCCAATGCCTCATCAAAAGTATTCAACGCTGACTCGTTAAACATATAGTAGAGGAGCGTTGAAGGCTTCTTGCCGATTCCAATATTAAGATTGATATCTCTGGATCTAAACTTTTTAAATAAACCAATAACTTCTGGATTTGGCTCTATATTTATGCCACGCCAACCTCTTTTGTAAAATTTGTAGGTATTAGAAAAACGCATTGGATGATGCGCACCGACATCTACATAAAACCCGGATTTTCTGGCATTAAAAATTTTGGCAAGCACCAGATCTTCACCCTCTTGCGAACAAGTAGACTGCCACCATAGCCCGAGAAAATTCCTGGTTAAGTTTTTTAGTGATTGGATCATTTTATTTAAGGAAGAATTGATTAGGCTTAAGTCCTTTGAAGAAAAATGAATCAACTTTCATCCAGAAAATTTTTCTTGTTTTTGGATTGAAAATATCAAATAAGAACGCAACAAAAATATAACTTATTAAAGTTGCATACGTTGCCCCTATAATTCCATAGAAAGGTATTAGAAAATAATTCATTGTGATATTGATTACTGCCCCACATAGTGTCCTGTAGAACATCAGCCTTGTGAGGTTTTCATTCAAATACCATTTACCACTTGAGACTCCAAGACTAACAAAAATACCGGCCCATACATGTAATGCCAATACATAACCAGCTTCACCAAACTCCTGACCGTACATTGTCAAAATCAACCAATTTGAAATAAGCGACATAGGGATCGCAACTAAAATGGAAATCAGCACCATTAGGCTAAACAACTTTTGAAGCTGAACATAGTACTTTTCCTGGCCCTCCCCCTTAAATCTGATAATGGACGGAAAGACCGAAGAGACAATTGCCAGTGGAATAAAATACCACGCTTCACTTATCCTAACCGCTGCAGAATATATACCTACAGATTCATCACTCATCATTTGTGCGATCATGATCTGGTCAATTCTCATGTAGAGAATGACGGTCAAGCCAGACAAAATCAGGGGCCAACTTTCTTGTAATAATTTTTTGGCCCAGACAAATGAAAATCGTAATTTAAATAGATTGTCGGTCTTAAATTGATAAATAATGAGTACAAGCAAGGCTAAAGCCAAAGCTTCAACCACGGACACCCATGCAAAGTAAATCAAACTGAGTCCGGAATAGATCAGCGCTAATTTAATGCAGGTAAAAACAAAAAAAACAGCTGCCTCAACAATTACGACATACTTTGACTGGACTCTAGCCTCAAACCAATATTTGCTGACCTCCGAAAATTTGAATAGACAAGCAATACCTATTATTGAGACCACCCAAAAACTAATACTGTCAAATGGTCTAACAATCAAAATAGTTGCAAGAAGCAAACAAAAAGCAACCAGCCCACCAATTAGTTGCAGTACAAGCGACGTACCCATGATCAGATTAACTTCATTGGGCTCCTTAACAATATCTCTCACAACTGGGCCATTCAACCCAACAGTAGCTATGCTGGAAAATAGGGCTAAAAAAGCAAGGGCATAGTTAAAAATGCCAAAATCACTCGGGCCAAGGTGTCTTGCCATAAACACAAAAGTCACCAGCCCTAATAGAATTCTCAAAACTTTTTCAGATACCAACCACCCCATATTTGTAATTGCCATGTAGAGATTTGGTCGATGCTTTGCCAAGCCACTCCAATTCAAAAAAAGATTTTTGAGTGATTCAATCATTCAAAGCTCCAATCTAAACCAAACTAGTCACGGGTATATACCTTGGCTGCAACATCCTGAATTTCAGGGGTCATTATGTTGGCTACAATCTCATCCGCCTTGTTCTTGAATTCATGCAGATCACGACATATTCGTGAATCAAAGAAACCATCTTCTTTTATTACGGGCTCATAGATTATGATCTCAATACCTTTAGCCTTGATACTTTTCATGACCCCCTGCACGCTAGAAAAATGGGTCAGGTTCATTAAATGCATTAAATATTTTCCAGTTATTTCAATTAGTTCACTATAAACAATGCAGCCGTTACTGTTAACCTCATCAAGCAGAATATAAACCGGTTATCCATCAATTCAAAGGAGACAGAGTCATTGATTGTCAGCTCTTGCCATCGAACTATGAGGAACTAGGGGTCACTCATTAGCCTGCCGTAGTCAATAAGCCAAACCAACCCCTCAAGCCTATATTGGCTTTTTTTCGAATTAACTGTCTTTAAGATCAATCACTTTAACCTGTTATTGAACCGGCGGACTTTGTGGTCGCGAGGTCCAAGAGTGTGGATAAGTTGTGGTCAGCAGGGAGGCTGTCCATGACTTATCCACACGGCTCTGCTCGGACCGGTCCGCAGGACGCGTCCACAAGTCTGTCGGTTATTCCTCTAATGGTTTGCTCTGACAGTTAATTCTCATGCC